>CAMCRV010000005.1 GCA_945877365.1 uncultured Clostridia bacterium | reverse complement strand
GCACCCCTCCCGTCAGATACCTACCCTGTGTAGTCCCTTGTAAACTGTACTTTACGCCAACCAAAACACGATGTGTGTAGAGGTGTGTAGGGTTATGTGGCGTAAATGTTTGGATAGTAATATGGCAAAGGATTATGTAGTACAATGTAGGGTTATGTGGGTTTTTCCATGCTAATCCCGACGATGAAGCCCACGGATATACCCAAGGCTGAGAAAGCTGAGGAAAAAGTTGAAAAAACTCCCGTTTCCGCTCCTGCTGCAAAGGAAGAAAAGATTGACTTCTCCAAGGTGGAGATTGAGCCTCTGTTCCAGGATTTCGTGGACTTCGAAACCTTCTCCAAGTCCGATTTCCGGGCAGTGAAGGTGCTGGCCTGCGAAGCCGTGAAGAAGTCCAAGAAGCTCCTGAAGTTCACTCTGGACGACGGAACCGGCGTGGAACGCACCATTTTGAGCGGCATTCACGCCTATTATGAGCCGGAAGAGCTGGTGGGCAAGACCCTGCTTGCCATCACCAACCTGCCCCCCAGACCCATGATGGGCATCGAGTCCTGCGGTATGCTGATCTCCGCCGTCCACCACGAAGACGGCGAGGAAAAGCTGCACCTGCTGATGCTGGATAATCACATTCCCGCTGGTGCGAAGATGTACTAAAAAATTGCGGATTCTTCTGGTTCAAAGCCCTTAATAATACCATATCACGCCAAGCTTACGCCAATGCATGCAAAATGTATCAGGCGGCAAGCAACGGGCGGCATTAAAAACCAAGACCGTCTGAATTCTTTTGGGAATTCAGACGGTCTTTCATTATACCTTTTCCGCATCCTGAGGATGGCGCTTCTTGATGGGCTTTGGCAGGCTTGCCGGGATTGACAACGGCACATGAAGCAGCGTCTTGATGACCCAGCCAAAAAAGAGAATCACCAGAACCGGAACCAGACAGGTGGTGACAATCATCACCGCGGTTGCCTCCACAAACCGGTTTATCACATTCTTGAACTGGTCGATTACCCCGGCAACGGAGCCGGACAGATCGTCCAGAATGGCTTTTGCCTCGTCGATGACACTGGTGTTTTCCCCGTCCTTGTCAGGCACCTGGCCGATGAGGTTATCGGTGACGGCGCTGGCTGACTGAACGGTGATATCAATGGATTTGGCATAGATGGCATTGATCTGATCACTGACCCAAACACTGGTGGGAATCACCAGCACCAGAGCGGCGCTGAGAGCGACCAGCTTGGTTCCGATGCTCTGTAGTGTCCGCGCGGGGAAAAAGCAGTTGGTCAGCAATGCGCCGCAGCCCACAGGAATCAGCAGATAGCAGGCGGCAGCGCCCAGAATCGTGAGCAGATATTTTTCCAGATAGACCACGCTGAGAATCAGCAGAAACCAGGTGGTAAACTCCGAAAGCTGCTCTGCCAGAGGGGAACAGATGTCCGAGGGCAGCGCGGAAACCGCAGCGGAGGCAGCCGCGGAGGCCGCCGACAGTCCCAGAACGGTGGAACGGTTCTGATCCAGCACCTCGATGGTGTGGGAATAGGTGGCCGGATCCGTCAGCTTATTGCCCACCACCGTGCAGGAAAGGATGATGGTGAGGGCAAGGACGAAAACCGCAGCCATGCGGAAATACTTTGTCATGCGATGCTCCCCCCTTATTGTACAACCACCACGGTAAATTCCGGGTCGACAGATTGAACGGTAGCGGAAAGAAGCTCTGCTACCACGGTTTTTGCATTCTCATTTGCAACGGCAATGATATTGTCATCGATCAGCTTTGCCTTCATCTGGTTATTGACCTGCATTTCCAGCTGGGCATTCTCCTGGGCTGTCAGTTTGATGTCCTTCGGCCCTGCCCAGCCCTTTTTCACATCGTGGAACTTGATCTGGTCAGCCGGGATGTTGATGGGAGACAGAACCGCATAGGGAATTCTCACCGTCAGGGTCTTCAACTCGTTATTCACCACAAAATCCCCATCGGAAAGCTGGCTCAGGTCAACGGTATACTGGGCGTCTCCCTCGAAGACAATATCCTGATAAGCCGACATCCACTCCCAGCCCCACAGGCCCTCGCTGGCGATGGAGATGGTTTCTGTCAAATGGGCGGTATGGACAATGAGTCTGGAATTCTTGCCGTGGGTGAGAAGAATCGGCTCCTTGAAATCCACCACCGTACGGCGGCCGGGCTTCTGGGACAGTACAATCCGGTTATCTGCCATTTCCTGCGTGATCTGGCCGGCAACACTGTCGGAAAACCCGCTTTCCTTTCCGGGGATGCAGCGAATCACCACGATGCTGACAAGAATCAGCACAAACAGCGCAATCAGGACGATCAGTTTCATCAGCCCGGGGGAATTCATATTGGGTTTCTGGATGCGTATGGTTGTCATGGCATTCCCTTCCTTCTGTTTTTCTTTCTGGTTTTTTATTATATCACAAAGGGAAGCCCATTGCAATCTGCCGAATAAAGTCAAAAAGTCTGGAACCGGCAAAAACAGATTGACATTTTTCTATCTGTGATGTATAGTAAAAACATAGAAGATTTTCAATGTAAGGAGGGATCGCATGGATATGGATTACGCAGCCTATGCGAAGATCTTCAAGGCGCTGTCAGATCCCAAGCGGCTTCAGATTCTGGATATGCTGTCCAACGGGGAGCTTTGCGCCTGCAAAATTCTGGAGGCCTTCTCCATCAGCCAGCCCACCCTGTCCCACGATATGAAGCTGCTGATTGACACCGGGCTGGTGTCTTCTACAAAGGTGGGAAAGTGGATTCACTACCGTCTGAACCCGGAAAAACTGAATCAGGTGTATAAAACCGTGGGAAAGCTGATGCTCCCCGACCCCTACGCCGGGCTGGTGGAATGCACCTGCAATGAGGAAGGAGAAAAAAATGGATAGCCATACCAACGACCAGCTGATTTGCTACTGCGACCATGTGACAAAGGGCGAGATCATCGCTGCTCTGGAGCAGGGAGCAAAAACCCTCTCCGACATCAAGCGCATGACCGGCGCCTGCACCAGCTGCCAGTGTGCCGAGAAAAACCCCAGCGGCAAATGCTGCAGCCGGGACATCGCCTGTGTGATGAAGGACTATTGGGATGCCAATCCCGGCAAAGCACCGAAAAAATAAATGCCACTCAGATCTGAGCCGCATATATAAAGGAGTATGGATTATGGAAAAAATTGACACCAAGCTGTATGTTCTCACCGGATTTCTGGGTTCCGGAAAAACCACCGTCCTTCTGAAGCTGATGCAGGTTTTGCAGGGACAGCGCATCGGCATCATCCAGAACGAATTTGGCAAGCTGGGCATCGACGGCACCATCCTGCGCAACGACGATATCCAGATGGTGGAGATCAACCGGGGCTCCATCTTCTGCACCTGCCAGAAGCTGAACTTCGTCAACGCCCTCAGCGACATGACCCAACACAACTTTGACTATCTGTTTGTAGAGAGCTCCGGCTGGGGCGACCCCTCCAATGTGGAGGAGATTCTGGAGGCCACCAAGGTGGTTTCCGGCAAGGAATATGACTTCCGGGGTGTCATCTGCTTTGTGGATGCCGTCAACTTCCTGGAGCAGGTGAAGGACGAGGAAACCGCCTTCCGTCAGCTGAAGCACTGCAATCTGGCTGTCATTACCAAAACCGATCTGGCTGACGCCGCCCAGCTGGCAGCAGTGGAAGAAAAGGTCAGAGAAATCAACCCTGTCTGCGAAATTCTCCATTCTGCCATGGGGGAAATGGACTACAGCTTCCTGAAAAAGGATCTGATGATCTACCGCTGGGCCGAGTGCGAGGAAACCACCAACTCCTCCGAAAACAAGCCCAAGTCCGTATTTCTGGAATACGACGGCACTGTAAAGCAGGAGCAGCTCACCGCCTTTTTGCAGGCTGTGGCTCCCCAGCTGCACCGGGTCAAGGGCTTCTGCAAGCTGGAAGGCTGTGGCTGGAATCAGGTGGATGTGGTGGGCGCTCTCATCGACTACAAGCCCTCGGAGAGCTTTGAAAAATCTCAGCTGGTGTTTATCTCCAAGGTTGGCCCTGCCGTCATCAAGACCATTCTGGATGCCTGGAAGGCCAATGTGGACACCCAGATGAAGCTGAAAAACTAAGGAGGCTGCCATGGAAATCAAAGTCATTGGAACCGGCTGCGAAAAATGCGGCAAGCTGTATGAAAACACCCTGGAGGCCGTGAAGGCCGCCGGTGTGGAGGCCAACATCCAACGGGTGGAGGATCTGCTGGACATCGTCCGTCTGGGGGTCATGAGCTCCCCTGCCCTGATGATCGACGGCAAGCTGGCAATTGCCGGCAGAATCGCCAAGGTGGACGAGATCCGCAAGCTTCTGGAGGGCTAACCCATGAAAACCATCTGGTTCTTTTTTCAGGATCAGGTTCTGGGGATGAAATGGCTGCACAGCCTGATGGGGAATCTTCTTTCTGCCCTTGGGCTGGATACTTCCTCCCATATCGGCGGCAGTATCCACTTCTTTCTCTACGATGTGATCAAAGTCACCGCACTGCTGGTGATCCTGATTTTTGTCATCTCCTATATCCAGAGCTATTTTCCCCCGGAGCGGAGCAAAAAGATTCTGGGTCGGTTTCACGGGCTGGGTGCCAATCTCATGGCCGCCCTGCTGGGAACCGTGACTCCCTTCTGCTCCTGTTCCTCCATCCCCTTGTTCATGGGCTTTACCAGCGCCGGGCTGCCACTGGGGGTGACCTTTTCCTTTCTGATCTCCTCCCCCATGGTGGATCTGGGGAGCCTGATGCTGCTCACCGGCATTTTCGGCGGTAAAATTGCCATTGTCTATGTGCTGCTGGGGCTGGCGGTGGCTGTGCTGGGAGGAACCGTCATAGAAAAGCTCCACATGGAAAATGAAGTGGAGGAATTCATCCGCATGGCTCCCCGGGTGGATCTGGAATCCCCCTCCCTCACCTTCCGGGATCGGGTAACCTACGCAAAGGAGCAGGTACTGTCCACCCTGAAAAAGGTTTTCCCCTACATTTTGGTGGGTGTTGCCATCGGTGCGCTGATCCACAACTGGATTCCCCAGAAATGGGTGGAGAGCATTCTCGGCTCCCGGAATCCCTTTGGCGTGGTGCTGGCTGTACTGGTGGGTGTTCCCATGTACGCCGACATTTTCGGCACCGTTCCCGTTGCCGAGGCGCTGCTGGCCAAAGGAGCCCAGCTGGGCACCATCCTCAGCTTCATGATGGCGGTGACCACCCTGAGCCTGCCCTCCATGGTGATGCTGCGCAAGGCAATCAAGCCCCGGCTGTTGGGGGTATTCGTGGCAGTGTGCATCACGGGAATTCTTCTGGTAGGGTATCTTTTCAACCTGCTTCCCATTTTGGCTTGACCCCAAAGGGCATCGGTTCGACCCGATGCCCTTTTTTTCATTTTTCGGTTGCCACATGGGTGTGGGCGTGCTATAATTTCTTCAAAGGGATTCATCCCATATTTTTTGGAGGTATTTTATTATGGAACAGAAATTCTACATTTGCTCTCACTGCGGCAATATCATCGCAAAGGTTAAGGATGTGGGCGTTCCCGTTATGTGCTGCGGTCAGAAGATGACCGAGATCATCCCCGGCACCACCGAGGCTTCCCAGGAAAAGCACATTCCCGTCTATCAGGTGGAGGGCAATATCGTCACCGTCCGCGTCGGTGCTGTGGATCACCCCATGACTGCCGAGCATCTCATCGAGTGGGTCTCCCTGCAGACCAAGCAGGGCAACCAGCGCAAGATTCTCGCCCCCGGTCAGGAGCCCGTTGTCCGCTTCGCTCTGTGCGAGGGTGACGAGGTGGAGGCTGTCTACGCTTACTGCAACCTCCACGGTCTTTGGAGGGCATAATTCCCCATGCAAATGGTTTTCCTCACCGCTCTGGGTGTGGGAGGCGCCACCGTCATCGGTGCCATCTTAGGCTTTGCCTTTAAAAAAATCTCCCACACCTTCAGCGACATCGTTCTGGCCTTCGCCGCAGGGGTGATGCTGGCTGCCGCCATCATTGGCCTGATTCTTCCCTCTCTGGAGTACGGCGGTAAGGGCGGTCTGTTCGTCACCGTGGCCGGAATTTTCTGCGGCGCATACTGCCTGACCCTGCTGGACAAGGTTGTTCCCCATCTGCATCGGCTCTCCGGTGTGGATCAGGAGAGCCACCCCAACGGTTCTCAGGCTCTGGACAAGGTGCTGCTGTTTGTCATGGCCATCGCCATCCACAATCTGCCGGAGGGCATCGCCGCCGGTGTGGGCTTCGGAACGGAGAATACCGGGGAGGCTCTCACCATCGCCGCAGGCATCGCCCTGCAGAACATTCCCGAGGGTATGGTGATCATCGCCCCCATGCTGGCCGCCGGTATGAGCCGGGGCCGCACCTTTGTGGCCGCCATGCTCACCGGCGTGGTGGAGGTGGCAGGCACCCTGCTGGGCTACTTCGCTGTGAGCATCTCCACCGCCGTGCTGCCCTTTGCCCTGGCCTTTGCCGGGGGCACCATGCTGTATGTCATCAGCGATGAGATGATCCCCGAGACCCATGCCCACGGCTGCGAAAGAGGCTCCACCTTTTCCCTGCTGGGAGGCTTCTGCCTGATGCTGCTAATGCATCACTATCTGGGCTAACCCAAACATAAAAAGGAGGAATTTCCCATGTACATTTCCGACGACATCCGCTATGTGGGTGTCAATGACCATGAAATTGACCTGTTTGAAGGTCAATATGATGTCCCCAACGGCATGGCCTACAACTCCTATGTGATTCTGGACGACAAAATCGCCGTCATGGACACCGTGGATGCCCGGTTCGCAAGCCTTTGGCTGGGCAATGTTCAGGCGGTGCTGGCTGGCCGTCAGCCGGACTATCTGGTGGTTCAGCACATGGAGCCGGATCACTCTGCAAACATCGTAAACTTTCTGAATGCCTATCCCAACGCCACCGTGGTGGCTTCTGCCAAGGCCTTCACCATGATGGGGCAGTTCTTCGGCAATGACT
This sequence comes from uncultured Clostridia bacterium, assembly GCA_945877365.1. Lineage (GTDB taxonomy): Bacteria > Bacillota > Clostridia > Oscillospirales > Oscillospiraceae > Faecousia. The sequence continues at coordinate 78,788 of CAMCRV010000005.1, read as the reverse complement.
TTGCCGACCGCCGCATGGTGGTGGGGGAAAAGAGCACTCTTGAGCTGGGTAAGCACACCCTCACCTTTGTCACCGCCCCCATGGTGCACTGGCCTGAGGTCATTGTGACTTACGATTCTGCGGACAAGGTGCTGTTCTCTGCCGATGGCTTCGGCAAGTTCGGTGCGCTGGATGTGGAGGAGAACTGGGCCTGTGAGGCTCGGCGGTACTACTTTGGCATCGTGGGCAAGTACGGCCCGCAGGTTTCCGCGCTTCTGAAAAAGGCCGCCACGCTGGATATCCGCACCATCTGCCCCCTCCATGGCCCCGTACTGAACGAAAATCTGGGATACTATCTGAACCTGTACAAGACCTGGTCCGGCTACACCCCCGAGGAAGAGGGCATCGTCATTGCCTACAGCTCCGTCTACGGCAACACCAAAAAGGCTGTGGAGCTGCTGGCTCAGAAGCTCCGGGAAAAGGGCTGCCCCAAGGTATCCGTCACAGATCTGGCTCGGGATGATATGGCTGAGGCTGTGGAGGATGCCTTCCGCTACAGCAAGCTGGTGCTGGCCACCACCACCTACAACGCCGACATCTTCCCCTGTATGCGCACCTTTATCGATCATCTGACGGAACGGAACTTCCAGAACCGCACCGTTGCCTTTATGGAAAACGGCAGCTGGGCTCCCCAGGCCAACAAGGTCATGCGCAAGATGCTGGAAAACAGCAAAAATCTCACCTTCGCCGAGCACAGTGTCTCCATCCGCTCCGCGCTGGATGCGACAAGCACCCAGGCTGTGGAGGATCTGGCTTCCGAGCTGTGCCGGGAATACCTTGCCCAGCAGGATGAAACCGCCGACAAGCAGGATCTGACTGCCCTGTTCCACATCGGCTACGGCCTGTATGTCATCACCTCCAACGATGGCAAGCATCACAACGGCCTGATTGTCAACGCCGTCACTCAGGTGACCAACACCCCCAACCGGGTTGCTGTCACCATCAACAAGGCCAACTATTCCCATGAGGTGATCCGCAAGACCGGGAAGATGAACCTCAACTGCCTGTCCACCGAGGCTCCCTTCTCCGTCTTTGAGAAGTTCGGATTCCAGAGCGGACGGAATGTGGACAAATTTGCCGGAGAATCCCCCCTGCTCAGCGACAACGGACTGGTATTTCTGGATCGCTACATCAACGCCTTCCTCAGCCTGCAGGTGGAGCAGTATGTGGATCTGGATACCCACGGAATGTTCATCTGCACCGTCACCGAGGCCCGTGTCATCAACGATGTGGAAACCATGACCTACACCTACTACCTGGATCATGTGAAGCCCAAGCCGGAAACCGAGGGCAAGAAGGGCTTTGTCTGCAAGGTCTGCGGATGGGTCTATGAGGGAGATACCCTGCCCGATGACATTGTCTGCCCCCTGTGCAAGCACGGCGCAGCGGATTTTGAGCCTGTTCAGTAAAAAATGCCGGGTTTCGGGTATCCTAATGCCGGAAACCAAATACGCTATCCCCGGATAAAAGGAGAATGATTATGTCTGTACTGCATATTACCAGCGCCAACTATCAGGCCGAAGTGGTGGAGAGCGACAAGCCTGTGCTTCTGGACTTCTGGGCACCCTGGTGCGGCCCCTGCCAGATGCTGACCCCCATTCTGGAGGAGCTTGCCGCAGAGCACCCAGAATACAAGGTCTGCAAGGTGAATGTGGACGAGGAAATGGCTCTTGCCAAGCAGTTCCGAGTGTTCAGCATTCCCTCTTTATTCGTCATGAAAAATGGTCAGATCGTCAACAAATCCGTGGGCGCAAGACCCAAGGATCAGATTCTTGCCATGATGGATTGATACTTTTCCCCTCCCTTCGGCCTGCCGCCGGAGGGGGGATTTATCGTTTTGGCAAATAATACAACATTGACAATTCCCAGCAAATGGTTTATTATTACTTTGGTAGAAATGTGCAAACCCCACATATTTTGGAAAGACAGGTGATTCCCATGTACACAGAAGATTATAAACGCTGGCTGGATGCTGAACTGGAAGACCCTGCGTTGGTTTCCGAGCTGAAGGCCATTGAAGGTCAGGACGAGGAAATCAAGGATCGGTTCGCCGTAGCTCTGAAGTTTGGCACCGCCGGTCTGCGGGGCGTGCTGGGTGCAGGCTCCAACCGCATGAACATCTATGTCGTCCGTCAGGCTACTCAGGGTCTGGCCAACTGGGTGAAGACCCAGGGTGGAAACCAGCTGGTGGCCATCTCCTACGACTCGCGGATCAATTCCGATGTGTTCGCCCGGAATGCCGCGCAGGTTCTGGCAGCAAACGGAATTAAGGTTCGCATTTATGATGCCCTGATGCCCGTCCCCGCTCTGTCTTTTGCCACCCGGTATTATCAGGCCAACGCCGGCATTATGATTACCGCCTCCCACAACCCTGCCAAGTACAACGGCTACAAGGCCTATGGCCCCGATGGCTGCCAGATGACCGACGCTGCCGCCGCCATTGTCTACTCCGAAATTCAGAAGACCGACATTCTCACCGGTGCAAAAATGATGGGTTTCGAGGACGGCCTTGCTGCCGGACTGATTGAATATGTGGGCGAGGACTGCAAGGAGGCTCTGTACGATGCCATCAAGGCTCGCTCCGTCCGCCCCGGCCTGTGCAAGACCGCCGGCCTGAAGCTGGTGTACTCCCCCCTGAACGGCTCCGGTCTGGTGCCTGTCATGCGGGTTCTGAATGACATCGGCATTGACGATATCACCATCGTCCCCGAGCAGAAGAATCCCGACGGCAACTTCCCCACCTGCCCCTATCCCAACCCCGAGATTTTTGAGGCTCTGCGGCTGGGTCTGGAGCTGGCAAAGAAAGAGGGCGCCGACCTGATGCTGGCCACCGACCCCGATGCCGACCGGGTGGGTATTGCCATCAAGTGCCCCGACGGCTCCTATCAGCTGGTTTCCGGCAACGAGGTGGGTGTGCTGCTGTTGGATTACATCTGCCAGGGCAGAATTGAGAAGGGTACCATGCCCGAGAATCCCGTGGCTGTGAAGTCCATCGTCTCCACGCCCCTTGCCGATACCGTTGCCAAAAACTACGGCGTGGAAATGCGCTCTGTGCTCACCGGCTTCAAGTGGATCGGCGACCAGATCGCCGGTCTGGAGGCCGCCGGTCAGGTGGATCGCTTCATCTTCGGCTTTGAGGAGAGCTACGGCTATCTGGCAGGCCCCTATGTCCGGGACAAGGATGCCATCATCGGCTCCATGCTGATCTGCGAAATGGCCGCCTACTACCGTTCCATCGGCTCCTCCATTAAGGAGCGGCTGGAAGCCATCTACGCCAAGTACGGCCGCTACCTGAACAAGGTGGATTCCTTCGAGTTCCCCGGCCTGTCCGGCATGGACAAGATGACCGGCATTATGGACTCCCTGCGCCAGACACCCCCTGCCGAAATCGGCGGCTACAAGGTGGTCTCTGTCACCGACTATCAGAAGCCTGAGGAAACCGGCCTGCCTGCTGCCAATGTGCTGATTTACGGTCTGGAAGGCGGCGCAACAGTTGTGGTTCGTCCCTCCGGCACCGAGCCCAAGATCAAGACCTATTTCACCACTCTGGGCAAGGATCTCGCCGAAGCCGAGGCACAGAAGGATGTGCTTGCCAAGGCTCTGAAGCCCCTGTTCAGCTAAGAAAGAAAAACCGCCCGGCATATGATGGGTGCTCATAAAACAGTTTCAGTCCCGGCAGTAATGTCTGCCGGGACTTTTCTTGCATATATTGAAGCCGTATGATATAATTAAGCAGACCGATAAACTGGAATTTGTTTAACTATTCAAAGATGATTCTGCCGCACAAGAAAGAGGTGAGAAAAATGTTCAATATCGACTGGGAGCCTTTCAACGGCATGGCGCATAGACCCTGGCTGATGTTCTTTGGACTTATTCTTTGCATTATTGCATGGGTTGCAGTGCTTTTCTTGTGTGTCTTTGCTGGCTACAATATCTCTTCTGAGAACGAAACCACACTCGTTGAAACCAGTTTCATTGCTTATGAAACAAGCAAAAATGAACTGCATCTGTCTGCACCTACGGGTGAAACCTATATCATTAATTTCTATAATTATTACAATGGTTACTTTGATAATCCAGCATTTTTATGCGATGGCGATACTTACACCATATGGATATCCAATGCAGGATATATCCGCTCAATGACCAATTCAATAGGTAAACATATTATTACTTTTGAATCCGAGCGTGAGGCTTATCGCAATAGCCAGAGGATAGCAGTTGTTTTAATGGCTCTTATTCTGTTACTGATTATTACATATTTTGTGTTGGCATTAGTTGTAAGCAAAAACTCGGAGTGGTATCCTGCATGGTTGGTTAAATTGCTGTTTGCAAAAGCATCTGATTTTTGGTCGTAGAACAACAAATTCCAATTTAGGCTATCGGCTTAAAACAGCAAATAGGAAATTGGAATTTATCGAATTCCCAGAAATGCCTTGGCTCCCCCTATGGGGGAGCTGTCACGGCCTAAGCCGTGACTGAGAGGGCCCTCTCCGCCCCCTACGGGGGCACCTCTCCCAAAGGGAGAGGCAAGTGCGGCTGCCTGACAAATTCCAAACTGATAAAGAGCGCACTTCTATACAGGGGAATCCCCATATGTGTACTCTGTGAGACGGAACGCCCCGGACACCTGAATGTCCAGGGCGTTTTGCGTCACTATGTTCCGAGCAAGGGACTGCATTCCCCTTGCGCCTCGAAAGCAGCTATCCACATAAGGCAAAAGGCGTGACCACTTTCGTCACGCCTTTTGCCTATTTAACTGTCTTACGAGCAACGCCCAAAATGCCGGGTGGTACTTTTATCCGTTGAGTGCCGCAACAGCGGCGGCAATCTGGGGATCCTCCTCCGGAGGGATCTGATTGTAATAAATCTGCCAATAGGTGTCCTCGTCAACCGTGGACAGGATGTCCGGGGTGATGCCCACACCTTCCAGACTGACCCCCTTGGGGGTGAAGTACTTTCCGGTGGAAAGTGCCACCGCAGAGCCATCCACCAGAGGGAAGGTGTTCTGGAAATAGCCCTTGCCGCTGGTCTGCTCGCCGATGATCACGGCGGCCTCATACTCCTGCAGGGCGGCGGCAAAGAATTCCGCGGCGGAATAGGAGTCTGCGTTCACCAGAACTGCCATGGGCACATCCAGCCACTTCTCGTCGGAGGTATCCAGCGTCTGCCTTCCCATGGAATCCACGGTCTGGAACAGGTTGCCCTCAGGCAGCAGGTAGTCCAGCAGCTTCACCAGCTCCTCCGCATACCCACCGGGATTGAAGCGGACATCGAAAATCAGCTTTTCTGCTCCCTGATTCAGAAGATCTTCAATGGCGGAAATGGACTCCTGGGCGCATCGCTGGTCAAAATTGCTGATAGTCACAAGTCCAATATTTCCATCCAGCAGTTGTCCGCTGGCTACTACGGTCTCAATCCGCGCCCGCTTTACGGAGAGGTTCAACTCCTGCTCCTCCCGACGGACGGTTATGGACACAAAGGTGCCTTCCTCTCCTCGCACCAGATTCCGGGCCTCGTCGGTGGTCATGCCCACGGCAGATTGGTCAGAAATGGCGGTAATCAGGTCTCCCGGCTGCATTCCGGCCTCCATGGCCGGACCCTCCGGCTGCACCTCCACCACCTCCAGGCCGCTACCGTCCTCCGCCTGAATGATGGTGATGCCGATGCCCACATAGGCGTTTTCCGACTGCTCCTGATAGGACTGGTATTCCGAGGCCGGGATATAATAGCTCCACCGGTCGCCCAGCGCCGCGATCATCCCCTCGGCAGCGTAGTCCTCCACCGTGGTCAGATCCACATCCTCGATGTACAGCTGCTCAATCAGGGATTCCAGCTGCTCCAGCTTGGAATAGTCCCCCAGCCACCAGTTTACCCCCAGTGTCAGAGCCGAAGCAAGCCCCGCAACTGCCAGATAGGAGGCAAAGCGCAAAAGTTTTCGTTTCAAAAAATCACCTCATAACGATCTTCCCACAGCCGCCATGGGCTGTGGGAAGAAGTATTTATTTACAGGGGAACATAGTTGCAGGGGTTTACATAAGCTCCGTTATAGGAGATGCCAAAATGCAGGTGGTAGCCGGTGGCAACACCGGATTTCCCCACATAGCCAATGAGCTGACCGGCGGAGACTGCCTGACCGGCACTGACCACATAGTTGCTCATATGCATATAGATGGAGGAAAATCCATCGCCGTGGTTAATTTTTACATAGTAGCCTGCGGCGGAGCCATAGGTTGCGGTGGAAACCACACCGGCCCGGCTGGCGTAAATTGGTGTTCCGGCATCTGCCGAAAGGTCAACACCCTGATGGTAAGTAGATGCGCCGGTGGTGGGAGAAACACGGTTGCCAAAGGGGCTTTCCAGTCTCTTATAGTTCACAGGCACCAGCCAGCCGCCGGAGCCGGTTCCGGCAGTGCCGCCGCCGCTGCTGCTCCCACCGCTGCTGCCGTTGGAGGGGGCGTTGGTGGCAGGCGGCGTGGTGACGAAGGTAGCCATATACTCCTCCCACTCTCTCTGCTTGGCCGCGTTATACTCCTTTTCCATGGAGACAATCTCATCCAGGAATGCGGATTTTTGCTTCTCGAATTCATCCTTAAGCTGTTCCAGATCCTCTGCCTTGGCCAGCAGCTCCAGAATCAGGGCATCTGCCTCCTCACGCTTGGCGTTCAGCTCCTCCTGGGTGGCATCCAGCTCATTTTTCGTGTTCTGAAGTTCTGCCTTCTCCCCTTCCAGCTCCTCCCGGGCGATCTGAACATTCTGGGCAGCCTCCCCCAGCTCCTTCAGACGGCGCTGGTCGGAGGATGCGATCTCCTCCACCATGTTCATCCGATCCAGCAGATCGGAGAAGCTGTTGGCACGGAACAGAACCTCCCAATAGGACACGGATCCGTCCTCCTCCATGGCGCGGATTCGATCCTTGTTCAGATCGTTCAGGTTTTCATACCGCTCCTGTGCATGATCCAACTCATCCTGCTTGTCGGCAATGAGGACATTGTAGGCCGAAATCTGCTCGTTGATGTTCAGCAGCTCCGTGCTCAGCAGGCCGATCTCCTGATCGATGACATTTTTCTGAGCAACCATATCGGCAATTTCGTCTTCATTTTCCTTGTACTGTTCCTTAATGGCCTTGATTTCCTTCTCAATATCAGCTTTCTGCTGCTTCAGGTCGTTGATCTGATTGCGGATCTCCGAAGATGACTGGGCGCTGGCTCTGGTGGGAATCAGTCCCACGATCAGTGTCAGCAGCATTACCGCCGCCATAAGACCTGCCAGAATGGACACAAAGCGCTTATTCTTGTTCATGAAAATCTCCTTTGCGAGTGCGGGGGCATCAATAAATGTATGCCAAGGGGTTTACATAAGTTCCTGCATAAGAAATGCCAAAGTGCAGATGGGGCCCCGTGGAGCCGCCTGTGCTGCCCACATAACCGATGAGCTGTCCGGCAGAGACATTCTGCCCGGCAGACACCACAAAATGGGTCATGTGCATATAGATGGAGGCGAAGCCGTCCAGATGATTGATGCTGACATAGTAGCCGGCACCGCCAGCCTGATAGGAGGCGGTGGTAACTCTTCCGGCCCGGGTGGCATAGATGGGCGTACCCTGGGGGCAGGCCATATCAATGCCCTGATGCATCCGCATATCCCCATAAATGGGGTGCTTGCGCATACCGAAGGGGCTGGTCAGGGTGTAACCGGAAACCGGTGTGATCCATGTGGCATCAGAGGGCGGGCAGTTGCCGGACTGCGCCAGCAGCGCCAGCCGCTCTTCATACTTGGCATCCGCCAGATCTTTCTCTTTCTGTGCAATCTCCGCCATCAGGCTGTGCTGCATGGCCTCGGATTCGTCCAGCATCTGCTGGAACTCCTCCTGCTTGGCAGCCAGCTCCCGAAGAACTCCGTCGGACTCCGTCCGCTTTTCCTCCAGGGTTGCATAGCTGTTTTCCAGTTCCAGGCTGGAGCCCTCCAGCTCGTCCTTGGCCAGCTGCATCTGCTCCTGCGCGGTCTGAATGACCGCGGCAGCTTCCCGCATCTCATTCAACCGGGCCTGGTCAGAGGCGGCGATTTCCTGCATCATATTGATTCTGTCCAGCATATCCGTAAAGCTGCTGGCCTCAAAGACCACCTCCCAATAGCTGACGCCGCCGCCCTCTTCCATGGCGCGGATGCGCAGCTTATGCTTCTCATTTAAGCCATTGAGCACAAGCTGCCCCAGATCCATCTCGTCCTGTGCGTCGGCGATCATCTGGCCGAAGGCCGTGATCTGGGCGTTGAGATTGTCAATCTGGGCGTTGATCAGGGCAATTTCCTGGTCAATGGCGTCTTTCTTTGCTACCAGCTCCCCGATCTCAGAGGCGTTGGCATCATATTGTTTCTGAATTGCATCAATCTGTGCCTGAATCCCCTTATTCTCCTGCTTCAGAGAATCGATCTCCGACTGGATCTGGGCGGAGGATTTGGCTGCGTATGTAGATACCGGCAGGCTGGTGAAAGCCAGCACCAAAGCCAGTACAAAGCCGCAGGCGCAGCGGAAAGCTCTGTGTTTTTTCATGCTAGGTCTCCATATTTTATCTCTTAATGATGGGTGCTTTCCCCTCCCGGGTTTTGGGAATCATACATCCAGGAATTTCCGGATAGAAGTCCAGCTGCCCACAATGCCCACAAACAGGCCGGCTGCACCGAAGACTGCTACCATGGGCATCAGCAGCTCCTGGAAGGCGACAAAGGAAAACAGCTGCAGGGAGTCCACCGTGGAAATCTTTTCAATCAGGGCATCGTACATGACCCATTCCAGGCCGAAGGCCAGAAGGGCGCCCATCATACCCAGGGTGAAGCCCTCCACCACGAAGGGAAGCCGGATGAAGCCGTTGGTGGCGCCCACCATTTTCATAATGCCGATCTCTTCCTTGCGGTCATACATGGCCAGCTTGACGGTGTTGGAAATAATCAGCAGGGATACCACCAGCAGCACAGCCATCACCGCAACGGTGACAATGTGCAGCACGCTCTGAATGGTGGTGAAGCCCTCCGCCAGCTCATAGGCGGCGCTGGTCTTCACGACACCGGGGATCTGCTTCAGCTGGGCGTCGGTCTGCTTCATCAGGGTGTTGTCCTCCAGGGTGACAACATAGCGATGGCGAAGATCCTCCGCCTGCACGCCGCTGAAGGCACTGTCACCGTCATGGTCGGCAATGAAATCCTCCAGAGCCTCCTCACGGGAGACGAATTTGGCATTGAGGATATTGCTCAGGGTGTTGATTTTCGTGCCGATGCTTCTGGCTTCGGCATCGGACAGGCTGCTGTCCACATACACCAGGATCTCACTGGTCTTGTTCAGGTTCTCCACCATAATATCCAGATTGTAGGCCAGGATGGAGAAACTGCCCACAATCAGAAGGCAAGCCACCGTGACGCACACAGCGGCGAAGGACATGAAGCCATGGAGGAAAATTCCCCGGAAGCCTTCCTTTAACAGATAGCCAATATTATTTATCTTCATAGCCGTAAAAAGCCTCCAATCCGTCGTTGACTACAACGCCTTCGTTGATGGAAATAACCCGCTTGCGGAAGTGCTTCACCAGATTCTGGTCGTGGGTGACCACCAGCATGGTGGTGCCCAGATTGTTGATCTCCTGCAGCAGTGCCATGATTTCAAAGGAACGCTGGGGGTCCAGGTTACCGGTGGGCTCGTCCGCGATGATCATGGAGGGGTTGTTCACCAGTGCCCGGGCGATGGCCAGTCTCTGCTGCTCACCACCGGACATCTCGCCGGGATGGCGTCCGGCCTTGTTGGACAGACCCACCAGCTCCAGCACATAGGGCACACGATCCTTGATCTCCCGTTCCCGGGCGCCCACCACACGCATGGCAAAGGCCACATTTTCATAGACCGTCATCTTGGAAATCAGGCGATAGTCCTGAAACACAACGCCGACGGTGCGGCGCAGATAGGGAATCTCCCGCTTGCGGATCCGCTCCAGAGAGTAACCGTTGACATGGACATTGCCGGAGGTGGGCTTTAGCTCACCGGTAATCAGCTTGATAATGGTAGACTTACCGGAGCCGGAGGGGCCAACCAGGAAGCAGAATTCCCCGTCTTCGATCTGCATACTGACACCGTTCAGCGCTTTGTTGCCCTGGGTGTATGATTTTACAACATCGACAAATTCTATCATAATCTCTGTTCTCCTGTAATCAGGCCGGGAGCAGGCTCTGCCCCAGGCCGCAGTGTAACCAAATTGTAACACAATTCTTGAGAAAAGTCAATTCTTTTCCGGGGGAAAAGGGGGTTTGCCTAAGATTTTACAATAAATTCACAGGTTTTTTATGAAAAACCGGGGCAAAATTTCAGGTTTTGTTCAGGTGCTTTTTACATAACGCTTTCTTATGTAAACTTTCGAGCGAATGAAACCGGAGCTGCCAGGCAGCTCCGGTTTGGGGCGTTATCGGGTTTCCCGGCTGGAAAGATACTTGCGAACCATCAGAGCCACCTTGAATACAATGGCATGATCAAACTGGCGCAGATCCAGACCGGTGAGCTTCTTAATCTTCTCAAGACGGTACACCAGAGTGTTTCTGTGGACGAACAGCTTCCGGGAGGTCTCGGAGACATTCAGGTTGTTCTCAAAGAACTTGTTGATGGTGAACAATGTCTCCTGATCCAAAGAATCGATGGAGTTCTTCTTGAACACCTCGCTGAGGAAGATCTCACAAAGGGTGGTGGGAAGCTGATAGATCAGGCGGCCGATGCCCAGATTCTCATAGTGCATAATGCTCTTCTCGGTGTCGAACACCTTGCCCACCTCGATGGCAGTCTGGGCTTCCTTATAGGAGTCGGCCAGACCCCGCAGATGCTCCGCCACGGTACCGATGCCGATGACGGTGCGGATCCGCAGCTCATTGCGCAGCGCATCCTCCATGGCCACAGCCAGCTTCTCCAGCTCCTCGCTGGTGGTGTTGGCGCTGATCTGCTTCACAACAGCCACATCCGACTCGTTGATGCTCAGGACAAAGTCCTGCATTTTGTCGGTAAACATTCCGGACACCACATCCACCGTAGCCACATCGCTGTGGCCAATCTGGCGGATCAGGAACACCGCCCGGGGGGTATCGGTGGCAAAGTGCAGCTCCTTTGCCCGGATGTAAATATCACCGGGGAGAATGTTATCCATGATAATATTCTTGACAAAGGTGCCCCGGTCATGCTTCTCCTCATAAAAAATTCTGGCATCGTTCAGGGCAATGTACGCCATCTGGCAGAATACCCTTGCCTCCTCATCATCGCCGGAGCAGAACACAGCATACTCAAAGAAATTGGAACTGCCCACAATGGCCTTGAAGCTCTTCTGGGCAAAGGTGACCACGCCATCGGCGGCATTGCCCACCTTCATCACTGCCTCCGGCCAGCGCTCTCCCAGCAGGGAGACATCCGTGCAGGAGACCACGCAGCCCTCGGCGTCCATCACGCCGAAGCAGCGCTCAGAAACCTCTTTTAACTGAAGGATTACGCTCTGAAAAACACTGTTGGACATGTTGCTGCCCCTCCTTAGTATCTTGCACAAATGCGCATTTCACAAAAGTCTAGACATATTATACACGGCTTTTGCGCATTTTGCAAGTACCTTTTGACATATTATTGCAAAAACCACGCTGTTTTTTAGGTATTATTCCCAGTCTGCTGGAAATTCTCCCCCGGTTTCTATCGTTTCGCAGGGCAATTTATCCTAAATCTCACTTTCCAGCCGCAAAATCTCCGGCTGCGTCAGCTCTCTTGCCTGCCCTCTGGGCAGATCCCCCAGGGTCAGAAAGCCCTCCCGCTGCCGCTCCAGATACACAACCGTCATATTCCGGGAGGCCATCATCCGGCGAACCTGATGGTATTTCCCCTCCCGAAGGGTGACCCGGCTCTCACCGGGCCCCAGGGGCTCCAGGCTTGCCGGAAGGCAGACCGTTCCGTCCCGAAGCTCCAGCCCGGCGGCGAAGGCCGCCACATCTGCTTCTGCCGCCTGTCCCTCATGCCTGGCATAGTACATCTTTTCCACCCCTTTTTTTGGGGAGATCAGCCTGTGCAGCAGGTCGCCGTCGTTGGTAAACAGCAGCAGCCCCTCCGTGGCCTTGTCCAGCCGTCCCACGGGCTTCAGATCCAGATGTCTCCACTGCTCCGGCAGCAGCTCCATCACCGTCCGCTCCGAAGCGTCCTCCGTAGCGGTGACAAAGCCTGCCGGCTTATTCAGCATCACTACCATTCGCCGTTTTCCCGTCAGAGGCTCCCCATCCAGGCAGACTGTCTGCGTTCCGATATTCACCTTTTTGGATGGGTCTTTTTCCGGTTTCCCGTCTACGGTGACTCTGCCGGATTTCAGAATTGCCTTCACCTGTGACCGGGTGCCCGCGCCGCTGTCGCAGAGGAATTTGTCCAATCGTTCCATAGCTTCTCCGTTCTATCCCTGTCCCCCGGGGAATAGGCTGTAATGCAATGTTTTAAGGGAGGGATTATCATGATGTTTATGACCGCAAAGGTCGATTTCAAAAAGGGGCTGCTGATTCTGGCCGGGGTGGCCGCCGTGATTCTGGCATTGATTCTGATATTCGGCCGGGACAGCACCCCCACCGTCTCCGTTCCCACCACCCCCAAGGCGGCAGGGAATGACGGCAGAATTCAGTTCCTGAAGGACTTCGGCTGGGAGGTCTCCGAAACCCCGGCAGAATCCGGTCAGGTGCGGATCCCCGACGAGGACAGTGCGGTTTTTGACCGCTACAACCTGCTGCAGAAGGGTCAGGGCTACGATCTGAAGGAATACTCCGGAAAAAAGGTCATGCGCTATGTCTACAAGGTCACCAACTTCCCCGGTGCCACCGCCCCGGTATACGCCACGCTGCTGGTATACAAAAACCAGATCATTGGCGGAGATGTGACCAACACCTCCCCCAACGGGCACATTCAGGGCTTCCGGATGAACAAGGCCGCCCCCAGCCAGACCGCAACCACACAGCCAACCACTGCGCCAACCCAAGCCTCGGAAGCCACCGCCGCCGTGCCGTCTGTATAGGTATTTTATCACAAAATCCGAAATCCTGCAAGAACAGCTCCGGGAGCAGATTATCTGCTCCCGTTTTTTCCATGGGGATTTTACACAAATCTTGACAGGGTTCCTCCCGCGGTTTATACTACATATTATAAGGAATCCCCTTCCTGCCAATTTCAGAATAAAGGAGTCGATGGTATGGATACCAAGTATGAGGCCCTGTTTACCCCATGGAAGGTGGGCAATGTGGAGATCAAGAACCGGATTGTCCTGTGTCCCATGGGCGGCACCTCCCTGTTCGGCTGGATGGAGCTGACCGGCTGCCACTTTGACAAGGAAGCTGCAAAGTTCTTCCTGGACCGTGCCAACAACAATGTGGGTCTGATCATCCCCGGCATTGCGCCCCTCCGGGATACCCTGTGGGGGAAATGGCTGTGGCAGAACGAGAAGATGTTCGATGACCTGAAGGAATTTATGGACGAGATCCATAAAACCGGAGCCAAGGTGTTTATCCAGCTCACCGCCGGCATGGGCCGCAGCTGGGCCATCACCGACCACATCGCTCCCCTGCACAAGAATCCCCTGCTTCGAGCCATTGTCAAGCCCGTCATCGACACCAGCTATCAGCTGGCCAGCCCCAGTCCCCTGCCCAGCCGCTGGGATCCCAGCATTACCACCCCGGAGATGACCGTGGAGCAGATTCACGAGATCATCGATGCCTTCGCCAAAACCGCCGCTCTGTGCAAAAAGGCCGGGGTTGACGGCGTGGAGGTGCACGCCGTTCACGAGGGTTACCTGCTGGATCAGTTCACCCTGAAATACACCAACCACCGCACCGACGACTACGGCGGCTCCTTTGAAAACCGCTACCGCTTCCCCGTGGAGGTGGTGAAGGCCATCAAGGAAAGCTGCGGCGAGGACTTCCCGGTCTCCCTGCGCTACAGTGTCCAGTCCAAGGTGAAGGACTTCCGGGTGGGCGCTCTGCCCGGAGAGGAATTCAAGGAGATCGGCCGGGATCTGGAAGAGTCCGAGAAGGCTGCCAAATATTTGCAGGATGCCGGCTATGATATGCTCAACGCCGACAACGGCACCTATGACTCCTGGTACTGGGCGCATCCGCCCATGTATATGCCCCAGAACTGCAATCTGGAGGATGTGGCTCACATCAAGCAGTTTGTGGACATCCCCGTGGTTTGCGCCGGTCGGATGGAGCCGGAGGTGGGAGCACGAGCCATTGCCGAGGGCTGCATCGATGCCATGGGTGTCGCCCGTCAGTTCCTGGCCGACGGTCAGTGGGTCACCAAGCTGATGGAGGATCGCCTTGAGGAGATCCGTCCCTGCATCTGCTGCCACAACGGCTGCTTTAACTTCGCCAGCTACAAGGGTCATGCCAACGATCAGGACTTCTTTGACACCTGCGGCCTCGCCCGGTGCGCACTGGATCCCCAGACCATGCAGAGCCGGAAGTATAAGGTAAAGCCTGCCCGGATTCCCAGGCGCATGGTGGTCATCGGCGGCGGCATCGGCGGTATGGAGGCTGCCCTGCTGCTGAGCAAACGGGGTCACAAGGTCACCCTGTACGAAAAGAGCCAGCAGCTGGGCGGTGTGTTCCTGGCTGCCGCGGCACCCAGCTTCAAGGAGAAGGATCGCGCCCTCATCGCCTGGTACCGCCGGGAGATTGCCCGTTCCGAAGTGGAAGTGAAGCTGGGGGTGGAGGTCACCGATCTCAGTCAGGTCAGCGCCGACGAGATCATCATTGCCACCGGCGCAGCTCCCAACACCCTGCCCCTGCCCGGTGCGGAGAAGGGCATTCAGGCTGTGGACTACCTGATGGGCAAGCAGGAAGTGGGCGACCATGTCACCATCATCGGCGGCGGCCTGACAGGCTGCGAGATTGCCTACGATCTGTGTCTCATGGGCAAGCATCCCACCATCGTGGAGATGAAGGAGGATCTGATTCCCGTCCGGGGCGTCTGTCTTGCCAACTCCAGCTACCTGCGGGACTACTTCAAGGCCAACAAGATTCCCGTCCATCTGGAAACCAGTCTGGTGGAGATTCAGGACGACGGTGTGCTGGTGAAGGATCGCAACGGAATGCAGTTCAAGATTGCCGGGGATTCCGTAATCCTCTCCGTGGGCTACAAGCCCCAGCCTCTGGCGCCTGCCGGAAAGAACATCCACATCATCGGCGATGCCAGCAAGGTAGGCAATCTGCGCACTGTCATCTGGCAGGCCTGGGATATCTGCATGAATCTGTAATTTTTCCTTATTTTTCCTTCTGGAAAGGAGCAATATCATGTACTTAACCGACGAACAACAGGCCATTTTGGACGGCTCCAAAGGCGAGACCATGGCCAAGGTGATGAAAACCCTGGTGATGTACGGCGACACCTTCCACGCCGACAAGCTGGTGCCTGTTTCCTCCCAATACAACCATCTGGTCACCTCCTTCGGCCTGAAAATGATGGGGCCTGTGTTTGACCTGATGCAGCAGCTCATCGACGGCGGAGCCATTTCCCAGCAGAAATTCTCCGTGGATCCCCGGCCGCTGGATAAAAATGTCCCCGCCAATTTTTTGCAGAACTTTGTGTTCAACAATTTCATGTACTCCCGGCAGGAATCCTACGAAAAGCAGCTGCAGCAGCTGGGTCTGATGGACGAGGACGCCTTCACCTGCACCTGCTATATGGATGAGGTGGGCAACACACCCAAGATGGGAGACATTCTCAGCTGGGCAGAGTCCTCTGCCGTGGTGTACGCAAACTCCGTGCTGGGTGCCCGGTGCAACCGCAACTCCGGCATCATGGACATCATGGGCTCCATCGCCGGGTTTGTCCCCCACTTCGGTCTGCTCACCGACGAAGGGCGGAAGGCCACCTGGATCGTTCAGGTTGCCACCACCAAAAAGCCGGAGGCACAGCTTCTTGGCTCCGCCATCGGCATGAAGGTCATGGAGGAGGTTCCCTTCATCACCGGCATGGAGAAGTGGCTGGGCACGGAGCTGAACGACGAAAACCGAGCCTACCTGAAGGATTTCGGCGCCGCCACCGCCTCCAACGGTGCCGTGGGTCTGTTCCATATGGAAAACCTCACCCCGGAGGCCAAGGTTCAGGGTGCCGGTCTGGTGGCTGAGGGTGCCAGGGTCTATGTCATCGACGACACCGAACTGGAGCGGGTGAAGAAGAATTATCCCGTGGTCTGGAAGAATCCTGCCGCCAAGCCCAAGCTGTGCTTTGTGGGCTGTCCCCACCTGTCCATGGAGCAGCTGATCCGCTGGACGGAGGATGTGGAGGCCGGGCTGAAAAAGAACGGTTTGAAGCAGGTTTCCATCCCCACGGTGTTCACCACCGCCCCTGCCGTCAAGAAGGCATTCGACAAGACGGAGTATGCCAAGCGGCTGGCAGATACCGGCGTGGTGCTCAGCTACATCTGTCCTCTGATGTATATGAACAATCCCCTGTGCGGAAAAATGCCGGTGATTACCTGCTCCAATAAGCTGAGAACCTATTCCACCGCCAGATATTACACCGAACAGGAAATTCTGGGCATCATCACCACCGAAGGAGGAAAGTAGCCATGCGTGAATTCAAAGGCCGTGTCATCGCCCCGGGTACCGTCACTGCCCCCGCTCTGGTATCCCACGGCGGTCTGAATACCCTCGCCTCCTTCCAGAAGGCATTGCAGTTCGGGGACAAAAAGGCTACCTGCGGCGACCAGAATAATCCCGACCTGTACAACAAGCCCATGCTGGGAAAGGCTCTCTGCCTGCCCCAGACCATCGGCTCCACCACCGGCGGCATGGTGCTGTACTGCGCCTGCGCCATGGGGCGGCAGCCTGCCTGTATGCTGTACAGCAAGAGCATTGACTCTCTGGCGGCAGCCGGTTCCATTCTGGCCTCCGTCTGGCTGGACGGGGCCAAGATGCCGGTGATTGACTGCCTGGGAGATGAATTTCTGGACTATGTCAAGGATGGCATGACCATCACCGTCGGCGCTGACGGAACCGTCATTGTGGAGTAAACTGCTTTTGAACCTTTTTCTTTGGCCAGCTCATCAATTAGCCTCGCAGAGTTTGCCACTTTGTGGCAAATAGAATCTAAATCATCTTCGGTCAGGGCGTGTACCTGGCCGAAGATACATCTCAGGCTGCAAGTGTGGGATTTGTTTTCTGATAGAAAACAAATCCTGCGCGTAGCAGGCTGCAAATATTTGTCGGAAAAGCCCGGAGGGATTTTCTGACAGTTTAGCCGCAGCCTTCGGGCTGCGGTTTTTCCTTGCCATACTGGCAAAAAGTGGTATAATGTAGAAAAAACAGACACAGGAGGTTTCTCCATGCGCATAGTCATCAAAATCGGCACCTCTACCCTGACCCACGCCACCGGGCATCTGAACATCCGCCGGGTGGAGCAGCTGTGCAAGGTCATCAGTGATATCAAAAACTCCGGCCACCAGGTGATTCTGGTGTCCTCCGGCGCCATCGGTATGGGGGTGGGCAAGCTGGGTCTGCGGCAGAAGCCCTCGGACATTCCCACCAAGCAGGCCGCCGCCGCCGTGGGACAGTGCGAGCTGATGTACATCTACGACAAGCTGTTTGCGGACTACCATCACACTGTGGCTCAGCTTCTGATCACCGGTGAGGATATCGGAAACGAAAAGCGGCATCAGAACTTCCGCAACACCCTGAACCGGCTGCTGGAGCTGGATGCTCTGCCCATCCTCAATGAAAACGACACCGTTGCCACCGACGAAATCGTCATCGGAGACAACGACACTCTGGCCGCTATTGTGGCAGAAAGCGTGCAGGCGGACAAGCTGATTCTGCTGTCCGACATCGACGGTCTGTACACCGCCGACCCCCACAAGAACCCCGATGCCCGGCAGATCCACCGGGTTCATAAGCTGGACGACAGCATCTACGCTCTGGCCGGTGTCAGTGCCGGTTTGCAGGGCACCGGCGGCATGATCACCAAGCTGAGGGCCGCCCAGATCTGCATGAGCTGCGGCTGTTCCATGGTCATTGCCAACGGCCGCCGTCCGGAAAACCTGTACGATATTCTGGAAGGAAAGGATATCGGCACCACCTTTGAGGAGGAAACTGTATGAAAACCATGCTGGAAAACGCCCGGGCTGTGAAGGGGCAGATCGCCTGCCTCACAGAGCAGCAGAAAAATGACGGTTTATTTGCCATGGCGGATGCCCTGCTTGCCGCGCAGGCCGCCATTCTGGAGGCCAACGCACAGGATCTGGAAGCCGCAAAAGGCACCGTCTCCGATGTGATGCTGGACAGGCTCTCCCTCTCCCCTGCCCGGATCGCCGCCATGGCGGAAGGAATCCGGCAGGTAGCCGCCCTCCCCGACCCGGTGGGCAGAGTTCTGGAGGAAACCATCCGGGCAGACGGGCTGAAAATCCAGAAAATCTCCGTTCCCATGGGTGTCATTGCCATCATCTATGAAAGCCGCCCCAATGTCACCAGCGACGCAGCGGCATTGGCTCTGAAAAGCGGAAATGTCTGCATCCTCCGGGGCGGCAAGGAGGCCTTCCGCAGTGCCAATGCCATTGTCCGGGCACTGCGAGAGGGACTGAAGAAAGTCGGAATCCCGGAAAATGCCGTGAATCTGGTGCAGGACACCTCCCGGGAGAGCGCCACCGCCCTGATGACCGCCAACGGCTATGTGGATCTGCTGATTCCCCGTGGAGGCGCCGGGCTGATTCAGGCCTGTGTCCGCACCGCCACGGTGCCCTGCATCGAAACCGGCACCGGCATCTGCCATGTGTATGTGGAGAAAACCGCCGATCTTTCTATGGCGGTGAACATCGTGGAAAACGCCAAAACCAGCCGTCCCAGCGTGTGCAACGCCGAGGAGGTGCTGCTGGTGGACAGAGCCATTGCCGGAAAGTTCCTGCCCATGCTGCAACAGCGCATCGGAGATCGGGTGGAATTCCGGTTGGATCCGGAGGCTGCCGCCATCATCCCCGGCACCCCGGCAGGAGAGCGGGACTTCGACACGGAATTTTTGGACTACATTCTGGCTGTCAAGTGCGTGGAGGATGTCCGGGAAGCCGTAGCCCACATTGCCGCCCACTCCACCGGGCACAGCGAGGCCATTGTCACCCAAAGCAAAGAGGCCGAGCAGATGTTCACCTCTCTGGTGGACAGTGCAGCCGTCTATGTCAACGCCTCCACCCGGTTCACTGACGGAGGGGAATTCGGTCTGGGCTGTGAAATGGGCATCTCCACCCAGCGGCTCCACGCCCGGGGCCCCATGGGTCTGCGGGAGCTGACCACCTACAAATACATCATCCATGGCAACGGCCATGTGCGTTAGGAGGGAAACTTATGAAATACGGATTTATCGGCTGCGGAAACATGGGCGGTGCCATCGCCGCTGCCCTGAGCCGGGCAACAAAGGACATCGCCCTGTCCGACCGCTCCGGCAAGGGAAAGGCTCTGGCACAGCAACTGGAAATCACCTATGCCACCAATGAAATCATTGCCCAAACCTGTGATCGAATCTTTCTGGGGGTGAAGCCCCACATGATGAAGGGCTGCCTGGCTCCCTTGCAGGAGGTTCTGGCTGGTCGAAAGCCTCTGCTCATCACCATGGCGGCGGGGCTGACCATGGCACAGATTCAGGCGTTTGCCGGGTGTGAAATCCCCATTATCCGCATCATGCCCAACACCCCGGTTTCCGTGGGGGAGGGACTGATTCCCTACTGCTGCAATGCGCTGGTGCAGAAGGATGTTTTGCAGGACTGGCTGGGAGATATGGCCGGCTGCGGTCTGCTGGATCCTCTGGATGAGACACTTATCGATGCCGCCAGTGCCCTGTCCGGCAGCGGCCCTGCCTATATGTATGTCTTTCTGGAGGCGTTGGCAGACGGCGCAGTGGCCTGCGGCCTGCCCCGGGCAAAGGCCATGACCTACGCCGCAGCCACCATGGCAGGCTCCGCCAAAATGCTGATGGAAAGCGGCCGGCATCCCGGGGCATTGAAGGACGCGGTGTGCTCCCCCGGGGGCAGCACCATCGCAGGACTCCGGGCACTGGAAAACAAGGGCTTCCGGGGCGCCGCCATGGACTGCATTGTGGCGGCCTATCAGAAAAACAAAGATCTTGGCAAATAACAAAATTGGGAGACTGCAAAGGCAGTCTCCCGAAAGAGATTGTAGAAAAACCTGTCATTGCGAGCCAGTGCTCAGAAAAAATGTGGTATGATTGCCACTGGCAATCATTGCGATTATGGATTCGCTGCGCGGAGCGCCACTGGCGTGGCAATCCGTTCTCCAAAATATTCCGTTTTAGTCAGATTTTTCAGTAAATCGATGCTTTCTGAGGGAACGGATTCCCACGGTCGCTTCGCTCCCTCGGAATGACATACTTTTTTGACACGCTAATGGGAGACTGCCTTTGCAGTCTCCCAAAACTTTATTTCTGCTGTAGCTTTTTCAGCTGTTCCTTCATCTTTTCCAGGTGGGCACGATCTTTCTTCGCCTGCTTTTTCTGCTGCCAGGGCTGGATTTCCGGGGGCGGACTGCGGAGCTTCTCGGCAGGGATATTCCGCTCCTTCAGCCGACGGTCGGTGAACTCCCGGAGCAGGGTGTACAGCACGGAGGTCAGCGGAATCATCAGCAGCATTCCCCCAACGCCCAGCAGCTCGCCGCCGATGCTCACCGCCACCAGCACCCACATTCCCGGCAGACCCACGGAGGTACCCACCACTCTGGGGTAAATGAGGTTGCCCTCGATCTGCTGCAATACAAGGAACATCACCACAAAGGTCAACGCCTGCACCGGATCCTCCACCAGAATGAAGAAGGCTCCCACAATGCAGCCCACAAAGGCACCCACCACCGGCACCAGTGCCGTCACCGCGATGATGACACTGACCAGAGGGATATAGGGCATCCTGAACAGCGCCATGGAAACGGCAAACAGGCAACCCAGAATACAGGCCTCCAGACACTGCCCGGAGATGAAGCTGGAAAAGGTGGTGTTGGTGAGCCGGAGAATCCGCAGAATCTCGTCCGTGGTTTTTTCCGGCAGAAGGGAATACAGAATCTTTTTCCCCTGACAGGCCAGGATGTCCTTCCGTGCCAGACAGTACAGGCAGAACACAATGCTGATCACCACATTCACCAGCGTACCGGCCACATTGCCGATGACGCTGACAGCGCTGCCCATGACAGACGAAGCCGCGTCACCCGCCATTTGCATGGCATTCTTTAGCAGGGTGTTCCAGTTGATGGTTTCCATGTCCAGCGCATCCATCACCCACTGCTTGATATCCGGGTTCTCATCCATGTAGACTCTCAGTGTACCTGCCACCCGTTCCACGAAGGCCGGGACGGAGGCCGTCAGGGAATCCACCGTCTGCCGGATCTGGGGCACCAGCAGCTCCACCACAAACATGATGATGAGAATCAGAAACAGCACCGTCAGGACGATGGAAAGCCCCCGGCGCAAACCCCTGTGCCGGACGCCGTCCAGCTGCCGCTCAATGGCACGCATGGGGACATTAAAAATAAAGGCCAGCGCAGCTCCCACCACAAAGGGGGCAATCAGCGACCAGAAGGCACCCACCAATGCCCGGAACCGCTCGGTATCCCGTAGCAGCCAGGCCAAAATCACACATCCGGCAGCACCGTAGAAGATGTTGCGGATGAGTTTTTTATCCATTTGCAAGAATACTCCCCCTTTTTGTCACAGTATACCGCAGTCTGGGGCAAAATCCGTGAATAGGGTGTAAATTATTTCGCAGCCAGCTCCTTCAGTTTTCGGCAGAGGGTGTCCACATTTTCCGCCTTGGTTGCCCAGCTGGTGCAGAACCGCACCGCCCGGTGGGTATCGCTGACTCTCTCCTGCTCGCTGAAGGTAACCGTTTTTGCCAGTTCCTCCAATAAGGTATCCGGCAGGATGGCAAAGACCTGATTGGTGGTGCCGGGCACCAGCAGGGGCGCGCCGATTTCCGCCAAAGTATCCCGGAGTCTGTCCGCCATGGCATCGGCATGGGCAGAGATTTTGTAGTACAGGTCGTCGGTAAACAGGGTGTCAAACTGGATTCCCAGCAGGCGACCCTTAGCCAGCATACCGCCGTGCTGCTTGATGATATAGCGGAAATCCTCCGCAAGAGCCGGATTCCGGATCACCACAGCCTCCCCAAAGAGAGCTCCCACCTTGGTGCCGCCGATGTAGAACACATCGCACAGTCGGGCGATGTCCGCCATAGTCAGATCGTTCCCCTTTGCCATCAGGCCGTAGCCCAGCCGGGCCCCGTCCAGAAACAGGTACAGCCCCAGCTTCTGGCAGACCGCAGACAAATCCTCCAGCTCCTGTTTCGTATACAGCGTTCCCAGCTCCGTGGGGTTGGAGATGTACACCAGCTTGGGCTGGACAATGTGCTCAAAGGCTCCGTCTGCCCGGTGGGCAAGCACCGCCTGCTCCACCTGCCGGGCGGTGATTTTTCCGTCTGTGGAAGGCAAGGTCAGCACCTTGTGCCCCGTTGCCTCCACCGCGCCGGTTTCGTGGACATGGATATGACCGCTGGATGCGCACATCGCCCCCTGATGGGGACGCAGGGCGGCATCGATCACCGTCAGGTTGGTCTGGGTGCCGCCCACAAGGAAGTGGACTGCCAGCTTGTCGTTACCGCAGGCTTTGCGGATTTTCTCCCGAGCTGCGGCGCAGTAGGAATCCTCGCTGTAGCCCAGAGTCTGCTCCATATTGGTTTTCACAAGGGCATCCAGAATGCTCTGGTGGCAGCCCTCGGCGTAGTCATTGTTGAAATACAGCATAATCTGCCTCCTGATTCTTTTTCGTACTATATTGTACCCTTGTGGTTTCTGCCTGTCAAGAAGGCATATTATTTCCCTTCGGGGCATAGGATTTTCTGTCAGCACACAGCATCGGAGGGAAGCCTATGCAGAGCACCATGGAGGAGCGAGCCTGTCAACTGGCTGTGTACATGATCGAAACCGGCGCCACGGTACGCAGCGCCGCCAGCCATTTCGGCCTTTCCAAATCCACTGTACATAAGGATCTTTCCCAGCGGCTGAAGCAATATAACTACGCCCTCTACCTTCAGGTACGGCAGGTACTGGATCTCAACAAGCAGGAGCGCCACATTCGGGGCGGTATGGCTACCAAACGGAAATACCAGCAAAGACAATAGTCAACAGTAGGAAAGCTGCTTTTGTTTTGATGCTCCTATGTATCAAAAGCCTCGCAGAGTTTGCCGTGAAAACGGCAAATAGAATCTGAATCATCATCGGCCGGGGCATGTACCTGGCCGATGATACATCTCAGGCTGCAAGTGTGGAATTTGTTTGCTCGTGGCAAGCAAATTCTGCGCGCAGCAGACTGCAAACCTTTGGTGAAAAGCCCAAAGGGGTTTTCACCAGATCAAGAGAGCTGCAAAGCACTTCTTGTGTTTTGCAGCTTTTTTGCTATCATGGTGTCAGATATTGTCTGTGTGTTTCGTATACCATACAGAGGCCTCCAAAAACATAAAGAAGGTGATACGCTGTGGATACCCAGCAGGCAAACCGGCTGGTGGCGCAATATTCCAACATGATTCTTCGCATCAGCTATCAATATCTGAAGCAGACCTATGATGCCGAGGATATCTGCCAGACGGTTTTTCTCAAATATCTGACCAAGGCACCCCAGTTTGAAAACGATCAGCACGAAAAGGCGTGGATCATCCGCACCACCGTCAACGCCTGTAAGGATTACCTGAAAAGCTCCTTTTTCCGGCGAACCGTGGCGCTGGACGAGGCGGAAACCATTGCCGCCCCGGCAGTCCCGGACACTCCTATTCTGGATGCCCTGCAAACCCTGCCCAAGGAGCAGCGCATTGCCCTGTACCTGTACTACTACGAAGAATACTCCGCCAGAGAGATCGGGCAGATTCTGGGCAAAAGCGAAGCAAACATCAACCAGCTTCTGTCCCGGGGACGGCGGAAACTGCGCTCAGCACTATCTGCGGAAGGGAGCCTCTGATTCTATGAGACACAATTTGAAACAGGAATACCGCTCGTCCATGGATGCCATCCGGTTTTCTCCCGAGGCACAGGCTGCTATGGCAGAAAAGCTGGCCGCCCATGGAAAGGAGCAAGCTATGCATCATCGTACATCCGGAAAAATTTTGCTGACAGCAGCAGTCCTCGCCGCCCTGCTGGCCACCCTCACCGGCGCGGCGGTATTCACCCGGTGGTCAACCAGTACGCAGACAAGGTACAATCCGTCTGAGGAAATCAAACAACAGGCAGAAAAGAGCGGCCTGTCCGTGATGCTGGAGGAATCCAAGGGTTCAGAAGAACCCAATGAAGTGCTGTCTGTCACCGATCAGGGCATTACCATCACTGCGGTGCAGACCATTGTGGATAGTTTCCATGCAGAGATCATCTTCCGAATCGAAGGCTTTGACCTGCCGGAAAACAAAGAACCCTCTGTCTGGCCCACGGTCACCATTGACGGAAAGCAGGATTTTTATGTAAGTCAGTCCGGCTGGTTCCTTGATGGAACCACTGACGGAAGGCTGGAATATACTCACTATATCAGCTTCCAAGAAACGGATGGCAGGTATATGGGTAAGGAGATTGTTTTTTCCTTCCACAGCATCGATTATCAGTCTGGCCAGAAGGCAGGCATGCCGGAACCCCAGGTAGAAGGCAACTGGGAACTGAAGTGGACACTGACTGGCACCAGCGACAGCATCACCGTCACACCCAACGCAAAAATTGGTGACAGCAATGTGATTCTGCTGGATGCGGAAATCGGCCAGAAAACCATTCGTGCCCGGTATCAGGTAGATGACTACTGGGAGGGCTGGGATGAACTGGTGGAGCTTCCTCAGGCAGTCAGGGGTGTGCGCATGAAGGACGGCAGTGAACATCGGTGCGGTGCCGGTTCCAGCGGCTTTGAGGATGAGGAAAATATGATTTACTTTACCCAGTCCGATATATATGATGCCATTCTGGATGTCAGTCAGGTGGAATCCTTGCTGTTCCACAAGGGCTGGGAGAAGGACGCAGAAGGCAGGCCAACCATCGAGACCTTCTATGAAATCCCCATCCGGTAAAAAATGCGGCACAGGCAGTTTTTCTGCCTGTGCCCTTTTGCTACAGATCGTCCACATCCTGCACCGGGATTTCCCCCGGGTTCTTGGGACGGCCGGTGTAGCTGCCGTTGGGGTCTGTGACAATTTTCTTTTCTTTCATCCCAATCACCCCAAATACAGTTTCCCCCACAGGAAGGATTGGATACTTGCCTTTTTCCGGCGGCAATGGTAAACTATGTACAAATCGGAATGCGAGGAAAAACTATGTTTGACATCACTCTGATCACCATGGGCAAGCTGAAGGAAAAATTTTACGCCTCCGCCGCCGAGGAGTACAAAAAGCGGCTGGGGGGCTACTGCCGCTTCACCCTGCTGGAGCTGCCGGAGGTGCGCCTGCCGGAGAATCCCTCCCCTGCCGAAATCGCCGCCGGGCTGGATAAGGAAGCGGAGCTGATTTTCTCCAAAATTCCCAAGGGGGCATGGTTTTGTGTGTTCACCCCGGAGGGCAAGGAGCTGAGCAGCGAGGGCTTTGCCCGGAAGCTGGAGGAAGTGAAGCTCTCCGGCAAGTCCAGCGCCTGCTTTCTCATCGGCTCCTCCTTCGGCATGGCACCTCAAGTCAAGGAACGGGCGGATTACCGGCTGTCCATGGGTCCCATGACCTTCCCCCACCATCTGGCACGGATCATGGTGCTGGAACAGCTGTACCGGGCGGAGGCCATTCAGGCCGGGAGCAAGTATCACAAGTAATCGGGACTTTCTCTTGCAAAACCCGGAAATTGTGATACTATATACAAGTTGTTGACAACTCCCCCGCCTCAGTGGCGAACTGCGAGGTTAGATAAATGAAAATCCAGTTTATCGGTGTCCCCATGTGGTATGGCTGTGATAATCCGGGCACAGAGCAGGCCTACGATTGCTTCTGCAAAGCCGGACTTGCCCGGCTGGCTCTGGATTGTGGGCACCAGATTACCGGCAATCGGGCAATCCCGGTTCCGGAAGATCCGGACAAATACCTTGACCCGACCATGGAATATCTCAGCGGCACCACAGCCGTCTGCCGCAATCTGGAGCAGGCTGTTTCTTCTGCTTACGCCGCCGGCGACTTTCCGCTGATTTTGGGCGGCGACCATGCCCTGAGCATCGGCTCCATTTCCGGTGTGAATCATGCCATCCCCAAAGAAGAACTGACGGTCATCTGGATGGATGCCCATACGGATATCAATACCCACGAAAGCTCCGAATCTCACCATATCCACGGTATGCCTCTGTCCGCCTGTCTGGGGCTGGGCAGCCGCAAGCTCATGGACGGCTTCGGCAGAGAGGCCATCAAGGTGCTCCCGGAAAACCTCTTTTACATCGGCACCCGCTCCGTAGATCCTGCGGAATGGGCAATTCTGCAAAAGCAGGGCATCCGCTGCTTCTCCATGGAGGAGGTTCGGGAACGAGGGATTAATGCCTGCACCCAAGAACTCCTTTCTCTGGTGAAAACCCCCTGCATCCATCTGAGCTTTGATGTGGACTTTCTGGATTCCGGCGCGTTCTGCGCCACCGGACTTCCCATTCCCGACGGGCCCTCGGTTGCCGATGCCCACCAATGTCTGTCCCTGATTCTGGGCAGCGGAAAAGTTCGCTCCATGGACTTTGTGGAATACAGCCCCAAAAATGATGACGAGCAAAGCGGTCTGCAGGTGTGCATGGATTTGCTGAAAACCTGTTTTACGCATCTTCGGTGAGTTTCTCCTGACGGAAAAAGCGGAAGGCAAATGCCTTCCGCTTTTGAACTAAAACTCTCCAGCATCGTACATAACCGCAGACAGGGCGCACAGAGGGGCTGTCTCGCAACGAAGAATCCGCTTGCCAAGGGTGCAGACCTGCAGCCCGGCGGCTCTGGCCTGTTCCACTTCCTTCTCCTCTAAGCCGCCCTCCGGGCCGGTGAGGAGGCTGACGGTCTGGTAGCCGCCGCCAGACAGAGCCATTTTCAGGGTAACTGCCTGTTCATTCTCATAGAACATCAGAGCCTTATCCGCCTGCGCCGCCCGGGACAGGGCTTCTGCGTAGCTTCCAAGGGCGATTACCTGTGGAATCCGTCCACGGCCGGACTGCTCTGCGGCAGAGGCGGCGATTTTCTGCCACCGCTCCAGCTTCTTTTTCAGGCTTTTCTCATCGGGTCTGGAAACACACCGCCCGGAGGGGAAGGCCACGATCTCGTAGGCTCCCAGCTCCGTAGCCTTCTGAATCACATGCTCCAGCTTGTCCGCCTTGGGGAAGGCCATATATACGCTGACCCGGACGGCAGCCTCCGTCACGGAATCCCGGCGGTCACAGACCGTCAGCGTCAATTCCTTTCCGTCAAACTCCGCCACCCGGCACAGGCACTCCTGCCCGTCTCCGTCGCAGACCAGTACCTCCTCCCCGGATTTCAGCCGCAGAACCTTCGCGTGCTGGGCATTCTCCCCGGTCAGAATCACGCTGTCCCCTGCCAGCTCCTCTGGCTGTGCAAAAAATCGAACCATCTGGCATCCTCCCCGCCTCGTTTTCCCTAGTGTAGCAGAGAAACACCCCGGATTCAAGGGTTTTCTTCAAAAAGATATTGACAAAAGCAAGGTGCAGGGTTATAATATTTTAGCACATTCGCGAGAGTGTTGGAATGGTAGACAAGCACGTTTGAGGTGCGTGTGGTTATGCCGTGTGGGTTCGAGTCCCATCTCTCGCACCAAAAAAATCCGAATGCCCTTACGGGCGTTCGGATTTTTTAATGCTCGATGGGACTCGAAAAATTCAATCCAACCTGCCGGGGGCAGGTTGGGCAATTCCGGCTGGACGGAATTGCCTCCTTACGATTTGCCTTCGGCAAATCGGCAACGAGTCCCATCTCTCGCCACCCTTTTTGTCAAATTTTCCCCCAATATCTTCACTTTACATAACTTTTTCAATTCTTTCTTGACAGGTGACTTTGGATCGCGTATACTGTTTATGAAGCCATCGCGAGGTATCAGCGTCCCGGGAAATTGGTTCCCAGTCCGCTGAAGAAGCGCCATGGCTTCTTTTTTATCCCGAAGTATCATGTCCGACGCCGAAATCTTTCGGTACTCCCGTTTTTTCCTCAAAAGCAAAAACTGCAATGAAAACTGGAATACCAATGTCTTCCGCTTCCATTTGTCGAAAGTTCTTTGTTGACATCCTTCCCAGCGTCTGCTATCATATCCGCAGCAGAAGTGTCCTTTCCATAATCCGGCACGATTAGTGTGCCGCGTTCACCGGTCTGGATGCTTCTGTTTTTATTCTCGCTGGGGCTTATGTTTTTTTACTTCCGCTTCTTCCTTGACAAGTCCCGGCAAATCAGCTACACTAATTGTGGAAAGCCTGTCTGGGTTAAGGATGCTGTCACCTTGTGTGTTCAAGGCCTTAGCGGAACCAGACGGGCTTTTTCTTGACATTTCCACCAATATCTGTTACTCTTTCCTTGGGAGTATACGCAAGCTCGTTTCGGGCGTCACTGCTTGGGGATTTTTCATCAGGCACTTGCAATACTCCCTTTTTGTTTCTAAACGCACTCATAAGATATGTTTCGCCGGGGAGCAGGCTGCTCCCCGGCATTCCATTATTCTTTTCCGTTTCTGTCTCCCAGCACAATCAGCCCCAAAATTCCCAGACCCACCCCCATGGCCACCCACACCAGCATGGAATACCTTCCGAAATCCGCCAGACTCACCAGCAAACCCTTCCACTTCCTTTCCCGGTTGTGTTCCCAGTATAGCCCTTCGCGCCGGGAAATGCCACCGAAAAAGGGAGACGAAGCAAAAACGGGATGCCGAAGCATCCCGTTTGCAAAACCCATCAAATTTTCATCACATGGCGCTGGTACACAGCGATGCCCTTGGCCAGAACATCCAGAGCCCGCTCCAGATCCTCCTGCTTCAGCACATAGGCAATTCGGACCTCATTGATGCCCTTACCGGGTGTCTCGTAGAAGGGGGCGCCGGGGGCAAACATCACGGTATCCCCATAGTCATCGAAGTGATCCAGCAGCCAGTACTGGAATTTATCCGTATCGTCCACCGGCAGGCTGGCCATCACATAGAAGGCGCCCATGGGCTCCTCCACCACCACTCCGGGAATCTCACGGAGTTTTCTGATGACGGTATCCCGGCGGCGGCGGTACTCCTCCTTGGAGGCCCGGAAAAAGCTGTGATCCACATTATAGAGGGCAGCGGCACCGATCTGATCCACCGTAGCCACAGACAGCCGGGACTGGCAGAACTTCAGAATGGCAGCTTGAAGCTCCTTGTTTCGGGTGACCACGCAGCCCACCCGGGCGCCGCAGGCGGAAAACCGCTTGGACACAGAGTCGATGATCACCAGATTTTCGTCGATATCCCGGAAGTGGGCCATGGTGGGCACGCCGAACTTATCGTCATAGCAGAACTCCCGATAGACCTCGTCGCAGATCAGGAACAGGTCATGCTCCTTGGCGATGTCGGCGATCATCCGCATTTCCTCGGAGCTGAGGACAACGCCAGTGGGATTTCCGGGATTGGTGATGAGGATGGCACGGGTATTTTTGGTGATCAGGCTCTCGATCCGCTCCCGCTGGGCATAGCGGTAGCCCTCCCAGGGGTTGGTGGGCAGGGCGCGGATAACGCCGCCGGCAGCATGAACGAAAGTGGTGTAATTGGGGTAGTAAGGCTCCGGGATGATCACCTCGGTATAGGGATCCAGAATGCTCAGGCAGGTCAGAAGCAGTGCCTCGCTGCCGCCGGTGGTGATGAAAATCTCATTGGGATCCAGGGATACCCCCAGCTGCTTATAGTAGTTCTGAACCGCGTGAATCAGCACCGGCATACCCGGAGACTCGGCATAGCCCAGGGTCTTCTTATCAAAGGTTCTCATGGCCTCATAGTATTCCTGAGGCGTGGGAAGATCCGGCTGGCCAATGTTCAGGTGGTAGATTTTCTTGCCCGCCGCTTCCGCCGCCACCGCGTAAGGATGGAATTTCCGCATGGGGGACGGTTCGCAACGATTGGCATTGATTGAAATCTGCATAATTACCTCCTCCGGCCTGGCAGCCGTTTCCTGTTTTCCGGCGGTTTCCGACGACTGATGTCAGAATCCGCATCGTTTTCCTAGCATACCACTTTTCCGGCGTATATGCAAGAGAAATATTTCTGTCCTTCATGGAAAAACAAAACCGATGCCGGAAAGCATCGGTCTTGTCAGCGTGCCAAAATAGTATGTCATTCCGAGGACGCGAAGCGGCCGTGGGAATCCGTTCCCCAAGAACGCGCCCATTTTTTCGTAAAACTCGGTAAAACAGAACATTTTGGAGAACGGATTGCCACGCCAGTGTGCGCACTGGCTCGCAATGACAGGTTTTTCGACAGTCTCGCAAAACCGATGCCGGAAAGCATCGGTTTTACGGATTCCATGGAAAAAGCCAGGATTTCGGGCTGCAATTTTGCAGGGATTATTCCCAATTCTCCCAGATCTCGGGGTGGTAGCCCACGGTGGCCTGTTTTCCGTTGCGCACCACCGGGGTTTTCATCAGCTCCGGATTGTCAAAGACCTTGTCCTCCTTTGCAGTCCGGTCATCCATATATTTCATCAGGGTGATGTCCGGGTGCTTGCCCTCCCAGTCGATGAGGTTGTCAATGCCCCCTACCGCCCGCAGGACGCTGTCAAATTCCTTGCCGGACATTCCGTAGCGCTTCAGATCGATGGACTGAAATTTGATCCGCCGCTCCTTGAAGTATCGCTCCGCCTTTTTGGTGTCGAAGCATTTGTTTTTTCCGAAAATCTGTATGTTCAATACCTTACCTCCTCCAGACACAGCCCCTGTGGGGGTGCCAGAAATCCAGCCTGCTCCCGTCTGGCACCAAACAGCCGGGGCAGGGATTCCGCCGGGCGTTCCAGCCTGCCCACCTCCACCAGCGTCCCCACCAGAATCCGAACCATGTTGTGCAGAAAGCCGTTTCCGGTGACGGAAATCTGAACCTCCTGCCCTGCTCTGCGGATATCGATGGCATAGATGCTGCGGACGGTGGATTTTTTCATTTTGGGGTTGCCGCAGAAGGCGGAAAAATCGTGCTCTCCCAGAAGCCACTCCGCGCCCCGGCGCATCTGCTCCAAGCTAAGCTCCTCCGGCATCACCGCCACGAAGCGGCGCTGAAACACACAGGGATCATCGCTGTTCCAGATCCGGTAGCAGTAGGTTTTCTCCCGGGCGTTCAGCCGGGCGTGAAACCGTTCCGATACCTCCCGGCAGCTGTAGACACCGATGTCCTCCGGCAGATACCGCCGCAGGGCAGAAAGAATCTCCTCTGCCGGCATGGCGCTTGCGCAGTGGAAATTCGCCACCTGTCCCCGGGCGTGAACCCCGGCATCGGTGCGGCCGCTGCCGCTGACCTCGATGGGTTCTTCCAGAATCCGGCTCAGCGCCTGCTCCAGCTTCCCCTGAATGGTGCTGTCGCTGTCCCCCAGCCGCTGCCAGCCCCGGTAGCGTGTGCCGTCATAACAAAGATCAAGCCGCAGATTCCTCATAGTTTTCCAGTTCCTCCCGAGCCTCCCATTCGTTGTCTGCGGAGAATAGGAAGGCGCCTGTCATATCATACACCTGAATGTGTCCGGCTACATACTTCATGGAATACATGGTTACTCCACCTTTCGTCTTTTTGTTTCTGACCAAAGGTTACCATATATTCAGTACAATAAAACGGACTTTATTCTACAGTTTCCCCAATTTTCGATTCCATCCACCGGAACGCATCCTCAAAGACCTCGCTGCGGTTGATTTCGTTGAGAATCTCATGGCGATCCAGAGGATAGATCTTTACCGTCACATCCTGCACACCGGCCTTCCGGAAGGCTTCGGCTGCATGACGAACGCCCTTGCCGTAATTGCCCACAGGATCGTCTCCGCCGGCGATAAACAGCACCGGCAGCTCCTTTTTCATGGCCTTCAGATGCTTCCCATTCTGGATATAGCGGACGCCCCGGATCAGCTCCCGCATCAGCCCGGCGGTGGGGGTAAAGCCGCAGCGTGGATGGGCAATGTAGGCATCCACCTGCTTTTTATCCCGGCTGACCCAGTCGAACTCCGTTCTGGGGTGCTCCACCCGGGCGTTGTAATTGCCGAACACCAGCTTCTCCAAACCCGGATTGGGCTGGGTTTCCTTCCCCTGCTTACAGATGAAATCCACCATTTTCTCTGCCCCGGGCAGTAGGGCATCCGGCATCCATCCGGTGCCGCAGAGCACCGCAGCGCGAATCCCGGAATCCGGGTACTTGCACAGGATGGTTCGGGTCATAAAGGAGCCCATGGAGTGTCCGAACAGAATATAGGGAATCCCCGGAAACGCCTGACGGGTTCCTCGCAGGAGCCGGTAGGTATCCTCCACCGCGGCAAACCAGCCGCCGTGGAAATAGCCCTGAATGCTGCCGCCCTCCACGGACTGGCCATGACCCATGTGATCCTCCGCCACCACCAGAAAGCCCCGGTCTGTCAGATATTGGGCAAAATCCTGATAGCGTTCCGCGAAATCTGCGATGCCGTGGACAATCTGCACCACCGCAGCCGGCTCTCCCTCCGGCCGCCAGCAGATGCCATGGAGCTTCCCCTCTCCGCAGGAGGGATACCAGAAGTCCTCTGCCATAGCCTTACTCCACCACCTGATAGTCGGCGTCGGCAATGGCCTTCTTCACGGCCTGCACATCGGCGGTTCCGGAAACCGTCACGGTCTTGGCTTCCAGATCCACCACGGCGTCGGTGACACCGCTCACTCCTTTGCATACGGACTCCACCCGTGCCTTGCAGTGCTTGCACATCATACCTTCCACATGAATTACCATTTCCATTGCTGTTTCCTCCTTGATTGTGGCAGCTCGGCTCAGCCCGGGGAATCCCGGCCTCCTGTATCGCCGTCCTTTGCCGTACCTTCATTATCCCCTGTCAGCCTCACAATGTCAAGCCCAAATCCCCGCAGGGGCTGCTGGGCAGGCGCGCAGATCATGCCTTTGACGCAAAACTCATTTTTCATGGAAACCTGCTTATCTGACAGGTTTTCGGTTGACTTCGCCCCTGCTTTGTGGTAATATCTTACCATTCAATTCAGGAAGAACAAGTATGCACCGTTTTGTTCTATACTACCCTTTTGGATACTGTAGGAGAGTCCCATGGAATACACAGAAACCTGCCCCGTGGCCGCCACAATGGAGCTCATCGGCGGCAAATACAAGGCGCTGATCCTGTGGCATCTGACGGAAAGCAAGCTGCGCTTTTCCCAGCTCAGCAAAGTGATCCGGGGTGCCACCCCAAAAATGCTGACCCAGCAGCTTCGGGAGCTGGAATCCCAGAACCTCATCCACCGGGAGGTTTATCCCGTGGTTCCCCCAAAAGTGGAATACTCCCTGACGGAAACCGGGCGAAGCCTGATGCCCATTCTCATGGCCATGCGGGACTGGGGCACCGGCTATCTGCGCAGACAAGACCGGAACCCAGACACATTTATGATGCGCACGGAGCCAGTCTCCGATACCGAAAGATAAGGAGAATATTATGAACATCAAAGTGATTGCCGACAGCACCTGCGACCTTCCTCAGGAGCTGCTTCAGAAATACGACATCTCCATCACCCCTCTGTATATCATCAAGGACGGAAAGGACTTCCGGGACGGCATCACCATTACCCCCAAAGAGATTTTCGACCATGTGGCTGCCGGGGGCGACCTGTGCACCACCTCCGCCGTCAGCGTGGGAGAATATCAGGATATCTTTGCCCGGTACGCCTCTTCCTATGATGCCGTGATTCAGGTGAACATCGGCTCCGGCTTCTCTGCCTGCTATCAGAACGCCTGTCTGGCTGCTGCGGATTTTGACAATGTTCTGGTTGTGGATTCCCAGAATCTGTGTATGGGTCAGGGCAGCGTGGTGCTGGAGATCTGCCGTCTGGCACAGGTATGTTCCACACTGGAGGAAATCCGGGAGCAGATTCAGGACTTTATCCCCCGGGTGGAAATCAGCTTCGTGCTGGAGCACCTGGCCTACATGGTCAAGGGCGGCCGCTGCTCCTCCGCCACCGCACTGGGCGCCAACCTGCTGAACCTGAAGCCCTGTCTTGAGGTGAAGGACGGCAAACTCACCGTGGTGAAAAAATACCGGGGCAGCTTCTCCAAGTGCATCGCCGCCTACTGCAAGGATCGGCTGACCGGCCGGGAGGATGTGGAGCACAGCACCGGCTGGCTGCTTTACACCCAGGTGGAAGACGAGATTGTGGCACAGGCACGGAAGGATATGGCGGCGTTTGTCCAGCCCGGCCCCTTCTGTGAGAATGTCGCCGGCTGTACCATCTCCTGTCACTGCGGCCCCGGCACCCTGGGACTGGTGGTTATTCGCAAATAAATCCGTGTATCGCCGGGTTTTCCCCGGCGATACTTTTCCTGTGAGGTATGTTCCATGAACTACAATCTGCTTTTGGATCTGGTTTCCGACCTGGGCTATGAGCTGGCCATGAGCGGGGCGGAGACCTCCCGGGTGGAGGAGACCATCACCCGTGTCCTGAGCACCTATGGCGTGGGCAGCGAGGTCTTTGCCATCCCCAACTATTTTCTCATCACCATCCAGACCGAGGACGGAACCCCCATCACCCGGATGCGCCGCATCGGCTACCACGGCAACGATCTGTACGGCGTAGAGCTGTTCAGTGACCTGAGCCGCAAGCTGTGTCAGCACCATCCCCAGCTGCACGATGCCATGCTGTGGCTGGAGGACACCAAGAACAAAAAGGCCGTGTTCACCTTCCCCGTCCTCCTGCTGGGCTACTTTCTGGGAGCCTTCGGCTTCGGCATTTTTCTGGGTGGCAGCTTCCCGGACGGTATCTGCGCCGGGCTTTGCGGCATCGTAGCCGGAACCGTCAGCACCATTGCCGTCCGGCAGAACGCCAACCCCTTCTTCCACACCATCGCCGCCTCCTTCTTCATGGCTCTGCTGGCCTACGGCTTCGGCGCAACCGGAATTGCCCCCAATGCCGATGCCGTTACCATCGGCGCACTGATGATTCTGGTGCCCGGTCTGCTGTTTACCAACGCCATGCGGGACATCATCTACGGGGACATCAACTCCGGTGTCAACCGCATCGTGCAGGTCTTTCTGGTGGCTGCGGCGCTGGCCGTGGGCACGGCGGCTGCCCTGGGACTTTCCCACCGCCTGTTCGGCGTGATTCCGGAGGCAGACACCATCGACTACCCTCTGCTGATCAGCAGCGTTTTCTGCTTCATCGGCTGCGTGGGCTTTTCCATTCTGTTTAACATTCACAAGCTGGGAATTCTGCTGTGCGCGCTGGGGGGCACTATCGCATGGATCAGCTACTGCATCACGCTGGAGCTGATGCAGGACGGGATTTCCGCCTATTTTGTCAGTGCCTTTGTAGCCTCCCTCTACTCGGAAATTCTGGCCAGAATCCGCAAGTTCCCGGCTCTTAGCTATCTGGTGATTTCCATCTTCCCCATGATTCCCGGCGCCGGGGTCTACTATACCATGATCTGGGCCGTTCGGGGGAACATGGAACAGTTTTTCAACCAGGGAATGTATACCGCCGCCATTGCCGGTGTCATGGCTGTGGGCATTCTGCTGCCCTCTACCCTGTTCCGGATGTACGCCGACTGGCGCAGGAGCAAATAAGGAAGCACCCCATCCGGTTGGATGGGGTGCAAATGATTACTTTTTTCCAAACAGGCCGCCCAGCAGATTGGAAGCCTTGTCCAGATCAATTTTGGCCTTCACCAGCTCTGCCGCCTGACGAAGCTGCTCCTCGGGCAGATCCACGCCCACCAGCTTCTCCACCACAGCCACGGGGTCCTCCCGGAACTGGGCCAGAAGAGCTGGATCATTTTTGATCTTCTCCACCAGCTCGGTGGCCTTTGCCTTGAAATCCATGGAATTACTCCTCCACAATCTCGGCCTCGGCAGCGTTCTTCTTCACGCTCTCCACGCCGTTGACGCAGTTGGCCTTGCTGGTGTAGCCCTCGGAAACGCCGATGATCTCACCGTTGCGAGCCTTCAGGCGGAATCGGAATTCTCCTGCCTTGTCCTGGTACATCTCAAACTTGGGGTGGGTCACAGTCTCAAAGCCCTCCACGGTCTGATCCTCCACATTGGCGACGGGAGCGTTCTTCATGATGCTCTCCACGCCGTTACGGCAGGCTGCCTTGGTGGTGTAGACCTCAGAAGTCAGAATGACCTGGCCGTTGGTGGCCTTCAGATCAAACTTAATGCCGGAATTGACAGTGCGAATGACAAATTTACCCATAGGAATCCCCTTTCTGGCCTTTTCGGCAAAAAATTACAGGGACATCTTATCACATTGCCGCGGGTTTGGCAATGATGCCGCCGATATTTTTTCAAAAAATCCCCATCCGAAGATGGGGATTTTCTCTCATTTGTCCAGCTCCTCCGCTTCCATTTCCCGCAGCAGCTTCTGATCCGCCTTGGAAGAAAGATCCAGCTTTTCATACATATCCGGGCGGCGTTCCCGGGTGCGGCGCAGAGCCTGCTTCCTGCGCCACTGGCGCACCTTTTCATGGTTGCCGGAGGTGAGAATCTCCGGGATGGCTCTGCCGTGCCACACCGCCGGACGGGTATACTGGGGGTATTCCAGAAGTCCATTGAAATGACTTTCATCCTCAAAGCACTCCGGGTCTGCCAGTACCCCGGGCACCATGCGGCACACCGCGTCCGTCACCGCCATGGCGGCAATCTCCCCACCGGTGAGGACGAAGTCACCTAAAGAAATCTCCTCATCCACACACTCGTCGATGAACCGCTGGTCGATGCCCTCATAGTGGCCGCAGACCAGCACCAGATTCTCCATTTGGCTCAGGCGGATGGCATCTGCCTGCCGGAAGGTATGGCCGCAGGGGGACAGATAAATGGTGTGCACAGGCCCGGCGGCCTCGTCGCACACCGCTTCCCAGCAGCGGTACAGGGGGTCCGCCGCCATCACCGCGCCCCGGCCGCCGCCGTAGGGGTAGTCGTCCACCTGATTCTGCTTATTG
The DNA here is from genome assembly GCA_945877365.1 of uncultured Clostridia bacterium. Lineage (GTDB taxonomy): Bacteria > Bacillota > Clostridia > Oscillospirales > Oscillospiraceae > Faecousia. The sequence goes on along the minus strand of CAMCRV010000005.1, from coordinate 41,622 downwards.
GCGGTATAGTCCCGGATCTGATGGGTTTCGATACGGATGAAGCCCCGTTCCTGTGCCCGACCCAGAATACTCTCGCTGAGCACATCCCCCAGTGTCTCGGGAAAGAGGGTCAGAATATCAATCCTCATCGCTGCGCATCCCCTCAATGAGCCGAACCTCCATGCGGTTGGCATCCAGATCGGTAAGCAGCACAAAGGTCTTCACCGCAGGGATCATATATTCATGCTCCCCCCGAACCACATACACGCTGTTGCCGGGGTAGTCCAGCACATCCACGACTTTTCCAATCTGCACACCGTCGGCAAAGACCTCCACGCCCTTCAGCTCATCGGCGAAGATCACATCCTCGTCGATATCCTCCCGGTACAGCTCCAAAACCTTGCCCCGGAGAGCCTGAGCCTGCTCCATGGTGTCGATGCCCTCCAGCTTCACCAGATTGCAGGACTTCTGAATCCGGCAGGTCATGGCATATTCCTTTCCGTCAATGCGGCAGCGGTCAAACTCAGCCAGAACCTCCGCCGAGTCCACCCAGGGGAGCACCTTCACCTCACCCCGGACACCGTGGGTGGTGACGATCTCACCGGCCTTGATAAAGGGGAGTTTCATAAACAGTCTCCTAACATTTCAATTTGTACATATCGGCTTAAGTCAGCAAAGCGACAAATTGGAATTTGCGGGGGTGCCCAAAGCCTCCCCTGTGTAAGGGGAGGTGGCAAAAATCTATTGATTTTTGCCGGAGGGGTTGTCAATCCCCCAGTCAGCTTCGCTGACAGCCCCCTTTACACAAGGGGGCCTTTGACCCCGCCAAATTCCAATTTTTCAAGCGGCTGAGTAAAACCAATAAGCATATTTCAATTTATCGAAAAGCACCGTTTCCGGATGCTTGTGTTTTCAAATCCAAGGAAACTCTGAGGCAATCGGCAAGAGCTGGCAGCAGAAGATTTTGGCTCAGATTCGATGCCCAGCCGCAGACCATTGACTCAGAGTTTCCGTTAAAATAAGGAAAACGAAAATGCGTGACGATACCGCCACGCATAGCCGTTTAATCCACAATCTCAACTGTGACCTTTTCGCCGGTGCGCTGGGCAACAGTCTTGATGATGGTCCGGATCTCCTTGGCGATCCGTCCCTGGCGGCCGATTACCTTGCCCATATCGCCTTCGGCAACATGAAGCTCCAGAACCTTGCCGTCCTCTCCATCGAGTTCGGTTACGGTAACTGCCTCAGGATTGTCCACCAGGTTCTTTGCCATATACAGCAAAAGTTCCTTCATGTGTGCGACTCCTTCGGGGATATTACAGCACGCCGGCATTCTTCAGCAGGCCACGAACGGTGTCGGTGGGCTGTGCGCCGTTCTTGATCCATGCCTGGGCCTTCTCGGCATCCACAGTCAGGGTGACGGGCTCGGTCAGGGGATTGTAGGTACCAATCTCCTCAATGCAGCGGCCATCGCGGGGAGAACGGGAGTCGGCCACAACGATACGGTAGTAAGGAGTCTTCTTGGCGCCCATTCTTCTCAGTCTGATCTTAACCATGAGAGTTTCACCTCCATAAATAATCTGTTGAATAATCTATATCGCAAAGCAAAATCGTAACACAAATTGCTTAAAGCGAACAAATGAAATTAAGGTCTAAAAACCGGGGAAACCTCCGCCGAAGCCGCCCATGCGACCCATGCGCTTCAGCTTCTTTCCGGCGCCGGGGCCGGAGAACTGCTTCATCAGCTTGCGCATCTGCTCAAAGGATTTCAGCAGCCGGTTCACATCCTCCACCTTCACGCCGGCACCGGCGGCAATCCGCTTTTTCCGGCTGGCGGCGATGATCTCGGGCTTTTCCCGCTCCTTTGGGGTCATGGACAGGATGATGGCCTCGGTGTGAGCCATCTGCTTTTCGTCCACCTTGACACCCTTCAGCCCGGCGCCGCCGGGAATCTGGGAGAGGATATCCTCCATGGAACCCATGGACTTCAGCTGAACCATCTGGTCGTAGAAATCCTGCAGGGTGAACTTGTTGGATTTCATCCGCTTTTCCATCTCGGCTGCCTTCTTGGCATCGAAGGCTTTTTCCGCCTTCTCGATGAGGGAAAGCATATCGCCCATGCCCAGAATCCGGCTGGCCATACGGTCAGGGTGGAAGGGCTCAATATCCTCCAGCTTCTCGCCGATGCCGGAGAACTTGATGGGCTTGCCGGTGACGGCGCGGACGGACAGGGCGGCACCGCCTCTGGCATCGCCGTCCAGCTTGGACAGCATCACAGAGTCGATATCCAGCCACTCGTTGAAGCTCTGGGCGGCGTTGACGGCATCCTGACCGGTCATGGCGTCCACCACCAGCATGATCTCGTCGGGCTTCACCGTCTCCTTGATCCGTTTCAGCTCCTCCATGAGAGCTTCGTCCACATGGAGACGACCGGCGGTATCCAGAAACACCATATCGTAGCCCCGCTGACGGGCATAGAGGACAGCCTCCTTCGCCGTCTGAACGGGATCCTGGGTGCCTTTTTCAAAAACGGGGATGTCCAGCTTTTCACCGCAGACCTTCAGCTGCTGAATAGCCGCCGGACGGTAGATATCACAGGCCACCAGCAGCGGGCGTCTGCCCTGCCGCTTCATCAGCCCAGCCAGCTTGGAGCCGTTGGTGGTTTTACCTGCACCCTGCAGACCCACCAGCATCACTACGGTGGGGCCGTTGGGATTGATGGTAATGTGCTTGATGCTGCTGCCCATGAGCTTAGTCAGCTCTTCGTTGACGATCTTCACAATCATCTGGGCAGGGGTGAGAGATTCCAGCACATCCGCGCCGACGCAGCGGTCGGTGACGGATTTTACAAAGTCCTTGGTGACCTTGTAGCTGACATCCGCTTCCAGCAGAGCCATGCGGATTTCCCGCATTGCCTCCTTCACATCGCTCTCCTTCAGGCGGCCTTTGCCCCGGAGCTTTTTGAAGGTGGCATTGATTTTTTCAGTTAAGCCTTCAAATGCCATATTTTATTCCTCCAGTTCTCCGACGGCGGACAAAATCTGCCGGACGAGATGGGATGTGGTGGGATCCTCCGGAAGCTGGCGGGCAGCCTCCTGAATCTGCTGAACAGCCTTACGGGTTCGCAGGCTGCGGCGGACACAGCCGATGTTGTCCTCCATCCTCCGCAGCAGCGCCTCTGTCCGTGCCAGATTGTCGCAAACTGCCTGACGGCTGACGCCCATGGCCTCGCCGATCTCCCCCAAAGAGAGATCCTGATTGTAGCGCATATCGAAACATTCCTGCTGCTTTTCCGTCAGCATACCGCCGTAGAAGTCAAACAGCAGCGACATTTCCAAGGCATCCATGGAAAACCTCCTGTGTCAAGGCATTTCCCTTGACCTCGGGCATTATAGCACAATCCCCCGCCCTTGTCAAGGATTTTTCCTGAACAGCCTTTTATTATTTTGTGCTTATCGGTTTTACACAGCCGGTTGATAAATTGGAATTTGGCGGGGTCAAAGGCCCCCTTGTGTAAAGGGGGCTGTCAGCGAAGCTGACTGGGGGATTGACAACCCCTCCGGCAAAAATCAATAGATTTTTGCCACCTCCCCTTACACAGGGGAGGCTTTGGGCACCCCCGCAAATTCCAATTTGTCGATTTGCTGACCAAACCCAATATACACATACTATTTCCCACTGTCCACCCGGTACCAGCGGCAGATCTCCCGGGTGGGAAGGAAGCCCAGCTTTTCATAGAGGCGTATGGCCTTTCGGTTGGTGGAGGCCACTTCCAGGCAGATGTCTGCTCCCTCGATCATAGACATCAGGCTGTGGGCAACCAGCTCCCCCGCCCCGGGCTGCACCGCGGCGATAGCCAGCAGTCTGTCCTCTTCCAGCCACCCGATGCCCAAAAGATCCCCGTTGTCGTGGACAAAATAGGCACCCCCGGAGGAGAGGATTTTCTCTTCTTCCCGGCCTTCCAGAGTTCCGGCATTGTCCACCGAAGCCATTTTTTCATTGTGCAGCTGCCGCCAGCGGCTCACCGTGGCCTCCGTCACCGGGAACAGGCAGCGCAGCTTGTCTGTGTCCACCCATGCCGTCCCACGCATTTCCAGCACGGCGGTGTGCAGGGGGTATCCTTCCAGCTCCGGGTGACCCGTGGCATAGACCCGGTCTGCCCCTGCCATGCGGCAAAAGCCAACACACTCACCAAGATGCTTCTCCAAACCCCCGGGCTGAACATCCCCGATGTGGATATAGGCCTCCGAACGGTAGGGAATCTCTTTCAGGATCAGGGAAGAGACCCCGTCCTCTGTCGAAAAAAGCGGAATATCGCGCATAAACACCCTCCTTTTTTCCTATCATACCAGTTTTTCCCCTCCATATCAATGAATTTTGTTTTCCATTTGCTTCCATTTTTCCAAAAATCCTTGTGCAAAATTCACTGACCCCCCGGCTTTTTCCCGGCCGGGTATTGCATCTTCTCCCAATCTTTTGGCGAAAGTTGTAAATTGACCCAATTTACCCTTGCTTTTCTCACAAACCGGTGTATAATATCTCAAAGAATAACAACCGGGAAAGGAGGTCCATACGATGAAGAAGATTATCTGCAAGAAGGAATACGACACCGAAACCGCAACCCTGATCAAGCGTTACTCTTTCGGTCAGCTGGGTGATCCCGCCGGTTATGAGGAAGACCTGTACCAGACCGAGGGCGGCCTGTATTTCCTGCATGTTGGCGGCGGCGAGACTTCTCCCTACCCCACTGAGGATATCATCCGTCTGGCAAAGACCAAGGTCAACGACTGGATGGAAAAGCACTAATTACATCACCCAAAAAGCCTGCCCCACGGCAGGCTTTTTTCTTGTCTGTTTCTTGACAGTTGTGGTATGATATAGGGTAGAATGTTTGAAAACCGAGGATACTCCATGAAAAAATTTTTCCTGCTTCTGCTGCCGCTGCTTTTGCTGTGGGGCTGCACCCCCAAGCCCTCCGCGGACATCGCCGCCACCACCCTGCCGGTATATGACTTCACCAGCGCACTGTGTCAAGGGACGCCCCTGACCGTCACCCGGCTGGTGACGGAGGAGGTTTCCTGCCTGCACAACTATTCCCTGAATGTCCGGCAGGTGCAGGCTGCGGAAGCCGCTGATGTCATTGTTCAGTCCGGGGCCGGGCTGGAGGAATTTTTACACGATGTTTTGGAAAACAAGTCTGTCATCGATGCCTCAGAGGGAATCGACCTGCTCTGCGCAGAGGAAGATGAAGACCATCACGAACACCATGCCCACGAGGGGCACAGCCATGAGGAAGATCCCCACATCTGGCTCTCCCCGGAAAATGCCGCACTCATGGCAGAAAACATCTGCCGGGGGCTGTGTCAGCATTATCCCCAGTATCAGGGAGTTTTTCAAGGCAATCTGACCGGTCTGCTGGAACAGCTTGCCTCCCTGCAGGCCTATGGAGAGCAGGAACTCGCCGGTCTTTCCTGCCGGGAGATGATTCCCTTCCACGACGGCTTTTCCTATTTTGCCCGGAGCTTCGGCCTGACCATTGTGGAGGCCGTGGAGGAGGAATCCGGCAGTGAGGCTTCCGCCAGGGAGCTGATTCACCTGATTGAACTGGTTCGGGAGCATAATCTTCCTGCCATCTTTGTGGAGAAAAACGGCAGCGGCTCCGCCGCCTCCATCCTCTCCCGGGAGACCGGCGCAAAGGTCTATACGCTGGACATGGCCATGTCCGGCAGCAGCTATTTTGACGCCATGTATCACAACATCGACACCATAAAGGAGGCACTGCAATGAGATTCAAGCCCCACGGAGGCTCCTGCGGACACGCCTGCTGTCTGCGGGTGGAAAATCTCTCCGTTCAGATCGGCTCCGATCAGATATTAAAGGATGTGAATCTTCATGTCCACTGCGGCGAAATGGTGGCTCTCATCGGCCCCAACGGCGCGGGAAAATCCACTTTTCTCAAGGCAGTGCTGGGGCAGCGGGAATATCAGGGGGTTATCGCCTTCTCCCAGCCCGGCCAGCGGAGTAAAAAGCCCCGGATCGGCTATGTCCCTCAGAGTCCTGCCTTCGACCCCGGCGACCCCGTCAGCGTGGCAGACCTGTTTGCCTGCTGCATGAGCCGCCGCCCTGCTTTTCTGGGGCTGTCCAAATCCATGCGGGAGCTGGTGCTGGAATGTCTGGAACGGGTGCACGGCACGGATTTGATCGACAAGCGGGTGGGCACCCTTTCCGGCGGTGAGCTGCAGCGGGTTCTGCTGGCACTGGCGCTGGAGCCGCTGCCCAACATTCTGATTCTGGACGAGCCTCTGTCCGGCGTGGATATCGAGGGCATGGAAAATCTCATGGATATGCTGGACGAGATCCGCAGGGAGTATGACCTGAGCATCCTGATGACCACCCACGACTTTTCCATGCTGCGCCGGTACGCGGATCAGGTGGTGCTGATTGACCACACCGTTCTGATTCAGGGCAGTCCGGATACCGTTCTGGATTCCGAGGAATTCAGCCGAACCTTCCACATGAAAGGAGGCAGGGCATGAGCATCTGGTATACTCTGTGTGAGCTTCTCCCGTGGGAAATGCTCCAATGGGACTTTATGAAAAACGCCCTGCTGGCTCTGCTGCTGATGGCCCCCCTGTTTGGAATCCTCAGCACCATGATCGTCACCGGTCGCATGAGCTTCTTCTCCGATGCCCTGGGGCACTCCGCCTTTACCGGCATTGCCATCGGCTCCATTCTGGGGCTGACCGCACCCCTGTGGGCGGCGGTGGGCTTCAGCATCTTGTTCGCCCTGCTGTTTTCCTGGGTGCGCAGCCGCTCCAATCAGGCCGCGGACACTCTGATTGGCGTGTTTTCCAGCACTGCCGTGGCTCTGGGCATCTTTGTCGCCACACTGGGCGGCGGCAGCTTCACAAAATACAACAAATATCTCATCGGCGATATTCTCTCCGTTACCCGGTCAGAAATCGGGATGCTGGCGCTGGTGCTGCTGGGGATTCTGGTGTTCTGGGTTCTGTTTTCCAACCGGCTGAGCCTCATGGCCATCCATCCCCAGCTGGCCTCCTCCCGGGGCTTTCCCGTGGGGCTGTCCCAGACGCTGTTCACCGCCGCCATCGCCGTGGTGGTCACCCTGTCCATTTCCAGCGTAGGTCTGCTGATTCTCAACTCTCTGCTGGTGCTGCCGGCGGCCTCTGCCCGGAATGTGGCACGAAACCTCCGGGAATACCATCTCTTTTCCGTGGTCTTTGCCCTGATTGCCGGGGTGGGCGGGCTGACAGTATCCTACTATCTGGGAAGCTCTGCCGGCGCTGCCATCAGCCTGCTTCTGGCGCTGGTGTTCGGCATCACCTTTGCGTTCCGCAAGGTCAGGGGGTAGGCTATGCAGGAGGAGACCATTCAGGTAATCGCCCGGATGCACAGCGATTTTGCCACAAAGTTCGGCATTCCCCGGCAGAGCGGTCTGGTGGAGGAGCTGAAATCCACCATTGTCTTTGAGCCGGAATTCCGCAATCCCGATGCCCTCCGGGGCATTGAGGGCTTTTCCCACCTGTGGATTATCTGGCAGTTTTCCGGGGCTGTGCGCCAGTCCTGGAGCCCCACGGTGCGTCCTCCCCGGCTGGGAGGAAACACCCGGATGGGGGTTTTCGCCACCCGCTCCCCCTTCCGCCCCAACCATCTGGGGCTGTCCAGCGTAAAGCTGCTGGGGGTGGAGCAGACTGCACAATATGGCACGGTACTCCATGTGGGGGGTGCTGATCTCATGGACGGAACCCCCATCTTTGACATCAAGCCCTACATTGCCTACGGAGACTGCCATCCCGATGCCATCGGCGGCTTTACCGACCAGGCCGGGGAATTTCTTCTGGAGGTGGATTTCCCCAAAAACCTGCTCCTAAAGCTGCCGGAGGAAAAGTGGGAGGCTGCCATGGGCGTTCTGCGTCACGACCCCCGTCCCTCCTACCAGAGAAGCCCGGACAGAGTCTACGGCCTGACCTTTGCCGGATTCGATATCCGCTTCACCGTGAAGGATACGCTTCTGACGGTGGTGGAAGTCAATAAAGCATGAAATTACCCGGTTTGCCAAGGCAAACCGGGTAATTCTTTTTTGTAAGTTTAACCCACCGGGGTACCGTCGTCGGGGACGGGTTCCGTAATTACGCAGTCATGCTCCCAATTCTCCGTGGTGTTGGTCTCGGGAAGGGTGTTGGTTTCCACCGCTTCCTCCACTTCTGCCAGCAGTTCTTCTCCGTCGGGCACGGTTTCCAGAACTTCCTCAATGGCTTCCTCAGTGTTGTCCTGCAGCGGATCTGTCAGCAGTTTTGCTTCCAGCTCCAGCATCTCCTGCTTCTTCTCTTCCTGGGTGATGGTGATATCGCCAACGGTGACAGCGGTGGTGCCCATGGCGATGGCCTCAGCTTCCGCAGCAAGCTGCTCAGACTCTTCCGAATTCTCTTCCGGCTCCAGCAGTCTCCAGTTATCCGCACCGCCTTCCACACTTGCGTCAAACACATATTTGGTGGAATACAGATCATAATCGGCCAGGGTGTCCTGGGTGCAGGTGGTCTTGAAGTCTTCCACGCTCTGCCCATCCTTTGCCGTTACACAAACCGTTGTTTTAGTCCAGGTTTCGGTGTCATTCTCAGAGCTGTAGTTGTATTCCGTCACCGAGTAGTTCATGCTTTGAGAAATGGTCGCATTGGTCTGTGGGTCAATATCCGAATAGTAGTTCCAGGACCAATCCCAGCCCACAAACTTGCCTGTATCTCCGATGTAAATATGATCCGAAAGGCTCTCCCCGCTGCTGACAGCCTTTGTGTGCTCCACAGCTCCGGTATTCAGATCTGTTTTCGTCTGCTCAGCTGTATGCTCACCTGTTACATCGACAGAACGGGTTTCCACATCGTAGGTATGCTCATCCGGCTCATTGGGGAACTGGGTTAACTCCCGTTCATACACTTCGTCTACACTCTCCGCGCGGACAGTCTCCTCTGTGTAGTACAGAGAATCCGTCCATACGGAATGCGTATCTATCCGGTAATCTTCCAGAACAGTGGCTCCATTTTCATCTTCCAGGGTGTAGTGTTCCTCCTGGCTGGAATCCCGGATATCCTCTTTGTCAAAGCTGCACCAGGTATCCTGATAAATGCCATCCGATACGGGCGCAATCACGGATTCGGATACGCTCTCCAGCTTGCCGTTTTCATCGTATGTTGCCTTCCAATGCCTTGCTTCCGTGTGCTGGTTTTCTGCAAATTGATGATAATCCCCTGATTTATGAAGAATACCATCTTTGTCTGTCATGCTGGAGGTTTGGGCTACGATTTCGCCGCCATTGCCATCCTTCACAACCAGACGCCTGTCTTTCGAGTTTGCCACGGCCTGTGCAGAATCCCAATCGGTGTTCTTATGGATGACAATTTCCACGCAGGAGCCATCCACCGCTGCCCGATGCGCCTGCGCAAAGGAATACTCGTTCCTGCGGACGAACTGACCGTCCGCATAATGATATTCGTAGGCACTGTCGGCGATGGAATAGATGGCAGCCGCCCCGGAATCCATTTTAACCTGAGAATGCTGCCCCTCATAGGCGCTGAAAAAATAACCGATCAGCTGATTTGCGGTAGAAAACTCCACTGCCATAAGCTTCTCCAAATCAGACAGTTCCCCACCAACATACAGGGAATATCCAACTTCGGTGATTCCGGTGGAATCATAATCCGGAATCAAGCCCACACTGACAGTATCGGGTGTAAGATCCCGGGTTTCGGAACCGTCGTACTGCTGCAGGGATACCAGCTTGAACCGGTGGTCCATCACTTCCCATGCCCGGGAGTCAAGGGTATCGTAGCCCGCGCTGTCCTTGATAATATAGCTGTTCAAATTCAGATCCGGCATGGAGTCCGCCAGAACCAGCGTATACTCACGCTTGCCGTTGATGGTTCTGCCGAACTCATATCCCCCTTGGCAACGCCCTCAGCCCCTGCGGGGGCAGCAGGAGTCTGCTCCACCTCAATCAGTGTGAAATGAGGAACCTCCGTTCTGTTTTCCTGCAGGTATTCCGCCGCGGCAGAATCGATCTCGCAGGTAACATGAATCTGGGGGCTGTACGCGAACACGCCCTGACCCAGCTCTGTCACCGAGGAAGGAATGTACAGATCGCCCAGAACGGCGCAGTTCGAGAAGGCGCCGTCACCGATGGCGTTCATGGTATCGGGAAGCTCCACCCGTTCCAGATAGGTACAGCCGGAGAATGCCTCGGCGCCAATCTCCCGAACACCCATAGGGATGACCACCATAGTGATTTCCTCATTATTTTTGAAAAGACCGTCCCCCAGCCTGATCACCGGCTTGCCGTCAATCATAGCGGGCACGGCGATATTCTTTCGGGCGGCGGTAAAGCCGATGATGGTAATGGTGCCGTCAGCCTCCTCCACATATTCCCAGGTGCCGTACTTATCCGTAAAGGTAAGGGAGGCGGCAAGAGCCGTCAGCGGCAGCATGGAAAGCACCATGCACAGCGTAAGAACAATCGCCAAAATTCGAGAGTGCCGTTTCATGTAAATAACCTCTTTTCTGATTTCTGATACTATTTCTCAATAGAATGCTTTCATTCTATTGAGAAGACACCGCCTGACGGCGTTGTCGTATCTATGATTTTCAGAATAGAAAATCATAGATACCCGTCTCATTATGATCTTCCTATTAAAATGTTTCATTCTGCAGTTTGAAACATTTTAATTGAATATCAGTATGGCTCTTCTATCAGGTGATAAGGAAATTATAACACGAACCCGGCAGAATGTAAAGAATCACTTATCTTTTTCTGGCATCTTTTTATCAATTTGCCCTATTTCAAATCCCGGGAGATTTCCCGGGCAATGCGGTAGATATCCTCCATTTTACTCATGGAGGATATTTCTTTTTTGTAGAAGCTGCTGTTGCGCACCCCCCGAAGATACCAGGCAAAGTGCTTCCTGGCCTCCAGACAGGCGATGTGCTCCCCGTGATCCTGCTCCGCCAGCTCAAACTGCCGGACAGCCACGGCGATTCGGTCTGCCAGCACCGGGCGGCCGGGGTATTCCTCCCCGGCCATGGCAGCCTTGATCTCCGCAAAAATCCAGGGATCGCCGAAGGTGCTGCGCCCGATCATCAGGCCGTCGGCTCCCGTCCATTTGGCGCAGCGGACAGCGGCCTCCCCTCCGGTGATGTCGCCATTGGCAATCACGGGAATGGACAGCTGCTCCTTCACCTTGCGGATGGTGTCCCAGTCCGCCACACCGGTGTACAGCATACTCCGGGTTCGACCATGGACGCTGACCATAGCCGCCCCGGCCTGCTCCATCCGTTTGGTGAAATCCAGCACATTGATGCTGCCCTTGTCCCAGCCAAGACGGCACTTCACGGTGACGGGAACCTCCACCGCCTTCACTACCTGCCGGACGATTTCCTCCGCCAGCTCCGGGGTTCGCATCAGGCCGCAGCCGTCCCCGGAATTGGCGATTTTCGGCATGGGGCAGCCCATGTTGATGTCCAGAAAGTCACAGCCGGAAATTTCCAGCGCCAGCCTTGCCCCCTCGGCCATGGTGGCCGGGTCATTGCCGAAAATCTGGGCGCCGCAGATGCTGCCCTCATTTTTCCGCAGGAGCCTTGCACTTTTCTGATCCCGATACACCAGCGCCCGGGAGGACACCATCTCCGTCACCGTAATGTCCGCCCCCAGCTGGGCGCAGACGGTTCGGAAGGCCCAGTCCGTCACCCCTGCCATGGGGGCCAGAACCAGGGGCCTCTCCACTTCTATCTTTCCAAGTTTCATAGCTTTCTCTCTTTCGATGCAATTCACCGGGGATTATACCACGGCACAATCTCCTCTGCAAGCTAAAACAGTACCGTACACAGCCACACAATTCCTGTCAGAAACGCACCGGCGCAGGCCCAGACGGCACCGTACAGGTAAAAATGCCGCTTTTTCTGTCGAACCTCCGCTCCCCGGATCACCTGAGTCGCTTCCTTCAGCAGTGCCTCGTTGGTGACTCCGTCACCCATATTGTCCTTCAGAATAAAAATGGCCTGCTCAAACAGCTTGGGATCCGGGGCGTTCACCACGATGACCTGCCGGGATATGCCTTTGACCATAAAATACTTCCTCCGTTGATGATCTTCGGAGGAAGTATTTCCCTTTTCCAACCGGTTTATTCCTGCTCTTTTGGCCGCTTGTACCGCCCCTGAGGCTCCCACTCCGGCAAGGGAAAGCGCTGCATGGCGCCGAAGATCCGCTCCTTCAGGTCGGGGTAGGTCTGGCTCAGGGTGTAGATCAGCTCCTTGATCTCCGCCCGCTTGGTGGTTTTGTCCACAGGGCAGCGGTTTTCCAGCACCGGCAGATTCTGCCGCACCGCAAAGTTGTCCACCGTCCGCTCATGGATATAGAGCATGGGGCGAATCTGGATGATGCCGGTTCTGTCCAGATTGGTCACCGGCTGGAAGCAGCTGATACGCCCCTCAAAAATCAAAGACATGAGGAAAGTTTCCACCGCATCGTCGTAGTGATGCCCCAGAGCCAGCTTGTTGAAGCCCTTTTCCAGAATAGCCTGATTCAGCGCTCCCCGGCGCATCTTGGCGCACATGGAGCAGGGATTCTTCTCCTTCCGGTGGTCAAAAATGATGGGGGCAATCTGGGTTTCCACAATGGTATAGGGAACCTCCAGCCGGTCACACAGCGCCTGCACGCCGCTGTAGTCCATGCCCAGTCCCATGTCGATGGTAATGGCTTCCAATTCATAGGGCTTGTCGAAGTATTCCCGCAGGCCGGCCAGCAGCACCAGCAGCACCAGCGAGTCCTTTCCACCGGAGACACCTACGGCGATTTTGTCCCCGGCTTCAATCATATGATAGTCGTCCACGCACCGGCGGACAAGACCCATTAGCTTTTGCATTGTTGGAATTCCTCCGTATATTTTTAAAAATAGAGTGTGAGAAAACAGGAGTATTTAAGAGCATAATGGAGTATTTACGAGTTTATATCGGATTTCACAAATTTTCACAAAATAGCTGTTGACATTTGATTTTTAATATGGTATAAGAATCAGGCGATTTGAAGCTATTGTACTTCAAGTACAGTGAAATGTCAAAATATTTTACCTAACTGGAGGAACGCATAATGTCCACTACCCTGCTGAAGAAGGAGACCCTGGAGCGCAAGTGGTATGTCATCGATGCAGCCGGCAAGCCCCTGGGCCGCACCGCTGTCACCGCTGCCAACCTGCTGCGCGGCAAGAACAAGGTCGATTTCACCCCCAATGTTGACTGCGGCGACTATGTCATCATCATCAACACCGACAAGGCTATTCTCACCGGCAAGAAGCTGGAGCAGAAGACCTACTACCGTGTTTCCGGCTGGATCGGCGGCCTGAAGGAGACCAAGGCCCGCATCATGATGGAGAATCGCTCCGACTACGCTATGGAGCTGGCCGTCAAGGGTATGCTGCCCAAGAACACCCTGGGCCGCAACTGCATGACCCGCCTGCACCTGTACAAGGGCGCTGAGCATCCCCATGCCGCACAGAAGCCCGAAGCCTGGACCCTGGACTAATTGGAGGTAACTTAGAATGTACGAGAGCAAGAAGAAGTATTTTTACGGCACCGGCCGTCGTAAGTCCTCCGTGGCCCGGGTTCGCGTTTACGAGAACGGCACCGGCTCCATCATCATCAACGGCCGCGACATCGACGACTACTTCGGTCTGGAGACCCTGAAGCTGATCGTCCGTCAGCCCCTGGTCACCACCGATATGCTGGGCAAGGTTGACATCGCTGTCACCGTCGCCGGCGGCGGCGTTTCCGGCCAGGCCGGCGCTATCCGTCACGGCCTGTCCCGTGCTCTGGTGGCACTGAACCCCGAGAACCGCGCTTCCCTGAAGGCCGCTGGCTTCATGACCCGCGACCCCAGAATGAAGGAGAGAAAGAAGTACGGTCTGAAGGCCGCCCGTCGCGCTCCCCAGTTCTCCAAGAGATAATCCGTTTCTCTTTCCCTTGGCAGCAAAAGCCCCGAAGCCAACTTGGCTTCGGGGCTTTTTTATATCAGGCAAAGATAGTTACTGATAGGTTTTGATGATGCCCAGGGCAATCTCCCTTTTGGCAGAGCACCGATCCATGGCCTGCTTTTCGATGAAGCGGTGAGCCTCTGCCTCCGTCATCTTCAGCTGCTCGATGAGAATCCACTTGGCTCGATTCACCAGACGGATCTCCTCCATCTTCTCCTCCATGCTGACAGTTTTCTTTTCCAGCCGGCGCAGCCGCTCTCTGGCTGCCGTCATCCACTGCAGTCCCTGCTTCAGGGTCTGCACCGGCGTGGGAACCTGAAGGGTAAAGACCCCGTAGGGCTGAACCTTCAAATTCACCTCTTCATACACCTCGGAGCGCAGAAACAGCAGCACCGCACAGTCCGCTCTGCCGCTGGTGTCGATGGCAAACCGGGTGCCGAAGTCATCCGGCAGAGGTGCGTTGATCAGCACAAGGTCATAGCTCCTGCTCAGCAGTTCCCGCTTCGCCGCGGCAATATTGTCCACATAGCACACGGGGTAATACTCAGAATACGGAAGCAGCGGCGCGATGGCATCGCAGAACTTCCGGGCAGCCGAAACTACCAGCACGCTGTAGGTCTGGTCGCTGAATACCATACCGCTCCCTCCTCTCTGCTATTTCGATGGGACTACCGTTCGCAGAAGTAAGTGATCAGCGACTGGGGCAGGTGCTCCCGGATAAAGGGGCTGGCCAGAGCCAGCTTTGCCGCCAGATTGCGGGTCAGGGGCAGGGTTTCCAGCCCCCAAAGGTCTCTGGGGGAGGCGGTATACAGATTCACATTGGAGCTTTCCGGCAGGGCGATATTGTTGAGGATTCCGTCCAGCCCCGCCCAGATCAGCAGGGCAAAGGCCAGATAGGGGTTGGCGGTGCAGTCGGGGCTGCGAAGCTCAAAGCGGCGATACTCCCCGTCCGCCGCGGGCACCCGGATCAGCTGGGAACGGTTGTCGCTGGACCAGGAGATGTACTTGGGAGCCTTGTGACTTCCCAGCCGCTGGTAGGAACGCTCCGTGGGGTTCAGGAACAGGGTCATATCTCCGATATGCCGCAGGATCCCTCCCATGGCACGGTGCATCACCATCTCGCCGCCGCCCTTGACGGAGATGTTGATGTGGAAGCCGCTGCCGGGGTTCTCCTGCAGGGGCTTTGGGGAAAAATCGGCAAACAGGCCGTTCCGGGCGGCGATGGTCTTCACCACGGTGCAGAAGGTCACGGCATTGTCCGCCGCGCTGAGGGCGTCGGAATAGCGGAAATCAATTTCATTCTGACCGGGGCCTTCCTCATGGTGGGAGGACTCCGGCATAATTCCCATCCGCTCCAAGGTCAGGCAGATCTCCCGGCGGACATTTTCGCACTTGTCCTCCGGTGCCACCTCCATATAGGTGGCATTGTCGTAGGGAATATGGGTGGGATTGCCCTCTTCATCCAGCCGGAACAGATAGAATTCCAGCTCCGATCCGAAGGAGAAGGTATAGCCCATTCTGGCTGCATCCGCAATGGCCTGCTTCAGAATGTTCCGGCTGTCGTGGGCAAAGGCGGTGCCGTCGGGATGGGCGATGGAGCAGAACATCCGCACCACCCGGCCGTTCTCCGGCCGCCAGGGCAGCACGGTGATGGTGGCCGGATCGGGGTGCAGAAACAGGTCGGAATGTACCTCGTCGCCGAACCCGGCAATGGCAGAGCCATCGATGGCAATGCCATACTTGAAGGCCCGTTCCAGCTCATGGGGCATGATGGAGATGTTTCTGGGTCGGCCAAAAACATCGCAAAATGCCAGGCGGATGAACTTCACATCCTCCTCCTGAATATACTGCATGACTTCCTGCGGCGTGTACTTCATGGCGAATCCTGCTTTCGTAGTTAATTTGCTACATACATCTGCTTATAGGGGTTGCTGCTGTCCGGGCTGACCACAGTGAAGGGAGCCTTCAGAATGTCCCCACAGTCCCCTCCAAACAGGTCACAATAGGTCTTTACATACTTTGCAATCAGTTCCATATCCTCAGCTCCGGCCGGTCTGGCGGTGACCTGTCCGGGGAAGCTCAGTCCGGAGACATCCCCCCGAAGAATCAGCCTTCCGCCGTGCATACCGGTGCAGGGGAAATTATTGACAACAGGCTTTCCCTGGGCATTGAGACCCAGCACCAGAAGGATGCCGCCGGCCTGATATTCCCCCAGAAAGCTGCCGGCGCAGCCGCCGATGACCATAACCGGGATCTTCTTCCCGTATTCCTTCATGTGGATTCCGGCCCGATAGCCGGCATTTCCCTGAACGAAGATCTCTCCGCCCCGCATGGCGTAGCCTGCGGCATCGCCGATGCTGCCGTGCACCACAATCCGTCCGTCATTCATGGTATCTCCCACGGCATCCTGTGCGTTGCCGTGGACGGTAATCTGCGCGCCGTTGAGGTAGGCTCCCAAAGCGTTTCCGGGGATGCCCTCCATGGTGATGTTCACGCCGGACATTCCGGCTCCCAGAAACCGCTGACCGCAGCAGCCGGTTACGGTGCATTCCTCCCCTGCTCCGCGGATCAGGTCGTTGAGTTCCCGGCTCTGCTTATCCTTTGCATCGATCACTACCATAGTTATACCACACCTCCCAGCTTTTTTCTACGGTTTTCTTTGGGCATTGCCGCCAAAGTGGGACTTTTTTTCAGCGCTGCAAAGTCGATGGAATCCAGAGGGGTCTTCTCCCGGATCAGGGCCGTGTAGATTCCGGCTCTGTCCACATCTCCCAGCAGCATGAAGCCCGTCAAATATCCGTCCTTGAGGAAGAAACGCTTCCAGCCTGCCTCGC
Source organism: uncultured Clostridia bacterium (assembly GCA_945877365.1). Taxonomy (GTDB): domain Bacteria; phylum Bacillota; class Clostridia; order Oscillospirales; family Oscillospiraceae; genus Faecousia. Next base: position 24,779 of record CAMCRV010000005.1, on the reverse strand, counting down.
TCTTCTCCTCCACCATGCTGCCGCCGTCAGCCTCGGAGAAGGCGGTTCCGGCGGTCATGGCATGCAGCCCCAGCAGACCCAGAGAGTTCATGGGAATGGCCCGGTCATGGACGGCATTCCCCCCTGCCATGTTGATGCCGGCGCATCTGCCCTGTAAATAGGCATTGGGCAGAATGGCCAGCACCCGGCGCTGACCCAGAGAGGCATCCATGCCCTCGGTGCAGTCTCCGGCGGCGAAGATGCCGGGCACGGTGGTCTCCATTTTTTCGTTCACCAGAATGCCCCGGTTAACCTCCGCCCCAGCCTGACGGGCCAGTGCGGTGTTGGCCTTTACGCCCACCGCCAGCACCAGCACATCAAATTCTACCTCCGTGCCGCTGCGCATAGAAGCCACATTCTTCTCAAACCGAGAAACCGTATCTCCCAGCAGAAGATGAATCCCGTTTTCTTCCAGATGCTGCCGCATCACGGCGGCACTCCGGGTGTCCAGGATGCTGGACAGCACCCGGTCTGCCAGGTCACAGACCGTGATGGAGGCCACCCGTCCGTGGAGACCCTCGGCGCATTTCAGGCCGATAAGACCTGCACCCACAATCAGCACCCGGCTGTCCTTGTTGACAGCTGCATCCAGAGCCAGGGCATCGTCCATGGTCATAAAGGAGAACTGCTTTTCCACAGTATCCAGCCCGGCAAAGGGGGGCACAAAGGGTACGGAGCCTGCGGCAATACATACCTCATCATAGGGAAGAACGGTGCCGTCGTCCAGAACCACGGTTTTGGCATCCAGCTGCACAGCTTGCTTTCCGTATAAATACGCACAGTGCATTTTTTCCGCAAAATCAGGGTTGCGGTAATTCATCTTTTCCGGGGTTGCTTTGCCCTCCAGATAGTAGGAGATCAGGGGGCGGCAGTACACCGGGCGGTTCTCCCCGGAGATCACGGTGATTTTTCCCTCCGGGTCTGCGCTGCGGATGCCCTCCACGCAGCCCGTGGCGGCCACACCGTTGCCGATGATCACATATTGCTTCATCTGCCTCACCTCTCCTCATAGACGATGGCCCGGTTGGGGCAGCCCTTGACGCAGGCCGGCTCCCCGCAGGCGTTTTCCAGACACAGCTCGCACTTCTGGACGGCTCCCTCCGGCCCCTTTGACAGGGCGCCATAGGGACAGACCAGCATACAGGTCAGGCAGCCCACGCACCGGGTGTGATCGATGCAGACCCGTCCGTCCTTTACGCTCAGCGCACCGGAGATGCAGCTGTTGACGCAGATGGGATCCTGACAATGGCGGCAGGACACCGCAAAGTGGATCAGGTTCTCCCCCTCCACCCGGATCCGGGGGAAGATGGGCTTGCCCTTCAGAGCCTTCACCATGTCCGTTTCCCCGGAATTGGCAAAGGCGCAGTTATATTCGCACAGATGGCACCCAAGGCACCATTCTTCATTTACATATACCCGTTTCATGTCGCGGCCTCCTTATTCTCCGGCATGGGCGATGCCCAGAATCTCCAGTTCCTTCTCCGTCAGCCCCACGCCCCGGAGCATCAGGCGGTTTCCGCAGAGGGCTTCGATGGAATTGATGCCCATGCCGCCCATCAGCTCCTTGATCTCATGCTGCCAGGCCGTCATCAGGTTCACCAGCCGCTGGCTGCCGATATCCGGGTTCAGCCGCTTCACCAGATCCGGACGCTGGGTGGCGATGCCCCAGTTGCACTTGCCTCCCTGACAGCTACGGCACAGGTGACAGCCCAGAGCCAGCAGCGCTGCGGTGGCAATATAGCAGGCATCCGCGCCCAGAGCCACGGCCTTTACCACATCCGCCGCGCTGCGGATGCTGCCGCCTACCACCAGAGACACCCGGTTGCGGATGCCCTCGTCCCGGAGCCGCTGATCCACGGCAGCCAGTGCCAGCTCAATGGGGATGCCCACATTGTCCCGGATTCGGGTGGGAGCCGCGCCGGTGCCGCCCCGGAAGCCGTCGATGGCGATGATATCCGCGCCGCTGCGGGCAATGCCGCTGGCAATGGCGGCAATGTTGTGCACCGCCGCCACCTTAACAATGATGGGCTTGCGGTATTGCGTGGCCTCCTTCAAAGAGTACACCAGCTGGCGCAGGTCTTCGATGGAATAGATATCGTGATGGGGTGCCGGGGAGATGGCGTCGGAGCCCTCCGGCACCATCCGGGTGCGGGACACATCTCCCACAATCTTGGCACCAGGGAGGTGTCCGCCGATGCCGGGCTTTGCGCCCTGACCCATCTTGATCTCGATGGCAGCACCGGCCTCCAGATAGTCCTTATGGACACCGAAACGACCGGAGGCCACCTGCACCACGGTGCGGTCGCCGTAGACATAGAAGTCCTCGTGGAGGCCGCCTTCGCCGGTGTTGTAGTAAATTCCCAGCTCCCGGGCGGCCCTTGCCAGACTGGCGTGGGCGTTGTAGCTGATGGAGCCGTAGCTCATGGCGGAGAACATCACCGGCATACTCAGCTCCAGCTGGGGCGGCAGGTCGCAGATAATGTTGCCGGAAGCATCCCGTTCGATCTTCTCCGGCTTTCTGCCCAGAAACACCTTGGTCTCCATAGGCTCCCGGAGGGGGTCGATGGGGGGATTGGTAACCTGAGAGGCGTTCAGAAGAATCTTGTCCCAGTACACCGGGAACTCCTTGGGGTTGCCCATGCTGGACAGCAGCACACCGCCGGAGTTTGCCTGCTTGTAAATCTCCCGGATGGTATCATTCTGCCAGTTGGCGTTTTCCCGGAGGGTGCAGTCGCTCTTGACGATCTTCAGTGCCCGGGTGGGGCACAGGCTGACGCACCGCTGGCAGTTGACGCACTTGCTTTCATCGCAGACCATGCACTTGGCATCGGGGTCGTAGCGGTGCACCTCGTTGGCGCACTGACGCTCACAGACCCGGCAGGCAATACACCGGTTGGTGTTGCGAACCACTTCAAATTCCGGATATAAAAATTCCACACCCATTAAAATGCACCCTCCTTGACCCGGATGATCACCGGCTCGCCGCCGGCAGGGGCCGAGATTCTTTCTGCATCCGGCTCCATGACCCGGATGGCTGCTTCTTCACTGGCAATCATAACCTTGTCGTCCTTCTGCCCCACCACCATGGAGCGCAGCTTCAGCCGGTCGTTGAGCGCCATGAGACCGCCCTCAAAGCCGAAGACAATGGAAAAAGGTCCGGTAATCAGCAGGCTGGGGAACACGGTTCTCAAATAGGCCAGCCGCTTCTGCTCTTCGGCGGGCAGCTTCTCAATGGTGCTCCAGAAGGGAGCGGCAATAACGCTGGCTGCCTCCTCGATGGTCATCCCCTGCCGCCGCAGCAGGTAGTCCAGAATGTAGGTGATGACCTCGGTATCGGTTTGCAGGCTGCACTTGTAGCCGAACATCTCAATGAACCGGCGGTTGGCATCGTAGGAGGAGATTTCGCCGTTGTGTACGACGGAATAGTCCAGCAATGTGAAGGGGTGAGCACCGCCCCACCAGCCGGGGGTATTGGTGGGATAACGGCCATGAGCCGTCCAGGAATAGCCCTCGTACTCTTCCAGCCGGTAAAATTCTCCCACATCCTCGGGGAAGCCCACAGCCTTGAAGGCGCCCATATTCTTGCCGCTGGAGAACACAAAGGCACCGGGTATTTCGTTGTTGATCTTCATCACCGCTCTGGAAACGAACTCCCGTTCGTCCACCTGCATGGCGTTTTTGGCGCTGCGCAGGGGGGTTACAAAATACCGCCAGATAATGGGCTCGTCGGTGATGGCCGGGGTCTTCCGGGTGGGGATGATCTCCGACTGTACGATTTCAAAGCGTTCCTTCAGGAACACCTCGCAGCTCTTCCGGGTTTCCCGCCGGTCGAAAAACATATGTAAGGCGTAAAAATCCCGGTACTGGGGATAGATGCCGTAGCCGGCGAAGCCGCCGCCCAGGCCGTTGGAGCGGTCGTGCATGGGCTTCATGGCGTTCAGGATTCCTTCGCCGGACATCCGTCTGCCCTCTTTGGAGATCACGGCGGCAATGGCGCACCCGGAGGGAATCCGAATCTGGCCTTCTGGTTTCATAAACTGTCCACCCTTTCGGATTAAAAATAAAAAGGCGTTCACCGGAGGGGCAAAGCTGCCCTTCCCATGAACGCCTTTATTCATTGCCTGGATTATATGTCATATTTTGGTTTTTGTCAATGTGTACAGAATGAAAAACTTTTTTTGTGCAGGGTGTTGACAAACGCCCCTCCGTGATGTACAATGCAACCCGTAAGGCAAAGGCGTCTTTGAGCTGCGGCTCGAAGACGCCCTTTTTATTTTTTCAGAGAAAAGGAGAGTTTGTTATGGGTACTGTTTCCGATTATTTTGGCTGTCTCGTTTTTGACGACCGGGTCATGAAAGCAAACCTCAGCGCCGATGTCTATCAGTCCCTGCGCAAAACCATCGATGAAGGTGCCAAGCTGGACGCAAGCGTTGCCAACGCCGTGGCTGCCGCCATGAAGGACTGGGCCATTTCCAAGGGTGCCACCCACTATACCCACTGGTTCCAGCCTCTGACCGGCATCACCGCCGAGAAGCACGACAGCTTCATCTCCCCCGCCCCCGACGGCGGCGTGATTATGGACTTCTCCGGCAAGGAACTGATCAAGGGTGAGCCGGATGCCTCCTCCTTCCCCTCCGGCGGCCTGCGGGCAACCTTCGAAGCCCGGGGCTACACCGCCTGGGACCCCACCTCCTACGCATTCATCAAGGGCAAGACCCTGTGCATCCCCACGGCCTTCTGCTCCTACGGCGGCGAGGCTTTGGACAAGAAGACCCCCCTGCTTCGCTCCATGGAAGCCCTGAACCGGCAGGCCATGCGGATTCTGAAGCTCTTCGGAAACGAGGAAGTGAAGTGCGTCCGCACCTCCGTGGGTCCCGAGCAGGAATACTTCCTGGTTCCCAAGGAGCTGTATGAAAAGCGCAAGGATCTGATCTTCACCGGCCGCACTCTGTTCGGCGCCAAGCCCCCCAAGGGTCAGGAGATGGACGATCACTACTTCGGTGTCATCAAGCCCCGGGTGGAAGCCTATATGGCTGACCTCAACGAGGAGCTGTGGAAGCTGGGAATTCTGGCCAAGACCGAGCACAACGAGGTTGCCCCCGCCCAGCACGAGATGGCTCCCATCTACACCACCACCAACATCGCCACCGACCATAACCAGCTGACCATGGAGATCATGCAGAAGGTAGCCGCCAAGCATGGTCTGGTGTGCCTGCTCCATGAGAAGCCCTTCGCCGGTGTCAACGGCTCCGGCAAGCACAACAACTGGTCCATCGCCACCGACACCGGTGTGAACCTGCTGTCCCCCGGCGAGACCCCCTATGAGAATGCCCAGTTCCTGCTGTTCCTGTGCGCCGTCATCAAGGCCGTGGACGACTATCAGGATCTGCTGCGGATCTCCGTGGCTACCGCCGGCAACGACCACCGGCTGGGCGCCAACGAAGCACCTCCGGCAGTGGTCTCCATCTTCCTGGGCGACGAGCTGCAGGGCATTCTGGATGCCATTGAGAACGACACCCCCTACGAGGCTGCCAAGCGCAAGACCATGAAGCTGGGTGTGGATATTCTGCCCCGGTTCGCCCGGGACACCACCGACCGCAACCGTACCTCTCCCTTCGCCTTCACCGGCAACAAGTTTGAGTTCCGGATGCTGGGCTCCTCCAACTCCATCGCCTGCGCCAACATCATGCTGAACGCTGCCGTGGCAGAGTCCCTGAAGATCTACGCCGACCGTCTGGAGGCCGCCGAGGACTTCCAGACCGCTCTGCATGAGATGATTCGCAAGACCATCAAGGATCACAAGCGGATCATCTTCAACGGCAACGGCTATGACGACGCCTGGATCAAGGAGGCCACCGAGGTTCGGGGTCTGTGCAACTACCCCACCACCCCCGACTGTATGCCCCACATTCTGGACGAGAAGAATGTGCAGATGCTCACCGCCCACAAGGTGTTCACCGTGGCCGAGCTGAAGTCCCGGTGCGAAATCATGCTGGAGAACTACTGCAAGACCGTGGTCATCGAGGCCAACACCATGGTGGATATGGCCAGAAAGCAGATTCTGCCCGCCACGGAAGGCTATTGCGCTGAGCTGGCCGGCACCATCGCCGCAAAGAAGGCCGTTGCCCCCGCCCTGGCCTGCCAGTATGAGACCGACCTGCTGACCAAGCTGTCTGCCCTGACTGACCAGATTGCCGGACGCACCGACGACCTTGAGGCCAGCCTTCTGGCTCTGAAGGATTCCGGGGACATCATCAGCGAGTCCTACGCCATCCGGGATACCGTCATCGGCGCAATGGCAGCACTCCGGGCTGCTGTTGATGAAGCCGAAACCGTTACATCCGAAAAATACTGGCCCTTCCCCACCTACGGCGAACTGCTGTTTGGTGTGCGCTAAGGCCGTATGAACCTTGAACAATCAAGAGAATAACACCGTCTCCGGGAGAGCCGCTTAGCGGTTCTCCCTGAGATGGTTTCAGGAGGCAAAGAGAATGTGTTCCATTATTGGTTACTGCGGCACTCCCATAGACCCCAAAGCCTTTCAGGAGGGCTTTTCCCGCACCGTTTCCAGAGGTCCTGACGATTCCCGGGTGATTTCTGCAGGGCAGGGTCTTTTGGGCTTTCACCGGCTTTCCATCATGGGTCTGCACCCCGAGGGGATGCAGCCCTTCACCCTGAACGGCAGCGCAGTGGTGTGCAACGGCGAGATCTACGGCTTTGAAAAAATCCGTCAGTCCCTGTCCGGGGAGTACACCTTCTGCAGCGACTCCGACTGCGAGGTGATGCTGCCCATGTACGAAAAATACGGCACCGATATGTTCGCCATGCTGGATGCAGAATTTGCCTGCATCCTCTACGATGCCAAAGAGGACACCTTTGTGGCAGCCAGAGATCCCATCGGTATCCGGCCGCTGTACTATGGGTATGATGCTAATGGTGAGATTGTCTTTGCCAGCGAGCCCAAAAATCTGGTGGGTCTGGTGGGCACCATCCTTCCCTTCCCTCCCGGACACTTCTACAAGGACGGGAAATTCACCTGCTACTGCGACATTGCCAACGCTCCCAGCTACCATGACCAGGATCTGGAAACCGTCTGCACAAACATCCGGGAAAAGCTGATTGCCGGTGTCCAGAAGCGGCTGGTGGCAGATGCCAAGGTGGGCTTCCTTCTCTCCGGAGGTCTGGACTCCTCTCTGGTCTGCGCCATCGCCGCCCGGCAGAGCAGCAAGCCCATCCGCACCTTTGCCATCGGCATGAACGAGGATGCCATCGACCTGAAGTACGCCCGGCAGGTGGCAGACTTCATCGGAAGTGACCACACCGAGGTGATCATCTCCAAGGAAACGGTTCTGGAGGCTCTGGAACCGGTGGTGGAGCTGCTGGGCACCTACGACATCACCACCATCCGCGCCAGCATCGGTATGTATCTGGTGTGCAAATACATCCACGAGAACACCGACATCCGGGTACTGCTCACCGGCGAAATCTCCGACGAGCTGTTCGGCTACAAGTACACCGACTTTGCCCCCTCCGCCGAGGCCTTCCAGAAGGAGGCTCAGAAGCGAATCCGGGAGCTGCATATGTACGATGTGCTCCGGGCTGACCGATGCATCAGCGTCAACTCTCTGGAGGCCCGGGTACCCTTCGGAGATCTGGACTTCGTAAAGTATGTCATGGCCATTAACCCGGCCAGGAAGCTGAACACCTACGGCAAGGGCAAGTACCTGCTGCGCCATGCCTTTGAAGGGCTGGAGTATCTCCCGGACGAAATCCTGTGGCGCGAGAAGGCCGCCTTCTCCGATGCCGTGGGACATTCCATGGTGGATCACCTGAAGGAATACGCAGCCGAGCAGTACACCGATCTGGAATTCGACACCCTCTGCCGGAAATACAAAAACCCTCAGCCCTTTACCAAGGAATCCCTGCTGTACCGGGAGCTGTTTGAAAAATACTATCCCGGTCAGTCTCAGATGATTGTGGATTTCTGGATGCCCAACAAGGAATGGAAGGGCTGCAATGTCAACGACCCCTCTGCCCGCGTCCTGTCAAACTACGGCGCCAGCGGTAAATAATATAAAGAATACAAACTTAGGAGGAAACCATTCATGGAAAAGAAAGAACAACTTTACGAAGGCAAGGCAAAGAAGGTATTTGCCACCGAAGATCCCGAGCTTCTCATTGTGCAGTACAAGGACGATGCCACCGCCTTCAACGGGCTGAAAAAGGGCACCATCGCCGGTAAGGGCGTCATCAACAATCAGATGAGCAACCGGCTGATGCAGCTGCTGGAGCGCCGGGGCGTTCCCACCCACTTCGTCCGCGAGCTGAGCCAGCGGGAGACTCTGGTGAAAAAGGTGCAGATTGTTCCTCTGGAAGTGATTATCCGCAACATCTCCGCCGGTTCCTTCGCCAAGCGCTACGGCGTGGAGGAGGGCATCGTCTTCGACGAGCCCACCATCGAATACTCCTACAAAAACGACGCTCTGGGCGACCCCCTGCTGAACGCCCGGCACGCCCTGGCTCTGAAGCTGGTGACGAAAGAGGAGCTTGCCACCATCGAAGCCCTCTCTTTTCAGGTCAACGACCTGCTGAAGGAATTCTGGGCAGGCTGCGGCGTGACGCTGGTGGATTTCAAGATGGAGTTCGGCCGTCTCAGCGACGGCACCATCGTGCTGGCAGACGAAATCAGCCCCGATACCTGCCGCCTATGGGATTCCGAGACCAAAGAAAAGCTGGATAAGGACCGCTTCCGCCGGGATCTGGGAGGCGTGGAGGAGGCCTACGCCGAGATCATGCGCCGTCTGGAAGAGCATCTGAAATAAGGAGACAGATAAATGGGAAACACAGCGATTGTTGGCATCAACTGGGGTGACGAAGGCAAGGGTCGGATGGTGGATCTGCTCACCGAGGACTATGACATCGTCGTCCGCTATCAGGGCGGCGGCAACGCCGGACACACCGTCATCAACGAATACGGCAAGTTCGCCCTGCATCTGCTGCCCTCCGGCATTTTCCGCAAGGGTGTGGTAAACATTCTGGGCAACGGCGTGGCGCTGGACCCGGAAAACCTGTGGAAGGAAATGCAGGAGGTATCCGGCAAGGGCGTACCCATCACCCCGGAAAACCTGAAAATCAGCGACCGGGCTTCCCTGCTGCTGCCCTGGCACCGGGAGCTGGACTGTCTGGAGGAGAACCGGCTGAAGGATCGGAAGTACGGCTCCACCAAACAGGGCATTGCCCCCTTCTATTCCGACAAATACCAGAAGAAAACCATTCTGGCCGGTGAGCTGCTCCACCCGGAGCACCTGAAGGAGCATCTGAAGGATCTGCTGGAATGGAAAAACCTCACCATCACAGGGGTGTATGGAGAAACCCCCATCGCTCTGGATGACCTGTACGCATGGTTTGACGACTATTGTGAAAAGATCAAGCCCTTTATCTGCAACACAGGTCTGTTCCTCCGGGATGCCCAGAACGGCGGCAAAAAGATTCTCTTTGAGGCTCAGCTGGGCGCCCTTCGGGATCTGGATTACGGCATCTATCCCTACACCACCTCCTCCAACGCCATTGCCGCCTACGCCCCCGTGGGCTCCGGCCTGCCCTCTGCCAAGATCGACGAGGTCATCGGCGTGGTGAAGGCCTACTCCACCTGTGTGGGCGAAGGCCCCTTTGTGTGCGAGATGTTCGGCGAGGAAGCCGAGGCTCTGCGCACCGCCGGTGCGGAATATGGCGCGAAAACCGGCCGTCCCCGTCGGGTGGGTCCCATTGATCTGGTAGCCACCCGGTACGGTGTGCAGGTTCAGGCCGCCACCAACATCGCCCTGACCAAGCTGGATGTGCTAAGCTACATGGAGAAGATTCCCGTATGCACCCGATATGTGGTGGATGGGGTGGAAACCGATGAATTTCCCTTCCCCACGGCATTGCAAAACGCCCGGCCTGTGGTAGAATATCTGGATGGATGGCAGTGCGACATCAGCGGTGTGCGCCGCTGGGAGGAGCTGCCTGCCGCTGCCCAGCGCTATGTGACCTATGTGGAGCAGCAGATCGGCTGCCGCATCGGATATGTCTCCGTAGGTCCGGAGCGGGACAGCATCATCATTCGATAAGGAGAAAGCCATGACGGAAAAGTACGAATCCCCCCTCAGCTCCCGTTACGCATCGGAGTATATGCTTCACCTGTTCTCCGCCCAGAAGCGGATTGAAACCTGGAGACGGCTGTGGGTATCCCTTGCCAAAGCAGAGATGGAGCTGGGTCTGCCCATCACAGCCCAGCAGGTAGAGGAGCTTCAGCAGCATATCACCGACATCGATTTTGACTGCGCCGCCCAGCGGGAAAAGGAAGTGCGCCACGATGTGATGGCCCATGTCTACACCTATGGAAAGGCAGCCCCCTCCGCCGCCGGAATCATCCATCTGGGAGCCACCAGCTGCTATGTCACCGACAACGCCGACATTGTCCTGTACCGGGACGGTCTGAGATACCTCCGGGGAGAGCTGCTAAAGGTAATCCGCAACCTGTCCGAGTTTGCCGATACCTACAAGGCCACCCCCACCCTGGGCTATACCCACTATCAGCCTGCCCAGCTGGTGACGGTGGGCAAGCGGGCCACCCTGTGGATGCAGGATCTGCTGGCAGATCTGGAGGAGCTGGATTTTGTCATCGACAACATGAAATTTCTGGGCTGCCGGGGCACCACCGGCACTGAGGCCAGCTTTGTGGAGCTGTTCAGCGGCGACACGGCGAAAATTGACGAAATGAACCGGAAAATCAGCGCCGACTTTGGCTTTGACAGATGCTTCAGCGTCTGCGGTCAGACCTATCCCCGGAAGCTGGACAGCCGTATCCTGAATGCCCTGTCCGCCATTGCCCAGAGCTGCTACCGCATGGCAAACGACATCCGTCTTTTGCAGCATGACCGGCAGGTGGAGGAGCCCTTTGAGAAGAACCAGATCGGTTCCTCCGCCATGGCCTACAAGCGCAACCCCATGCGCTCCGAGCGGATCTGCTCCCTTGCCCGGTATCTTATGACCGACGCCATGAACGCCCCCATGACAGCCTCGGTGCAGTGGCTGGAGCGGACGCTGGACGACTCCGCCAACCGCCGCATCTCCATGCCCGAGGGCTTCCTCTGCGCCGATGCCATTTTGCGGCTGGCACAGAACATTACAAACGGCCTTCATGTCAACGAAAAGATCGTGGCAAAGACCGTCCGGGAGTATCTGCCCTTCATCGCCACGGAAAACCTGATGATGGAAGGGGTCAAGCGGGGCGGCAACCGACAGGAGCTGCATGAAATCATCCGCAGCTGCTCCATGGATGCCACCGCCAAGATGAAAAACGGCGAAAGCTGGGATCTGCTTTCTGACCTTGCCCGGCATTCTGAATTCGGAATGTCCCGGCAGGAGATGGAGGCCGCGCTGGATCCCATGCACTATATCGGAAGATGCCCGGAGCAGGTGGATGCCTTCCTGGCAGAGATCAGACCCCTGATTGCCGATATCGCCAAATCCGACGCACAGATCAATTTGTAGGGAGGACACCATGGACGAAAAAATTCTGGTATTGGACTTCGGCGGCCAGTACAACCAGCTGATTGCCCGACGGGTTCGGGAACAGCAGGTTTACGCCGAAATCAAGCCCTTTAATAAAATCACCCCGGCGGAGATCCGGCAGATCGGCTACAAGGGCATCATCTTCACCGGCGGCCCCAACAGCGTGTATGACCCCGCTTCCCCCCACTTTGACCCCCAGGTTCTGAATCTGGGGATTCCGGTGCTGGGCATCTGCTACGGCGATCAGCTGATGGCCTATATGGCCGGAGGCACCGTTTCCAGCGCCGAAAGCAGCAGCGAATACGGCAAAACCACCCTGTACAGCACCGACTGTGCTCTGTTCCGGGATGTGCCCCACACCTCCTTCTGCTGGATGAGCCACACCGACTTCATCAGTCAGGTGCCCCAGGGCTTCTGCACCATCGCCCACACCGACAAGTGCCACTGCGCCGCCATGTGCGACGAGAGCCGCAGGCTTTACGGCGTGCAGTTCCACCCCGAGGTATCCCACACCGCCTACGGCTTCCAGATGCTCCACAACTTCCTGTTCGACATCTGCGGCTGCCATCGCAGCTGGAACATGGAGGACTTTGTCCAGCGCAATGTGGCAAAGTATCAGAAGCAGCTGTCCGGCAAGAAGGTGCTGTGCGCCCTCAGCGGCGGCGTGGACAGTGCCGTGGCAGCCGTTCTGCTCCACAGAGCCATCGGCGACAACCTGACCTGCGTGTTTGTAGACCACGGTCTGCTGCGCAAGGATGAGGGCGACTGGGTGGAATCCATTTTCCGGGGCAGATTCGGCATGAATCTTATCCGGGTCAACGCTGAGGATCGGTTTCTGGAAAAGCTGAAGGGCGTAACGGAGCCGGAGCGGAAGCGGAAAATCATCGGGGAGGAATTCATCCGGGTCTTTGAGGAAGAAGCCCGGAAGCTGGGGAAGGTACAGGTGCTGGTTCAGGGCACCATCTATCCCGATGTGATTGAAAGCGGTGCCGGCAATGCCAGCACCATCAAGAGCCACCACAATGTGGGCGGTCTGCCGGAGAGGATGGACTTCGAGCAGATCGTAGAGCCCCTGCGCGACCTGTTCAAGGATGAGGTGCGCAAAGTAGGACTGGAGCTGGGGATACCCTCCGAGCTGGTCTACCGCCAGCCCTTCCCCGGCCCCGGTCTGGCTGTGCGGATCATTGGCGAGATCACCAAGGACAAGCTGGAGGTTCTGCGGACAGCGGACTGGATTTTCCGGCAGGAGCTGGAAAGCAGCACCGCAAAGAGCATGGCCAGCCAGTATTTTGCCGTTCTCACCGATACCCGCAGCGTGGGCGTCATGGGAGATATGCGCACCTACGGCCACACCGTGGCTCTGCGCTGCGTCACCACCGACGACTTTATGACCGTGGACTGGACCCACATCCCCTTCGAGGTTCTGGAACGGGCCAGCAGCCGCATCACCGGCGAGATTCCCGGCATCAACCGGGTAGTCTACGACATCACCAGCAAGCCCCCGGCCACTGTGGAATGGGAGTAATTCGCTGCTGCGGATGGGATAAATTGGGAATTAATTGACAATTGACAATGGAAAATTGACAATTATGGAATCCCTTCGGGATGAAATAAAAAAGAAAACCGGCTGAAATCCAAAGAAATAATTTTATATAATCGTCCCGAAGGGACACAATCATTGTCAATTGTCAACTGTCAATTGTCAATTTTCTAAATCCGCAGAAAGACCACAGGTATTTCTTTCCTAGAAACAAGTGCGGCTGTATAAAGGAGACGATTCTGATGACAAAATATATTTTTGTAACCGGCGGTGTGGTTTCCGGTCTGGGCAAGGGCATCACGGCAGCTTCCCTGGGCCGGCTGATGAAGGCCAGGGGATTGAAGGTGGCAGCCCAGAAGCTGGACCCCTATATCAATGTGGACCCCGGCACCATGAGCCCCTATCAGCACGGCGAGGTGTATGTCACCGAGGACGGCGCGGAAACGGATCTGGATCTGGGTCACTATGAGCGGTTCATCGACGAGGATCTGAACCAGTTTTCCAACCTTACCACAGGTAAGGTCTACTGGAATGTGCTGAACAAGGAGCGCCGGGGAGAATACCTTGGCTCCACCGTTCAGGTCATTCCCCATATCACCAATGAAATCAAGGAATTCATCTACCGGGTGGGCAAGCAGACGGACGCCGATGTGGTAATCACCGAAATCGGCGGCACCATCGGCGATATCGAGTCCCAGCCCTTTCTGGAGGCTGTCCGGCAGATTTCTCTGGAGGTGGGCAAGGAGAACAGTCTGTTCATCCATGTGACGCTGGTGCCCTTCCTCCGTGGCTCCGATGAGCACAAGTCCAAGCCCACCCAGCACTCCGTCCGGGAGCTGCAGGGCATGGGCGTCAAGCCGGACATCGTGGTTCTGCGCTGCGACGAGCCCCTGGAGGACAGCATCTTCCAGAAGATCAGTCTGTTCTGCAATGTCAAGCCCGACTGCGTCATTGAAAACATCACCCTGCCCAACCTGTACGAGGCTCCCCTGATGCTGGAAAAACAGAACTTTTCCGGTATCGTCTGCCGGGAGCTGGGGATCACCGCCCCGGAGCCGGAGCTGGAGGAGTGGAAGGCACTGGTGGAGCGGATCTACCACCGGAGCAAAACCGTCACCATCGGTCTGGTGGGCAAGTATGTGCAGCTCCACGATGCCTATCTGTCCGTGGCAGAGGCTCTGCGCCACGCAGGCTACGCCCTGGATTCCGACATTGAAATTCTCTGGATCGATTCCGAAACCCTGACGGAAGCCAACTACAGGGATACCCTCACCGGGCTGGACGGTATTATCGTCCCCGGCGGCTTTGGCGGACGGGGCATCGAGGGTATGATTCTGGCTGCCAAGTTCGCCCGGGAGAAGGAAATCCCCTACTTCGGCATCTGTCTGGGTATGCAGATCATGGTCATCGAGTTTGCCCGGCACATCGGCCTCACCGGGGCCAATTCCGGAGAATTCGATGCCAACGCTGTCCACAAGGTCATCGACTTCATGCCGGGGCAGAGTGACGAGATCAACAAGGGAGGCACCCTCCGTCTGGGCGCCTATCCCTGTGTCATCACTCCGAACACCACCATGTCCCGCTGTTACGGCGCAGCCGAGATCAGCGAGCGCCACCGCCACCGCTATGAATTCAACAACGACTACCGGGATCTTCTCACAGAGGCCGGTCTGACTCTCAGCGGACTGTCCCCCGACGGCCGTCTGGTGGAGACGGTGGAATTCACCGGTAGGCCTTTCCATGTGGGCGTGCAGTTCCACCCCGAGTTCAAGAGCCGTCCCAACAGACCCCATCCCCTGTTTGTGGGCTTCATCCGTGCCAGCCTGGAGGGCCGCAAATGAGTATTCATGAGGAATGCGGCGTCTTCGGTGTGTTCAGCCCCCGGCAGGAGGATGTGGCAGGTCTTGTCTACTATGGTCTGTTCTCTCTGCAGCACCGGGGACAGGAGAGCTGCGGCATTGTGGTGAACGATGACGGGGTCTTCACCTCCCACAAAGGGCTGGGTCTGGTGGGGGAAGTCTTTACTCAGGAGACCCTGCAGAAATTCCCCCAGGGTGAGCTGGCGGTGGGTCATGTCCGCTACGGCACCACCGGGGGCAACCATCTGAGCAACTGCCAGCCCATTCAGGTCAATCACCTGAAGGGCAAGCTGGCAGTGGCTCACAACGGCAACCTCAGCAATGCCCTGCCTCTGCGGCAGGAGCTGGAGCTGTCCGGTGCTATCTTCCATTCCACCTCGGACACGGAGACCATCGCCTATGTCATCACCCGAGAGCGGATCGCCGCTCCCTCCATTCAGGAGGCGGTGGGCAGAGCCATGGACAGGCTGGAGGGTGCCTACTCTCTGGTGCTGATGTCCTCCACCAAGCTCATCGCCGTCCGGGATCCCCACGGCTTCCGTCCCCTGTGCTATGGGCAGATGGAGAACGGCACCTATGTGGTGTCCTCGGAGAGCTGCGGTCTGCGAGCCGTGGGCGCTTCCTTCATCCGGGATGTCCTGCCGGGAGAGATTCTCACCTTCGACCGGGAGGGTGTCCACAGTGACCAGCGCCGCTGCAACACCGCCCCCCATAAGCTGTGCATTTTTGAGCACATCTACTTTGCCCGTCCTGACTCCGTGATTGAGGGGGTCAGCGTCCACGACGCCCGGATGCGGGCCGGCGATCTTCTGGCAAAGACCCATCCTGTGGATGCCGACATCGTCATCGGCGTGCCGGACTCCGGACTGGATGCCGCCATGGGCTATTCCCGGGCATCGGGGATTCCCTACGGCATCGGCCTGATCAAAAACAAGTACATCGGCCGCACCTTCATCTCCCCGGGGCAGGATCACCGGGTGGATCAGGTTCGCATCAAGCTCAGCCCTGTGGAAAGCGAGGTGCAGGGCAAGCGGGTGGTGATGATTGACGACTCCATCGTCCGGGGCACCACCTCCGCCCGGCTGGTTCGGCTGCTGCGCAGCGCAGGGGCAAAGGAAATCCATATGCGAATCTCCGCGCCCCCCTTCCTGAACCCCTGCTACTACGGCACCGACATCGATTCCCGGGATCACCTCATTGCCTGCCATCACAGTGTGGAGGAAATCGCTGAAATCATCGGGGTGGATTCTCTGGGATATCTGCCACTGGAGAACCTGAAGGATCTGTGCGGCAATTCAGACTACTGCTGCGCCTGCTTCAGTGGCCTCTATCCCACCGCCATCCCGGAGGACACCCGGAAGGATCAGTTTGAGGAGAAGCTGTCCGTGGCAAAGGGTAAAAAATAACAAAACCAGCAAAAAGGCCGGTATGGGAAAACCATACCGGCTCTTGCATGGCGCACAGAAAAGTTGTATAATAACCAACCGAAAAAAGAAACAGGAGGAATCATCATGGCTCGGGATCTGACGGTGGGAAAACCCAGCACCGTCCTTTGGCGGTTTTGTCTGCCCATGTTCGGCAGCATAGTCTTTCAGCAGCTGTATAACATCGCCGACAGCCTTGTTGCCGGAAAATTTATCGGAGAGAGCGCCCTTGCCGCCGTGGGAAATTCCTATGAGATCACATTGCTGTTTCTGGCGGTGTGCTTCGGCTGCAACATCGGCTGCTCTGTCTTCACCGCCCAGAAATTCGGCGCTCGGCGATACGGCGAAATGAAAACGGCGGTCTACACCTCCCTGATCTGCGCAGGTGTGCTGTGCCTGATTCTGATGACCGGGGGACTTCTCTTCCTGCAAACCCTTCTGGAATGGATTCAGACCCCGGAAAATGTGATGGCCGACTGCAAACGCTATCTGCAGATCTACATTCTCAGCGTACCCTTCGTGTTTGCCTACAACATCGCCACAGGCATCTTCACGGCTCTGGGGGACTCCAAAACACCCTTTCAGTTTCTGGCTCTGTCCTCCGTCGCCAATGTGGGCATGGATATTCTCTTTGTCACCGTGTTCCGGATGGGAGTACCCGGAGTCGCCTGGGCGACCTTCATCTGTCAGGGCATCAGCGCTCTGCTGGCATTGGGGCTGATTCTGCGGAAAATCCGGGAGATCCCCTCGGAAAAGGCTCCCCTCTTCTCTGCCGCCGCCATGCGCCGCATCGCCGTGGTAGCCATCCCCAGTATGTTCCAGCAGGGCTTCATCTCCGTGGGCAACATTCTGATTCAGAGCATTATCAACCCCTATGGCTCTGGGGTCATTGCCGGCTATTCCGCCGCGGTGAAGCTGAACAATCTGGTGACCACCTCCTTCACCACCATCGGAAACGGCATCTCCAACTACACCGCCCAGAACATCGGCGCCGGAAATCTGCCCCGGGTTCGGGAGGGCTTCCGCTCAGGGCTGCGGATGGTGTGGCTCATCAGTATTCCGCTGTCGCTGCTGTATTTCTGCGGCGGACCTTTTCTCATCCGGTTCTTTCTGGATGACGGCGCCGAAACCGCCCTGAAAACCGGCGTCCTGTTTTTGAAAATTGTTGCCCCCTTCTACATCGTGGTGGCCACCAAGCTGGTCTCTGACGGTGTGCTCCGGGGGCGCGGCAAAATGGGCAGGTTCATGCTCTGCACCTTCTCCGACCTGTTCCTCCGGGTGGTTCTGGCCTATCTATTCTCCGCGCAGTTGGGCAGCACAGGCATCTGGGCGGCATGGCCTGTGGGCTGGATCGTAGCCACGGTGCTGTCCTGCTCCTGCAACCGGCTGAAGGAGGAAAGAGACTAAATACAGAGGCGTGTTGCAAAAATGATGGTTGCAACACGCCAAATGATTACGCAGAAATAGAGAATTATGTCATCCTGAGCGAGTGAAACGAGTCGAAGGATCTTTGCATTTCGATACCGCAAAGCAGTAGGTAAGTGCGAAGATCCTTCGACTTCGCACTTCGTGCTACGCTCAGGATGACAGGGTTTGCTATTTCAGGGATTCCAGAATGGCCTCGGCGGTCATCATCCCGTCGATGGCGGCGGACATGATGCCTCCGGCGTAGCCTGCGCCCTCGCCGGTGGGATACAGCCCGGCCACTGGGGACTGCCGGTTCTCCCCCCGGACAATCCGCACCGGGGAGGAGCTTCTGGTTTCCGGTGCCGTCAGCACCGCCTCGGGATTGGCAAAGCCCGCCAGATTCCTTTCCAGCCTGGGCAGAGCCTCTGCCAGTGCCCGGGTGATCTTCTCCGGCAGCACCTGATGCAGGTCGCACCAGTGTACGCCGGGGCGATAGGTGGGGATCACGGATGCCGGACCGGTGCTGGGTCTGCCTGCCAGAAAGTCCCCTACGGTCTGGGCTGGGGCTCTGTAGCTGCCGCTGACCCGGTAGGCATTTTCCTCCACCTGCCGCTGCCACTGCATTCCCCCAAGGGCACCCGGAAAGGGGAAGTCCGCAGGATTCAATGTCACCAGCAGCGCGGCGTTGGCATTTTCTCCATCCCGGTCGGCATAACTCATGCCGTTGGTCACCACCCGACCCTCCTCCGAGGCCGCAGCCACCACGAAGCCTCCGGGACACATACAGAAGGTATATACCGTCTCGGAATCCAGATGCTCCGCCAGCTTATAGTCCGCCGGGGGCAGCGCAGGGCTGACCATGCCGTACTGGGCAGTGTCGATATCCCTCTGCTTGTGTTCAATCCGAACGCCCATGGAGAAAGGCTTGGGCTCCATGGGGATGCCGGTTTGCTCCAGCATGGTGAAGGTATCCCGGGCGCTGTGGCCGATGGCCAGCACCACATGGCGGGTGGGGATTATCTCCCCCTGTGCCGTCCGCACCCCAGCAACCGTGCCCCCTTCCAGCACCAGCCCGGTGACCTGGGTGCAGAAGCGCACCTCGCCCCCCAGCGAGAGAATCCGCTGCCGAAGATTCTGCACCACTTCCAGCAGCACATCCGTACCCACATGGGGCTTGGCGTCGTAGAGTATCTCCTCCCGGGCACCGGCCTTCACAAACTGCTCCAGAATCCAGCCGATTCTGGGGTTGTTCACCCCGGTGTTCAGCTTGCCGTCGGAGAAGGTGCCGGCTCCCCCCTCGCCGAACTGGACATTGCTGGCAGGGTCCAGCTGCCCGGTGGCGAAAAACTTCTCCACCTTTTCATGCCGGGTCAGAGCATCCTCCCCCCGTTCCAGCACCAGCGGCCGCAGACCGGACATGGCAAGAATCAGCGCCGCGAACATTCCGGCAGGGCCGAAGCCCACCACCACCGGGCGGTGCTCCGGGCGAAGATCGGTTTTGGGAACCTGATAGTAGGAAACCGGAGCAGGGCTGGCCTTCTTGCAGCCGCTCTGCTTCAATATTTTCTTTTCACTGCCCTCCACCTGCACATCGATGGTGTAGACGATGCGGACATTGGGCTTCTTCCGGGCATCCACACTGCGGCGGACAATCCGCATCTGCCGGATTTTGGAGGGGGAAATATGGAGCATCTGCGCAGCCTCGAAGCCCAGCTGATGGGCGTTGTGTTCCGGCGGCAGAATGATATCCCGAATACGAATCATGTTATTCCTTTCCTGCACAGGCTCCTGCCAGACGGCCGGAGCTCCATGCCCATTGTAAATTGTAGCCGCCGCAGTCGCCATCGATATCCAGCACCTCGCCGCAGGCAAACAGCCCCGGCACATGGCGGCTTTCCATGGTATTTTCGTCAAATTCCGAGGTACAGATGCCCCCGGCTGTCACCTGGGCAGCATCCATCCCCAGCGGCTCTGTCAGGCAGACCTCAAAGCCCTTGACCTGCGCCGCAGCCTCCTGCAGCTGCTCCCGGCTCAACTCCGAAATCAATCGCTGGGAAGAAATCCCGGCGGCCTGGGTCAGCACCCGGCCTAAGCGGTTGTGGAGGATACCGGTAAACAGTTCTGAAGCCGGAAGCGCGGTTCCCTGACGGCGCAGAAGCTCCTGCAAAAGCTCCTTCTCCTCCCACTGGGGAAGAAAATCCAAATCAGCGATCCAATCCCCCGAACCCTGACAGGCGTCCCGGGAGATTTCAAACATCACAGGCCCGGAAAGGCCGAACTCGGTAAACTGAATTTCTCCTGTGCTTTCCCGGTGCAGCACTCCGTCATGGTAAATGGCAGCACGGCAGTTGGCGCGAACGCCCTTCAGTCCGGTTACCCCTGCCCAGCTGGTTTTCAGCTGCACCAGCGTGGGGCGGAGTCTTGTACAATGGTGCCCCATACTGCGCAGCAGCTGATAGCCGGACATACTGCCCCCCAGCTTGGTTCCGGCAAGGCCGCCACAGGCGATAATCAGCCGGTCAACCACAAGGCTCTCTTCCCTGCCGAGGATTTGGAAGCCTTCTGGAAGTTTCTTTATTTTTTCAACTTCAAAGCCCAGTTTTTGCTGAATATTCGGCTTTTCCAGAGCGAAGCGCAGCACATCCACCACGGAATTTGCCTGATCGGAATAGGGGTACACCCGTCCGCTGTCCTCCGCCACGGTAAGCAGCCCCAGAGCGCGAAACCAGTTCAGGGTTTCCTCCACAGGGTATCGCTCCAAGGCCGGGGAGGCAAAGGCAGGACTCTCCCCATGATAGCTTGTTTCCCCGGCATGGAGATTTGTGAGGTTGCACCGTCCGTTGCCGGTGGCCCCCAGCTTCCGACCCACCCGGGACTGCCGCTCCAGCAGAATCACCTGGGTATTGGGATATTGCGCCGCGGCCAGTGCCGCCGCCATGCCCGACGCGCCGCCGCCGATGATGCCAACTGTCATGTCCTGCCTCCTGTTCTGAAACCGAATAGATTGTATCATTATACTCCAAAACAAGCCGGCGCACAAGAAAAACTTCTTTCCATGGAGAAAAAACTGTGGTATAATAACGAAAGCAACAAAGGGACAGGTTTTTTACATGGATCGAAGCAACATCGACAAAATTGCCCAAACTGCAGAGGATCGTCTGCTTTTGGCCAAGCTCTGGGATAAAATCAATACCGGCATCCGTCGGAATATTCCTGCCAACACCTGTTTCCTCTCCCCCCGGGAGCAGGAGATGGCTCGATTTCTCTTTGGAGAGGTGCCCGGCCTATACGCCTACGGCGGCTACCCGGAGGCGGAACGGAAGATGCTGATTTATCTGCCGGACTATCTGGACGAGAGTGCCCTTTCCCAGCCGGGCAGCGGCCTTGCCTGCCTGCGGGCATCCTTCTATCAGGGGGACAGCCCCAGCCACCGGGATTTTCTGGGTGCGCTGATGGGGGCTGGGGTGGCCCGGGAAAGTGTGGGAGATATCTGTGTGGGGCAATGCAGCTGTGACTTTTTCGTCACCGAGGAAATCGCCCCCTATCTTTTGCAGAATTTCACCTCTGCCGGCCGGGTGAAGCTGCGGCTTCAGCAGATTGCCATGGAGGATGCCGCAATCCCGGAACCGGAGGTACAGGAGATTCGGGACACCGTGGCATCCCTGCGGCTGGACAGTGTCATTTCCTCCGGCTTTCGCATTGGCCGCAGTCTGGCAGCCCAGTACATTTCTGCCGGGAAGGCTGCTGTGGATGGCCTTCCCTGGGAAAAGCCCGACCGGATTGTCCCGGAGGGCAGCAAAATTTCTGTCCGGGGTCTGGGGAAAATCCGGCTCCACGCCGTCAACGGCAGGACGAAAAAAGATCGAATTTCGGTGGTCATCCACCGCTATGTGTGAGGTTTTCTATGAAAATGGATGAAGTTATTGCAAGAATCAACGCCCTTGCCCACATTGCCAAGGAACGGGAGCTGACGGAGGAAGAAACCGCTGAGCGTGCTGCGCTGCGGCGGATCTACATCGACAGCGTCAAGGCCAATCTGGTAGGTCAGCTGGACAACACCTATATTCTCCAACCTGACGGCACCAAGAAGAAGATTCAGCGCAAGTAATGCCCTGTCCCGGATCGGAAGATCCGGGATTTTCTTCTTCCCTTTCCCCCGCATCTCTGGTATAATGGAAAAAATCACAGATTTCGGAGGTAGAATATGAATTTTCTCCCCATCTGCCGGCAGGATATGCTGGATCGGGGCTGGCAGCAGTGCGACTTTGTGTATGTCATCGGGGATGCCTATGTGGATCACCCCTCCTTCGGTCACGCCATCATCAGCCGGGTACTGGAAAGCCACGGCTACAGCGTGGGCATCATCTCCCAGCCGGACTGGAAGAACCCCAAGTCCATCGACATCTACGGCCGTCCCCGGCTGGGCTTTCTGGTCAGTGGCGGCAATATGGACTCCATGGTAAATCACTACTCCGTCTCCAAGCGCAGACGGAAAACCGATGCCTTCACCCCCGGCGGCGTCATGGGCAAGCGCCCGGACTACGCCACGGTGTGCTACTGCAATCTCATCCGCCAGACCTACACCGATGTGCCCATCCTCATCGGCGGCATTGAAGCCAGCCTGCGGAGGCTGGGGCACTATGACTACTGGTCGGATTCCATGAAGCGCTCCATTCTGCTGGATTCCCAGGCGGACATTCTCATGTATGGCATGGGCGAGCGGAGCATCATAGAGCTGGCGGATGCCCTGAACTCCGGGCTGGAGGCCAGAGACATCACCTTTGTGGACGGCACGGTGTTCCGGGCAAAGGAACTGGACGACAGCCTGCCCACCCTTGTGCTGCCTGCCTTTGAGGAAGTGAAGGCCAACAAAAAGCTCTATGCCCAGTCCTTCAAAATCCAGTACGCCAACTGCGACCCCTTCACCGCCAAGCGGCTGGCGGAGCCCTACGGCAAGGAATATGTGGTGCAGAATCCGCCCCAGAAGCCCCTGAGCACCCAGGAGATGGATGCCGTCTACGAGCTTCCCTACTGCCGCACCTACCACCCCTGCTACGAAAAAGCCGGTGGCGTGCCTGCCATCGAGGAGGTCAAATTCAGTCTGGTGTCCAACCGGGGCTGCTTCGGCGCCTGCTCCTTCTGCGCCCTGACCTTCCATCAGGGACGGATCATCCAGACCAGAAGCCACGAATCCATTCTGAAGGAAGCGGAGCTGATGGTGAAGGATAAGGATTTCAAGGGCTACATCCACGATGTAGGCGGCCCCACTGCCAACTTCCGCCACCCGGCCTGCCAGAAGCAGCTGAGCAAGGGCACCTGCGGCGGACGGCAGTGCCTGTACCCCACCCCCTGCAAGAATATGGATGCCGACCACAGCGACTATGTGGCTCTGCTGCGGAAGCTGCGGAAAATCCCCGGGGTGAAGAAGGTTTTTGTCCGCAGCGGCATCCGCTTCGACTACCTGCTGGCGGACAAAAAGGACACCTTCTTCAAAGAATTGGTGCAGCACCACATCTCCGGGCAGCTGAAGGTGGCGCCGGAGCATGTTTCCGATGCCGTCCTCAGCCGGATGGGCAAGCCGAAAAATGCGGTTTACAACCGGTTCGTTGAAAAATACTACGCCCTGAACAAGCAGTATGGCATGAATCAGTATCTGGTGCCCTATCTCATGTCCAGCCACCCCGGCTCCACCATGAAGGAGGCCGTGGAGCTGGCGGAGTACATCCGGGACATGGGCTACAACCCGGAGCAGGTGCAGGACTTCTACCCCACCCCCTCCACCCTTTCCACGGTGATGTACTACACCGGCCTTGACCCCAGAACCATGGACTCCGTCTATGTTCCCACCGACCCCCACGAAAAGGCCATGCAGCGCGCCCTGATTCAGTACCGGGACCCCAAGAACTACTATCTGGTACGGGAGGCTCTCCTTGCCGCCCACCGGGAGGATCTCATCGGCTCCGGCCCCAAATGCCTGATCCGGGCGGTGCCCCCCATAGCCGGAGGGCATTCCGCTCCGCCGCAGAAAGTACCTGCCAAAGCCGGCGGCAAAAAGCCTGGGGCACAGGCAGGAAAGAAAACCCCGGGAAAGTCCACGGTAAAGAAAACCGCCCCCTCTGGCGCAAGAGGGAAGCGGAGATAAGGAAAAGCAGTGCAGATCACTCTCTGCACTGCTTTCTTATCTCCTCGTATACAGCAGCATCTCATAGGCGATGCCGTTTTCCTCACCGGATTGGAGGATTTCCGGGGCACCCCACTCCGGGCTTTCCTCCAGATTGGGGAAAAAGGTGTCGGATTCCGGGGTGGTGTGCACCTTCGTCACATAGGCACGGTCACAGAGGGGAAGCATCTGCCGGTAGACGCTGCCGCCGCCGATGACGAAGCACCGCTGCTTCCCTGCCTTCTCCATAGCCTCCTCCGGGGTGCGGCAGAGGGTGAAGCCCGGCAGTTCCGCGCCGCTGTGGCTCAGCAGCAGATTCACCCGCCCCGGTAGGGGCTTCTGACCGGGAAAGTCCATGGCGGTTTTTCTGCCCACGATGACGGTGCTGCCCCGGGTGGTTTCCCGGAAGAATTTCCGATCGGCAGACAGGGCAATGGGCTGGGTTCCCTCCCGGCCGATGCCCCAGTCGTCGTATACCGCTACAATCAGTTCCATAGGCCGTTCCTCTTAAATGGCCATGGGGATTTTGAAGTCGAAGGGATGGTACTGATAGTTCTCCATCCGGAAGGAATCCTTGGTGAAGGCGTAGAAATCGGTGATGCTCTTGTCCATGACAAAGGTGGGGGCATCGTAGCCCTCATGTTCCAGCATGGCCTTCACCGCCGGGATGTGCCGGTCATAGATGTGGCAGTCGGCAATGACATGGACGAACTCCCCCACCTCCAGCCCGGAGATCTGCGCCATCATGTGGGTCAGCACGGCGTACTGCACCACATTCCAGTTGTTGGCGGTGA
>CAMCRV010000004.1 GCA_945877365.1 uncultured Clostridia bacterium | reverse complement strand
TATAACGGCAATACCGCCTATGTGGCCGCCATGTATGTCAGCAAAACCGCCCCCACCAGTCAGCAGACCGGCAAGGCCAACACCTTCACCGGCTATGTCACCAGTGCAGGAGACCTGAATGTCCGGGAGCAGCCCCGGGCAACCTCCCGGCGGCTGGGCACCCTGCCCCGGGGCGGCAAGGTGGAGGTGAAAGCCACTGTGCAGGAAAACGGCAGGGACACCGGCTGGTATCAGATCGACTATGACGGCAAAACCGCCTATGTGGCTGCCATGTATGTCAGCGAAACCGCCCCCGTAAGCCTGCAATCCGGCAAAGCCAATGCCTTTACAGGCTATGTCACCAGCGTGCAGGATCTGAATGTCCGGGAGCAGCCCCGGGTCAGCGCCCAGTGCGTGGGCAGACTCCCCCATGGCAGCAGCGTGGAGGTGAAGGCCACGGTGCAGGAAAACGGCAGGGACACCGGCTGGTATCAGATCAGCTACGAGGGCAAAACCGCCTATGTCGCCGCCATGTATGTGGGCAAGGCCGCCCCTGCCGCCCAGCTCAGCGTGAAGGCCAACGCCTTTACAGGCTATGTCATCAGCGTGGGGGATCTGAATGTCCGTTCCGAACCCCGGGCGGATGCCCAGAAGCTGGGCGCCATTCCCCGGGGCACCGCTGTGAATGTCCGGGGCAATGTCCAGCGCAGCGGCACGGATACCGGCTGGTATCAGATCGCCTATAACGGCAAGACCGCCTATGTGGCCTGCGCCTATATCAGCAAAATCAAGCCCAGCAGATAACGAGTCAAAACCTCCGGCTAAGCCGGGGGTTGACTTTGGTTAACCAAACCAGAGCTGCCTTACCGCGATGCATGGTAAGGCAGCTTCTCAGTGTGTCAAAAAAGCCTCGCAGAGTTTGCCGCGGCAGCGGCAAATGAAGTCAGAATTGTTTTGTGTCAGGGCGTGTACCTGACAACAAAACACATCTCAGGCTGCAAGTGTGCGAGTTGTGCGCCTATAGCGCACAAGGAGTGCGCGCAGCAGCCTGCAAAAAAGCTGTCGGAAAGCCCCAAAGGGGGTTTTCGACAGTCTGAGAGCTGCCTTACCGCAATGCGTGGTAAGGCAGCTCCTTTCTATTCCTTTTTTTCCAAAGCCTGAACCATGGCCACAGCGAAGTCGGCCTCATTGCTGATGGAAACCAGCAGCGAACCCACATTGGCGCTGTCCAGAACGGCCCGCAGGGCGGGACTGCATACAATCTGGGGTGCGCCGTCCGGCTGACGGAGGGTCTCTACCAACCGAAAATCGAAGCTCTTTTCGGGGAGCAGGTGGGCTACAGCCTTAAATACCGCTTCCTTTACGGCAAACCGTCCGGCGAGGTAGACCCAGGAGTCCTGAGAAAGCTCAGACTCGGCCAGCTCCCAGTCCGTAAAGGTGCGCCGGGAAAAGGCTCCTCTGGTTCGCTGATCCAGCTTGCGAAGCTCCGGGACGGATACCAGATCAATGCCTATGCCAATGGGTGGGGCAAGCTGCTCCGCCCAGTTTTCCAGAGACATGGCTTACACGCTCTCCGGCTGGCGAATCATGGCAATCATGACCACGGCAGCGCAGGAGCAGAGGAAGAAGATTGCATAGGCGGTATTCAGATTTGCAGTGCCCACAGCACCGATGATGATGAAAGCAACGCTGCGGACGGCGGTGTTCACAGGGGCGATGATCCGGTTGGCCTGCACGAAGCCGAAGCGGCCGAAGCAGGTGCCGATGATGGAGGGAATCAGGTTGCCGATACCGCCGATGCCGAAGCCCACAAACAGGGATACCAGCAGGGTCATGATCATGGAGCCGTTGTGGAAGATCATCAGCAGCAGAGCCACCAGATACCACACACCGTAGATGATGGAGGCCTGCTTGGTGCCGAATTTCTGGTCAATCCAGCCCCAGATGTAGCTGCCCACAATACCCACAACAGCAGCCAGGGTCAGCATTCCGATGGCAGTTCCCTGGGGGGTGCCCACCATCATCAGCTTGGGGATGAAGTTGGACACAAGACCCAGCGTGGTCATCCACAGAATGCCATGGCCGACGCCGATGAGCCAGGTGTTGCGGTTCTTCACCAGAGCCTTGATGGTATACTTCTTTGCCTCCTCCATCTGGGCAGCCTTCAGGGCGTTGGCGGTCTCCAGATCGATGGGTTCGTTGTCGGGGGTGGCGCCCACCTCCTCGGGGGTGTCCTTCAGCCAGAAGATGGACACGATGCCGAAAATAAACATCAGGACAGCCAGACCCAGATAGGATACCACGGGGTTGCCGATGATGCTGAAGATCACCACGATGGTGGCGGTGCACAGAGGCAGACCCATGGAAGCCCAGCCCAGAGCCAGACCCTTCTTTTTGGGGAACCAGATGTTCATAATGTTGTTGGGAACCAGATTCAGCTGGATGTTGCCGGTGATGCAGGAGATGGCCACCACCATAGCCAGGAACATTTTGGGATCCTTGGTCAGGGCGAAGATCACCGTCAGACCGGCGCTGACCACATTGCCCAGAACAGCCATGAACTTGCTGCCCTTTTTGGCGGTCATGGTGCTGAAGATAAAGGCGGTGAACACACCCAGCCAGCCGCCGATGCCGGACATCACATTGCACAGGTCGGCAACGGAGGCATCCCAGCCCCGGAGGGCGGTGAATGCAGCAGGATAGTAGTTCAGGGTATCGGTTGCCAGGGAAGCTGCCAGATAATAGCTGATGGCGCAGTAGGCGATCATAGACCAGCCCCACTTGCCGAAATTACTCTTGGTAGACTGCTGATTCAAAGTCGTTTCCTCTTTTCTGTAATTTTAGTTTGGCGGCCCACAGGGGAGGGCCCGTGGGCCGCCCGAGGATGGAAAGGAGCGATCAGTTTTTCTTGCTTCCGGCAGCCCGGACGGCGGAGATCACCACATTGCCCTTGATTTCGGACACGGGGGCACCTCTGGAGCAGTCGCAGACCACGCTGTTGAAGCCCTGAAGCATAGGACCGTAGGCATTGGCATGGCCGAACTGCTGGATCAGCTTCACGGCGATGTTGCCCACATTCAGGTCAGGCCAGATCACCACATTGGCCTTGCCGGCCACCTTGGATTCCCGTTTCACCTTCTTGGCGGCAACAGCGGGAGAAATGGCAGCATCCAGCTGGAACTCGCCGTCGATGGCCAGATCCGGCCGCTGCTCCTGGGCAATTCGCAGAGCCTCTGTCACCTTGTCGATAAGCTCGCCCTGACCGGAGCCAAGGGTGGAGTAGCAGACCATGGCGCAGCGGGGCTCCCAGCCCAGCAGATCATGGACGGTATCGCAGGCGGAGATGGCAATGGATGCCAGCTGCTCGGCGTTGGGGTTGGTGCACACGGCACTGTCGCCCACTGCCAGCAGGCTGCCCTCGCTGCCTTCATAGCCGGGGATATCGCACAGACCGATGGAGGAGATGGTGGAGATGCCGGGCTTCATGCCGATGATCATCTGGCCTGCCAGCAGCACATCGCCGGTGGTGTTGTCAATGCCAGCAAAGGTGACATCGGCATCCCCCACGGCCTGCATGGCCATGGCAAAGTACAGGGGGTTCTCCATGCGGCGGCCCAGAGCCTTGGCCTTCAGCATCCGGCCGGGCTGATTCACATATGCGTCGATGACCTTTGCCTTGTATGCCTCGTCGTGGATGTCCACAATGGTGAAGATGCTCAGGTCGTAGCCACGCTGGACTGCCAGCGTCTTGATTTCCTGGGCATCTCCCACCAGAACGGGATGGATGTAGCCATCCCGGCCGGTCTCATAGGCAGCCTGCATCATTTTTTCGTTGGTTGCCTCGGGGAAGGCAACCTTCTGGGGATTCAGGCGGGCCTTTTCATAGAGCTGGTCAAGAATGTTCATTACATCTCTTCCTCAACCTTGTCTACCAGCTCGCCGATGGTAGCGCATGCGGAGGCATCCTGCAGGGACACCATAACATCCAGCTCGTTCTCCAGCTCGGAGACCAGACCCACCATCTGAATGGAGGCGCCCTTCAGGTCGTCCTTGAAGGTGGAGTTCACGCTCAGGTCAGCGGCGTCCTTGCCGTAGGCCATGGCTACCAGTTCGATTACCTTTGCTTCCAGTTCCTTGCGTTCCATAATAAAAATCTCCTTTATCGTTTATTGATTCAAAAATTATACTGATATTCAATTAAAATGTTTCATTCGGTAGAATGGAACATTTTTATATGAAGATCATAATGAGACGGGTTTCCATGATTTCTGATTTCAGAAATCATGGAAACGACAACGCCGTCAGGCGGTGTCTTCTCAATAGAATGAAACCATTCTATTGAGAAATAGTATTACTCGTCCAGATCGAAGACAACGGTCTTGTAGCCGTCGCGCTGATAGATGCCTGCCTTCACCTTCACCGGCAGCTTCTCCAGCAGCTCTGCCCGGTTCTTCTTGCTGATGCCCCGGACAACGGCATTCAGCCGGGAGCCTTCCTTCAGCACCACCTCGCCGTAGGCGTACTTGCCCAGAGGCTTGTAGTCGGGCTTGGAGGACAGGGCGGCAGGCAGAACGATGGAGTGCATGGTGGCCTCACCGTCGATCTCCACCCATTCCATATCCCAGCAGCCGCACTCATTGCAGGCGTACACAGGGGGAAATTCCACAGCACCGCAGGCGCAGCACTTCCGACCTGTGATCTTGCCTTCTTCCAGATTCTGGTAGAACTTCTCTACAACTTTTTCCAGCTTGATACTCATGTTCGGTTCCTCCTTAGTCCTTGGTTCTCAGAATGATGGTGCACACATTCTGGCTTCCGCCGTAGCCCCGGAGCATGGTGGTGCGGGGCAGCTTCTTCACCTGACGCTCGCCGCACGCACCGCGCATCTGCATACAGGCCTCATAGACATCAGCCAGACCGGATGCGGCGTGGGCATGGCCGAAGGAGGTACGGCCGCCGTTGGTGTTGATGGGCTTATCGCCGTCATAGGCGGTGCGGCCCTCACAGATGTACTTCCAGCCCTCGCCGTAGGGCAGGTAGCCTGCCACCTCAGCGGCATACAGGTGGGAAGTGATGATGAAGTCGTTGGCGAAGAACAGATCCAGCTCTTCCGGCTTTACGCCGGTGAGCTCGTAGACCTGACGGACTGCCTCCTCAGTGGCGCGAATTTCAAAGTGGGGATTGGTGGACTCGCAGGCGGCAGAGCCGATGCCCAGCACCTCAATGGGCTTGTGCTTCAGGTTCCTGGCAATCTGGGGGATCATCTCGGTGGCGCAGACGATGCAGGCGGCAGCGCCGTCGCACTTGCGCTCCATGCCCTCCATCCGCAGCAGGTCGCCCATTTTGGGGTTGTAGGGAGAGCGCATATAGTCCATCACATTGTCGAAGCCCTTTTCCTTTGCGATTTCGGCAAACTCCTTGCGCTCCAGAGCCAGAGGGTTCTTGGCGGCGTTGCGGCGGTTGTTGATGGCCATCCAGTTCAGGGTGTCGTCCATCTGCTCGGGAGTGATCTTCCGGGTGCGGACATAGTCCTCAGCCACATCGTCGTAGATCAGGTTCATGGGGGCGATGAAGGAGCGGGCGTAGTTGCGGTCGTACAGCCACATGGTGGTGGCCAGGAACCGATCCATGGTCATCTTCTCCCGCTTGTAGGGGTGCTTGGGGGTCTCCACGGTGTCGTTGGGGCCGAAGGGAGCGGGGACGGAGTCGCCGAACTCCACGCAGCCGGTGAGGACGCAGTTGTACTTGCCGGAGGCCACGGCGTTGACTGCCTGCTCAATGGCCAGGTACCCGGTGCAGCAGGCCTCGCTGTGGTGGATGGAGCCCTTGCCCTTCATGCCAAACCAGTTGCCGATCTGGATGTTGGGGGTCAGGTAGTTGGAGCCGTTGAGGGGGCTGGCCTCACCATGGAAGTAGTAATCCACATCCTTGGGGGAAACGCCGGCATCCTCCATGGCCTTCAGGGCGGCATAGCCGAACAGCTCGCCCTCGGTCAAACCGTTGGTTTCCTCGTTGTCTACCGTGTACATAAAGGGTGTACAGCCCACGCCGATGATGGATACGCTTCTGCTGTAGGGGTGAAGGGTTGTCTGGTTCATGTTTTTGTTCATATCGCATAACTCCTTTCCGGTTTTTGATAACGAATTAATCCACAAGGGTTTTTGCCAGATGGATGCAGGAATCCTCAATGAGGACGCTGGTGACAAAGCCCACCAGATGCAATGCAGGATAGGTGGCAATCCAGATGCTCAGAATATTGGGCACCGGGCCGCAGTTGATCAGGGCGATGGTGAAGCTGATGATGGTGACAAAAATGGCGTTGATGATGAAGATCCGCACCAGCTTGTGGGCAAAGCCCTTCAGACCCAGGGCGGTGGCGATGCCGCCTCCGATCTTCTCCACGGGGATGATCAGGCCTGCGGTGTAGTTGATGCAGAAGGCCATGAACATTCCCACAAGGTAAACGCCGGTTTCCGTAAAGCCGCCGTTCAGAATGGTAGCGGCGGAGTTGATGACAAAGGCCAGCACCAGATCCTGAAGCAGCACCATCAGCTGTGTCTGTTTGGCAGTCATGGTTAGACCTCCAGCTCGTCGGGGCTCCAGCAGGGCTTACCGGTATAGACCTTGGCCTGCTCCTTCCCCTCCAGCACCCGGATGGCGCCGGCAGCCATGGCCTCCAGCTCAAACTCCCCGGGATAGGCGGTTACGGGAGCGATCCAGGAGCAGGCATCGGTAATGGATGCCACCAGCTCCCTGTTGTGGACCATGCCGCCCCCCAGCAGGATGCCGTCCACCTTGCCGTGGAGAACGCCGGCCATGGCGCCGATGTAGCGGATGACCTGATACACCATGGTATCCCACACCAGGGCGGCATACCGGTTGCCATTTGCTGCCATAGCGCAGACCTCCCGGGCATCGGAGCTGCCCAGATGGCTGACAAAGCCGCCGGACTTGGTGCACAGAGAGGAGACTTCCTTCCTGTTCTCATGGGCATAGCAGTAGCGGATCAGCTCGGCAGCGGGAACCGCGCCGCAGCGGGTGGGAGCCATGGGGCCTTCACCGCCCACAATGTCGTTGCCGTCGATCATTCTGCCCTGCTGATGGGCGGAGATGGAGATGCCGCCGCCGATGTGGCAGACCACAAAATTGCAGTCCTCATAGCGCTTTCCCATGGATGCAGCGTGACGGATAGCGGTCTCCTTCAGGTTCAGGGCATGGAGGTGGACATTCCGGTAAACGCCCTTGATGCCGGTGATTCTGGCGCAGAGGGTCAACTCGTCGGTATCGGGAGGATTCACCACAAAGCAGGGCTTGCCATACTGCTGGGCGAAGCCTCTTGCCAGCTGGGGTCCCAGCTGAGCCGGATGCTGCACACCGTTGGCGCCCCGGATGGCATGATCCAGCAGCACATCATTGATCTCATAGGTGCCGCCCTCCACTGCCAGCAGACCGCCGCCTCTGCCCACAAAGGCATCCATGGTGGCAAGGTCGATTCCGGCTTCCTCCAGCGCTGCCAGAATGGTCTGCTTCCGATAGGGCAGCTGGGCGGAGATGCCGTCGAACTTTGCCAGCTCGGAAGCCTCGTGAGCCACATTCACGGTGAACAGCTCTTTTTCGCCCTCAAAGCAGCCAACCTTCGTGGAAGTGGAACCGGGATTGATGGTTAAAATGCGATAGCTCATGGGGTAACCTCCTGTTTTTTCTTTGTTTTCGTGGCTTCATTATAGGAATTTTTCCGGCCGGGGGCTTTCCGATTTTTTATGCCGAATCGGGTAAAAATTGTTGTTTCCCCACGAATTGCGGAGCAGCAGAGCAAAAAAAGAGAGTTCAATTTTGTCCTCCCCCAAGAAAGCACTCCGGACGCCCGGACAACAGCAGCAAATTTCCGGGCAGGAAGGGGCAAATAACCAAATTGACCTTTGCACTTTTGAGCCCTATAATGTGCATTAGAAAGGGGCGAACCCCAGAAGGGCCGCCCCAAATTGCATGATTAAGGAGAGATAGACTATGCCAATAGGAATTACAACCGATGTCTGCGCCACCTTCGCCGGTGCAGTGGTGGGACTGTTCATCGGGAAAAAGCTGCCGGAAACCCTGAAAACCGCCCTGAACAACATTCTGGGCATCGCCGCCATCACCATGGGAATCGTGCTGATTCTGCGGCAGCACACCCTGTCCGCAGTGGTGCTGGCAGTGATTCTGGGCTGCATTGCGGGCGAATTGATCCAGCTGGAAAAGCGGGTGAACCAGGGTGTCACCTCCGTGGTGGGAAAGCTGATGAAAGGCACCAGCGCCGATGAGAGCTTCCTGATTCAGGTCAGCGCCGTGGTGGTGCTGTTCTGCTGCGGCGGCACCGGCTGGTACGGTGCCCTGAATGAGGGACTCACCGGAGACGGCAGCATTCTCGTCACCAAGGCCATTCTGGATTTTGTCACCGCCGTGATCTTCGGCTCTCTGCTGGGTAAAATTGTGCCGGTGCTGTGCATCCCTCAGGCTCTGGTCTATGCCTGCCTGTTTCTGATTTCCGGTCTGGTACAGCCCTTCATCACCCCGGAGATGATCGCTGACTTCTCCGCCGCCGGAGGCATCATTACCCTCTGCGCCGGACTGCGGCTGACGGGAATCAAGCGGGATCTGAAGGTGCTGAACCTGCTGCCTGCCCTGATTCTGGTGTTCTTTGTCAGTGCCGCCTGGACGGCTCTGGTGGGATAATCGAAAAAATCCCCCGTTTCCGGATAATCACCGGAAACGGGGATTCTTTATTCCGTAAACTGATGGGTCAGGTGCAGGTAGGTGATCTCATTTGGCTCCATGGTGATGTCAAAGGACAGCTTCCCGTTTTCCGCCACCAGCCGTTTCACCACCATTTTGGGGGTGACAATGCGGCTGAGGTACTTGATCTCATCCCGGCTCATATCCTCCGGGCTGGACATGGACACCCATTCGTCCTGCAGGCTTCCATAATGCTGGTTCACCGTCAGGCATTTCAGCAGGTAGGTTTCTGACCGCTTCCCCGGCAGGCTGAAGTGAATGGTGCGCTTCTTCAGATCCTCGAAGAAGGTATCCTGCTGGGAGATGAGAATTTCCCCCTCGTTCATCAGGGAATACTGGTGGTTCAGGTTTTTCAGGTTGTGGCAGACAATGCGCCAGTTTCCGTTTCCGTTGTCGGTAACGATATAGGAATCCTCCCGCTTGCGGACATACCGCCCCATGTGGTTCATAAAGTCAAAGGCGTAGAAGGCAGGCTTGCGGATACCGTCCCGGGACAGCAGGCCACCGCCGCCGTAGATCCGGGACAGGGAATCGGAATGGGCACCGAAGAGATCTGAGCCAACCCAGTAGCCCATGATATCCGCCAGTTCCAGACCTTCCAGAATGTCCCGCACCAGATAGGCACCCTTCATGCAGCTGTCATTGAGGGTATTGCGGTGGGAGACGGAAAAGTTCCACTCCGTCACATGAAGGGGTTTATCTCCGAAACCAGAGCGTTCCATGATCTGACGGGTCTGCTCCAGCGTCTGCCGCAGCAGGCCAGTGTTGCGGCTCTGATTCCGGAATTTTTCCTCGGAATTTTGAAGATACGGGAAGTAATACAGGGAAATAAAATCCGGCTGCTGGGCGGATTCCTGCCACAGTGCCAGCAGCTGCTGCACCGGCTCCGGGCCGAACCGCAGGGAAAGCCCGGAGCCGCCAATCCGCACCCCGGGGCACAGCTCCCGGATCTGGCCGGCCACAGTCTCGAACAGAGCCAGATACCTTTTCTGAAGGGGCAGGATATCCCGCTCCGCCGGGTTCTGCTCGGACTCCGGGCTCCAGAACTCGAAATACCAGGTCTCCAGCCGCCGGGCGTTGTAGCGGTTCAGCAGGTGGATAAACAGCTTCCGTATGAAATTGCAGATTTCCCCCATATCCTCTGTGATGTCGAAGTTATCCTGCTGGATCACATCAAAGGCAGAGCGCAGCACCTTCTTGGGCTTGGGCCGCAGCTCGATGTAGGGCTTCATGCCGTTTTGCAGGAGAAAATCAATGGCCTGATCCAGCTTATTGAAATTGAAGCCGCTGTGGGCATCCCCCAGCTGCATTCCCCGGGAGTGAAGATCCCAGAACCGCACATATTCAAATTGCAGCTCCTGATGCAGAATCAGCAGATGGTTCTGCACATCCGACTGCAGCAGATCCACTGCTGTACCGATGTTGATCATTTTGCACCAGTTCCGCTTCAGCACCCGTTTGGGCGGATTTTGCAGCGCCACCGTCAGGGCAGACTGCTTTGCCGTTTCCTGCTGGGGAGCAAGAATGTGGTCAAAATGCCGCTCCAGCTGCTTGCGGATATCTGTCTGAGCCTGCTGACCGGTGGGCGAGGCGCCATTCTTCTGAATCCACTGGCGGCGGTACTCCGTAGGTGTCATGCTGTAGGCCTGCCGGAATGCCTTGTTCAGAGCCGCAGAGGAGGCAAACCCCGACTCCATGGCGATGCGGACAATGGACAGATCGGTGTGCAGCAGCTGGGAGACAGCAAAATTCAGCCGCACCTGATTGAGATACTCCGCAAAGCCCATGCCGAAGGTTCGCTTTATGTACTTGGACAGGTAGGCATAGCTGAGAAACAGGTGCCCGGACAGATCCTCCAGACGAATGGACTTGTCAAAATTGTTCTGGATATATTCCGCAATCTGCTGCTTCCGGGCGTCAAAGTTTTGGGTCTGCTGGGAATAATGCTCGTCCCCCTGGCTCAGCAGGAAATCCGTGGTCAGGACATGGAGCAGCTCATAAAACAGGCTGTTGAGGTAGATCACATCTCTCCCCTGATTCAGGTACTCCTCCGAGACAATTTTTCGGAAGATTCTGCGCAGCTCGTCGCAGGCCTCCGGATTCCCGGCGGCGGTGTTGCACCAGAAAAACACGATGCTCTGCTTCAGCAGGGAGCAGAGACGGGAATAGGAGATGTGCAGGCAGGCCCCCAGAAAATCCCCCTCTGTGCGATAGGCGTGGCTTTTGTCCACATTCACCACCAGAAAATCGTCCTTGGCCAGCCGGTACTGCCTGCCCTCCAGGGTAAACAGGGCAGTGCCGTCCAGAACATAGAAAAACTCGATATCCATATGGGTATGGCTCGGCTCCGACTTTTGGAACACAAAGGCAAAATCATACATGGCCGTTCTCCCCTGCTGTGTGTATTACGGAATCAGAAACGAAACGGCCCGGGTCAGCCATGGCCGCCAGAAGCCCCAGTCGTGACCGCCGGGTCCTTCCTGATAGGTAAAGGGAATCCCCCGGTTTTCCAGAGCCTGCACCATGAGCCGGTTGTCCCGGATCAGGGCATCCTCGGTGCCGCAGGCCAGAAACAGGGAGGGCATGGTCTGTAGCTCCGCCTGCTCCACCAGGGGGAAAATGTCATAGGGGCCGCCATGAAGCGCCTTGCGGCAGCGCAGCTGGCTGGGCAGGGGCGCGCCGCAGTTGCTGACAAAGCTGGCAGTGGTGCGGATATCCATGGCTCCGGACAGGGAAAATACCTTGCCGTACTGCCCGGGCTTCCGCAGAGCCGCATAAAGGCTGCCATAGCCCCCCATGGACAGCCCACCGATAAAGGTTTCCTCCCGGCTATGGGACAGGGGGAAGGTTCTTCCCAGATACTCCGGCAGCTCCTCCGTCAGATAGGTAAAGTAGGGCAGGCCCTCCGGCTCGTCCAGATAGAAGGAGTTGCCCACGAAGGGCAGCACCACGGCCATCTCCTTCTGATCCACCAGCTGAGCAAGGTCGGTACGGTAGACCCAGTTGTTGCCGGATTCCAGCGCCCCGTGGAGCAGATACAGCACGGGGTAGCAATCCTTCTGCCGGGGCTGCATCAGGGGCGTTGCCATGGTCTTGGGCAGAAGCACCGTCAGCTGCACATAGGTGTGCAGGGTATCCGAGGGAAATTCACATTGAATGAAATTCATAATTATCCGACCTTAAATACAAGGATATATTTCAGTATGTGCTTATCGTTTTTACGCAGCCGCTTGAGAAATTGTTATTTGTGGGGATGCCCAAAGCCTCCCCTGTGTAAGGGGAGGTGGCAAAAATCTATTGATTTTTGCCGGAGGGGTTGTCAATCCCCCAGTCAGCTTCGCTGACAGCCCCCTTTACACAAGGGGGCCTTTGAGCTCACTAAATTCCAATTTGTCGGTTTTCTGACTTATGCCGATCTGTATATTACAGTATATCAGGTTCCTCCCCCTTTTGCAAGGGGAGCAGGTCACCGCTCATCCCGCTCCCATTCCCTCAATCGATTGACTTTGTCCGGGGTATGCAATACAATGAAGAAAAAGGCTGACGGCTGCGGACTTGGTGGGGATGGGATTCCCGGGCAATTGCGTGGTGCATGGTGTGACGATTGGAAAAAAGAGATGAGGTAACCAATATGAAGACGAAAAAGAGCTGGGATCACAAATGGTACACCGAGGAATTTCTGATGGATCTGAAGGCCACCGCGCATACCGTAATGGACGGCAATCTGCCGGTGACCATAAAATATGCTCCGGACGCAGGCTCGGAGCTGGCCATCGACCCACGGCTGCTGGGTGGTCCGCTGGGACGGAATGCCAAAAAGATGGCTCTGCTGCCGGACTTTCTTCTGGATCGCATGAAAATTCACTCAGATTCCAAATCCATTGCCTCCTTCCGGAAAAACTGTGACCGTATCTCCAGCGCCGTCTGCGTGCGGAGGGGAATTGACCTTCTGGATATGACGGTTCCCGCCGGGAGCGGTTATGAGATTCCCATCCGGATCTATCGAAGCGAGGCCTGCCGGCCGGGCTGCTCCTGCCTGTATTTCATGCACGGAGGCGGATTCATCGGCGGCGGAATCCCACCCTATGATGAGGTGTGGAAGGTATTTGTGGAGAAATTCCACATGGTTGTGGTCAGCGCCGCATACCGTTTGCTGCCGGAAAATCCATATCCCACACCCTATGAGGACTGCTTTCGGGTGCTGGAATGGATTCATGACAGGGCTGACGATCTGAAAATCGATCCGACCCGTGTTTTTGTCACCGGCGACAGCGCAGGCGGAAATCTGGCTCAGTCCTGCTCCACCCGTGCCAGGGGAACCGGCATGGTGCGGGGGCAGCTGCTGCTGTATCCAACGCTGAATATGTTCTGCGTAGAGGATGCCTATTACAGGCTTGACGGCAAAAACTTTTCCTATGAGCCGAAGCAGAGAAGGCTCTCCCGATGCGTGGTAAGGCAGACGGAGATGATGGTTCGGAGTCTGGACGGCTCCTTCGGGATTCGGGAACCGGATCCCTGGTGCAATCCCTACAGCTTCGGAGCCGACGGAAATCCGCCCACCTTCCTCTCGGTGGGGGCGTTGGACTTCCTGAAAAACGACACCATCGCCTGGGCGCATAAGCTTCAGGATGCAGGTGTGCCGGTGAAGGTTGTGGTTTACAACGGCATGGGGCATGGCTATCTGAACGCCATGGGTGTCTTTCCTCAGGCGGAAGATTTGGTGGATGAGATGGGACAGTTCATTCTGGAATGCTGCTGAATTACCCCGTATGGAGCAGATGACTTTCTAATTGACAGGATAAGTGCCGGGACAGCTGAGCTGTCCCGGCACGCCAGTTTGTCAAAAAAGCCTCGCAGAGTTTGCCACTTTCGTGGCAAATAGAGTCTGAATCATCTTCGGCCGGGGCGTGTACCTGGCCGAAGATATCTCTCAGTCTGCAAGTGCGGTGCGTCGCGCAGCGAATCAAAATTAACAATTGCCAGTGGCAATTGCTCAATAATTTAGCGCGCAGCAGGCTGCAAATTTTTGTTAGAAAAGCCCGAAGGGGTTTTTCGACAGTCTAGGAAAAGAACCCGGCACGAAGCCGGGTCCTTTTCGCATAGAAAAGAGGGAAATTTTATGGATATTCTTCATTCAGCCTGAGCAGCCGCCTGCTTTTTGGGGCGGATGAACAGCAGCGTCAGCACACAGCCCACCAGAGCCACCACGACCACCTGAGTCACTACGGCGTGATAGCCGGCGAGGGCATCGGGCTGGGCATCGTAGATCACGCCGGAGATGGCGGCAGCCACCAGAGAAGCCAGGGTATTGGTAAAGGTGATGAGGGAGGTGCCCACACCCAGATCCTTACGCTCCAGCTCCTGCTGTGCCATGGGGGTGATGGTCACGGAGCGGAAGCTCTCGGAGATACCGGTGATGCCGATGCACACCAGCAGCAAAATCACAGGGGTGGAAGGCTGCAGGAATGCCAGGGGGATAAAGGCCACGGCCACCAGAGCGCCGGCCAGCAGCATGGCCTTCCAGCCTCTGCCGGTTTTCTTGCCCACCCATGCGCCGGCAATGGTGGGAAGAATCATGGTGATGATGGTACGGGGCATCTGCAAAGAGCCTGCCACGGTGGAGGGCTGACCCAGAATTTCCTGCACGGCGCGGACAGAGTAGGAGCTCATGGCAACCTGATAGTACACACAGGTGAAGCCCACCAGCAGCATCATGACGAACTTCTTGTTCTTGAACAGGTAAATCGGAATGATAGCCTCGCCGGCCTTGCTCTCCACCTTCACCAGAACCACCAGCGCAATCACAGTCAGGGCAAGACCTGCCAGAATGATGGGGCTTGTCCAGCCCAGACGGGTGCCGAAGTTCATGCTCAGGGTAAAGGCGC
Source organism: uncultured Clostridia bacterium (assembly GCA_945877365.1). Taxonomy (GTDB): domain Bacteria; phylum Bacillota; class Clostridia; order Oscillospirales; family Oscillospiraceae; genus Faecousia. Next base: position 80,771 of record CAMCRV010000004.1, on the reverse strand, counting down.
TGAGGAGCACCACCAGACACAGCACACCGGGGATATCGACATGGATCTGGTCACGCTTGCGGTTGGGCATATTCATGCCGATGAGGACGATGCCCAGAATCAGGGGAATCACCGGGAACATGATAGCCAGGGACATCATGCCCATATCCAGGAAAGCACCGGCAATCATGGCGCCCACAAAGCCGCCCACGGCTACGGAGCTGGCCAGCATACCCATCACCTTGGGAACCTCTTTGGGAGGATTGATCTCACGGGCGATGATGTAGGGAGCTGCGGTGAAGGCGCCCTGTGCGGCGCCCAGAATCAGACGCAGGGCGGCGAACACCACAAAGGAGCGAATGAAGCCCAGACCAATGGTGCACACCAGTGCCACAAGGCCGGAATAGACGATAATGTTCCGTCTGCCGATGAGGTCGCCCAGCTTGCCGCCGATGGGGTTCATAATGGTCAGACCCAGAGTTGCGAAGATCGTCAGCAGGGAGAAGTAGGACAGGGCATCCATCTGCTTCAGCAGGGGCGTCATGGCCACGGCGATGCCTGCGCCCACCATGGACACAAACAGCATCATGCACATACAGCCGAAGTTCACCATTTTCCGCTTATTATCCGGCAGGGGTACTGCCACATTCAAGGTTTCGTTTGCCATAAATCTCTTCCTTTCTCTCTATATATAAAGGGGCAGGCTGTTACTTATGCTCCTGCAGCCATCTGGTGGCGCAGTGTGCCAGATAGGCCGGACCCACCTTCATAACCTCCTCGTTGAACACCACCTTGGGGTGATGCTGGTTGTAGGTGGTGCGGCCGTCGGTGAAGCCGGCGGACAGGAACATATAGGCGCCGGGAATCTGAGACAGCACCACGGCCCAGTCCTCGGAGGAGGCAGCATGCATCTTGGGCACCTCGATGCGGTTGGGAACGGGCAGCTCCCGCATATAGCCCACAAAATCGTCCACAGCCTGAGGATCGTTGACCAGCGGAGGCGTGCCGCTGGTGATGATCAGCTCGGCCTTGCCCCGGTAGGTAGCGGCGGTGGCCTCGATGACCTCCTTCATGCGGCCCAGAATGAACTCTCTCTGGTCGTTGTCATCGCAGCGCAGGGTGCCGAACATCTCCGCCTTGTCGGGGATGATGTTGCCGGCGTCGCCGGCTGCCACCTTGCCGATGGTCAGCACGCTGGCCTGGGTGGACTTGACCTCTCTGGCAATGATGGACTCCAGAGCCAGAATGATATGGGCGACAATGTTGATGGGGTCAATCCCGGTGTCGGGGTAGGCGCCGTGGCTGCCCTTGCCCTGCACCACGATCTTGAAGTTGTCGCTGGAGTTCATCATGGTGCCGTCCCGGTTGTAGACGAACAGCCCCAGCGGCATGGTGCCGGAGGTGGCGTGATAGCCCAGTGCCACATCGGGGCGGGGATTCTCCAGCAGGCCGTCGGCAATCATGGCCTTGGCGCCGGTGAAGGTCTCCTCACCGGGCTGGAACATCAGCTTCACCAGGCCCTCCAGATTTTCCTCATTCTCCTTCAGCATCCGGGCGGCAGTCAGCAGCATGGAGCCGTGGATATCGTGGCCGCAGGTATGGGCATTGCAGCCGGTGCTGGCGAAGTCCAGTCCGCTCTCCTCCCGCATGGGCAGGGCGTCGACATCCCCCCGGAGCAGCACGCACTTTCCCCCGGGCTTACCCACGGTGGCCACCACGCCGCCTCCGCAGGGCTGGGGATCATAGCCCATTTCCTTCAGCTTCTCCATAAGGTAGGCTGTGGTCTTGGGCAGATCCTGACCGATTTCGGGAATCTGATGCAGATAGCGGCGGTAGCCCACCGTGGTATCAAACAATTCCTCGGCTCGTTTCAAGTAATCCATACAGTTGTCTCCTTTCATGTTTCACCGGGCAAAGCCCGAAAATTTCCACACTGACCACAGACCCGCGGCGGCTCCTCCGCTGCGCATCTGCATGAGGGGTTTCTCTCCTTTTTGGCAGAAAACTGTTGCAAACTGATAGAATATCCGATATAATGCAACTGGGTTTTGTGATGTTTTAATAATAGCATATCCGGCAGAAAACGGTTATTCCCAGAGTTTTATGAAAGCTATACTGTTTTTGTTATAACCCCAATCCGGGTTATAAGCCACCCGTGGGATACTGCCATATGAATACAAAATACTTTGAATACTGTCTGAAAATCGCCGAGCTGCAATCCATCAATAAGGCAGCCTCGGCTCTGTATCTTTCCCAGCCCTACCTCAGTGGGTGCCTGAAGTCTCTGGAATCGGAGCTGGGCTTTTCCGTATTCAGCCGCAGCAGCAGCGGCATTGTCCCCACTCCAAAGGGGCAGATTTTTCTCCGGCTGTGCCGGGAGATTGTGGGAAAGCTGGAGGAAATCCAGCAACTGGCGGATCGGGTGGAGGAACCGCCCCTGAGCCTTGCCTCCCTGCCCCTGTCCTATGTGATGAACATTTTTCTGGATTTCACGCACACCCATCCCCTCACCCTGCCGGACACCCTGACGGAGTACACCTCCCCCCTCCAGCTGTTTACCTCCGTCGGTTCCGGAAAGTACCGCATGGCTCTGGTGCTGATAGACAGCATCTCCCGGGAAAAAACCAACCGGCAGCTTGCCCAGCTGAAGCTGCACAGCTTCCCCATCGTGCCGGAGGCGCCCTACTATGTGGCCTTTCCCCATGACCATCCCTTCAGCGGCTGCCGGGAGATCACACTGGAGGATCTCATGCAGCACCCCATGGTGTACTACATGATTCCCCGGGATGATCTGATGCAGTTTCTGGGGATTTTCCGGATGAGCGCGCCCCCTGCCAACTCCATAGCCGCCACCAACCGGGGACAATACTTTGGTGCCATGTCCTCCGGACATTACTACGCCATCATGAGCTGCTGGCGGTTCCAGTTCCACCCGGAGCTGCAATATGTGCCCATCACCCATGTTCAATACACGGTGACCCTGAACTGCGTCCACCGGGAGGGCTATAAACTGAACAGTCGGGAACGCCTGTTCCTGCAGACGCTGCACGACCGGATGCTCTCCGAGCCGGAAGCCAGACTCTGAAGCAAAAGCAGCCGGAAATCCCCTCGAATGTTCCAAAAGACATAGAATTCTACATTATTTTCCTTCCTTTCCCCTTTTTCCACACATAGAAAATTTTCCGCGGCTCAAACTAGGACTGCGGAAAGCAAAACTTTCCCGAAAATGAAAAAGGAGAGAGAGTCATGAGCAACAAGAACAGCAATTCCATCAACATCCCCCAGGCACGGGAGGCTATGGACAAGTTCAAGATGCAGGCAGCAAGCGAGGTCGGTGTCAACCTGACCAATGGCTACAACGGCCACCTCACCTCCCGGGAAGCCGGCTCCGTCGGCGGCCAGATGGTGAAGAAAATGATCGAGTCCTACGAGCAGAATATGCAGTAGTCTCCACCACGGGAAGGCTGGATCGCCCAGCCTTCCCGCTTTTTTATGCCGGTGTGAACTTTCTGTAACAGCCGGGGCTTTTTGTTGCATTTCAGAATCCTCTCTGGTATAATGTCGGAAGATTGATACGGATATTCAATTTAATAATTTTATTGAGAAACAGTATAATAACCGGAGGAAATCCCATGAAATCTGTGAAACAATTTGTCTGCCTTGTGCTGGCTGTACTGATGCTGGGTCTGGCCGGCTGCTCCGGTGGGGGAGAAACCTCTGCCACCGCCATGCCCGAAAAACGCTCCCAGCGCAAACAGCTGGAATCCCTCACCGCACCCCTGACCAAAGAGGAGTTTGCCCTGCTGGAAGACTGCAAAAATCTGAAGTATCTGGATGTCACCGGCAGCACCTGCTATGACAGCATCCTCTTTTATGTCTCCACCCACCCGGAGGTACAGGTGATCTACACCGTGGATCTGGGGGGCACCGCCGTGAAAAACACGGAAGCCTCCGCTTCTCTGGCTCCCGGCAGCTACACCGCCCAGGCGCTGGAGCAAAACCTGCGGTACCTTCCCAACCTCACCGCTCTGGAGCTGAAGGACACCTCCATGACCCTGCAGCAGCTGGAAAGCCTGAAGCTGCGCTATCCCCGGATCACTTTAAGCTATGACATCGCCCTGCTGGGTGGCGCCTATGCCCCGGACACCGCCGAGCTGAACCTCACCCTGTCCGACGAGGATGTACCGGAGCTGCTGGAAAAGCTGGTGCTGCTGCCCGAATTGAAGAAGCTGACCCTCTCCGGCGCAATCACCCCCGTGGGTGTCAAGCAGGTGATGGACGCCGCCCCGGAAATTGCCATCGACTATTCCTTTGACCTGTTCGGTCAGACCCTGTCCACCGCCACGGAATCCGCCGTGTATAAGGATGTCGCCATGGGCGATGCCGCAGAAGCACAGATCCGGGCGGCTCTGGATATTATGCCCAACTGCACCAGCCTGACGCTGGAAAACTGCGGCCTTACCAACGACACCCTGGCTTCCATCCGGGACGACTACCCCGGCACCGACATCATCTGGCGCATTACCTTCGGCAACTACAGCTACATGACCGACACGGAGATGATCCGCGCCGTGTACAATGTCTACGATTCCCATGTGCCCCTGCTGAAATATTTCACCAAGGTCAAGTACATCGACATGGGTCACAACGACCAGCTCACCGACCTGAGCTTCGTGGCCTATATGCCGGATCTGGAAATCTTTATCGGTTCCGGTGCCCCGGTGAAAACCCTGAATGGCTTTGAAAACTGCAAGAAGCTGGAATGGCTGGAGCTGGCCTACTGCTACTCCCTGACGGATATCGATGCCCTTGCCCAATGCGACAGCCTGCGGTTTCTCAACATCAGCTTCTCCAAGGTCAGCAGCCTCGCCCCCATTGAAAACCTGAAGCTGGAACGCTTCCTGTACCTCAGCCCCAATGTGCCCAGCGAGGAGGTCAAGGCCTATGAGGAAAGCCACCCCGACTGCTGGAGCCGCTTCACCGGTCAGAATCCCTACAGCCTGGGCTGGCGGTATGAGGACATCGGCGAGACCTTCAGCCCCTACTATCTGAAGGTTCGGGAGGTGTTCCATCTGGACGAGGTGGATCAGCGCCTCAACGCCCAGAAGCGCGCCGAGGAGGCCGCCGCGGCAGCCGCCGAAGAAGCTGCCGCCGCAGCCGGCAGCCCGGAAGCCCCTGCTCCCTCTCCCGACCCCGCCCCCACTCCCGACGGCAATACCTGAGCCGCCGACAGGGGCTGAAGCTCAGCCAAAGCCAAAAAGCCGCCGTCTTTTGAACGGCGGCTTTTTCAGTCAGGAATTATCGGTAGCATTTCCCGAGAAAGTATGCTATAATGAAAAAACTTATCGGTAGAATGCAGAAGATAGAGAAATTGGAATTTGTGGGGATGCCCCCACGGGCAATGCGAGCCTTCGCCCAGGTGGTAATCTTTCTATCCTTAGGGCACGCCCGGTTCGTTTTTGCGGTGGTGGTCTATTCTATATAACCTACGCAGTTCCGGTCGAGGGGCCCAAAGGATGTGGATTGTCTACCCGCAGTCCGTAACGAATTGTCAGCGGCGACTCGCCGCCAAATTCCAATTTGTCTTTCTGCCGTCTGAAGGAGAAAAAACTGCCATGGCTCAAAAACGCTTCCGGGATACCCTTTTGCTGCTGGCCTCCACGCTGGCGGCTCTGTGCCTGTTCCTGTCCCCCTCCACCAAGGTGCTGCTGCTACTATGCGCTATTTTCTGCGCGGTACTGCTTTCCGCCCTTGTGGAAAAGCCCTCCGAAAGCCGCCCCTTCCGCCCTGCTGCCGCCGGGCTGGCGGTGGTGTTCTGCTGGGCAGGCTTCGTCCTGTTCTTCACCACCTGGCGCAGCTCTCCCCTTCTGGCTGGGGTGCTGAGCCGGTTCGGTCTGAACCAGAGTTTGCTGGTGGGGGTGCTGGGTGTTTTGGGCAGCCTTGTGGGCTTTCCTGCCTTCTATCGCCTCGCCCGGCGGATGGATCTGCTGCTGGACGCCATGCTGGGCATCCCCGTCCCCGGCGCCGGAAAGGCCAATGCCTTTCTCCCCCTGTCCGCCGCCGCGCTGTTCTTTCTGGAGCACGATCAGAATCTGTTGTATTTTCTGGGCATCCCCATCGCCGTAGTGCTGTGCGCCATGGCATCCACCCGGCTGGAGCCTCTGCTGACCCTGCCGAAAAAGTACCCCAAATTATCCGTCTTCTGCGGCCTGACCGCCGCCGGAATCTGCTGGGCAGGGTATGCCCTGAACTCCGGCCTTCCCGGCCTTGTGGCTGCGGTGCTGAGCTTCCCCTTTACCTTCTTCTGCCTGCTGCTGTTTTTCCGGGCACTTTCCGGGCTTCTTGACCTGTCCGACCTGCCCCGGTGGGAGCGGATGGGCTATGCCGCCCTGTTTCTGGCGCTGGCGGTTTTCTCCGCCGCAGTCTTCTTCTCCTCCAATGCCTTCCACTGCTCCGAGGCTCCCTATGATGTGATCTATACCAGCGACTCCACCATACTGGTAAAGGGAAACGCCTACCTTCTGCTGCTGCATTTCCAAAACGACCTGCGCCAGCCCCTGTATGCGGTGTTTGCCGCCCCCTTTCTGGGGCTGTCCTTCCTGCTGAGCAAGCTGCTGGGGGCTTCGGCTCCCCTCCATGCCCTGCTGATGAATCTGCCCCAGGTGGCGCTGCTGGTGCTCTGCGCCCATCTGCTGGGACGGATGCTGGGACTATCCCCCCGTTGGCGGCTGGCCTTCGTGGCACTGGCCTGCTGCACCTGGCCCCTGCTTCTTTTCTCCGTGATGATGGAGCAGTATATCATGGCCGTGTTCTATCTGCTCTGCTTTGCGTTCCAGTTCTGCTGCCGGGATCGCCGGGACCGGCTGACCCTGATGGGAGCCGGGGGCACCCTGCTCACCAGCCTGATTCTGCTGCCGGTGATGAGCCTCCGCAATCCCCTCAGGGACTTCCGGGACTGGTACGGCGATATGCTGAACCGGGGCCTGGAATTTATTCTGGCACTGCTGGCCTTCTGCCGTCTGGACATCATTTTGGGGGTCGCCACCTCCCTGATCGTGCTGGGGGAGTTCTCCGGCGCAGGACTCAACGCATTGGACAAGCTGCGGCAGTTTTCCGTATTTCTGGGCAGCTGTATTCTGGCTCCCCAGAGCGAGGCTGTTGTAAATTCCTCCGGCTTTCTCAGCTGGCAGCTGGTGTCCCCCGCCGCCTTCGCCCCTCTGGGCATCTGTGTCGCCGTGCTGTGTCTGCTGGGCTTCTGGTTCAGCCGGAAAGACCGCGCCGCCCAAATGGCCGCCTTCTGGCTGGCATTCTCCTTTGTCGTGCTTGTCGGTATGGGCTGGGGCACGATGGAAAACGGCCTGATTCTCTACAGTCTCTACTTTGGCTGGGCGGTTCTTCTGCTGCTGTTCCGGCTGGCTCAAGCCCTCACCGCCGGGCTTCCCCGACTGCGCCCTGTGCTGTACGCCCTTTGCCTTGCCGTCCTTGCGTGGCAGAACCTTCCCGCCATGGCTCGGCTGCTGTCCTTTGCCATCCAGAATTATCCTGCATAGATTTGGTTTCTGTCACTGGCGTGGCAATCCGTTCCCCTAACTCCTCACTCCTAACTGATCTACGGAGGTTTCTATGAATCCCTACATCAAGCTCACCCGTCCCCACCACGCCGTAAAAAATGTGCTGGTCTTTGCCGCTCTGGCCTGCAGCGGCCAGTTCTTCGACCCCCATAAGCTGATCCCCGGTCTGCTGGGCTTTCTGGCCTTCTGCATGACCTCCTCGGTGGTGTACATCATCAACGACATCCGGGATCGGGAGAAGGATCGTCTCCACCCCACCAAGTGCAAACGCCCCATCGCCTCCGGGGCGGTGTCCGTCCGAAACGCCTGCATTCTGGCAGGAATTTTGGCTGCTGCCGCGCTGGTGTGCAACGCCCTGTGCTTCCAGCCCTTTGCCAGTGTTCTGCTGGCATTGTACTTCCTGCTGAATCTCGGCTACAGCTTCGGGCTGAAGGATGTGCCAATTGTGGATATCACCATTCTGGTGTCCGGCTTCCTGCTGCGGATTCTCTACGGCGCACTGGTGACGCAGATTGTGATTTCCAACTGGCTGTATCTGACAGTGCTGTTTCTGGCCTTCTACTTTGCCCTGGGCAAGCGGCGCAATGAGCTGCGCAATCTCAAGGGGGGCAAGACCCGGAAGGTGCTGGAGGCCTACCCGGTGGCCTTTCTGGACAAGGGCATGACCATGTGCATCACTCTGGCCATTGCCTTTTACGCCTTGTGGAGCATGGACGCCACGACGGTAGACGCCCACGGCCCCAATCTGGTGCTGACCATTCCCATTGTGGTGCTGATTATCCTGAAATACAGCCTCACCATCGAGGGCAGCTCCGACGGTGACCCCATGGAGGTGCTGGTGCACGACAAGGTGCTGATGGGACTGTGCCTTGTGTACTTTGCAGCTATGTTTACCGTTTTGTATCTGTAGCATCTGTGTCATCCTGAGCGAGCGAAGCGAGTCGAAGGATCTTCGCATCTCGTTTTCGCTGTGCAGTGGGTAAGTGCGAAGATTCTTCGACTTCGCGCCCTTCGGCCGCTACGCTCAGAATGACAGCACTTGTTGACTACTTAAAAATGAGGTAAAAGAATGAACATTTACGACTTCGACGGCACTCTCTACGCCGGGGACAGCACTGTGGACTTCCTTCTGTTTTCCCTCCGGAAGCACCCCGCTCTTTTGCGGTTTCTGCCCCTGCAGGGCATTGCGTTTTTCAAATACTATGTGCTGAAGGCCACGGACAAAACCGCCATGAAGGAGCAGTTCTACCGGGTCTTCTCCGGCTACGACCCCGAAGCCCTGCTGAAGGAATTCTGGGATACCCACCAGCATAAGATCTTCCCGTGGTATGCAGGCCAGCAGGAGCCGGAAGATATCCTCATCTCTGCCTCCCCGGAGTTTCTGCTGAAGCCCATCTGCGCCCGACTGGGGATAAAACACCTCATTGCCTCCCGGGTGGATCCCAAAACCGGCCGGTATCAGGGCAAAAACTGCCACGGTGCGGAAAAAGTGGTGCGTCTGAAGCAGGAGCTGGGCTATGACCACTGCACCGCCTTCTATTCCGACTCCTATTCCGACACCCCCCTTGCGGAAATTGCCGACAAAGCCTACCTTGTGAAAAAGGACGGCTCCGTCGTCCCATGGTGAACACGAAAAAGGACTGCCAACTCTGGCAGTCCTTTCTTCATTTGCTCAGCTCCCAAAACGCCACCGCGCTGGCAGCCGCCACATTCAGCGAATCCACACCGTGATACATGGGAATCTTCACGGTGTAGTCGCACCGGGCAATGGTGTCCTCCGCCAGCCCGTCCCCCTCGGTGCCCAGCACCACCGCCAGTTTTTCCACCTGATGCAGCCTTGGGTCTGTGATGGAGAGGGTGTCCTCCCGCAGAGCCATGGCGGCGGTTTCAAAGCCCAGCGTTTGCAGCTGGGGAATCCAGTCCTTTTCCAGATAGGTCCAGGGCACCTGAAACACCGTGCCCATGCTGACCCGGGCGCTTCTGCGGTAGAGGGGGTCGGTGCAGGCCGGGGTCAACAGCACTGCGTCCATCCCCAGCGCCGCCGCGCTGCGGAAAATCGCCCCCACATTGGTGGGGTTCATCACATCCTCCAGCACTGCCACCCGGCGCGCCCCTGCGGTAACCTCTTCCACAGATCTGGGAGCCGGTCGGTACATGGCGCACAGCATCCCCCGGGTGAGCTGAAACCCCGTCAGCTTGGTCAGCTCCGGCAGAGGGGCGGTGTACACCGGGATATCCCCGCAGCGTTCTATGGCGGCGCAGGCCTCGGCGTTCATATGCCCCCGCTCCACCAGAATGGACACCGGGCGGCACCCGGCATCCAGCGCCCGCTGAATCACCTTGGGGCTTTCGGCGATGAACATTCCCTTTTTCGGCTCAAAGCGGTTCAGCAGCTGCGCCTCCGTCAGCCGGGCGAAGACATCCAGCTCCGGGGCTTCCAGATTTTCAATTTCCGTCAGGTGAATCATGGCAAATCCGTCCTTTTTCGGTTTTCTCCATTATAATCCACTGCCCTGCCCCCTGTCAACGCAGGAAACACCTTGCAATCCCTCCTCCAAAGGCATATAATAGGGAAACGACAGAGATTTCACTGCTAACTCCTAACTCCTCACTCCTAACTCCTAACTATCCATTCAAAATCTGGGGGCGAAACACATGAAAGTTACCCTGCAAAATCTCACCAAAATTTTCCCCGGCCGGGGGCGGAAGAATCCTCAGCCCGTCCGGGCTGTCAACAGCTTCACGCTGGAAATCCCCGACGGCAAGCTGGTGGGTCTGCTGGGCCCCTCGGGCTGCGGCAAGAGCACCATGCTGAACCTCCTCAGCGGCCTTCTGGAGCCCACCGAGGGGCGCATCTTCTTCGGGGACGACGATGTCACCGGCCTGCCGGCAGAGCACCGGGGGGTGGGTCTGGTGTTCCAGAATTATGCCCTGTACCCCCACCTGACGGTGGAGCAGAATATCACCTTCCCTCTGGAAAACCTCCGGGGCAAGGATCGTCTCACCAAGGCGCAGATGGCGGAAAAGGCCAGGCAGGCTGCTTCTCTTGTGCAGATCCAGCACCTGATGGAGCGCAAGCCCGGGGAGCTTTCCGGAGGTCAGCAGCAGCGGGTTGCCATCGCCCGGGCGCTGGTGAAGATGCCCCGGATTCTCCTGCTGGACGAGCCGCTTTCCAATCTGGACGCCCGGCTGCGGCTGCAAACCCGGGAAGAAATCCGCCGCATCCAGAAGCAAACCGGCATCACCACCGTCTTTGTCACCCACGATCAGGAGGAGGCCATGAGTATCTGCGACCTGATTCTGGTGATGAAGGAGGGAGATTTGCAGCAGATGGGGCATCCCCAGCAGGTCTATGACGACCCTGCCAACCTCTTTGTCGCCAAATTTCTGGGTACGCCCCCCATCAACACCTTCACAGGCACTGTCCGCAGCGGCGGCCTGTATCTGGGGCAGCAGCGTGTGCTGGAGGTGGGCGAAGTCCCGGAGGGGGATGTGGAGGTTGCCATCCGCCCCGAGAGCTTTGTCCCGGAGGAAACCGGCCCTCTCACCTGCGGCCTTGACCGGGTGGAGGTGATGGGACGGGATGTCAGCGCCCTGTGCCGCCATGGTTCCTTCACCGGGGAGACCTTCCGCATCATCATCGACGCCGATGACCGGCAGAAGCTCACAGGATCAACGGTGAATTTCCGGCTGAAGCCCAACAAGGTCTTCCTGTTCCGCCGGGACACCGGGGAACGGATTCGCTTTTAGGAGGCCGCCATGGAACAGAACAACCGAAAAGCGTGGCTGTACCTGCTGCCTGCCATGGCCTTTCTGGGGGCCTTTCTGGTGTATCCGCTGGTGGATGTACTGGTGTACTCCTTTGAGGAGGGGTTCAACTTTGCCTCCCAGACCTGCTTCGGCATCGGCCTGTATAACTACCGCTATGTCCTCAGCGACCCCTATTTTTTGCAGGCTCTGAAAAACACCCTGATTCTGGTGCTGATCACCGTGCCGGTGTCCACGGGGCTTGCCCTGCTCATCAGTCTGGGGTTAAGCTCCATCGGTAAACTCCGGCAGCTGTACCAGACCATCTTCTTCCTGCCCTATGTCACCAACACCCTGGCAGTGGGTCTGGTGTTTATGATTCTCTTCAAAAAGACTCCCTATTCCGACGGCCTTGCCAATCTGGTGCTGGGTCTGTTCGGCGCGGCTCCGGTGGACTTCATCTCCGGCCCCTACTGGGCGAAGATGCTGGTGCTGTCGCTGTACACCATCTGGATCGTCATGCCCTTTAAAATTCTGATTCTCACCTCCGCGCTGGCCGGGGTGAACCCCACCTACTACGCCGCCGCCCGGGTGGACGGCACCGGCAGGCTGCGGATTTTCACCAAGATCACCCTGCCCATGATCTCCCCCACGGTGTTCTACCTGATCATTACCGGCTTCATCGGAGCTTTCAAGGCCTATTCCGATGCCGTGGCTCTGTTCGGGGTGGATCTCAACGCCGCCGGGATGAACACCTTGGTGGGCTATGTCTACGATATGCTCTACGGCAACTCCGGCGGCTACCCCTCCTATGCCTCTGCCGCCGCCATGCTTCTGTTTGCCATTGTGCTGACCATCACCTGCATCAACCTGCTGGTGAGCCGGAAGCACATCCACTATGTATAAGGGGGGCGGACACATGAACTACGAGACAATTCAGCGGCGCACCGCCCTTGCCCGGCGCATCGGAAAGGGCATCACCTACTTTCTGCTGACCCTCTGGGCCATTGCCGTGCTGTTTCCCTTCTACTGGATGGTGCTGACCTCCGTGAAAAGCTACGGCGCCTACAACTCCGAATGGGTGCCCAAGCTGTACACCCTCTCCCCCACCCTGGAGAATTATGTCAACGCCTTCTCCGCCGTTCCTCTGGGTGGGTATTTTCTCAACACCATTCTCTTCACCCTCGGCACCACGGCGCTGATGCTGTTTGTGACAGTGCTGGCGGCCTTCGCCTTCGCCCGGCTGAACTTCCGGGGGAAGAATCTGGTGTTCACCGGCTTTCTGGCCCTGATGATGATTCCCACGGAGCTGGTGGTGATCACCAACTTCGTCACCATCACCAATCTGGATCTGCGCAACAGCTTCCCCGGCCTGATTCTGCCCTCGGTGGCCTCGGTGTTCTACATCTACCTGCTGAAAGAGAACTTTTCTCAGATCCCCGACGAGCTGTACTACGCCGCCAAGGTGGACGGCACCTCCGACCTGCGCTACCTCACCCGGGTGATGCTGCCCATCTGCCGCCCCACCCTCATCACCATCACCATTCTGAAGGTCATCGAGTGCTGGAACAGCTATGTCTGGCCCCGGCTGATCACCGACGATCAGGCCTATTTTCTGGTTTCCAACGGCATTCAGGAGATCCGGGAAAACGGCTTCGGACGGGAGAACATCCCTGCCATGATGGCAGCGGTGGTGGTGATCTCCCTGCCCCTGATTGTACTGTTTCTGATGTTCCGGAAAAAGATCATGGCCGGTGTGGCAAGAGGAGGGACAAAGGGATGAAAAAGCGATTCTGTCTTCTGCTGCTTGCCGCCTTCCTGCTGTCGGGCTGCCATGGGGCCATTGCCGCCCCGGGAGACTCCGCCCCGGCAACGGACACCGCCTACACTCTGCCGGAGACCTTTGACACCTCCCGGCAGTACGAGATCACCTTCTGGGCAAAAAACGACACCAACATGACCCAGGTGAACATCTACAAGCAGGCCATTGCGGATTTTGAAGCCCTGTATCCCAACATCACCGTGAACCTTCGGCTGTACACCGACTACGGCAAGATCTACAACGATGTGATTACCAACATCGCCACCAACACCACCCCCAACCTGTGCATCACCTACCCCGACCACATCGCCACCTACCGCACCGGAGAGCACACCGTGGTGCCTCTGGACAGCCTGATAAACGACGAGAACTTTGGTCTGGGGGGCAGGGAGGTTCGCTTCGATGCCCCCACCAGGGAGGAAATCGTCCCCCAGTTTCTGGCCGAGTGCAGCTTCGACGGCAGCTGCTATGCCCTGCCCTTCATGCGCTCCACTGAGGCGTGTTATGTAAACAAAACCTTTGTGGAGAAGCTGGGCTACCAACTGCCGGAAGTCCTCACCTGGGACTTCGTCTGGGAGGTCTCCGAGGCCGCCATGGCAAAAGATGCCAGCGGCAATTTCGCCCTCAACGGGCAGAAGGTGCTGATTCCCTTCCTGTACAAGTCCACGGACAACATGATGATCCAGCTGCTGCGGCAGAAGGGTGCAGGCTACTCCACCGATGCCGGGCAGATTCAGATCTTCAACGACACCACCCGGGAGCTTCTGCTGGAAATCGGCAGCCACGCCCAGACCGGGGCCTTCTCCACCTTCAAGCTCAACGGCTATCCTGCCAACTTCCTCAACGCCGGGCAGTGCATCTTCGCCGTGGACTCCACCGCCGGCGCCACCTGGATGGGCAGTGAAGCCCCCCTTGTGGACATCGCCCCGGAGAAGCTGGTGAAATTTGAAACCGCCGTGCTGCCCATTCCCCAGTACGACCCGGAGAATCCCACCATGATCTCTCAGGGTCCCAGTATGTGCCTGTTCTGGAAGGACGACCCCCAGCAGGTGCTGGCCTCCTGGCTCTTCGCCCAGTATCTGCTGACCAACGATGTCCAGATCGCCTACGCCCAGACCGAGGGCTATGTCCCCGTTACCGTAAAGGCGCAGCAAAGCGATGCCTATCAGGACTACCTCAGCCGCGCCGGAGAGGACAACGATCTGCATTACTCCGTAAAGCTGGAGGCCACGAAGCTGCTGCTGGAAAGCACCGGCAGCACCTTCGTCACACCGGTGTTCAACGGCTCCGCCTCCCTGCGCAATGCCGCCGGGCAGCTGGTGGAGGATGTGAACAAGTCCGTCCGCCGGGGAGAAACGCTGGACAGCCGCTATATCTCCCGGCTTTATAAGGAAGTCTCCTCCCTGTACCGGCTGGATCAGATCCGCACCGACCCCGGCGCAGCCCCCGGGGAAATCCCCACCGCCTCCAAGGCTCTGCTGGGCGTGCTGGCCCTGTGCTGGCTTGCCATGGGCGCGTATGTGGTGAGGGAGAAAATCCGCAAACGCTGACAGCATTACCGCAAGCAAACTTTGCTGAGTTAGGAATTAGGAGTTAGGAGTTGAGGTATCCTCTTCGGGGATGTATTAAAAAGAAGAGCGCACTAAACCTTTTCCATAGCTGCCGCCCCGACAAAATCGTCTATTGATTCTCTCCTGTTCCTGCCCCATCTGCGAGAGTGGGTTTCACTCCTAACTCCTCACTCCTAACTCCTAACTTCCCATTGATTTCCGGAAAAATCGTGCTATAATCATACAAGCAAATCCCAACTACTTTATCCGAAACAAGAAGGAGAGAAAACCATGAAAAGAATCATTGCCCTCGTCTTAGTCTGCGTTCTGCTGCTGGCTGGCTGTGCAGGCGGCAAGTCCAAGGCCATGACCCATGAGCAGTATGTCGCCGCTGAGATGCAGTCTCAGGTGGTGGTGGAGACCTATGTCCAGGCTCATCAGTCCTGGTGGGACAACAAGGTCACCGTCTACTGCCAGAGCCCTGACGGCGCCTACTTCCTGTACGAGCTGGCCTGCTCTGAGGCCGATGCCGAGAAGCTGGTTCCCGGCACCAAGATCCGGATCACCGGCAACAAGGGCGAGTGGGCCGGCGAGGTGGAGATCATGGACGGTACCTTTGAGTTCGTCAAGGGCGACAGCTTCATCGCTCAACCTCTGGATGTCACCGACCTGCTGGGCACCGACGCGCTGATTGACCATCAGAACGAGCTGGTATCCTTCACCGGCATGACCGTGGAGAACATCGAGTACAAGAACGGCGAGCCCGGCGATGACATCTATGTCACTCTGGGTTATAACGGCGGCTCCTACAGCTTCTGCGTGGAGGTCTACCTCACCGGCACCGACTCTGATGTCTACACCACTGTAGGCCAGCTGAATGTGGGCGACACCGTGAATGTGGAGGGCTTCCTGTACTGGTACGAGGGCATGAACCCCCATATCACCTCCATCACTCTGGCTTAACTCAACGCAAAAAAGGCGCATCCCAAACCGGGATGCGCCAATTTTTTTGCTATGGGTTCTGAGGCAAATTGGAATTTGGCGATCTAAAGGCCCCCTTGTGTAAAGGGGGCTGTCAGCGAAGCTGACTGGGGGATTGACAACCCCTCCGGCAAAAATCAATAGATTTTTGCCACCTCCCCTTACACAGGGGAGGCTTTGGGCATCCCCACAAATAACAATTTTTCAAGCTCTCCCCTAAATTTTGGGAATCACGCCGTTGCTCTGTGCCCTCCGGAAGGTGAACCGATAGGCAACATAGTCCTCCCGCGGCTCCTGGGTCAGCTCCAGTCCGGTGAAGTAGCAGTAAATGTCTCCCCACACCGGATGGCTCAGAGTTCCCGGGGAGCCGTCCAGAAACAGAGCCCGCAGGGTGAGAAAATCGCTGTAGGCCGTTGCTCCCTGAAAGCTCCCCTCGCCGGTGATGGTGCACCCGGCAAGGCTCATGCCGATGAACACATCGTTGCCGGTGTCGTCCCTGGTGTACTGGGGATTTCGCTCCCACTGCTCCCGGAATACCGCCGGATTGGACGGCCAGGTAAAGGTCTTGAATTGCAGCTTATTCATTTTCCGCCTCCTGCCGTCCCAGGGCAAAGCCGGTGCGGATTCTGCGCAGCCCATCCTGAGAAAGCTCCCGCTGCACCTGGGTCCACCGGCAGCCGGTGTAGGTCTCGGTCTTATCCGGCAGCTGCACCTTCAGGGTGAATTCCCCGGCAGGCTCCGCCTGCTCCGGGCTGTCGTAGGGGATCATCTCCTCCAGATACAGCTTCCAGACCTTGTTTCCGGGAGCCAGCCCTGTGGGCAGCGTCTCCCCCATGGCATGAGCCACGGCGCAGTCGCCGCTCTCCTCCTCCCGGAACACCCGGACGCGGCTGTGGTAGGAGTTGTTGATAAATACCAGAAAGCCCGGGCCGGAGGTGTAGCTGTCCTCCCCGGTCACGCCGATGAAGGTAGCCTGCACCGCCACCATGTACACCTGAGAAACCCCATCATAGGTACAGCCCTTCTGGATGCACCTGCCCCCGGCCCAGCGCAGAGCCTCCGTGGCCCGGAGTGCCTCCACCTCGCAGTGGGTGCCCCCCAGTGCAGCCGGGGAGATGATATTCACCTCCACCGTCACCGTTCTGCCGGTTCTGTCCACGCTTTCCAGATGCACCGCCGCCACGGTATCGGAAATGGCAGGATATTTCTGGCCGGGAAAGGCCACATCCGCCGTGAAGCCGTACTGCTTCAGCTTCATCAGCACCAGATCTAGGATTGACATCCCCATGTATCGTTCACACCCTTCTCAACGCATAAGCCCCATTGGTAAATTGCCTCCTGCCGGAAGAAGTACAGCTCCGTCCGGCGGAACAGATAGGTCTTTTCCCCCAGTGTCAGGGTATCCCCCTCCTGCACCGCCCCGGAGACAGGGCCAATATAGGCGTACTGCCCCCGGGAAGTCTCCCCCAGAGGGGAGACCACGCTTTCCAGACTTTGCCAGCTCTGGGAATTCACCGCCCGGAAAAAGCCCCGGAGGGTTTTGGTTTCGCTTCCGTGATGGATGGTCAGCTCCGTACCGAAGCGCTCCATCACCTGTTCAGCCGCCGCCCGCATATCACACCACCTGAAAGGCGAAGGTGTCCTTCAGGAAGGGAGCCATAATCAGCTCCGCCTGATTCCGCAGGCACCGGGTGGCAGAGCCTGCCTCTCGGTTTTTCACCGTCAGATCCCCTGCCCGGAACTCCGCCATGGTTCCCAGCTGCTCTGCCTCCTGCAGATCCGCCAGTGCCAGCAGGCTTGCGGAGGCCACAAATTCTGCCCGGCAGTCCTCCTCCGTCATGCCCTCCCGGAGTCGGGCGCGGAGGGCGTAAGCCGCCCCCTCACACAGAATTCTCAGCAGCTGTTGCTGCTTCTCCTCCAGGGGCGACGCCAGCAGCGACGCCTGGGCATAAATCTGCTCCGTCAGCATCATACATTCAGGACGCAGGCCGCGCCGGTGCAGATCTTGCCGAAGCCGGAGATGGAGGTGATGGCGGCACGCTCCAGCTGCCGGTCGATGAGCTTGTCATACTCCACCAGCACATCCCCGGCTCTCACCATTTCCAGAGCATAGCGGTTGTCCAGACCGATGATGACGCCGTCTGCCACAGCAGAGGTTCTGTGAAGCTGGGCGCCCAGAGGGGAGCCGGGCTTGCCGGTGCCCTGGAAGTTCAGGCCGGTGAGGGGATTCTGCAGCTCTGCAATTTTCAGAAGCTGGGTCATGGTGGCGGTGGAGCAGAGCATGGTGTTCATGGTGTAGGGGTCGAACTGACCCCAGAATTCCACCAGCTGGTCGTAGGTCAGGGTGCCCCGGGTGCCGGAGATGGGGCTGGTGCCCACGGTGTACACCGCGGCGGCATTTTCGTTGCCGTCGCCGTTCATCAGCACCTGCACGGCATCTGCCAGCTGCTGCTTCTGGATGTAGCTGCCGATCTGCCGCAGCATCACGCTGAACAGATCCAGCTTCTGGAAGCGGATGGCCTCATAGGAGGCCACCAGCATTCTGCCCCGCTTGCTCAGGCTCACCAGATGCTCCTTGGTCTTGATCTCGGTTTCGGGAATCAGGCCGCCCTCCTCCACGGCCTTCAGCTCCAGCTCCGCTGCGGTGGGGACGGAGTAGATGGAGCGGTAGTCCATGGAGTCGATGACGGTGGTGGTGGCGGTGATGGCAGGCAGAATGTCATTCTCCTCCATGCCCTGCCGGACGGTTCTGGCGATGTACTCGGGGAACAGCACCGCAGAATCCATGGTGCGGAAGAAGCTCTCCACGGCGGAGGAGCCCTCGCCCTTGGCCCGGATGCCGAAGCGCTTCAGCTGCCGCTGGAAGGCGTCGGTGCCCTCCAGCGCAGTACCCCGGTAGTTCTCGCTGGGATCAAGAGACTCCAGCACCTGGGTGAAGCTCTTGCCCTCCTGACGGTACATACCCTTTTCCAGTCTCAGATTGTCGTAAGCCATAGTTAATATCCTCCTGTAAAAAAATAATTTCAAAAATTGACAATTGACAATTTACAGTTGACAATTGCGGTTTCCCTTCGGGACGATTTTAAATAGTTTCCTCAGTATTTATCTTGTTTCTGCCAGATCTATCCCAACGGGATTCCTGAATTGTCAATTTTCCATTGTCAATTAAATTAAAAACCCTGCCTCCACCTGCGCCGCTGCATCGCCGCCCCGGAGAAGCTGACAGGTAAGGGGCAGCTGCTGATCCAGCTTTTCCTGCCAGGCGGTTCTCAGAGCCATGAGATCCTCGGCAGAGGCGGTTTTGCACAGGCTCTGCAATACATCTGCATCCGCCCCCAGTTCCAGTGCCAGACCCAGCCGCACCACGGCCTGCTCCAGCTCCTTCCGGTACTGTTTCCCCAGCTGGGCATCCTTGTAAAGCGCCCGGTATTCCGCCTGGGCACCGAACTGGTCTGCCAGCTCTTTCAGGCTTTTGCCGCCCCCGGCTGCCTTGATGACCCCGGCCTCCCGCTGGGCAGGCACTGCCACGAAGGAAAACTCATAGGCATCCACCGGATCCCGGAGAATGCCGCAGCAGAGCTGCCCGTCGTAGGATTCTCCCTTGCAGTGGCCACAGGTGCCGTATTCCGCGCCGCAGATGGAGCAGAGACAACTGCCCATGGCGCAGCCCACGCTGACCTCCTTCTTGATGCCGGCCTCGATATCGGCAATGAATTCCTCGTTGCCGCCGCCCCGGCGGGTGTAGGCCCATGCCTTGATGTAGGACACGCCCTTCTCCCGAACCACCTGTGTGTCAAAAATCCGGGCGATCTGATTTTCCGCGCTCCACCGATGATCCACGATGCCGGTTTTGCCGATGAACAGCTTGGCAAGGCCGGGAAGGGCTTCGGTGTCGAACCGCTCGAAATCCCGATCCACCCCGTCGTCACACAGGCGCAGGGAAAAGACATACACCTGCTCCGGATTCAGCCGGGTTTTTGCCAGAGCGTTGATTCTGTCCAGCTGCACCGCGCTGGGCTGACCCCGGCCTTCTGCTGCCGCTTCTTTTTGGATTTTCACAGTTATTCCTCCTTCCGGGCGGCCTCCGCCCGATAGTTTTCCGCCTGCGCCTGATACAGCTGTGCCTGTGCCTGCTGGGTGATGTCCTGCAAGCTGATGTCATCCCAGATAATCTGGAACCGGTCGTCCAGTCCCTCCAGAGCAAGGAAGGTTCTGCACACCTTTTCCATGGCAGGCTCCACCATCCGCCGCAGAGCCCACAGCTCCGAGGTCAGCAGATCCGCCTGCTGCACGCTCATCCGTTCGGTGGTGCTCCAGCTCAGCCCCAGCAGGAAGGGAGGCAGGCCGGTTTTGGCCACCAGCTGCTCCAGAATCTGCCGCACCGGAATCTGGGAATCCAGAATGGGCGCCTCGCCGCCGATGACCTTAATCTCCACATCTCCCACCGCCACGAAGTCCCGGACGGTGCCGTTTTTGCTGTCCTCCATGGCTCTGGCCCACTGCTGCGCCACCTGCCTGCCCCGCTCCTGGGCCACCGTCGGGTCGAGGTTTTCGCCGCCCTTGCACACCACGCTGTAGCGGATGTTTCCGGCGTGCTCCCAGTTGATGCCGATGGTGTTGTAGATCTTCACCAGAATCTCGGCAAGGAAGGGCATTCCGCGAAACAGGCTCACCCCGTAGGGGTGGGCAGGCTCGGGGTTCATGGTGGTGAACAGCAGCAGATGCTGGTAGGGCAGAGGCCGCAGCAGGCCGTGCTCATCCCGACCCCAGAGCACCGTTTCCAGGGGATTCTCCCCCTCCTGCGCCTCCAGAGCCGTCACATCCCCCCAGCATACCGCCCGGAGCCTGCCCCCGGCCACCACCATCTCCCCCACCGCCCGGCCGTAGGTCAGCAGGCTGTCCAGGTACCCGGAAAGGAAGCTGTCCATTCCCACCTGACCTCTGCCGCAGGGCACGGTTTTCAGGAATGTTTCCAATCTTTCCTGGGCTTCGGGGTTCCGGCACTTGGGCTGAAAGCCGCCGCACAGCCGCACCATTTTCCCCACCGCCGCATCCAGCACCGGCAGTGCCTCCCGCAGCTCCCGGTAGATCCGCTCCTCGCCGCCTAAGGGCTGGAAGGAACGCATGGCGCCGAAGGGGTGGGCATTGCCGCTGCGCAGCTGGCACACCGCCGCCACCGTCCCGGTTTCCGTTTTCTTCCGCTTCAACATACTTCTCCTTTCAATTTCTTCTGCGCTCCACGGAAAAAGCCGCCACCGCGGCCTCCCGGTTTCCCAGCACCGTGGACACAAAGTAGCGCATATCGTCCATGGCGTGGTCGTGCTCCTTCCTCACCCGATCCTTCTGCCCGGAGGACAGATCCCATGTGTATTCCTCCATCTCCCTTAAACAGTCGGTGCAGCCCTCACACAGGACGATTTTCCCCGACTTCAGGCAGTCGGAGGTGAGGCGGATGCCCCGGAGTACATCGTTGTCTGCCTTGCGCACCTGCCAGCCCCGGCGGCGGAGCACCTCCATAAAGCTGGCGGCAGATGGGTCCACAATGACGGAGGCAATTTTCCGTTCCCCTGCCAGCTCTTGCAGGGCATCGGCATACTCTGCATCGGTCATCTGCCGCTGCTGCACCCGGGAGTCGAAGTAGAACTCCTTCACCCGGTACCACACCCCGCCGCATCGACCCCAAAGCCCCATGGAGGTGGGATTCACGGTGCCGTAGTCGCAGGAGATATGCCATCTGTCGCAGTTATCCGGGGCTTTCCCCACCATCTCGGAGGTGAAGAAATCGTAGACCCGTCCCTCCGCCTGCACCCACTGCCCCAGCACAAACCTCTGGTAGAACACTCCGGTGTACAGGTTGTGATACCGCCGGCGAATCTCCGGGGTCAGGGAGGGGTTGTCCTCCATGGTGAAGTGCAGCCGCAGGCAGTTCCGGCTTTCGGCCTGCTGCACCCAGGTTTTGTAGAACCAGTGGTTGGGGCCTTCCGGGTTGCAGTTGAACCACAGCCGGCTGCCGGCTACGGAGCACCGGGCGCAGGCCTGCTCCACGAAGCTGCGGGGCATCAGCGCCACCTCATCCAGCAGCACTCCGGCAAAGGTGATGCCCTGAATCAGGGCGGCTGAGCTTTCGTCCCGTCCGCCGAAGATGTAGTACTGATTCTCGTGACCCAGAAATTGCACCGTCACCAGATTCTCCGTCCGCCGCTCCTTCCACCGGGCGCCCAGTCCTTCCAGCCGGGGCAGGATTTCCGACAGCACATTGCGCCGCAGGGAGGAAATGGTTTTCCCGCAGACGCCGAAGCGCTGACCCTGAAAGCAGGTCTGTGCCCAGAGGAAGAAGGACAGCCCCATCACCAGGGTTTTTCCGGAACGCACCGCCCCGTCGCAGACAATCGCCTCCTTTCCGGCGTTTATGTCTCCCGGCATCCACCACCGCAGCACCTGCCGCTGCTTGGCCGAAAAGCTCCGATAGTTCATTGCTCCTCACCCCGCAGGGCATCCAGAAACGCGTCCAGCTCGCCGGTGCTCTCCTGCACCAGCGTGGTCAGCTGCTCCAGCGCCTGCAGCCGATCCGCCAGCTTCACCTCCACCGCCCCCTTCTCGCTGCGGCGAACCTCCGCCAGCAGGCTCAAGTCCAGCTTGCCAAGATCCGCCCCCTCCTCCAGCACCAGCCGCACGCAGTCGTTGGCTCGACCGAAGGCCAGCTCCCCCAGCCGCCGCACCACATCCGCCCGGGTGAGCTTTCCCGCGGAGAGCCGCTGCCGGAGAGTCTTTTCCTCTGTGTTTCCTCTCATAACAACCTCCTTTCACCCATACAGCCAGAACGCAGAAAAAGTTGCCCATAAATGGGCAACTTTTGGAAAAATTTTTAAAAAATTTTTTGTGCATATCGGTTTCAGTCAGCAAAGCGACAAATTGTGGGGATGCCCCCACGGGCAATGCGAGCCTTCGCCCGGGTGATAATCTTTCCATCCTTTGGGCACGCCCGATTCGTTTTTGCGGTGGTGGTCTGTTCTATATTTGTGGGGATGCCCAAAGCCTCCCCTGTGTAAGGGGTTGTGCTCCGCGCAGCGAATCAAAATCTCCATGATTGCCAGTGGCAATCATACCAAAATGTATCAGGTGGCAAAAATCTATTGATTTTTGCCGGAGGGGTTGTCAATCCCCCAGTCAGCTTCGCTGACAGCCCCCTTTACACAAGGGGGCCTTTGGGTGCGCCAAATTCCAATTTATCACGCGGCTGAGTAAAACCGATAAGCACAAAAGAAAATGTGCTTAACTCCACAGATATTTTTTAAATCGTCCCGAAGGGACACAATAATTGTCAATTGTCAATTAAATAATAATTTATTTCATCCCCAAAGGGGATACCCTCACTCCTCGCTCCTCACTCCTCACTCCTAACTCCCCACTTTCTGAATCGAATTGTAAACTTTTTTCGTTCCCCTTGTTTTCCACACCCCTCTGTGCTATATTAACCCGTAGCACGCTACCTATTTACGGAGGTGATTTTCGCTGGACGCATATATCGGGCATCTGGTGCGGATTCTCTACTGGTGCGCCGATCAGAATATGACCCGAACTCTGGAGACTATGGAGCTTACCGCCGCTCAGGGGCAGATCATGGGCTATCTTGCCACCCATCCCCAGCCCCCCTGCCCCCGGGATCTGGAGGAGGCCTTTCATCTAAGCCACCCCACGGTGTCGGGGCTGCTTTCCCGGCTGGAACAGAAGGGCTTTGTGGAGCTGCGTCGGGATTCTGATGACCGGCGGTGCAAGCGGATCTATGTCCTGCCCAAGGGCAGGGACTGCCAGCACACCCTGTATCAGACTATTCTCAGTAACGAAAACCAATTTGTGCAGGGCTTCAGTCAGGAGGAGCAGGCAATGTTCCGCTCCATGCTGCAGCGCGCCATTGCAAATATGCGCAGCGCCTGTGCGCAAACAGAACAGGAGGAATCCAATCCATGATAAAAAAACTGTCCCGGAGCATCCGGGAATACAAATGGGCTGCCATCGGCGCACCCCTGACCATGGTAGGCGAGGTGACTATGGAGGTTCTCATCCCGCTGGTGATGGCCGACCTCTATGACTTCGGCATCAAAGCCCAGAACATGAGCGTCATTCTGGCCAAATCCGGTCAGCTGGTGCTCTATGCCCTGCTGAGCCTTGCCTTCGGCGTACTCTCTGCCGATCTGGCCTCCAAGGCCGCCACGGGCTTTGCCAAAAATCTGCGCCACGATATGTTCTATCGTGTGCAGGATTTCAGCTTCGCCAACATCGACAAATTCTCCACCGCCTCCATCGTCACCCGTCTGACCTCGGATGTGGCCAATTTGCAGATGACCTTCCAGATGCTGATCCGCATGGCCATCCGCTGCCCCATGATGCTGATTCTGGCCATGGTCTCCGCCATGGGCATCTCCGTCCGGCTGAGCCTGGTGTACTGCGTGGCGCTGCCGGTGCTGATCTGCGGCCTTGTGCTTCTGGTGCCCAGGGTGTTCCGGATTTTTGACCGGGTGTTCCGCACCTACGACAAGCTCAACAATGTGGTGCAGGAAAATGTCCACGGCATCCGGGTGGTGAAGAGCTTCGTCCGGGAGGACAAGGAGATCGAAAAGTTCACCTCCATCTCCGGCAGCATCTACGCAGACTTCTGCAAGGCCGAGCGGATTATGTCCCTGAATACCCCCATCATGCAGTTTTGTGTCTACGGCTGTATGATCGCCATCTCCTGGATCGGCGCCCATCTGGTGGTGGCCTCCGGAAACGACCTGTCCATGGGTCTGACCACCGGTCAGCTCAGCTCCATGTTCACCTACACCACCCAGATTCTCTCCAGCCTGATGATGCTGTCCATGGTGTTTGTGATGCTCACCATGAGCCGCGCCCCCATGAAGCGGTGCTGTGAGCTGCTCAGCGAGGAATCCACCCTCACCTCCCCGGCAGAAAACGCCGTCACCGAGGTGGCCGACGGCTCCATCGACTTTGAAAATGTCTCCTTCCGCTATTCGGAAAAGGCTCAGCACCGTGCGCTGAAGGAGGTCAATCTGCATATTCCCTCCGGCTCCACCATCGGCATTTTGGGCGGCACCGGCTCCTCCAAGACCACTCTGGTGCAGCTGATTCCCCGGCTGTACGATGTGTCCGAGGGCAGCCTGAAGGTGGGCGGCGTGGATGTGCGGCAGTATGACCTGAATGTCCTCCGGGATCAGGTGGCCATGGTGCTGCAAAAGAACACCCTGTTCTCCGGCACCATTAAAGAGAACCTGCGCTGGGGCAACCCCAACGCCACCGACGAGGAGCTGGTGGAGGCCTGCCGTCAGGCCTGCGCCGACGAGTTCATTCAGGGCTTCCCCAAGGGCTACGATACCTATATTGAGCAGGGCGGCACCAATGTCTCCGGCGGTCAGAAGCAGCGGCTGTGCATCGCCCGGGCATTGCTGAAAAAGCCCAAGATTCTCATTCTGGACGACTCCACCTCTGCGGTGGACACCGCCACCGATGCGAAAATCCGGCAGGCCTTCCGGGAAGCCATCCCCGGCACCACCAAGCTGATCATCGCCCAGCGCATCGCCTCGGTGCAGGATGCGGACAAAATTCTGGTGCTGGACAACGGCACCGTGGTGGACTTCGGCACCCACGCAGAGCTTCTGAGCCGGTGTGCCATCTATCAGGAAGTCTACTATTCCCAGCAGAAAGGAGGGGATGAGGCATGCCCCCTGTAAGAATGCGCGGTGACGGCCGCAAGGCCAAGGACCCCAAAAAGGTGCTGCTGCGGCTGCTGAGCTACATGAAGCAGTACATCCCCATTCTGATTGTGGTGCTGCTGTGTATTCTGGGCTCCGCCATCGCCCAGACCACCGGCAGCAAATCCCTGGGCGCTCTGGTGGATGATTACATTCTGCCCATGGTGGAAACCGGAAGCACCGACTTTGCCCCCCTGCTGTCCTTCCTTGTGAAAATCGGCTGTATCTTTGCCATGGGCATGGTGTGCGCCTTTTTGCAGCAATTTCTCATGGTGGGGGTCAGTCAGGGCACCCAGAAGACCATCCGGGATGAGATGTTCGCCAAAATGCAGCGTCTGCCCCTGCGCTACTTCGACACCAACACCGCCGGCAACATCATGTCCCGCTACACCAGCGACATCGACACCCTGCGGCAGATGATCTCCCAGTCCATCCCCCAGACCGTCAGCTCTGTCATCACTCTCGCAGTGGCCTTCATCGCCATGCTGCAAACCTCCTGGATGCTGACCATTGTGGTGATCTTCACCGTCATGGGCATTTTGTCCGTGACCATGTTCATTGTGAAGCGGTCTGCCAAGTATTTCATCGGCCAGCAGCGCTCTCTGGGTGCTCTCAACGGCTTTGTGGAGGAGATGATCCACGGCCAGAAGGTGGTGAAGGTCTTCACCCATGAGGAGGCCAGCAAGGAGGCCTTCGACAAGCTCAACGAGGAGCTGTGCCGCAACGCCTACACCGCCGGACGGATGACCAATATGATGGGTCCGGTGAACAACAATCTGGGCTATGTCCAGTATGCGGTTCTGGCCATTGTAGGCGGCATCATCGTGGTGTTCTCCGGGGGCAAAATGCTGACTCTGGGTCAGCTGATGAGCTTCATGCTGCTGTCTCGCACCTTCAATATGCCCATCTCCCAGATCTCCAACCAGATCAACGCCATCGTCATGGCTCTGGCCGGCGCGGAGCGGATCTTTGAGCTGATGGATCAGGAGCCTGAGGTGGACAACGGCTATGTCACTCTGGTGAATGCGGAAATTGACGAAAACGGCAATATCACCGAGGTACCCCACCGCACCGGTCACTGGGCATGGAAGCACCCCCACAAGGCCGACGGCACAATTACCTATCATGAGCTGAAGGGCGACATCACCATGCACGATGTGGACTTCGGCTATGTGCCGGAAAAGACGGTGCTCCACGACATCTCTCTGTACGCCACCCCAGGTCAGAAGATCGCCTTTGTTGGCGCCACCGGCGCAGGCAAGACCACCATCACCAACCTCATCAACCGGTTCTACGACATTGCCGACGGCAAAATCCGCTACGACGGCATCAACATCAACAAAATCCGCAAGGCCGATCTGCGGCGCAGCCTTGGCATCGTCCTGCAGGATACCAACCTCTTCACCGGCACCGTCATGGACAACATCCGCTACGGCAATCTGGAGGCTTCTGACGAGGACTGCATCCGGGCCGCCAAGCTGGCCAACGCCCACGATTTCATCACCCGTCTGCCCCAGGGCTATCAGACGGAGCTGACGGGCAATGGAGCCAATCTGTCTCAGGGTCAGCGGCAGCTGATTGCCATTGCCCGGGCGGCGGTGGCCGATCCTCCGGTGATGATTCTGGACGAGGCCACCTCCTCCATCGACACCCGGACGGAGAAGCTGGTGCAGGACGGCATGGATGCCCTGATGCACGGCCGGACGGTGTTCATCATCGCCCACCGGCTGTCCACGGTGCGCAACGCCGACTGCATCATGGTGCTGGATCAGGGTCGCATCATTGAGCGCGGCACCCACGACGATCTGGTAGCCCAGCGCGGCACCTACTACCGGCTCTACACCGGCGACTTTGAACCCGACTAGGCCGGATGCCCGGCCGGGCTCTTACGAGAGGTAAGACTGGAAGGAATCGTTACATCCTCTGGGCCCTCCCGGTTCGTTACTGCCCCAGCAGTCCAGTCTGTCATTGCGAGCCAGTCCTCAGACTGGCGTGGCAATCCGTTCCCCCTCCCCGTCATCCTGAGCGAGCAAAAGCGAGTCGAAGGATCTACGCATTTGGTATTTGCTGTGCAGTGGGTTAGTGCGAAGATCCTTCGGCTTCGCTCCCTGTTTTCACTGCTAACTGCAAAAAATCTCCCATGACTTTTCGTCATGGGAGATTTTTTTGCAATCTTAACACAGCTTTGCGCCTGCAGGGATGCTGTCATCCAGCATAATCAGCTGGAGCTTTTCCTCCCCCTTGTCCTTGTGGACGGCGCTGAGGAGCATACCGCAGGAGGGCTTGCCCATCATCTTTCTGGGGGGCAGGTTGGTGATGGCCACCAGAGTCTTGCCCACCAGCTCCTCCGGCTTGTAGAACTTGGCAATGCCGGAGAGAATCTGCCGGTCGGTGCCGGTGCCGTCGTCCAGAGTGAAGCACAGCAGCTTGTCGCTCTTTTTCACATTCTCGCAGGATTTCACCTTTACCGCCCGGAGTTCATTCTTGCAGAAGGTGTCGAAATCCACGCTTTCTTCGGTGTAAGGCTCGATTTCGATGGTGGACTTGGGCTTGGACAGCTCCTCCAGAGCCGCCAGCTCCTTCTCCATGTCGATTCTGGGGAACAGAGCCGGGCCGGAAACCGCAGCCACATCCGCAGGCAGCACGCCGAATTTGTTCAGGCTGTCCCAGTCCATGGGTGCACCGCCCAGCCGCCGGGAAATCTCTGCCGCGGTGTCAGGCATGAAGGGGGTCAGCAGGCCTGCGCAGATCCGCACCGTCTCCAGCAGGTTGTACAGCACCCGTGCCAGCCGGGGCTTGTTTTCCTCCTCCTTGGCCAGCACCCAGGGGGCGTTCTCATCGATATACTTGTTGGCTCGGGAGATGACCTTGAAGATTTCCGCCAGCGCATTCTGGAAGGCAAACTTCTCCATCTGCTCCTCATATCTATCCCGAAGGCCGGAGGCCATGGCCAGCAGCTCGGCATCCAGTTCGGGATTCTCCTGCTGCTGGGCAGGCAGAGCCTCGCCGAAGTATTTCAGCGCCATGGCAACGGTACGGGACACCAGATTGCCCAGATCGTTGGCCAGATCCACATTGATGGTGTTGATCAGCAGCTCATTGGAGAAGTTGCCGTCGGAGCCGAAGGGGAAGGAGCGCAGCAGGAAGAACCGCAGGGCATCCACGCCGAACCGCTCCGCCAGAATGTAGGGATCCACCACATTGCCCTTGGACTTGCTCATCTTGCCGCCGTCCAGCAGCAGCCAGCCGTGACCAAATACCTTCTTGGGCAGGGGCAGGTTCAGGCTCATCAGCATGGCAGGCCAGATGATGGAGTGGAACCGGACAATTTCCTTGCCGATGAAGTGGACATCCGCAGGCCAGAAGTCCTCCAGATCGTGGTATTTGTCGTTTTCAAAGCCCAGAGCCGTCATGTAGTTGAACAGAGCGTCAATCCACACATACACCACATGGCCGGGGTCGAAGTCCACCGGCACGCCCCAGGTGAAGCTGGTACGGGAGACGCAAAGATCCTCCAGGCCGGGCTTGATGAAGTTGTTCACCATCTCGGAGACCCGGCTCCGGGGCTCCAGAAAATCGGTGTTCTCCAGCAGATCCTGCACCCGGTCAGCGTACTTGCTGAGCCGGAAGAAGTAGGCCTCCTCCTCGGCCTCCTGAACCTCGCCGCCGCAGTCGGGGCACTTGCCGTCCACCAGCTGAGCATCCGTCCAGAAGGACTCGCAGGGCTTGCAGTATTTGCCCACATACTTGCCCTTGTAGATGTCGCCGTTGTCGTACATCCTCTTGAAGATCTTCTGGATGGCCTCCACATGGTAGTCGTCGGTGGTGCGGATGAACCGGTCATAGGAGATGTTCATCAGCTTCCACAGATCCAGCACACCACGCTCGCCCAGAACGATGTCATCCACAAACTGCTGGGGAGTGACTCCGGCGGCCTTAGCCTTGTCCTCGATTTTCTGACCGTGCTCGTCGGTGCCGGTGAGGAACTTTACATGGTAGCCCTGCAGCCGCTTGAACCGGGCCATGGCATCGGTGGCCACGGTGCAGTAGGCGTGACCGATATGGAGCTTTGCCGAGGGATAATAGATGGGGGTGGTAATATAATAATTACCCTTGCACTTTTCGCACATAAAATAATCCTCCTATAGACCGGAAAATAAAAAGACGCCCCGGGAAACTCCCAAGGGCGACAAAAATTGACGCGGTACCACCTTGCTTCACGCGGAGCTTCGCAGGGACGAAATCCGCGCCTCAAACGCCTGTAACGGGGCAGCCCGGGGAGAGCCTACTGTATCGGAACTCCCAGCTCCAAGACCATGTTCGGCTTTCCCTGCCGTACCCCTTCCCAGCGCCCGGGGCTCTCTGACCGGCGGAACCAAGCCTACTCTTCTTTTCACAGCTTTTTCCTGTATCCCGGTTATTATAGCGTGAAACAGCGCACTTTGTCAACACCCAATCCCACTGTCTTCCGGAATCACCGCCACCACCACCGCATCCGCGGCGGTATCCATGGCGAATTTCGCCCCGGCGCAGCCGGTGACCGCCAGCACCCAGTCCCCCTGAGCCGCTCCCACCAGATCCACCGCCGCCAGCTCCTCCTGCCCGGAGCGCAGCAGCAGCAGGGGCTTTTCCCCCAGCGCCGCCGCAGCCCGGCAGGGTACCAGCGTCTTTGCAACCATTGCCAGCTTCATAGCTTTCCTCCTACTTCCTTCCTGTTACCTCCTCCAGCAGCCGCCGCAGCAGATAGTCATCCACCGCCACCGGATTTGTCCGGCATCCCGGGGCGGACAGCACCTGCCCCAGAATCTCCCGGCTGCTGCTCCACACCGTCCCCGGGGAGATCCCGGCCTGAGCCAGAGACTGAGGCAGCCCCAGCTCCCGGCGCAGCCGGATGACCCCCTTCAGCAGATTCTCCCCGGAGATGCTGTCGCTGCTGCCTCCCATCCCGGCGGCTCTGGCCAGCTGGGCATACTGCCGCTGGGCAGCGTGGAGGTTGCAGCGGATTACCCCCGGCAGAAATATCCCCGTCAGGGGCTCCGGGTCCCGGTGCACGGCGGCTCCCACCGCCTCTGCCAACGCCTGACACAGTCCGCCTCCGGTGCAGCTTCTGGCAAAGCCCGCGAGAACCGAGGCCATCTGCACCCTTCCCTCCATCCCCGCTCTGCCGCCCCAGAAGCCGGGCAGCGCCCCCCAGCAGGCGGAAAACCCCTCCCGGGCGAAGAGTCTGCAAAGCTCCCCTGCCTCCCGGTGGGAGAAGCTCTCCAACGCCTGCGCCAGCAGGCAGAAGCCGCCCTCACCCCGGCTTCCTCTGGGCAAATCCCCCAGCAGGGTGCTGTCCAGCACCGTAGCCGTGGGCTGAAGGCTCTCGTGGGCAAACCGGTGATACTGCCCCCGATGCAGGAGCCTTGCCTCCGCCGTAACCTCCCTGCCGCAGCCCGGCGCCGTGGGGATGGTGATGAGGGCAGCAGCCTTCTGGGAAAATCCCCGGATGGCCTTGGCGCAGTCCAGAATTCTCCCGTCTCCCAGCCCCACCACCACGGTGCAGTCCTCCTGTTTCAGCAGCTGCACCCCCTCCATAACACGGGACAGGGCGGGCTCGCCGAAAACCTCAAGCCGGCAGATTTTGCCCCAGCGCGCCGCCTGCACTGCCTTCTGCACCTTCCCGTCCCCCTGTGTGCTCACCAGCAGCAGCCCCTCCCCTTCCCACCGGGACAGTACCGAAAGGCTCCCTTCCCCGGAGATCACTTCCGTGCCCATCCCGAACCGCTCCACGCCGCCGCCCCCTCTCGGCAGTAGTATCTCCACAAGGGGGGATTTCATGCAGTTGGGAATTAGGAGTTAGGAGTGAAATAGGTTGTCATCCGGAACAGTACAAATTGTTATTTAGTTGACAGTTTACAGTTGAAAGTTGACAGTTGTGGTATCCCCTTCGGGGATAGAATGAAAAATTGTCCCGAAGGGACACCTTAACTGTCAACTGTCCACTGTCAACTATCAATTAATTTTCCTTTTCCTCTAGGAAAACAAAAACAAATGTGCTATTATAAAGAGCGAGGTGAAAAAACCATGGAAACCGAAAACAAAATCCCTGAGGAGCAGCCTCAGGAGGGCTATGTCCCCCGTCCTGCCTGGCAGGTGTGGGCTGCCCGGCTGGGGCTGGTGCTGGCCATTGCCTTTGTGGCGGCGCAGGTGCTGCAAATCGCCGGAGGTGGCCTGTAATGCGGATTCTTGGCATTGACCCCGGCTACGGCATCACCGGCTTCGGGGTGGTGGAGGCTCAGGCCGGGCAGTTCCGTCTTGTAAACTGCGGCGCCATCACCACGCCTCCCAACACGGATTTTTCCTGGCGGCTCACCGTGATCTACAACGACATGACCCAGCTGCTTCAGGTGTCCCAGCCCGATGCCGTGGCCATTGAAGAGCTGTTCTTCGGGCAGAATGTCACCACCGGCATCCATGTCGCCGAGGCCAGAGGGGTGATTCTGCTGGCTGTGGCACAGGCCGGGATTCCCCTGTTTGAGTATAAGCCCATGCAGGTGAAGCAATCCCTGGTGGGCTATGGAAACGCCACCAAGCACCAGATGCAGGACATGACCAAACGCCTTCTGCATCTTTCCGCCATGCCCAAGCCCGATGATGCCGCCGATGCCGTGGCCATCGCCCTGTGTCACGCCCGGTCATCCACCAGCCTGCTGGCAAAAGCCCAGGCGAAGTAACTCTTTGGAGGGAAACCATGCTCTACTATGTATCCGGCTCTGTCACGGTGCTGGAGCCGGGCCTTGCCGTCATCGACTGCGGCGGCGTGGGCTACGGCTGCCGCATCACCGCCTATACCGCCGGGCAGCTGAAGCTGAACCAGAGTGCCCGGCTCTACATCACCGAATCCATCCGGGAGGATGCCTATGATCTGTACGGCTTTTCCAGCCGGGAGGAGCAGCGCTGCTTCGACCTGCTCACCAGTGTCAACGGCGTCGGCCCCAAGGCCGCCATGGCCATTCTCTCCTCCGGCGGCCCCCAGAATTTCACCCTGGCGGTGATGACCGGGGATGAAAAAATGCTCACCGCCGCGCAGGGAGTGGGCAAGAAGATCGCTCAGCGGATCATTCTGGAGCTGAAGGACAAGCTGGGGGGCAGCACCACGGAGTTGGATTTCTCCTCCGGCATTGCGCCTTCCGCCCCCGCCCAGACCAACGCCGCCGCCCTGGCACACGCCGCATTGCAGGAGCTGGGCTATACCCCTGCCGAGATTTCCGCCGCCCTGAAGGGCGTGGATCCCAACGCCACCACCGAGGAAATGGTGCGCCACGCCCTGCGCGCCATGGTGATGAAAAATTAACAGTTAGGAGGCAACTATGAGCTTAGAATTTTCCCCGGATCTGGATACTTCCCCCATCATCTCCCCCACCTTCGCCCCCCAGGACGCCGGGGAGATCGGCCTGCGCCCCAAGCTGCTGTCGGACTACACCGGGCAGGAGAAGGCCAAGGGAAACCTGTCCGTCTATATTGAAGCCGCCCGCCGCCGGAACGAGCCACTGGATCATACCCTGCTCTACGGCCCTCCCGGTCTGGGCAAAACCACCCTTGCCGGTGTCATCGCCAACGAGATGGGGGTGAACATCCGCATCACCTCCGGCCCGGCCATTGAAAAGCCCGGGGATCTGGCGGCGCTGCTCACTAACCTGAACCCCGGGGACATCCTCTTTATCGACGAAATTCACCGGCTGAACCGGGTGGTGGAGGAAATTCTCTACCCCGCCATGGAGGATTTTGCCATCGATATCATCGTGGGCAAGGGCCCCAGCGCCAACTCCATCCGCCTTGACCTGCCCAAATTCACCCTTGTGGGCGCCACCACAAGAGCCGGACAGCTGTCCGCCCCCCTTCGGGATCGGTTTGGTGTGAATCTGCGGCTGGAGCTGTACACCCCGGAGGAGCTGGCAAGGATTGTCACCCGGTCTGCCACGATTTTGGGAATGCCCATCGCCCCGGAGGGAGCCATGGAAATCGCCTCCCGGAGCCGGGGCACTCCCCGTATCGCCAACCGGTTTCTCCGCCGGGTTCGAGACTTTGCGGAGGTTATGGGGGACGGCACCATTACCCGGGAAACCGCCGATCTGGCACTGAAACGGCTGGAGGTGGACAAGCTGGGGCTGGACACCATCGACCACCGGATGCTCACCGCCATCATCCAGAACTACGGCGGCGGCCCTGTGGGTCTGGAAACCCTGGCCGCCACCATCGGCGAGGAGGCGGTGACATTGGAGGATGTCTACGAGCCGTACCTGATGCAGCTGGGCTTTCTCACCCGCACTCCCCGGGGCCGCTGCGTCACACCACTGGCCTATGATCACCTGCACATCCCCTGTCAGGGGCAGTTTTCTATCTGAAACTTCCGAAAACCAGTATAATATCCTGAAAATAAGGAAAAAAAGACTTTATAAGCCATTGACAAATTATTCACATTTGTGTATAATTCGGCTTGTGGTGAAATTTCCACAATTAACCTGACCCTGCGGTATAACCAAATTCCTTGGGCATTCACGGGGCAACAACTAACCGAAGAGAGGTAATTCCAATGTACGAAGACAAGACTTTAGTTTGCAAAGAGTGTGGCAACGAGTTCGTGTTCACCGCCGGTGAGCAGGAGTTCTACGCAGAGCGCGGCTTCCAGAACGAGCCCCAGCGCTGCAAGGCTTGCCGCGACGCCCGCAAGAACGCTACCCGTGGTCCCCGTGAGTTCTTCACTGCTACCTGCGCTCGCTGCGGCGGCGAGGCAAAGGTTCCCTTCCAGCCCAAGTCCGACCGTCCCGTGTTCTGCAGCGAGTGCTTCGCTCAGATGCGTGCCAACGGCTAATTGCAAAAAGATCCGGGAAAGCAATCGCTTTCCCGGTTTTTTTGTACATTCCGGGCAGAAAGATACCCCCTGCGGATTCCGCAGGGGGTGTTTGCATTGGAGTTAGATGTACTTCTTGACCTCGTCGGAAACATTTGCAGGATCCTCGGAGATGGTCATGGTAATTTCCATGCTGTTGTCGGCAGCGAACCGGGCGCACCAGGCAACAAACTCCTCCATAACGGCAACATCCTTGCCGATGGTCTTGTAGAGGTTGTCGATAAACACATGGGTGATATCAAAATTGCCGGCGTGCAGGCCGCTCAGGAAGCCCTTCAGCTTTTCAGCAGAGTCAACAGAATACTCCTGAGAGTCCACCAGACGAACCTTATAGGTCACATCATAGGTCAGCTTTCTGCCGTACTCAATGCAGACAACATCGCCGCTGGCATTTTCAGCCGCTGCGTTGATGGCATCAATCAGCTTCTTGGTCTTACCGGAGCCCTTCAGGCCCATAATTACATGAATCATCGGATTATCCTCCTTTGCTTGCAGCTTATTTTGCTGTATGGTAATTCTATCAGCATTTCCCTTTTTTTGCAACTACTATTTTGGGAAAACCTCATACAAAATGCAAAGGGGGAGCGGAGATGTTATAAATTGACAATTGACAATTGTGGTGTCCCTTCGGGACGATTTCAAAATAATAGCTGAAGCTTTCACCCAGAATTATTTATTTTATCCCGAAGGGATTCCTTAATTGTCAATTTTCCATTGTCAATTGTCAATTCAATAACAATTGGCCTCTCCGCTGTCTGGCTCCGCCTTACTTGTTATACCCAGGCTTGCCCAGCAGCTGGAACATATTGCGCTTGTAGTATTCCACACCGGGCTGGTTGAAGGGATTGACCCCCAGAATGTAGGCGGAAATGCCGCAGGCCAGCTCCAGGAAGTAGAACATCTCGCCCACCTTCCGGTCGTTGAGTTCTCCGCAGTCCATGGTGATGACGGGCAGGCCGCCGTCCACATGGGCAGCCACGGTGCCCTGGAAGGCCTGCTCGTCCACAAAGTCCAGGGTTTTGCCCTCCAGATAATTCAGGCCGTCCAGATTCTTCCAGTCGGAGCCGATGACGAACTTGTTCTCGGGAGCGTCGAAGCGAACCATGGTCTCGAAGATATTCCGCTGACCCTCCTGAATCATCTGACCCAGAGAGTGCAGGTCGGCGGTAAACTCGGCAGTGACGGGGAAGATGCCCTTGCCGTCCTTGCCCTCGGACTCACCGAAGAGCTGCTGCCACCAGCCGCCGAACATCTTGAAGCCCGGCTCGTAGCTTTCAAAAATTTCCATGGCCTTGCCGTTGCGGTACAGCAGATTCCGCACGGCGGCATACTGCCACACGGGGTTCTCAAAGGAGCGCAGGTCGTAAGCCTCCTTGGCATCCATGGCACCGTTCATCAGCTCCATGATGTCAATGCCGGCCACTGCCAGAGGCAGCAGACCCACAGCCGTCAGCACGGAGAAGCGGCCGCCCACATTGGGGGGGATGATGAAGTTCTCCCAGCCCTCCTCGGTGGCCATCTGCCGCAGTGCGCCCTTGCAGGGATCGGTGATGGCATAGATCCGGCGGTTGGCGCCGTCGGTGCCGTACTTCCGCTCCAGCATCCAGCGCAGGGCACGGGTGGCGATGGCAGGCTCGGTGGTGGTGCCGGACTTGGAGATGATGGCGATGGAGAAGTCCTTGTCCTCCAGCAGCCGGGTCAGCTCGTTCCAGTGCCGGGTGCTCAGGCCGTTGCCGGCGAAGAAGATCTGGGGATTGCCCTTGCCCTTGCCGATGTTGTGGTTGGGACCCTGCAGCAGCTCGATGGCGGCACGGGGGCCCAGGTAGCTGCCGCCGATGCCGATGACCACGAAGACATCGCTCTCTCTGCGGATTCGCTCAGCGGCACGCTGAATCCGGGTGATTTCCTCGGTGGCCTCCCGGACAGGCAGGTTCAGCCAGCCCAGAAAATCGCTGCCGGCGCCGGTGCCCTCGGTAAGCGTCTCATGGGCATCAAAGACTTCCTTCTCCATTGCCAGCATATCCGGCAGGGAGATCTGACCCCATACATGGGAGATATCGACTTTAATCATGGGAAAACACGCCTTTCCTGTTTATTTGTGTCTTCTATATTACCGCAAAATCCCAGCAAACGCAAGCCCTGTAAAAAACTTCTCTTTTTCAACCAACTTTTTTTCGCTTCCCTCTGGCATTTTTTTACGAAGGCTGTATAATGGGATGCAGAAACATAACAGGAGGGCGATTCAAAATGAAATACGGCTTTGGCATTGACCTTGGCGGCACCACCGTCAAGCTGGCATACTTTGACGAAACCGGCACCATGCTGGACAAGTGGGAGATTCCCACCGTGACGGAAAACAGCGGCAAGCAGATTCTTCCCGACATCGCCGCCGCCATCCGGGGCTACCTCACCGCCCACGCCATCCCCGACAGCGACATTCTGGGTCTGGGCATCGGCGTTCCCGGCCCCGTGGATCGTCAGGGCGTGGTGAACAAGTGCATCAATCTGGGCTGGGGGGTGTTCAACATCGCCCAGGAGCTGTCCGGGCTCACCGGCTTCCCTGTGGTGGCCGGCAATGATGCCAATGTCGCCGCCATGGGTGAATTCTGGAAGGGCGGCGGCAAGGGCTGCCGGAATATGGTGATGGCAACGCTGGGCACCGGCGTCGGCGGCGGCATTGTCATTGAGAACAACCTGCTCTTCGGTGCCCACGGCTCCGGCGCGGAGATCGGCCACATGGTTCTGAACCCCCAGGAGACCATCCCCTGCAACTGCGGCAAGTGCGGCTGTGTGGAGCAGTACTGCTCCGCCACCGGCATCGCCCGGCTGGGACGGGAGGCTCTGGCTGCTTCTGATGAAGGCAGCACCCTGCGCACCGTGGAGAAGCTGGATGCCAAGGCCATTTTCGACGCCGGCAAGGCCGGGGATAAGCTGGCCCTGCAGGTGCTGGATCGGTACTACAATTACTTAGGCCAGTTTCTGGGCAGCCTGTGCTCCGTCATCAACCCGGAGGTGGTGGTTCTTGGCGGCGGCGTGTGCAAGGCAGGTCAGATTCTGCTGGACGGTGTCGAGCCCTACTTCCACAAGTATGTGTTCCATGCCGCCTCCAATGTCCGCTTCACCATTGCCACCCTTGGCAATGATGCCGGTGCCTACGGCGCCTTCAAGCTGGCTTTGGACAAGTTCCTGTAACAACAAGAAAAGCTGCCATGGAGTTGGTTCTCCATGGCAGCTTTCTTGTTGAATTGACAATTGAAAATTGATAATTGACAATGATTGTGTCCCTCCGGGACGATTCAAAATCCACCTGAGGGGATTTCTTAATTGTCAATTGTCCATTGTCAATTGTCAATTTCCTTCCTCGCCCTGCGGATTGCCTCCGAGTCGGTCTGCTGAATGTGCCACTCGTCCAGTCCCGGCAGTCCCATGGGAACCCCCTCCCGGCGGAAGACCATGGCGCTTTCCAGCTCTGTTTTGCCGCTCATGTGGAAGGCCCGGCTACCCGGCACCTCTGTCCGGAAACTGCGGATTACCTCCGCCTTCACCCCGGCACCGATCAGCACCTCCGGCCCCCCGAAAGAATCCCGGAGCTCAATCAGTCTGGCAATGGTGTCCTTCCCCTTTAAGCAGGAGGAGGCTCCTCCCGAGGTCAGCACCGTGTCAATGCCCAGTTGCGCGGCCTGCAAATAGGTCTGCTCCAAGTCACGGGACACATCGATTGCCCGGTGAAGGGTGATACCCCTGCCGCCGCAGGCGTCCACGAGGGGCAACATGGCCTCACGATCCAGCTCCCCCTCCGGGGTCAGGCAGCCGATGACAAAGCCGTCGGCTCCGGCGTTTTTCAGCTGCACAATCTGCCGCCGCAGCAGCTCCAGCTCCTCTTTGCTGTAGAGAAAATCCCCGGGGCGGGGGCGCATCAGGCAGCGGACGGGAATGTCCGATTCCGCCTTGATCTGCCGCAGCAGCATTTCATAGGGGGTCAGTCCCCCGGCCAGCAGGGCGCTGCAAAGCTCCAGCCGGTCTGCACCCCCGGCAATGGCCGCCCGGGCGGAGGCCAGGGAATCCACGCACACTTCCAGAACCGTTTTCATGGCTTCCCTCCTATCGAATCTTTTTGCCGTCCAGCACCGCTTCCAGCAGCCTGTCGCCGCTGTAGCGCAGGGTCAGCAGGAAGAAGGGGGCATCCTGCCACAGCAGATTCAGGAAGATCTGATCTCCCTCCCACTTGGGCAGGCTGTCCAGAAAGTCCCGTTTGACCCACTGCAAGTCCCCTTCGTCGCACTCCTTCAAGTCGCCTTCAAAGGCATCC
This sequence comes from uncultured Clostridia bacterium, assembly GCA_945877365.1. GTDB lineage: Bacteria > Bacillota > Clostridia > Oscillospirales > Oscillospiraceae > Faecousia. Next base: position 42,173 of record CAMCRV010000004.1, on the reverse strand, counting down.
GCGGTGAACAGGAACATATATTCCCCTTCGCAGCAATCGTTGAGGAAGGTCACCACCCCCCGGCATTTCCAGCCCGTCAGGGTCAGGCCGGTTTCCTCCTGCGCCTCCCGGAGCAGGCATTCCTCCGGGCTTTCCTCCGGCAGGAATTTGCCGCCGATTCCGATCCACTTGTCCTTGTTGATATCGTTTTTCTTCTTCACCCGGTGGAGCATCAGCACCTCGTCCCCCCGGGTGATGTAGCACAGGGTGGAAAGAATCATATCACCGCACCCTCCGCATCAGGTTCACCGCCAGATGCTGGTTTTCCACATGGATATGGGAGTGCCCGTCCTCCCGTTCTCCGTCCAAGGTCCAGACCATATCCGGGTTGGTATAGATTTCCATTTTCCGGGCGGACAGGAAGGTAATCATAGCACAGTTGCCGTAGTTCTGGCTCTGCACCGCCTGAATGCACTCTCCCAGCTCCGTCAGGTTCTTGGGTGAGCGCACCAGCAGCACCTCCAGCAGGCCGTCGGACATATCCACCTGATTGGGGTCCAGGGTCAGCACGCCGCCTACGGAGGTGGCGTTGCAGATGGCACCAAAGAGGAAGTCGTCCTCCACAATCCGCTCCTCATCCAGCACCATGCGGATGTGCTCCGTGCGGATCTGGGACAGCTCCTGAATCCCGCTCAGCAGATAGGCGGTGTGACCCAGGGCATTTTTGATGTACTGGGGGGTGTTGTAACTCACTGCGGTAAAGGCGCCGAAGGAGGCCACATAGGAAAAATATCGATCCTGAAATTTTCCGATGTCGTAGGCCACTGGCTCCCCTTCCAGCACATCCCGGGCAGCCTGCATCACATTCCCCGACAGAGCCAGACTGGTGGCAAGATCGTTGGTGGAGCCTGCCGGGATATAGCCCACCGGTACCTTGCTGCCTGCTCTTTGCAGGCCGGAGATGGTTTCGTTATAGGTGCCGTCGCCGCCACAGCAGACGATGAGGTCCACCTCGTTGCACTTTTCCTCTGCCATCCGGGTGGCATCCCCCTGCTCCCCGGTGACATAGGTGATCACCTCGAACCCTGCCCGGTTGTACAGAGCCACAATATCCGCCAGATGTCTGGCAGCCCGTTTCTGTCCGGAGATGGGGTTGAGAATAAACAGCATTTTTTTCATGGAAAGCTCCCTCACAGCTGGTATCGTATGATGGGATTTATTATAGCACTTCTTAAGAAATTGGCAAGTCGAAGGGGCTCTTTTTCCGGAAAAGTACCAAAAAATTTACCGTTCATTCACAAACGCTCCCTCTTGCTTTTCTGCCGGAAAGCTGGTATGGTAGCAGCGGTGATATTTCCATGAGAACTGCCAATGAATCCTACCGCGCCCGGTTCGGCTGCAAGGTCTACCGGCTTTCCATTGACGCGGGCTTCACCTGTCCCAACCGGGACGGCACCCTGGACACCCGGGGCTGCATCTTCTGCTCCGGCCGGGGCAGCGGCGACTTCTGCCCGGACTGCGGCGGCGTCACCGCCCAGCTGGAGCAGGCCAAAGCCCGGGTGGCAGCCAAAAACAGGGGCGGCAAATACATCGCCTATTTTCAGGCCTTTACCAACACCTACGCCCCGGTCTCCCAGCTGGAAGCCCTCTACCGGGAGGCCATGGGTTCGGAGGACATTGTGGGTCTTGCCATCGGCACCCGCCCGGACTGTCTGGAACCGGAGGTGGTGGAGCTTCTGGGTCGGTTAAATGCGGAAAAGCCCGTCAGCGTGGAGCTGGGGCTGCAAACCATCCATCCGGATTCCATCCGGTTTATCCGCCGGGGCTATGAAAACGAAGTCTACTTTGATGCCGTGCGCCGTCTGAAATTAGCCGGGCTGGAGGTGGTGACCCACATCATCCTGGGTCTGCCCGGTGAGACTGCGGAAATGGCGGTGCAAACCACAAAAGCCGCCGTGGCTGCCGGAACAGACGGGGTAAAATTCCACCTGCTCCATGTGCTGAAGGGCACCGATCTGGAAGCCCTCTACGCCCGGGGCGCATTCTCCTGCCTGACCATGGAAGAATACGGCAAAATCCTGTCCGCCTGTATTGCGGTGCTGCCCCCGGAAACCGTAGTCCACCGGATCACCGGGGACGGGGCAAAGAAGGATCTCATCGCACCCCTTTGGTCGGCAGACAAAAAACGGGTGCTGAATTATCTGCACCGAATCCTCCCCGGCACTGGACAAGCCAATCACAAGACTGTATAATCAAAATTGTCAATTATCCATTGTCAATTGTCAATTATTTTTACAAGCGGAGGCTGTGCCATGAAGCTGAACACCAAAAACACCGTGCTGGTGGGCTTTGCCTTTCTGTCCATCTGCGCCTTCTGGCAGATGTATGACAATCTGGTGCCCCTGATCCTCACCAACACCTTCCACATGAACGAAACCCTCTCCGGCGCCATCATGGCCTCAGACAATGTGCTGGCTCTGTTCCTGCTGCCTCTGTTCGGCGGACTGTCGGATCGATGCAAAAGCCCTCTGGGTCGCCGCCGTCCCTATGTCCTCTTCGGCACCCTCGCCGCCATCGTGCTGATGATGGGTCTGCCCCTGCTGGCGGACAGCTACCACGCCGCCCCCGCCGGAAGTAAGCTCGCGCTGTTCGTGGTGGTGCTGGGAATGCTGCTGGTGGCCATGGGCACCTACCGCAGCCCTGCAGTGGCTCTGATGCCGGACATCACCCCCAAGCCCCTGCGCTCCAAGGCCAACGCCATCATCAATCTCATGGGCGCCGTGGGCGGTATTTTGTACCTGCTGATCACCCGGTTCCTGTATTCCACCAAGAGCGACCACTACATCTCCTATTTCCCCCTGTTTCTCATTGTAGGGGGCATCATGGCCGCTGCCGTGGTGATTCTCATGCTGTTCGTCAACGAGCCGAAGCTGGCAGCCCAGCAGAAACGCTACGAGGATGCCCACCCCGAGGAAAATCCCGTCACGGAGGCCGGGAAGGCACTGCCCCCGGATGTCCGCCGGAGCCTGACCTTCCTACTGATTTCCATCTGCCTGTGGTTCATCGGCTACAACGGCGTCACCACCTGGTTTTCCGTCTATGCCCAGAACACCTGGAATATGTCTCTGGGTCAGGCCAACACCTGCCTCACCATCGCCACCGCCGGTGCCATCCTCAGCTACATTCCCACCGGCAATCTGGCAGGAAAAATCGGCCGTCGGAAAACCATCCGGCTGGGCACCGCCCTGCTGGGAGGCTCCTTCGCCGCCGCCTTTGTCTATACTCTCCTTCGGGACGAGTTCCACCCTGTGCTGTACCTGCTGTTCATGCTGGTGGGACTTGCCTGGGCTGCCATCGGTGTCAACAGTCTGCCCATGGTGGTGGAGATGTGCAGCGGAGCCGATGTAGGCAAATTCACCGGCCTGTACTATACCTTCTCCATGTCCGCCCAGATCGTCACCCCCATTGTGGCCGGATGGCTGATGCGGAATGTGGATTACAAGGCTCTGTTCCCCTACGCCGCCATTTTCGCCCTGGCCTCCTGCTTTACCATGGGCTTTGTCCGCCACGGCGACAGTGCCGCCCCTGTGAAAAAGGGGCTGGAAGCCTTTGATGTGGAGGACTGAACATGATCTGGATTCTCCTGATTCTGCTTGTGCTGTACCTGCTGGCTCTTCGGGGCAGAACAGACAATCCCGGCATGGAGGAGCTTCGCCGCTGGAACTATGCCCACCGGGGTCTGCATGGAAAGGGTCTTCCGGAAAACTCCATGGCAGCCTTCCGGGCGGCTCTGGATGGGGGCTACGGCATTGAGCTGGATCTGCATCTTCTCAGGGACGGCAATCTGGCCGTCATCCACGACTCCCTGTTACAGCGCACCACCGGGGCGGAGGGGCGCATTGAAGACCTCACCACCGCCGATCTGAAAAATTACCATCTGGAGGGCACGGGGGAAACCATCCCCACCTTCCGGGAGGTTCTGGAGCTGTTCGGCGGCAAGGCTCCCATGATCGTGGAGCTGAAGCCCGTAGGAGGCAACCACGCCGCTCTGGCGCAGGAGGCCTGCCGCCAGCTGGACAATTACGCCGGGGCTTTCTGCATCGAATCCTTCGACCCCCGGTGCCTGTTCTGGCTGAAAAAGCACCGCCCCCAGATCGTCCGGGGGCAGCTGTCCATGAACTTTTTCCGAAATCCCGAGGGTCAGCCCCTGCCCATTCAGGCGGCGCTCACCTGCCACCTGCTGAACTTCCTGTCCCGGCCTGACTTCATCGCCTACAAATATGCCGACCGGAACCGGCTGGGCTGCTTCCTGTGCCGCAAGCTGTGGCACATTCAGGGCGTCAGCTGGACCCTCCGCACCCCGGAGGATCACGCACAAGCCCAAAAAGAAGGCTGGCTTTCCATCTTCGAGGGCTTTCAGCCCTGAAACCCTCTCCCGGCGCGCTTCGCCGTGAGGGGAACGGATTGCCACGCCATTGTGCGCAATGGCTCGCAATGACAGAAACTTCTCACTGCTAACTGCTAACCGCTAACTCCTAGCTCCTAACTCAAAACATGAAAGCCCCCTCCACCGTTTCCGGCAGAGGGGGCTTCCATTTGGTTTTGGAAAGAAGAGAGGTAGAAAAGAGGATCTACGGGGGTGAAAGGGAGCGGCTCACGGCTTCCGCAACCTTTCTGTTATTAAGATATTCGACGGTTTTGAACATCCAATAACGGAATTGGAAACAAAATTCGACAAAATTATGAACAAAATCAACTCTCTGCGGCAAACACCAGCATCACCTTGAACAGGTCGCCGTCCACCGTCAGCTCCATGGTGCCGTTCTGCACCTCCATGAGGCTCCTGGCGATATTCAGCCCCAGTCCGCTGCCCTCGGTGTTCCGGGAGGCATCCCCCCGGACGAACCGCTCCATCAGCTCCTCGGCGCTGATGTTCAGCTCCTCCCGGGACATATTCTTCACGGACAGGGTTACCTTGCTTCCCTTGCGCACCAGATCCACATAGACCCGGGTGCCGGGCATGGCGTACTTCACCGCGTTGCTCAAAAGGTTACTCAGCACCCGCCACACCAGCCTGCCGTCCGCGTGGATGAAGGTCTGCTCCTGATGGTGCCGGAACACCGGCTGCAAGCCCGCCTTTTCCAGCTTGTCGGCGTATTCGCCCAGGGCCTGCTTCACCGCCTCCACCAGATCCACGGTGGTCAGCTCCACATTCAGATTGCCGGAGTTGGCCTTGCTCATCTCCATCAGGTCGTCAATCAGCTTTTTCAGGCTCTGGCTCTGCCGGGACAGCACCTCAAGATACTGCGACTCCTCCTCCGGGCTGTGGGGCTTTTCCAGCAGATCCACATAGTTGATGATGGAGGTGAGAGGGGTTTTGATGTCGTGGGACACATTGGTAATCAGCTCGGTTTTCATCCGCTCGGACTTCACCTGCTTCTGGGCGGCCACCTTCACCACATCCCCAAGGCCGTTCAGCTCCCCGGCGAACTCCTTGAAGGCCCCTGCCATCCGCTTGTCGTCCACCTTTGCGTCCAGATCTCCGGCGCGCATCTGCTTGGTGGTGCCCAGCAGGGTGGCGAAGGCATAGGCCGCATAAACAATGGCCGCAATCGCTGCCAGAATGCTGACCCAGAGCAGGAAAACGCTTCCCATGGCAAGGCTCAGCAGGAACAGAACCACGATGACACCGCCCACCAGCAGCCACTGCCACATGAGAGGCAGCCGGTTTACCACCTGTTTCACCGGGTCAGCCAGCCACGCCCAGAGCTTCCGTACCGTCGCAATGCACCAGTCCAGCAGCCGTTTTGCATTGGTCTTGATCCACTGTCCGCTGTGCAGCGCCAGCAGAATGCACCGTCCGCACAGGCTGTTGCGCCACCAGTATCCCCCCGGTGTCTTGATCTGCGCCACGAAGCCGTAGCAGAAGCCCACCACCGTCAGGCTCAGAAGATAGGCAAGGATGCCGCCGCAGGGGATGGCATACTGGGGGCTTTCCCGGAGGAGATACTCCGTGCCGTAAATGCCGTAAATCAGCATGGCCGTCAGCGCCGTGCCAGCGCCGCAGGCAATCACAAAGTAAAGATCCAAAGGAATCCGATTCAGACCCCCGGCCTGAATCTGCCGGGTTCCGGGGCTGTGTCCGGCGGCGCAGCACAGGTAGACCACCGTCACCGCCAGCACCAGCAGGCTTGCCACCAGAATCTTTACCATGTCATTTTGGAATCTTTCCACCAGCTCCAGAATGGGCCGGTAGGTAACTTCATCGGTAGCCTCCGCTGTCAGCTGCACCTCCACGGTGTACTTCGGCAGTGCCTCGTAGCGGTAGCCAGCCATCATGCTCTCCTGCCGGGTCTCGTCAAAGTAGCCATCCCATTCCAGCGTGTCATCCCGGAGGGGGTCGTAGGCTGCCATGGTTTCCTCTGTGGCAGGCTGGGTTTCCTCCGTGGGAGCGGTTGTGGGTTCCGTTTCCTCCGGCTGAGCGCCGTCAAACAGCTCCAGATTTTCCATGGGCGTCCAGCCGCCGGTGAGCAGCGCCCACTTCTTCCCGTCCACGGTATCCGCGCCGAACACCGCCACGCTGGTGCCCTTGGGGATGGTGCCCCGGGGTGCCGAGGTGCTGTCCGGGCTGGCGTAGAGCTGGGCATCCTGAATCAGGGTGACCCAGGGAGTCTTCTCGGGGTTTTCTTCCAGCTTCTTTTCCAGCTCGGTCTTTTCCTCTGTCGGGGTCAGGGGCGCTGTGGTTTCCTCGGCTTTATTCGATCTTTCAGGATCCACAAAGGGGGTCACATACTCCCCCAGAATCCACCCCTCCGGGGTGGAAACCCAGACTTCCCCGTTGATCTCCTGCACGCTCTTGATTTCCACGGTATCTCCGGCAGCACAGTGTCCCAGAACCTCGCCGTTGGCATGGGGGGTGCTCCGGACATTCACATTCTCCGTAATCAGCCCCAGACCGCCGGCCAGTAACGAAGAAACGGTCTCGTTTTGGGCTGCTTCCTGCGCTGTTTCACTGCCGTAGGGATCCTCAAAGGGAATCACATACTCTCCGAAAATCCAGCCTTCCGGGACGCGAACCCAGATTTCTCCGTTGATCTCCTGCACGCCCTTGATTTCCACCGTGCTTCCGGCGGGAAGGCGATCCAGAATCTCACTGCTGGTATGGGGCGCGCTGCGGAGGTTGACGCTCTCCCGAATCACGCCCAGACTGCCCGGCTGCGCCGATGCGATGGCCTCGTTCTGAGAAGCGTTCTTTTGCTGATTCCATTGCTGCTGGGTCAGGGTGGAAACCAGCACCCGGTAGCGGCCCGTGGGCTGGAATGTGTAGCTGTAGCTGACCCCGGCGTTCTGGGGCAGGGGCTTGCTTTCCCGCTCAACGCCGTTTTCATCTTTCAGGGTGTAGCCGTAGGTGTTCTCCCCCCGGTAATAGCTGAACTGGATCATATCCTCCGGGCAGCCCCCCACAATCCGGGAGGCATAGTTTTCCGCCAGAATCTGGGCAAGGCTTTCCGCCTGATCCCGCCGCTGCTCCTCGAAAATGTCCTCCACGCTCCGGTCGTTCATGTCCAGCACCGTCAGCATCACCAGTCCGGTTCCGCCCAGGACGCTGCCCAGCAGTGCCGCGGCGCAAAGCGCCAGCGCGATGGTTTTTAAAAATACACTGTGTTTCATTTTTCTCCCTCCATTTTGTAGCCCTGACCCCAGACCACCTTCAGATACCGGGGCTCCGATGGGTTGATTTCGATTTTCTCCCGGAGGTGGCGGATGTGCACCGCCACGGCTCCCTCGCTGCCCAGAGCCGCCTCCTGCCAGACCTCCTCATAGAGCTTCCTGGTGGAGAACACCCTGCCGGGGTTTTTCATCAGCAGATGTAAAATGGCGTACTCCGTAGGGGTCAGGGACACCGGCTCCCCGTCCACGGTGACGGACTTGGTGCTGTCGTCCAGACAGATGCCCCCGATTTCCAATGCCCCGGGGGCCTCCGGGCAGCTGCCCAGCCGGGCGTACCGGCGCAGCTGACTGCGCACCCGTGCCAGCACCTCCACCGGCACAAAGGGCTTGGTGATGTAGTCGTCCGCCCCCACATTCAGCCCCAGCACCTTGTCCTCGGTTTCAGACTTGGCGGTGAGCAGAATGATAGGCACATTGGAAAATTCCCGGATAGCGGCGGTGGCGGTGATGCCGTCCATCTGGGGCATCATCACATCCAGCAGGATCAGGTGGATGTTCTCCTTTTTCACAATGGCCACGGCCTCTTCCCCGGTGTAGGCCGTAAAGAGCTGATACCCCTCCGGGGTCAGATAGATTTTCAGGGCATTGACGATGTCCTTCTGGTCGTCGCAGATGAGTATGTTGTACATGGGTTCCTCCCCTTTCTGTTGGCCTTATTATAGCATTTCCATTCTTAAGAAGATAGAGGGGGTTTCTTTAAGAATTGTTTAACAATGCCGGACTGGACAGGGAGGGAAAAATCTGGCATAATGCTTCTTGAAGTTAGCAGTTAGCAGTGCGCAGTTAGCAGTTGACATTTTTTCATTCCCAAAGGGGATACCATAACTCCTAACTGCTCACTCAGCCAAAAGGAGGAACCACCATGGCCTTTGAAATTTTACAGCCCCGGCTTCAGACCCGGCCCGTCCGGGCCGTTCTGTTTGACATGGACGGGCTGATTCTGGACACGGAAAAGCTCTACTGCCGCTTCTGGCAGGAGGCCGCCCAGTCTCTGGGCTATCCCATGACCCGGCAGCAGGCGCTGGGGATGCGCGCCCTGAACCGCGCCGCCGGGCAGGCAAAACTCATAGAATATTTCGGGGAGGGTGTGGATTACGGCACCGTGCGAAACCGCCGCATCACCCTGATGGATGCCTTTGTGGAAAAAGAAGGAGTAGAGGCCTTCCCCGGCATCTACCCTCTGCTGGACTATCTTCAGGAGAAGGGCATTGCCACCGCCGTAGCCAGCTCCTCCCCCATGGACAGAATCGAAGCCTACCTCACCCCTCTGGGATTGTTTCACCGCTTCGATGCCATCTGCACCGGCTACAATGTCCCCAGAGGCAAGCCGGAGCCGGATATCTTCCTCCACGCCGCCGCCAGACTGGGGAAATTACCTTCCGAATGTCTGGTACTGGAGGACAGCCCGGCGGGGCTGCTTGCCGCCCACCGGGCAGGGTGTCTGCCGGTGATGATTCCCGATCAGGACAGGCCCGGTGCCGAAACCCTGCCCCTGCTCTTTGCCCTTGCCGACCGTCTGGAGGATATTATCCCATTGCTGGACAAGCTGGCACAGGCATAAAAAAGCTGTCATTCCGAGCCAACCAAAGGTTGGCGTGGGAATCCGTTCTCCCGAAAAATGCCAGTAATCTGAACATTTTATGGGGAATGCGGATTGCCACACCAGCCTGAGGGCTGGTTCGCAATGACAGTGTTTTTCTATTCCCGGCTAAACATCCATCCCGGATTCCAGCACCAATTCTTCCCCGGTGATGGGATGGCGTAATTCCAGCCGTTTTGCGCACAGCTGCTGCCCCTGAAAGCCCATTTTTCCCGAAAGAGCCAGACTTTCCGGGCTGCCGTACTGGGGGTCTCCCAGAATGGGGTGCCCCACATGGGCGCAGTGGAGCCGCAGCTGGTGGGTGCGCCCGGTGATGGGCTGCAAGGCCATGCGGCAGACCTCCCCCTGCCGTTCCAGCAGGCGGTAGGCGGTCACCGAGGGTTTCCCCTCGGGGCTGATCTCCCGGAGCAGGCTGGGCAGGGGCTTTCTGGCAATGGGGGCATCGATGATCCCCTCCTCCGACAGGCTCCACCCCAAGGTCAGGGCGTGGTAGGTCTTTCGGATTTTCTGCTGCTGCAGCAGGGTGTGGGTGTAGGCGTTTTTTGCCAGCAGCACAATGCCGAAGGTGTCCCGATCCAGCCGGGTCTGGGGGTGAAAGGCGCAGCTTTCCCCATGTTTCCGGTAGTATCCCACCACCAGATTGGCAAGGGTTCCGTCATTTTTCGACCTTGAGGGGTGAATCAGCATCCCGGCAGGCTTGTCCACCGCCAGAAGCCAGCTGTCCTCATACAGCACCGAAAGTTCCCCATCCTCCGCCGGGTATTCCGGCTCCTCCTCCGAAAGCACCACGGTGATCTCGTCCCCCACGGCTACGGGATAGTTGGTCCGCTGGGGCACCCCATTGACCCGGAGGGAATCTCCCCATTTCAGCTTGTTCATCAGAGAAGCGGACAGCCTCAGCTCCCCCAGCAGAAAGGAGGATAGCTTTCCGTCCCTCTGGGCTATGTGCTTCAGTTCCATTGCATCACCCCCGTAAATTGGAATTTGGCGATCTAAAGGCCCCCTTGTGTAAAGGGGGCTGTCAGCGCAGCTGACTGGGGGATTGACATTTGTCAGGACAACCCCTCCGGCAAAAATCAATAGATTTTTGCCACCTCCCCTTACACAGGGGAGGCTTTGGACACCCCCGCAAGTTCCAATTTTCCAACCTGTTATCGTACAAAAACGGCTCTGCCGGAATGGGCAGAGCCGAACATTTTGCGAATTAGTTCAGAGCAGCCTTGGCCTTCTCCACGACGACTGCGAAGGCAGCGGCGTCGTTGATAGCCATCTCGGACAGGCTCTTGCGGTTCATCTCGATACCGGCCTTCTTCACACCGTTCATGAAGGTGGAGTAGTTGAGACCGTAGGGCTTTACGGCAGCGCTCAGACGAGCGATCCACATGGTGCGGTAAGCACGCTTCTTCTGCTTACGGCCTTCAAATGCGTAGTTGCCGGACTTCATAACGGCCTGCTTGGCCATCTTGAAGTGCTTGGACTTGGAACCCCAGTAGCCCTTGGCCAGCTTCAGGGTTGCGTTTCTTCTCTTGCGCGTCATCATTGCGCCTTTAACTCTTGCCATTTTTCGTATCCTCCTTCTGCCTTACTTGTAGGGAATCATTTCCTTGATGGCGCTGACATTGGTCTGGTCAGCGTAAGCGGTAGCACGCAGGCGGCGGGTACGCTTGGTGGTCTTCTTGGTCAGGATGTGGCTCTTGTAAGCGTGAGCTCTCTTAACCTTACCGGACTTGGTCAGGTTGAATCTCTTCTTTGCACCACTATGGGTCTTCAGCTTGGGCATAGGTGGTTCTCCTTCCGTATCTTTGGTATTTTGGGTTTATTTGCTGTTCTTGGGGGTCAGGAACATCGCCATGAAGCGGCCCTCCAGCTTGGGATTCTTCTCCATGTTGGCGACATCGGCAGTGGCCTCGGCAAAGTCCATCAGCAGCTTCTCACCCAGGTTGGTGTGAGCCATCTCACGGCCGCGGAAGCGGACGCTGACCTTCACCCGGTTTCCGTCGCTCAGGAACTTCTGGGCGGCCTTGACCTTGGTGTTGAAGTCGTTGGTGTCGATGCTGGGGCTCATGCGAATCTCCTTGATCTCCACAACGCGCTGATTCTTTTTGGCATCCTTCTCCCGTTTCTTCTGGTCGTAGCAGAACTTGGAGTAGTCCATGATCTTGCACACGGGGGGCACTGCATTGGGAGAAATCTTCACCAGATCCATGCCCTGTTCCTCTGCCATGGCGTTGGCCTCGGCGGAGGAGACAATCCCCAGCTGGGCGCCGTCGGCGCCGATCAGGCGGACTTCCTTGTCCCGGATTTCCTCGTTGAGCTGATGATCTAACTTTGCGATGGTAAGCACCTCCAAAAATAAACAGCAAAAAAGCGGATGCCAGAGCATCCGCACAATTCACAGCCTTCCCCCATGGGGGAAACATGGAATATCAACCGTTTCGCTTTTGCTTACGGTGAGGCGGATGTTCAGCCTTCTTTATTACCCCGGCATTTTATCACACTGTCATCAGTTTGTCAAGGGCTTTTTGCTGTAAGATTCAGGTATGTCATCCTGATGACAAAGCGGTACAAATTCCCAGCCGCTCAGCATAATCAGAAAAAATTCCGTCTAAACTAGAAAAAGAGCCCCGCCGTAGGCGAAGCTCTTTAAAATGAACTAACCTGCCAGAACCTCTGCCTTCACCACACCGTCCATCTCCCCCAGGGTGTTCAGCAGCTCCTCGATGGAAACCGTCAGCTCGTTGGTCTCCGCGGAGATGGTCACCACGGCGGTGCCGTTGGTGGGCATAATGGAGTTGATGGTGATGATATTGGCCTTGGTGGCAGCCAGAACCCCCAGAATCTCCGACAGCAGACCCGGCTGATCGTGCAGCAGCAGCTGGATGGTAATGATCCGCCCCGTCATCATATTCTGGAAGGGGAGGACAGAATCCCGGTATTTATAGAACGCGCTGCGGCTGATATCCGTCATTTTGGTCGCCTCATTGACGGTGGCTGCCTCACCTGTGGACAGCAGGCGCTTGGCCTCCGCCACCTTCAGAAAAACCTCCGGCAGCGCAGAGGCCTCAACGATGTAATACTTGGGCTTGGATGCCATTTGGATGTCCTCCTTTTTGTTTCCTGTGTGTTTCAGAAAGCAACAGGTGTATCTCTGCTATGCATTGTATCACATTTTCCCCAAAAAGCAAGCCTTATACGAAAACCCGATGAAAAGCTTTTAATCTTTCTTCAGGTTCTCGGATCAGAATCCACCCGGGAGGTATTTCCTTGCGCTTCATGTACTTCAAGACTCTGTTTACTCTGATTCTCATGGCAGCCGCCGCGTGGCTGGCCATGGCCTTTCTGCTGCCCCTGGTTTTTCCCTTCCTCCTTGGCGCTGCGCTGGCTCTGGCCTCGGAGCCGGGGGTGGCCTTTCTGGGGAAAAAGACCCGCCTGCCCCGGGGGCTCTGTGCCGGCATCGGGGTGAGCCTGACCTTCGCCGGCATTGCCGTGATGGCGCTGTTTCTGGGGGCCTTCCTGCTGCGGGAGCTGGGCGCTCTGTCCGGGGTGCTGCCGCCGCTGGTAAATGCCATCCAGTCCGGCATCGCCGTGGTGCGCAGCTGGCTGCTGGGCATCACCCGGCACCTGCCCTCCTCCCTGCAGCCCATCGCCCAGCGGAATGTGGCGACTGCCTTTTCCGGCAGCTCCGCCCTGCTGCAGCAGGCGGTCTCCTACATTCTGAGTCTGGCCGGGGTTGTCCTCACCCGGGTGCCGGACAGCGCCCTGACCTTCGGCGCAGCCATCATCTCCGGCTACATGATCTCCGCCCGGATGCCCAAAATCCGCCTTTGGTTCCGGCGGAACCTGCCCCGGGAGCGTCTGAAGCCCCTGCTGGATGCCCTCCGGCGCATCCGCCGGGGGGTGTGGGGCTGGCTGGTGGCGCAGGCCAAGCTGGTGGCCATCAGCTTCGCCCTGCTGCTGGCGGGGCTGACCCTGCTGCGGATTCCCTACGCCTTCGTATGGTCTGTGGCCATCGCCTTTGTGGATCTGCTGCCGGTGCTGGGTACCGGCACGGTGCTGCTGCCCTGGGCGCTGATTCTGTTTCTGCAATCGGATATCGGCCGTGGGGTGGGGATTCTGGGGCTGTACGCCGTCATTGCCCTGACCCGTTCCCTGCTGGAGCCAAGGCTGGTAGGAAAGGAGCTGGGGCTGGATCCGCTGGTGACCCTGATGGCACTGTACGCCGGCTATCGGCTCTGGGGCTTTCCCGGGCTGATTCTGGCTCCGGTGCTGGCGGTGGCCGCCCAGCAGCTGCTGGCCGCGCAGCAGTGAAAATTCCTCTGTTTTCAATAAATTTCCCATCTGCCTATTGTGCATTGCCCCCGCTTTTGCTATAATATAGGGAAAAAGTCATAATGGATGTGGAATGCTTTGAAATATGGAATCTGGAATGTTGCCCAGCCGGAGACCGGCTCGGTCAATGCTCTGGTAGCCGCGGGCTACGCGCCCCTGGCTGCCATGGTGCTGGCTTCCCGGGGCATCAGCACGGCGAAGGAAGCCGCTGCCTACTTAGACTGCAACGCCCCCCTGGAGGATCCCTTCCGCATGAAGGACATGGATCTGGCCGCCGGCCGGGTGGGTCTGGCCATGACCCGGGGGGAAAAAATCGCCGTTTTCGGCGATTACGATGTGGACGGCATCACCGCCACCTGCCTGCTGACGGATTTTCTGCGGAGCAACGGCGCCAATTGCATCAGCTATATCCCCGGCCGTCTGGAGGAGGGCTACGGCCTGAATCCCATCGCCATCCGCCAGCTTCACGCCGAGGGGGTCAGTCTGATCATCACCGTGGACTGCGGTATCACCGCCCTGTCCGAGGCGGAGCTGTGCCGCCAGTTGGGGATGGATCTGGTGATCACCGACCACCACGAATGCAAGGAAACTCTGCCCCATGCCGCAGCCGTGGTGGACCCCCACCGCCCCGATGATCGGTATCCCCACCGGAACCTCTCCGGGGTGGGCGTGGCCTTCAAGCTGGCTGCCGCCCTCTGCGGCGATCAGGAGGCCGTATTGGCCGAATACGCCGATATGGTGTGTCTGGGCACCGTGGCGGATGTGATGCTGCTGCATGGCGAGAACCGGGTGTTCGTCTGCCGGGGGCTGGAATCCCTGCGGGCAACCCGCCGTCCCGGCATCGCCGCCCTGATGGCGCAGTGCAGCTGCACCCCGGAAACTGTCAGCGCCTCCTCCATCGGCTTCATGCTGGCGCCCCGGATCAACGCCGCCGGGCGGATGGGGCAGATTGATCTGGCGGTGGAGCTGTTTCTCACCGACGATCCCCGGCGGGCGGAGGAGCTTGCCAGGGCCCTGTGCGAGCTGAACCGGCAGCGGCAGAGCATCGAATCGGAGATCTACCGGCAGGCCATCTCCATGCTGCCTCCCGGTCAGCCCCCGGAGGCCATCGTCCTGGCGGACGAGCACTGGCATCAGGGCGTGGTGGGCATCGTGGCCAGCCGGATTGCCGAGGAATACGCCTGCCCCGCCTTCCTCATCTGTCTGGACGGAGAGCACGGAAAGGCCAGCTCCCGGAGCCATGGGGGCTTCAACCTATTCTCCTCCCTCACCACATTGTCCGGCCTGCTGGAAAGCTACGGCGGCCACGAGCTGGCTGCCGGCTTCACCATTTCCCGCAGCAATATCCCGGAATTCCGCAAAAAAATCTGCGCCCTTGCCGCCGGCTTTTATGACGAGGACACCCCCCGAACCCAGCTGGACATTGACTGCGCCATCCCTGCCGAGCTGCTGACCATCCGGGGCATTGAGTCCCTGTCCGTGCTGGAGCCCTGCGGCAACGGCTGTCCCAAGCCGGTGCTGATGATGAGCGGCCTCACCATTGACCGGATTCAGCAGGTGGGGGGCGGCCGCCATATGCGGCTGAGGCTCCGCAGCGGCCGCGTCGGCGTCAACGCCATCTATTTCTCCGCCACCCCGGAAGCCGTCTCCATCCAGACGGGAGATGTGGTGGATGTGGCCTTCACCCCCCAGATCAACGAATTCCGGGGGGAGCGCACCGTGCAGATGAATGTGCTGGATATCCGTCCCTGCTGCACCGCCGAATGCTCCCCGGATACAGCCGCCTACCGCGCCCTGCGCTCCGGGCACCTGACAAGGCAGACCGCCCAGAGCCTGTGCCCCGACCGGAACACGCTGGCGCTGGTGTGGCGGTATCTGGCAGCCTCCGGACGGGAGGTGCAGGAAACGCCCCTGTGCCTGTGCCGGAAGCTGGTTCGCTGGTCGGGAAAGCCCATGAGCCTGGGGCAAATGCTTGCCTGTCTGGACATCTTCCGGGATGTGGGGCTGCTGGAAATGCACAAGCTCCACAAGTACATCACCATCCGGCTGACTCCCGGATCGGAAAAAGCCGACCTCAAGGAAAGTGAAACCCTGCGGCAGCTGCTGCAGGCGAAAGAGAGCTGATAGATATGGAAACATTTGAAGAACATTATGCCGGCTTACAGGAAGCCCTTCGGAAATATGCCCCCGGCACCGATATGGCCATCATCGACCAGGCGGTGGAATACGCCAACGCCAAGCACAAATATCAGAAGCGCAAGGACGGCTCCCCCTACATCATCCACCCCCTTGCCGTGGCCCAGATCGTCACGGAGATGGGTCTGGACTCCGACGCCGTGCTGGGCGCGCTGCTCCACGACTGCATCGAGGATACCGATGCCTCCCATGAGGAAATCGCCCGTCTCTTCGGAGACACGGTAGCCGAGCTGGTGGAGGGCGTCACCAAGCTGACCCGGGCCAACTTCTCCACCTCGGAGCAGGCGCAGATGGAAAACCTGCGCAAGATGTTCATGGCCATGTCCAAGGACATCCGGGTGGTGCTCATTAAAATTGCTGACCGGCTCCACAATATGCGCACCATGCAGTATCAGTCCCCGGAAAAGCAGATCAGCAAATGCCGGGAGACCATGGACATCTACGCCCCTCTGGCTCACCGTCTCGGTATGCAGCGCATCAAGTGGGAGCTGGAGGATCTGTCGCTGCGGTATCTGGCTCCGGAGCGCCACAATGAGATCATGTCCTATCTGAAGGAGCATGAGGAGCAGGACGAAGCCTTCATGCGCACCATCCAGAACAAAATCACCGACCGTCTCACCCGCATGGGCATTCAGGCCACGGTCTACGGGCGGATCAAGCATGTCTACTCCATCTACCGGAAGATGCAGAGTCAGGGCAAAACCCTGGACGAGCTGTATGACCTGTATGCCTTCCGGGTGATTGTGGATTCCATCCCCGACTGCTATAATGTGCTGGGTCATATCCACGACCTGTTCAATCTGGTGCCCGGCCGGTTCAAGGACTATATCTCCACCCCCAAGCCCAATATGTACCAGTCCCTGCACACCACCGTCATCGGCTCTCAGGGTATCCCCTTCGAGGTGCAGATCCGCACCTGGGAGATGCACGAGACCGCGGAATACGGCATCGCCGCCCACTGGAAATACAAGCAGGGCACCGGCGCCGGCAGCGAAAAGGACTTTGAGTGGGTGCGCCGCCTGCTGGAAAGCCAGCAGGATTCCGACGCCGAGGAATATGTCCAGTCCCTGAAAATCGATATGTTCGACGACGAGGTTTTCGTCTTCACCCCCAAGGGCCGGATTGTCTCCCTGCCCTCCGGCTCCACCCCCATCGACTTCGCCTACGCCATCCACTCCGGAGTGGGCAACGCCATGG
Source organism: uncultured Clostridia bacterium (assembly GCA_945877365.1). Taxonomy (GTDB): domain Bacteria; phylum Bacillota; class Clostridia; order Oscillospirales; family Oscillospiraceae; genus Faecousia. The sequence goes on along the minus strand of CAMCRV010000004.1, from coordinate 25,141 downwards.
TGGGTGCCAAGGTGAACAACCGCATCGCCAATATCGACACCACCCTGACAAACGGCGACATCGTGGAGATTCTCACCTCCAAGAACGCCAAGGGTCCCAGCCGGGACTGGCTCACCATCTGCAAATCCAATCAGGCCCGCACCAAGATCAAGCAGTGGTTCAAGAAGGAAAAGCGGGAGGAAAATGTGGTCCACGGCCGTGCCTCCTTTGAATCCGAGATGAAGCGGATGGGTCTGCCCATGTCCGCCATCACCGACCCCGCTCTGGAGCCGCACCTGCTGAAGAAGCTGTCCTTCGACAACTGGGAGGATATGTACGCCGCCATCGGCTACGGCGGCCTGACTGCCGTGAAGGCCGTAGGGCGAATCCGGGACGATGTCACCAAATCCGTCAAGGCGGAGAAGACCCCGGTGCCTTTGAAGCTGAATCCCGACGGGGAAGCCGTGAAGCAGAACCGCCACGCCGTCAACGGCGTCATTGTGGAGGATATCGACTCCTGCATGATCAAGTTTGCCCGGTGCTGCACCCCCGTCCCCGGGGATGCCATCGTGGGCTTCATCACCAAGGGCTTCGGTGTCAGCATCCACCGGGTGGACTGTCCCAACGCCCAGAACCGTACAGACCCCAAGCAGGCTGCCCGGTGGGTTCGGGTTCGCTGGGCCAATCAGGACGACCATCCCTTCGACACCACATTGGAGCTGGACTGCATCACCCGGGACGGCCTGCTGCTGGATGTGGCCACCACCATGACCGCCGCCCATGTCCGGGTGAAGGAGCTGGTGGGCAAGGATCTGCCCGGGGGCAAGAGTATGTTTACCGTTCGTTTTGAAGTAAAGGATGTGGCGGAGCTGGATTTCATCCGCAACAAGCTGATGAACATCCGGGATGTCATCGGCTCCCGCCGCGGACAGAATTGATTTCAGGAGGAATTTATAATGACAGAAAAAATCGTAAAGTGCTGGAAGGATATGGACAGAAGAATTATCGTAAACCAGCGTGAGCTGGTGCTGGGGGTAGCCGCCTGCGCTCTGGCAGGTGTGGTCGTGGGTCTTTTCCTCAGCCCCAGAAAGAATGTGACCATCGGCAGCCACAATGCCAGCAACAATCAGGGCAACAACGCCACCCTGCCTGCCGACATTCAGGTCAACGCCGAGGACGAAGAAGAGGTTGAGGAGTAATGCGCGCTGTATTGACAAGAGTAAAATCCGCCTCCGTCACCATTGACGGTGCGTGCGTGGGCAGCATCGGGAAGGGCTTTCTGATTCTGCTGGGCGTTGGCCCCAACGACACCGAGCGCGAGTGCCGGTATCTGGCGGAGAAGGCGCTGGGTCTGCGGATTTTCGAGGATGAAAACGGCAAGATGAATCTGGGTCTGGAGGCGGTGCAGGGGGAGGTCATGGTGGTGAGCCAGTTCACCCTCTACGGCAACTGCCGCAAGGGTCGCCGCCCCAGCTTCACCGATGCCGCCGGCCCCGAGCTGGGCAACGCCATGTACGAAAAGTTCCTTTCTGTCTGCGAGGAGCTGGGGTATCCCCCCCAGCACGGCCGCTTCGGCGCGGACATGAAGGTGGAATCCATCAACGACGGCCCCATCACCCTGATTCTGGACACGGATCAGCTGATGGAAGCCCCCAGACGATAACAATGCGAATCAATCGTTGAAAAGTAAGGACAAGGCAGGAACCCAATCCATCTTGTCATCCTGAGCGAGCGAAAGCGAGTCGAAGGATCTTCGCACTTACCCTCTATACGCACTGCATACAACGACTGAATACGAAGATTCCTCCATTTCGCTTCGCTCCAGTCGGAATGACATACTTTTTCAGGTTTGAAGGTATTTCAAATATGGATTTGCATTAACACTGTAAAGGAGAGAAAGCCATGCTGAACATCACTGCCCTGCCTCTGGGCATTTATCAGACCAATTGCTATATTTTCTATGAGGAATCCTCCCCCAAGTGCTGCGTGGTGGATCCCGGCGGAGAGCCGCATCAGGTGGAGAAGTTCTGCCAGACCCGGAACCTCACCGTGGAGGCCATCCTGCTGACCCACGGCCACTTTGACCATGTGGGCGCCGTGAAGGAGCTGGCAGAAACCTACGGCTGCCCCGTCTACATCCATGAGGGCGATCTGACCCTGCCGGAAAAGTTCACTGCAGGCCCCCTGTACTACACCAACTTCTATGACGAGGGGGATGTGCTGGAGCTGGCAGGCCTGACCATCCGGGTGATTCACACCCCCGGCCACACCGAGGGCTCCGTATGCCTGATTGTGGACGACGCCATTATCTCCGGCGACACCCTGTTCGCCCGTTCCTGCGGCCGGTGGGATCTGCCCGGCGGCGACGGAGAAAAGCTCAAGGCCTCCCTGCAGCGGTTCAAGACCATGGAGGGGGAGTACCGGATTTTCCCCGGCCACGGCAAATCGACCACTTTGGCTCTGGAACAGGAGTATAATCCTTATCTGAAGGATAAGAAATAATGGAACTGACGCTCATCGGTCACGACGACCGCTACGCCGTGGAGCAGCTGCAAATGTCCCTGTTTGGGGATTCCTCACAGGGACAGGCTTTGTCTGCCCTCCACCGGGGGAGCACCTGGCTCACAGCCTCTGCGAAAATCACCCTGAACGGAAAAACCGCCACCGCCTCCCGCCGGCTGAAGGCCGACCGGGAGACGGTGCGTCTGCGTCGCCGGATTTTGCAGCAGAGCTACTATCTGGCGGCGTGTCAGCTGCTGGAAACCACGCCCCCCTGGGGGGCTTTGGCCGGGGTTCGCCCCACCAAGATCACCACCCGGCATCTGCTGGAGGGGGGTACGCCCAAATCCGCCGATAAGCTGCTGAAGGACACCTACTATGTCTGCCTCGACCGGCGGAAGCTGGCAATAGACTGCTCTCAGGCCACCGTCCGGGCTGCCGGGCTGCTGGAAGAAACGGACATTTCCCTCTATGTGGGCATCCCCTTCTGCCCCACCCGATGCAGCTATTGCAGCTTTGTCAGCCGCACCATCGGCAAAAAGACAGAGCTGCTGGAGCCCTATCTGAAGGCTCTGCATCAGGAATTGCAGCTCACCGGCAGGCTGCTGGCGGAGTCCGGACGGAAGGTGCGCAGCATCTACATCGGCGGCGGCACCCCCACCACCCTGTCCACAGCCCAGATGGTCTGTCTGCTGGATGCCATCCGGGACTGCTTCGACCTGTCCCGGTGTCTGGAATTCACCGTGGAGGGCGGCCGACCCGACACGCTGGATGCGGAAAAGCTGCAAGCCATCCGCGCCCATGGTGCCGACCGCATGAGCATCAACCCCCAGACCATGGAGGATAATGTCCTTCGCGCCTGCGGCAGACCCCACAAGGCTGCGGATGTGCTCCGGGCTTATCAGGAAGCCATGGATGCCGGTTTCAAGGCCATCAACATGGATCTCATTGCCGGTCTGCCGGAAGACAGCGTGGAGGGCTTCTGCCGGAGTCTGGATACCGTTGCCGCCCTGCATCCTGCCAACATCACCGTCCACACACTGGCTCTCAAGAAGGGAGCAGACCTCTTTGAAAAGCGGAATCACCTGCCCACCGCCGAGGAGGTGACCCGGATGGTGGCCTACACAGGCGAAACCCTCTCCGCTCACGGCTACAAGCCCTATTACCTCTACCGGCAGAAATATATGTCCGGCTCCTTTGAAAATGTGGGCTGGAGCCGGGATAACCTCGACTGCCTGTACAACATCTACATGATGGAGGAGCTGCACACCATCCTGTCTCTGGGCGGCGGGGGCATGAACAAGGTGAACCTGCCGGATGGAAGCCTTCAGCGGTTCCACAATCCCAAGTTCCCGGAACAGTATATTGAAAAAATCGACGAGGTTCTCGCCCAGAAAGAGGCCATGTTCCGCCTGATGCAGAACCCCGGAAAGGAAAGTCTCCCATGGATACCCTGATTTCCAATGTCACTGCGGTGACCATGAACCCCAAAATGGAGGTGCTCTTCGGAGCCTATATCGGCATTGCCGACGGCAAAATCGTCTCCATCTCCAAGTCCGCCCCAGAGCAGCCCCCGAAAACCATCGTGGACGGCACCGGCATGGTGGCCATCCCCGGCCTCATCAACTGCCACACCCATCTGGCAACCTCTGTGCTGCGCTGCTTCACCGACGACCTCACCGGCAGCGAGGCTCTGGAAGCCCTGCTGCAAAAGGAGGCCAAAATGGACTCCCGTACCGCCAAGGCCGCCGCAACCCTGGCCATTGCCGAGTGCCTGCGCTTTGGAACCACCTCCGTCTCCGACCTGTACTACTACCCCAATGCCACTGCCGAGGCTGTGGCGGAGTCCGGCATCAAGGCCAACCTGGCGCTGTCTTCCTACCGCTTCATCGATCAGAACGAGGAATTCGACTTTGACACCGATGAGCAGTGTCAGGAGCTGTGCCGGGTGGTGGACAAGTGGCACGGCTATGACAACGGCCGGATCAAAATCGACGCCGGCATCTACGCCGAGTACACCAGCAACTACAGGCTGTGGGAGGCTCTGGCAGGCTACGCCTGCGAAAAGGGCCTCGGCCTTCAGCTCCATCTGGCGGAGAGTCAAAGCGAGGTGGATTCCTGTCTGGATCGCACCGGTATGGGCCCCGGGGAGCTTCTCAACTGTCACAACCTCTTCGCCGTCCCCGCCACCGCCGCAGGCTGCACCTTCCTGGAGCCTCAGGAGCGTGCGATTCTGGGCAGAAAAAAAGTAACTGCTGTAGCCACTCCCCTGTGCGCCGCCAAGAACGGCCTGCCCTCCACCCCCATTGCCGACTGTGTGAAGGCCGGGATGAATGTGGCGCTGGGCACCGGCGGTGCGGTGGAGTGCGGCAATCTGGATCTGTTTGAAGTCATCCGCTATGCCGCCATGGCAGAGCGCAGCCGCACCGGGGATGCTTCCTCCCTGCCTGCCTCCGCCGCCCTGATGATGGCCACCGTCACCGGCGCCCAGGCCCAGGGCCGCAGCAGCGAGTGCGGTATGCTGTGCGAGGGCATGGATGCGGACATCGTGCTGGTGGATTTTTCCGCCCCCCATCTGATTCCCTGCCACAATGTCCTGAATGGACTTGTGTGGTCTGCCAAGGGCGGCGATGTGGCCATGACCATGGTTCGGGGCAGAATCCTGTACCAGAACGGCAGCTTCCCCACCCTTGACCTTCGCGCCGCCGTGGAGGAGCTGACCCAATACGCCATCCCCACCCTGTTTCAGGATAAATAATTTATGGATCGAGTGAAAAACTCGTGTCATTCCGAGGGAGCGAAGCGACCGTGGGAATCCGTTCTCCCCAAAACGCTATTTTTTCAGAGAACGGATTGCCACGCCAGTGTGCGCACTGGCTCGCAATGACATGATTTTTACAGTCTGATTAGAGGAGCACCCTATGTCTGATACCCAAAAGAAGCATAATTTCGTAGAGGGCACCGCAATGCTTGCCATGGCCACCGCCATTGTCAAGATCATCGGCGCCGTGTACAAAATCCCCCTGAACGCCATCATCGGCGAGAAGGGCTTCGGCTACTTCAACACCGCGTACGAAATCTACAATGTGCTGCTGATGATCTCCACCGCCGGTCTGCCGGTGGCCATGAGCCGGATGATCTCCCAGGCCAGCTCTCTTTGCAACTACAATCAGGTGCGCCGTGTCTACGCCACTGCCCGCGGCATCTTTCTGGCGCTGGGCATCGTGGGCAGCCTGCTGATGACGGTGTTCTGCCGCCAGCTGGCACGGTTCCAGAACCAGCCAGACGCCTGGGCTGCCATCGGCTTTCTGGGTCCCTGTGTGCTGCTGATCTGCATCATGAGCACCTTCCGGGGCTTCTTTCAGGGGCAGGGCAATATGCTGCCCACCTCCGTGTCTCAGGTCATTGAGGCCGTGATCCGGCTGGTGGTGGGCATGAGCGCCGCTCTTGTCCTCCTGAAGCTGACAAACAGCATCCCCCTGGCCGCCGGCGGCGCCATTCTGGGCGTCACCGCCAGCTGTCTCATCAGCGCGGTCTACCTCTTCGGCTGCTTCCGCAGGCATTATCGGGAGCTGCCGGTTTCTCAGGATGAACCATGGAGCTTCGCAGCCACCGCCCGGGGACTGCTGGTCATCGCCATTCCCATCACCGTGGGCTCCGCCTGCCTGCAGGTCATCACCGCCCTTGCCAGTAAGATCTACATGGGGCAGCTGCTGGCCTCCGGGGTGACCCAACAGGCTGCCGACACCATGCGGGGCGTCCATGTGATGACCCAGACCATCTTCAATATGCCCTGCGCCTTCATCACCCCCATCACCATCAGCATCATCCCCGCCATCACCGCCCAGCTGACCCTGGGGGACAACGGCAGCGCCAAACAGACGGAGGAGGCCGCTGCCCGGCTCACGGGACTGCTGGCTATCCCCTGCGCCATCGGCCTTGCGGTGCTGGCGCGACCCATCACCGCCCTGCTGGGAGGCTACACCGGCCAGCGGCTGGATCTGGCAGCGAAGCTCATGACCATTCTGGGCATCTGTGTGCTGTTCAACGCCGTGGTGCTGGTGACCACCGCCATTATGCAGGCTCATGGCCACGCCACCCGGCCTGTGGTGAATATGCTGCTGGCCGGCTGCCTGCGGCTGGTGGCGGTCTATGTCCTCTCCGGCAATCCCGCCATCGGCATTGTGGGGGCGCCCATCAGCAACCTGACCTGCTATGTGGTGATTTTCCTGCTGAACCTGATCTCCATCCGCACCCTGTTCCCGGAGCCGCCTGCCATTGCCAAAAATGTACTGCGGCCTCTGCTGTCGGGGCTTCTCATGGGTGCCTTTGCCTACGGCAGCTACCGCCTGCTTCTGAGCCTTGGCATCACCAGCCGGCTTGCGCTGTGCGCCCTGCCTGTTGCCGTGGGCGCCGTGGTGTATGTGGTGTGCATCATCACCTTGAAGGTTCTGCGCCGGGAGGACTGCCTGCTGCTGCCCAAGGGCGATAAAATCGCAAATTTTTTGAAATTATAACTTTTTTCAAAAAACATCCTTGCATTTCTTCACGGATTATGTTAATCTAATGAACGATTTTGCAATTATAGAAAAGAGGTTCTTCTACTATGAATAAAACCGAGCTTATCGCCATCGCCGCAGAGAATTCCGGTCTGTCCAAAAAGGATGCCGAGCGCGTCCTCAACGCCGCCATCGATGCCATCACCGCCTCTCTGGTCAATGGTGACAAGGTTCAGATCTCCGGCTTCGGCTCCTTCGAGACCAAGGATCGGGAGGCTCGCATGGGCCGCAATCCCCACACCAAGGAAGCCATCGAGATCCCCGCTACCCGGGTTCCCGGCTTCAAGGCCAGCAAGGCTCTGAAGGACGCCGTGGCAAAGTAAGCCATGCGGCTGGACAAGTTTCTGAAGGTTTCCCGTCTCATCAAGCGGCGCACCGTGGCCAACGAGGCCTGCGACAACGGCCGCATCAGCGTCAACGGCCGGGTGGTGAAGGCCAGCTATGATGTGAAGGTGGGAGACAGAATCGAAATCTCCATGGGCGCCCGAACCGTGGCCGTGGAGGTACTTCTGGTGGCAGAGAATGTCCGCAAGGACGACGCCGCCGCCATGTACAGGGAAGTGTAAAAAAATCCGGTGCAGTTTCGTGATGAACTGCACCGGATTTTTTTGTTTGAGGTTGATGGAGTAAAGCAATCTTTCGTGAATTGACAATTGAGAATTGACAATTGACAATTGTGGTGTCCCTTCGGGACGATTTCAAAATAATTCCTAGAGTTTTCATATGGAATTTCTTTTTTATTTCATCCCGTAGGGATTCCTTCATTGTCAATTTTCCATTGTCAATTGTCAATTAAATTCCCCTTCTCGCCAGCATCTCCATCCGCTTTCGCAGGGGGCAAAACAGCGTCAGGGCGATGACAAAGTTTCCCACGCAGTGGGCAATGTCAAAGGGGATGCCGGTGATCACCTTGCCCAGGGCATAGGCCGCGCCGCCTACCACCATATCCACCGGGGCACACAGCAGCCCGAAGGCCAGCCCGAAGCCGCCGGAGAGCACTGCCCAGCCCAGCGCACTTTCCATTTTCCGCAGCAGATATGCCGCCGCCGCCAGTACGAACCAGATGTACAGATAACACAGATTCCACAGTCCGGGGCCATACACCAGAAATTCCATGGCGATATACACCCCGATGGGATACACCGCCTTTTTGCCAAACACCACCGCAAAGAGCATCACCATCAGGCTAACCGGCTCGATGTTGGGCAGGCCGCTCATGGCAAATTTCGCCCCGAAGGTCAGGGCACCCAGAATGGCAAACAGAGCCAGCTGTCGAATTCTTCCTTTAGCCAAGGGTGTACTCCAGCTTAAAGCTGTCCCCATCGTGCAGGGGGGTCTGATCCGCGCCGGTGGAGGCGTAATCCTGCCCGATGTACAATGCCCAATAGCTCTTGGTCTTCTCCCAGATGGCCTCCTCACCGTCCACTACCTCGATCATCAGACCGTAGGGGCCTTCGGTACCTTCCGCGATGTTTTCCTCCAGAAGCGCCTGACCCAGGAACTCAGCCTCGGTGTTCACCGTGAAGTCCTTCTGTGTGCCGTCGCTGTGGATGACCTGCACGGTGATGGTCTTTCCGCCTGCGTCACCCTTGCCGGCGGTGGCGCGGTAAATGCCGTAGATTCCTGTCAGCACAAGGATTGCCGCCAGCAGAATACCGGCCCAGAGAATTTGCTTTTTGTTTTTCATGTGGTTTCCTCCCAAACAAAATTACTGCGGCGTCCACAAAGACGCCGCAGCCGTGTTTCTGCGACAAAGCACCGGGCCGTAATCACGCAGCCCGGGGAAGTGACTTTTCCGTAGGTCTTCTGACTCATGCCCCGGGGATGACCCCGGCTCACTCCGCCTTCCCGGGGAAAATCCCCAGTGACCGGCTTTCACCGAAGGAGCGAACCACAAGCATATACAGCGGCGGTACCGTCCGGGGTTTGCACCCGGTTGTCTTGTTCAGCAGAGGTGCCATACGCATGCTCTGCCACGGAAAAGGACTGGTTTGTCCCAGCCATTGTATAAAAAAGTGTCCCGGCTGTCAAGCCGGGACGCAAAGAGAATGTGAAAAAAGCGTATTTCATTTGGGGAATGTGCATACCAGCTTGCATCAGCAAACCAACAAATTGGAATTTGGCGGCGAGTCGCCGCTGACAATGCGTTACGGACTACGGGTAGACAATCCACATCCTTTGGGCCCCTCGACCGGAACTGCGTAGGTTATATAGAACAGACCACCACTGCAAAAACGAACCGGGCGCGCAGCGGATGGAAAGATTATCACCCGGGCGAAGGCTCGCATTGCCCGTGGGGGCATCCCCACAAATAACAATTTATCAACCGGCTGCGGAAGACCCATAAGCAGATTTCACAGAATCCGCTCCTGCCCGGGGCGGAAAAAACATGGATTTTTTCGCAAAAACCCCTTGCAAAACGGCGGCAGATAGCATATAATGTTTCGGCATGGGCAAAAATACCCATGACATTACAAACCACACACCCGGGGATCGCAGAGCCCTGTGTCCATACCCATGGACGGATCTTGCGAGATGATCGGGGTGGAGGAAAAACAAAAGGAGATTTTTAAAATGGCTGTCGTATCTATGAAGCAACTGCTGGAAGCCGGTGTCCACTTCGGTCACCAGACCCGTCGCTGGAACCCCAAAATGGCTCCCTACATCTACACCGAGCGTAACGGTATCTACATCATCGACCTGCAGAAGACCGTGAAGAAGCTGGAAGAGGCTTACAACTTCGTCCGTGACATCTCCGCCGAGGGCGGCTATGTTCTGTTCGTTGGCACCAAGAAGCAGGCTCAGGACGCTATCAAGGAAGAGGCTGCCCGCTGCGGCGGTTACTACGTCAACGCCCGTTGGCTGGGCGGTATGCTGACCAACTTCCGCACCATGCGTACCCGTATCGACCGTCTGGCTCAGCTGAGAAAGATGGAAGAGGACGGCACCTTCGCCATGCTGCCCAAGAAGGAAGTCATCAAGCATCAAGGCGAGATTGAGAAGCTGGAGAAGTACCTGGGCGGCGTGAAGGAAATGAAGAAGCTGCCTGCCGCTCTGTTCATCGTTGACCCCCGGAAGGAGCGCAACGCCATCGCCGAGGCCCGGAAGCTGAACATCCCCATCGTGGCCATTGTTGACACCAACTGCGATCCCGACGAGATCGACTATGTCATCCCCGGCAACGACGACGCTATCCGCGCCATCCGCCTCATCGCCTCCGCCATGGCCTCCGCTGCCATCGAGGGCCGTCAGGGTGAGGACAACACCGAGGCTCCTGTCGCCGAGGCTGCTGCTGAATAATTCACCGAAATACAGAATTTTAGGAGGATACCAAAATGGCATTTACTGCTCAGGATGTTAAGAAGCTCCGTGAAATGACCAATGTCGGCATGATGGACTGCAAGGCAGCCCTCACCGCTACCGACGGCGATATGGACAAGGCTGTTGACTGGCTCCGGGAAAAGGGTCTGGCCAAGGCCGCCAAGAAGGCCAGCCGCGTTGCCGCTGAGGGCGTTGCTTACGCTACCGTGGTGGACGGCGTGGGCGTGGTCATCGAGGTCAACTCCGAGACCGACTTTGCCGCCAAGACCGATTCCTTCCAGGATCTGGTGAAGAATCTGGCTGTGGTTGTGGCTCAGCAGAACCCCGCCGATGTGGAGGCTCTGAAGGCCTGCAAGTACCCCAACTCCGACCTGACCGTTGCTGAGATCATGCAGGAGAAGGTCATGTCCATCGGCGAGAATATGCAGATCCGCCGCTTCAACCGCTTTGCCGACAACACCTCCGTTGCCTATGTTCACGCCGGCGGCACCCATGGTGTGCTGGTGAATCTGGCTGTTGAGGGCGGCATCGACGCCACCGAGGTGGGCAAGAATGTGGCCATGCAGATTGCTGCCATGAACGCCAAGTACTGGGACAAGTCCCTGGTTCCCCAGGCTGACATCGACCATGAGACCGCCGTTCAGGTGGCTCTGATGGACAACGATCCCAAGATGGCCAGCAAGCCCGCTCAGGTCAAGGAGAAGATCGCTGCCGGTAAGCTGAACGCCTTCTTCAAGGAGCTGTGCCTGCTGCAGCAGGACTTCGTCCGTTCCGACCTGTTCCAGGGCAGTGTGGAGGGCTACATCGCCGACGCTGCCAAGAAGCTGGGCGGCAAGATCACCTTCGTGGATGCCATTCACTACACCAAGGGTGAGGGCATTGAGAAGAAGGTTGACGACTTCGCAGCCGAGGTTGCTGCTCAGGTCGCCGGCGCTGCCAAGTAACTTTTCTTACAAATGGATGCCCGGTCTTCGGACCGGGCATTTTCTTTTTCATTGACTTCCCCCCGCATTTCCTGTAAACTAAAAGAAAACACCTCAGGAGGATTTTTCCATGACACCAAAGGTTTATTTCATCGATTTCTGCACCGGTACATCCGAAACCCTGCCCCAGAAGCTGTCCCGGCTGATTCTCTCCGCCGGAATCGACCAGATTGATTTTCAGGACAAGTTTGTGGCCATCAAAATCCACTTCGGCGAGCTGGGCAACATGGCTCACCTGCGCAGCGGCTACGCCCGGGTTCTCATCGACATCATCAAGGATCTGGGGGGCAAGCCCTTCCTCACCGATGCCAACACATTGTACATCGGCTCCCGGAAGAATGCCCTGGATCATCTGGAAACCGCCTATCTTAACGGCTTCACCCCCTACTCCACCGGCGCCCATGTGCTGATTGCCGACGGTCTGAAGGGCACCGACGATGTAGCCGTGCCCGTCCACGGCGGCGAATATGTGAAAGAGGCCTATATCGGCCGGGCCATTATGGACGCGGATATCGTCATCTCCCTGAACCACTTCAAGGGGCACGAGGAGGCCGGCTTCGGCGGCGCTCTGAAGAATCTGGGCATGGGCTCCGGCTCCGGACGGGGCAAACGGGATATGCACGATGCCTGCCGCCCGGTGGTGGATGCCGAAAAGTGCATCGGCTGCGGCGCCTGCTCCCGGATTTGCGCCCACGGGGCGCCTGTGGTCACAGACGGCCTGTGCCATGTGGACTGGAATAAATGTGCCGGCTGCGGCCGCTGTCTGGATGCCTGCCCTGTGAAGGCTCTGGAGGCCGATGATCACAACGCCGCCCTGTACCTCAACTATAAAATTGCCGAGTACGCCAAGGCCGTGGTGGACGGCCGTCCCCACTTCCATATCAGCCTCGTACGGGATGTCAGCCCCTACTGCGACTGCCACGCTGAAAACGATGTGCCCATCGTCCCGGATGTGGGTATGTTCGCCTCCTTTGACCCTGTGGCTCTGGATCTGGCCTGTGCCGAGGCCGTCATTGCCCAGCCTGTGATGCCCAACTCCAAGCTGGCTCGGGCCAACCGACCCGATCTGGACAACCTCACCGCCGCCTTCCCCCACACCAGCTGGCGCAGCCAGATTGAGCATGGCAAAAAGATCGGTCTGGGCGAGGATCGCTACGAGCTGGTGAAAATCTAAAAAAAGCGCGGTTTATTGATAACAGTCTGGAGTATTCTCCCATTTATACGCAAAAACTTTTGGACTTTCTCCCAAACTGATGATATACTCTGGATAGCTGTCAGGGAGGTGTTCATGTGAAGGTCGGTATTATTCGCTGCGCCCAAACAGAGGACTTCTGCCCCGGCACTACAGATTTCAAGGCCATCGCCAAGCGCATGGGTGCTTTTGAAGGCATTGACGAGGAAATTACCATCATCGGCTTTATCAGCTGCGGCGGCTGCCCCGGCAAAAAGGCCGTTTTGCGTGCGAGAGAACTGGTAAAACGGGGCGCAGATACCATTGTATTTGCCAGCTGTATGAAAAAGGGGACTCCCATCGGATACCCCTGCCCCCACTTCCAGCAGATTCGCGATATCGTAGCAGACGATCTGGGTCCCTTTATCCGGATCATCGACTACACCCATTGATTCTTTTGCCCTCCTACCTTCTTCTTCAATATGCAAAAAACCGACACGGCTTCGTGTCGGTTTTTTGCATATCTGGCTTACACATTCAGCAGCACCAGAGCCGCCAGCACCACAGCAATGCCAATCCACTGTCGCTTTTCCAGCCGCTCCCGGAACAGCAGAACTCCCGCCAGCGTCACCACCAGAATACTGCCCACGCTGTACACCGGGTACACAATCACCGCAGGCAGACTGCCCAATGCCCCCAGCAGGCACCGGGATGACAGGAAATTGGGAGCCGCAATGGCAATGCCGTAGATCAGTTCCCACTTCCCCAGATGCTGCTTTTTCACCTGCATCCAGATTATGCACAGGGTAAAGGCAGACAGGAAGGTCACCAGCAGGAACTGTCCCGTCAGCTCCGGCACCCCCAGCTCCTCATAGATTTTGGACATGGCATCTCCGCCGCCTCCCAGCAGAAGCAGGAGAATCAGTCCCAGCCGGAAGCCGGACTTGGTGTCCCCCGTGGGGAAGTTCATCAGTACAATGGCCGCCAGCGCCAGCACAAAGCCCAGTCCCTGCATGAAACTGGGAGTTTCGTGGAAGAACACCACGGAAACCGTCACCGAAACCAGCAGTCCCAGCTTCATAAAGGCAGAGGATAACACCACGCCGCTGCGCTGGATGCTGCTTTTCAGCAGCGCAAAGGAGGTCAGGAAGATGAACCCGTTCACCGCGCCCATCGCCCCTGCTCTTGCCATTCCAGGCACCCGGGGGAAGATTTCTCCGGCGGAGAAGGCAGAAATCACGCCGCAGATCAGGTAGTTCACCGCCAGCATGGCAAAGTCATTCTTCACCCGTTGCCCGCTGAACCGCAGAACCACCGACACCAGAGAGCTGAACAGAATGGTCAACAGAAGATATCCCATATTCTTTCTCCTTACTCGATTTCTCGCCGCCTATCTTATCAGAAAGATCCGCCCTTGTAAACCCCGGCTTTGTATGGTAAAATACTGAAAACACCGACTTTACGAAATTGACAGAAAAACTGGAATTTAACGAGTTAGGAGTTATGGTATCCCCTTCGGGGATAGATTAAAAAATAACTTGATGGAATTCTTTTGCTACTCTTGTAGGGGCGGCCATCGGCCGCCCTCAACCCTCGATGCGGAACTACCCGATTCTGGCGGCCAATGGCCGCCCCTACGAAAGAAGTGAAAGAACTTTAATCACTTCTAACTCCTCACTCCTAATTCCTAACTCCTCACTAAATAACAATTTTCCTACACGATACAAGCAAAATGGAGGCATTCTTATGGATCATTCCACTCTGGCTGCCCAGCTGTTTCTGGATGGGTGCAGCTGCTCTCAGGCGGTGATGGCCGCCTTCTGTGACCTTACCGGCATGGATCGCTCCACTGCCCTGCGCTTGAGCGCACCCTTCGGCGGCGGCATCGGCAGGATGCGGGAGGTCTGCGGTGCCGTCAGCGGCATGATGATGGTGGTGGGGCTGCTGTACGGCTTTGAGCCCTCTGAGGGCAGTACCGCCAAATCCGCTCACTACCATCTGGTGCAGGAGCTGGCAGAGCAGTTCCGGCAGCAGGCCGGCAGCATCATCTGCCGGGAGATTCTGAAAAATCCCCCTGCCGACCCCAACCCCTCCCCCCGGACGGCGGAGTATTATGCCAACCGCCCCTGCGCCCGGATGGTGATGCTGGCTGCGGAAATTCTGGACAGGTATATCGCAGAGCATCCCGTGGAGGACTTGGCCTGATGGATCTGATCTACAACCAGCGGCAGATTCCCGCCGAGCAGTGGCGCTACGGCCTGCGCTCCAGCGCCGCCGTGGGCTGCGGCTGGATTGCCACCTACAACGCCCTGCGGCTTCTGGGCTACCGGACGAATATCGAAGAACTGATCCGATATTTTGAGCGTCAGCTGCCCCTGATTCACGGCAACGCAGGCACCTCCTACTGGGGACCCTACCTCTGCTTCCGGAACTGGGGCTTTCCCGTCACGCTGTGCCACCGTTTCCGGGACTATGACCGGGTAGCCGGGGAAAGCGATGTGTGCATTCTCTTTTACCACTGGCGCGACGGCTTCCGGCTGGGGGCGCATTTTGTAGCCCTCCACAGGCAGGACGGCATTTTTGTGGGCTATAACACCTACCGCAACTCCACCGGCCCGGATCGGTACGGCCCCAGTCTTCAGGCCTTTCTCAGACAACGGGGCTATTTCGGCACGGTGCTGATTGCCATTCGCAATAAGTGAGAAAAGTATCCCCCGGCTTACGCCGGGGGATTTGACTATCCAATTTTGCGGCTGCTGTCCCGCTGGTAAAGCTCAAAGGGCACCGTCTCATGGCGAGCCTGACCCTGCTGTTCAATGCACTGAATCAGAATCTCCACACTGCGCTGCGCCATGATTTTCACCGGCTGGGCAATGGTGCTGAGCTGGGGAACCAGAAACGAGCCCAGCGGCAGACCGTCAAAGCCCACCACGGAGACATCCTCCGGCACCTTCAGTCCCTCGTCCCAGAGGGCGCGAATGGCGCCAATGGCCATCACATCTGCGGCGGCGAACAGAGCCGTAAACTTCTGTCCGCTGCGAATGAGATCCCGGGTGGCATCGTAGCCGTCCTGATAGGAAAACCGCACACCCCGGTAGCCTTTTTCCGGGTCAAAATCCACACCGCACTCGCCAAAGGCATCGAGACATCCCAGATACCGCAGCCGTCCTGTATCCGAGGTGGCACAGCCGCCTACCACGGCAAACTGCCTGTGTCCCAGACGGATCAGACTCTCCACGGCACACCGGGCCGCTCTGCGGTCATCCAGCGCCACGCTGGACAGGTTGGGAAAGTTCAGACCCGAGGCATCGTTGGTCACCAGCACACAGGGCACCGGAATTTTGTCAAAATCCTGCTGAAAATTCAGATTGTTTCCCCCAAGGAACAGGATTCCCAGAGGCTTTTTCTCCCGGAGCAGCTGCACTGCCCGGCGCACCTCATTGCCGTCTTCATCCATGTAGTCCACCAGCAGGGGGTACTGGGTCTGGGCAACCAGGGACTGAATCCGTTCCACCAGCTCGGAGAACAGCTCATTGGAGGTGCCCTTCACCACCACCAGAATGGAGGTGGCGTGCTGCTGCTTCAGCTGCTTGGCGTTGGCATTGAGTTCAAAGCCGCTCTCCTCCACCGCCGCCATAATGGTTTTTCTGGCTTTTTCGCTGACATTGGGGTGGTTGTTCAGCACCCGGGACACCGTGGCTACCGCGTAGCCGGTTCTGGCTGCCAGGTCTTTAATGGTCAACAAAACCATCCCCTTTCTGTATAATCTTGCAGAAGATTAAGGTGCATGCTTATCGATGCGCAGCTTTCCAATAAATTGGAATTTACAAATTGACAATTGAGAATTGACAGTTGACAATTGTGGTGTCCCTTCGGGACAATTTCAAAATAAAATCTGAAGTTGTCTGCCAGCATTTCCATTTTGATTCATCCCAAAGGGATTCCTTAATTGTCAATTTTCCATTGTCAATTGTCAATTCAAAAACAATTTACCGCCCAACACCGATCCGCATTTTAAGGTTTAGCCCTTAACGGCACCGGCCACAACGCCGTCGATGATGTACTTCTGGCACACCAGATAGACGATGATAATGGGCAGGACGGTGAGCATGATGCAGGCCATCATGGGGCCCATCTCCACCCGTCCGAAGCTGCCCTTGAAGTACTGAATCAGGATGGGCACGGTGGTGTACTTCTTCCGGTCCAGCACCAGATAGGGCAGGAGGTAGTCGTTCCAAACCCACATGGTCTCCAGAATGCCCACGGAAATCATGGTGGGCTTCAGCACCGGCAGCACAATCATAAAGAAGGTCTGCAGGGGGTTGCAGCCGTCGATCATGGCGGCCTCCTCAATTTCCAGAGGGATGGACTTCATAAATCCGGTGAACATGAACACAGCCAGACCGGCGCCGAAGCCCAGATAGATCACCCAGATATTCCAGGGGGTGTTCAGCTTCAGCTGGTCGGAGGTAGCGGCCAGAGTGAACATCAGCATCTGGAAGGGAACCACCATGGAGAACACAAACAGGAAGTACACCATCTTGGTGAAGAAGTTCTCCACCCGGGTGATATACCATGCGCACATGGAGCAGCACAGCAGAATGGCGACCACGGAGGTAATGGTAATCACCATGCTGGTGCCGAAGGCAGACAGAAAGCCCTTGGAGCCAACAGCGTTGACATAGTTGGCAAGGCCTGCGAAGGTTGCGGCATTGGGCAGCTGGAATACGCCGCTGGTGGAGATGGCGGTTTCTACCTTAAAAGAGTTCAGAAGGATCATTACAATGGGGTAGACCCATGCCACGCACAGAATGCTCAAAAAGACGGTAAGCACTGTGCTCAGGGCAGAATTTTTCTTCTTCATTACTGCTGCACCTCCTTGGAGCGGGTAGCTTTCAGCTGGATCATGGAAATGGCAATGACCATCAGGCAGAAGACCACGGCCTTAGCCTGACCGATGCCCTTCCAGGCTGCGCCGGAACGGGCGTAGAAGTTATTGTAGATGTTCAGAGCCAGCATTTCCGTGGAGTGGTTGGGGTCGCCGCCGGTAAGAGCCAGGTTCTGGTCAAAGAGCTTGAAGGAGTTGGTGAGGGTCAGGAACATACAGATGGTGATGGAGGGCATCACATTGGGGATCTTCACCTTGATCAGGGTCTGCCAGCCGGTGGCGCCGTCAATCCGGGCAGCCTCAATGAGGGAGCCGGGGATGGACTGAAGACCTGCAATGTAAATGATCATCATGTAACCGATCTGCTGCCAGCACATCAGAATAATCATGCCCCAGTAGCCGGCCTTGTTGTTCAGAGCCAGCAGCGGCTGTCCGGCAATGCTCAGCACGCAGTTGATGAGGATGTTCCAGATGTAGCCCAGCACGATGCCGCCGATGAGGTTGGGCATGAAGTAGACGGTACGGAACACATTGGTGCCCTTGATGCCCTTGGTCAGAGCCAGAGCCACGGCAAAGGCCAGCACATTGATGAGGATGGTGGACACCACCGTGAAGGATGCCGTGAAGCCCAGGGAAGTCCAGAACTGGGCATCCTCAAATACCTTCACATAGTTGCCGATTCCCACCCAGGCTGCCTTGTTGATGGTGGTGAACTTGCAGAAGGACAGATACAGGCCCTCCAAAAAGGGAACAATGAAGCCGATGATAAAGGCTAAAAATGTGGGCAGCACAAAGATTGGCCACCACTTTTTCGTTGCTTTGACCAAAAGAAAACGCCTCCTCTTTCTAAATCGTACCACGGTTATGGCACAAGGCAGAGGATGAAGCTCATCCGCTCCCTTTTGCCATAATTTAATAAATGGATAATGAGTAATTGATAATTGAGAATTGTGGTATCCCTTCGGGATTTTTGAGAAGCTGTTCCCCCATAGGACACAATCATTTTCAATTATCCATTATGAATTATCAATTCGGCAGAAACGAAAATGGGGGGGTGGGCAGTCTGCCCACCCCCGGAGAATCGAATTAACCCAGCAGAGCGTACTCGGAAGCCCAGCCATCCACGAAAGCGGTGACAACGGCATCCCAGTTGGCGTCGGTCTGGTCAGCAGCGTAAGCGGTCAGAGCCTGGCCGACCATGTTCTTCCACTCCTCGGAGGGCATGGTGGTGAAGTTCCAGGACACGGGGGTCTTGCCGTCCGCGATGTAGGCATTGGCCATCCTGGCAAACAGGTTGTTGGACTCAACAGCGGTGTCGAAGGGGATGACGAAGCCCATGTCGTTGGCCAAAGCCTCGGCGCCCTCGGTGACGCACCAGTTCAGGAAGGTCAGAGTGGCGTCGATGTCAGCCTGATCGGCATCCTTGTTGACACACCAGTAGTTTTCACAGCCGGTGCACAGACCCTGCTTGGCCTCGTCGCCAGCGCCGATGTAGATGGGGATCATAGCCAGCTCATCGTCGGAGAAGGTGCCGGTCAGGTCACCGTAAGCCCAGGAGCCGTTCTGATAGAAAGCAGCCTGGCCGTTACGGAACTCGTTGAGGGAGTCGTCGCCGGTCTTGGCGGAGAGCTCAGCAGGAGCGCAGGTGGAGTTGTTGATGTACAGGTCCCAAATCTGGCGGTAGTTGTCCAGATAGGTGCCCTTGATGGCGGTGGTGGTGCTGATGCCGTCTGCCTGATACTCAAAGTAGATGGGCAGGTTGGCCAGGTGGGTCTTGAATCTCCAGTCGGAGGAGCTCTCCATACCGGCGGAGGAGAATGCGCTGAAGCCCAGCTCAGCGGAGCGAGCGGTGATGTCCTCAGCGACCTTCTTCAGATCGGCGAAGGACTGGATGTCGTCAACGGTGTAGCCTGCCTTCTCCAGCAGGGTCTTGTTGACGATGATGCCGTAGGTCTCGAGAGCATAACCAATGCCCAGAACAGCGTTGCCATCCTTCAGAGCAAAGTCATCGCCGACCAGGTGGCTGTACAGCTCAGAGCCGGACAGATCGTAGCAGTAGTCCATCCAGTTGGCCAGACCCACGGGGCCATTGACCTGGAACAGAGTGGGAGCCTCAGACTTGCCCATCTCGGCCATCAGAGTCTCTTCGTAGGTGCCGGAGGCAGCGGTCAGAACAGTGACGGGAACACCGGTCTTCTCGGTGTACTCCTTGGCCAGGTTCTGCCAGGCCTCATCCTGCTCGGGCTTGAAGTTCAGGTAGTAGACGGAGCCTTCTGCAGCGGGAGCTTCAGCAGGCTTTTCAGCAGCGGGTGCTTCAGTGGCAGCGGGTGCGCTTGCGCCGCAGGCAGCCATGGACAGAACCATTGCCAGAACCAGCAGCATAGCAAACAGCTTTTTCATTTGTGTATCCTCCTCATTATTTTCCGGGGTATTCCCGGTTGCGTTTGGATTTTGGAAACGATTCCAACGCTCCAACAACATCAATATAGCGCAAGCTCCCAAAAAATTCAACCAGAATCTGCCTGTTAAAAGAAAGTTCTGCGGTTCTCACAAGAGGAGGCTTCCGTTTTTGGCTATATTACCCAAATTCTCTTTTTCCTTGCAGTTTTCTCCTCCGGAGGGTATAATGAAACCCAAATGATACACAGCAGGAGGCACCTTTATGAATCCAACCATCCAAGCCCTTTTCGACCGAAAATCCGTCCGGGTCTTCACCGGGCAGCCTATTACCCCAGAGGACAAAGCCCTGATCCTTCAGGCCGCCGCCATGGCTCCCACCGCCGGAAATCAGCAGCTTTACACCATTCTGGACATCACCGACCAGAGCCTTCGGGAGGAGCTGGTGAAAACCTGCGACAACCAGCCCTTTATCGCCAAAGCCGACATGGTGCTGATCTTCTGCGCTGACTGCAAAAAGTGGTACGATGCCTTTTCTCTTGCCGGCTGTCAGCCCCGAAAGCCCGGCGTCGGCGATCTGACCCTTGCCATGGCGGATGCCCTGATTGCCGCACAGAATGCGGTGGTGGCCGCGGAAAGTCTGGGAATCGGCTCCTGCTATATTGGCGACATCACGGAAAACTGTGAGCAGCAGCGGGCTCTGCTGCATCTGCCCAAATATGTCTACCCTGCCTGTATGCTGGTGTTCGGCTACCCCACGGAGCAGCAGAAAAACCGCCCCAAGCCCCCGCGCGCTCCCATGGATACCATCGTTCACCAGAACGGATACCACGAGATGGGCGCGGAGGAACTGGAGCGGATGCTGAGCCGGAATGTCTCCGGCGAAAACACCTATGAAAACTGGATTCACGCCTTCTGCCGGCGGAAATACAACTCTGATTTTTCCCGGGAAATGACCCGGTCTGTGGAAGTCTATCTGGAAGACTTCCGTTAAAGGGTAACGAAGTGAGGCTCATGCCCCATGGCCGGAATAATCACCTCCAGCAGATCCTTTGTCCGCAGGCGGAGGGAGGAGGTGTTGATGCAGGGATGGCAGCCGAAGAATTCGCTGTCCCGCAGCTCCCGGTCGATCATCAGCTCCACACGGTTTTCCCGGTCGTTCATCAGCCCCAGCACGCTGAGGGAGCCGGGGGTGATGTCCAGAAATTCCTCCATATATTCCGGCTTGGCAAAGGACAGCCGGGACGAGCCGATCTGTTTGGAAAACTCCGAGGTCTTGAAGGGCTTGTCCCCACAGACCATCAGCAGATAAAAATGGGTACACTGGCGGTTGCACAGCAGCAGATTCTTGCAGATGGCCGCATCCAGCACCTTGTCCACCTCGCCGCATTCCTCCATGGTCATGGCTGCCTCGTGATCCACTCTCTGATAGGCCACCCCCAGCCCATCCAGAAAATCGTAGACACGCACTTCCTTCTCCAAACGCCCGGTGCAATCCGCCGGACGGCCGTTTACAAGTTTCATTTCATTTTCTCCCCTTTGTGTTGAGTTGAAAGTTGACAGTGGACAGTTGACAGTTATGGTATCCCCTTCGGGCATAGAAAATAAAAAGCCACGCAAATCTCATTTTAATTTGTCCCGTAGGGACACTACAACTGTCAACTGTCAACTATCAACTGTCCACTGAATTATATCTCTGCCAACAAAAAAGCGCAAGTCCCATGACCTGCGCAGGAGGTTCCTTTATGCATCCATTTCTTACGGGCAATGCCCTGAAGCTCATCGCCGCCCTGTCCATGACCATTGACCACGCGGGACTTTTGCTGTTTCCCCAGTATCCCGTCCTGCGGATTCTGGGGCGGCTGGCCTTCCCCATCTTTGCCTTTATGATCGCGGAAGGGTGCAAGTACACCCACAGCCGCAGACGGTATTTCGGCAATATTTTTGCTCTGGCAGTGCTGTGCCAGATAGTGTACTATCTGGCCGACGGCAGTCTGTACCTGTCCATTCTTTTCACCTTTTCCCTGTCTATCCTCACCATCTTCGCCCTGCAGGACTTCCGCCGGGAACCCACCCCCCTCCGGGGTGCGGTGTTTTTCTCCGCCATTGCCGCCGTCTATGTCCTGAACCGGGTCTTTTCCATCGACTACGGCTTCTGGGGCTGCATGGTACCGGTATTTGCCGCCCTGCCCCAGAACACCAAATGGGACACAACTGTTTTCAGCACCCTGCTTCTGGGCCTTGGGCTGGTCTTTTTGGGGCTGGCCTTCGGGGGGCGGCAGATGTTCGCTCTGGCGGCAATCCCCCTGCTGCTGTGCTATAACGGCAAACGGGGCAGATGGAACATGAAGTCCTTCTTCTATATCTTCTACCCTGCCCATCTGGTGATTTTGCAGCTGATCGCCTGGCTGGTTCGGGGATAAAAGGCTCTGCTTCCATATAAGGGGACTTTAACTGAGTAATGCCTTCCCCTTTGGGGAAGGTGGCCGAGCGTGAGCGAGGTCGGAAGAGGCTCCTACCATTTCGCCGAAATGAAGAAGAAGGATTTACGCTTTACCGCCCTCTTCCGCCCCAGTGTGCGCACTGGGGCACCTTCCCCAAAGGGGAAGGCTTAAGTCGCTAAATAATTCTTACCCCAACTATTGACATAGAGCCTAAAAAAGAAATGACCCTTGACTGATGTTTTCTCTTTGAAAACTTCTCAGCCAAGGGTCATCTCTGTTCATTCTTATTATCTAACATCATCTTTAGACCTCGCTTTCTGCAAATTGAACGAACCTCATTCCACTTATTCTTTCTTAGATTTTATGTACTTCACACATCATCTTCCGCAGATTTTCTTCTGCATCTTCCGTTTTGGAGGTTCGTCCTGTGAGATTCCTTCAGAAAATTGTTCCTTTTGTGCTCTTTTCGCATCACGGGCTTCCCAGTTTTTCCGTTTTCGTTTCCTGTTTTGGTTTTCTCAGATGGAATTGCCGTTTCCCGAAATCCGTTCCTTTTGCTTCCCTGAATTTTTCGGGAGCTTTTGGGAAATCTTTCATGGATGGCTTCTTTTTCTTCTTCGAATTCCCTGAAATGAAAACTTTTCTGTTTGCGCGTTATTTTACGACGATGCACAGGTTCTTTTTTCTGAGGATCTCTGGAATTGCCTTTTGTATCGGCTTCTTCCTTGTGACTATATGCTATCACAAATTATTTGCAGTTTCAAGCCGCAATATTGTATAAATTAGCCAATCTCTTTTGGTGCAATCCGTAAAAACTCAGCAGATTATCCAATTTCCTGTTGACATCTGCCTGCGATTTTGGTATATTGGATTTGTTGGGCGGCCTTGTGCCGTCCGGTTTTATTCTTTTTCCGGGAGGCCGTCCCATGCTGATCAAGCAGTCCTTTCTCTTCCCTCCGAAAAACGCCGACCGCCCCCTGCACATCTGGCTGCCGGAGGATTACCATACCAGCGGTGAATACTACCCCGTGATGTACTTTTTTGACGGCCACAATCTGTTCCGGGATGAGGATGCCACCTACGGCAAATCCTGGGGCATGGCAAAGTTTCTCTCCCAGTGGAAAAAGCCCATGATTCTGGTGGGCATCGAATGCGGCCACGAGGGTCAGGAGCGGCTCAGCGAGTATCTGCCCTATCCTGCTCAGGGTTGGTTCGGGCAGTTTGAGCCCCGGGGCTGGGAGACTATGGAGTGGATTCTCCGGGATGTAAAGCCCTATATCGACATCACCTACCGCACCATTCCCTTCCGGGAGTGCACCGCCATCGGCGGCTCCAGCATGGGGGGCATCATGGCTCTCTACGCCGGCGCTCATTTCAACCGGTGGTTTTCCAAGGCCGCCTGTATCTCCACCGCCATGGGCTTCTGCATGGGACCCCTTATGGAGGATCTGAACCGGTGCAGCCTCAGTCCCGACACCCGGATGTACTTTTCCTGGGGCACCCGGGAGTCCAAGAAAAACGATTTTCTCACCCCGGATCGTTCCAGTCAGACCTATTGGAACCATCAGGAGGTCATCCGTCTTTTGGAACAGCGCCATGTGGTGTGCAAGCAGGTGTGCCAGATCGATGGCGGCCACCGGGAGGCCGACTGGGAAAAGCTGGTGCCGGACTTCATGGATTTTCTCTGGATGCAGTAAGGCCGAATAAACAAACAACACCACGCCTGTTTTTGATCTTTAACAGGCGTGTTTTTATGGAGGATTCCGCTGATGAATCAGAAGAAGCTGTTTTCCCTGCTGATGGTGCTGGTGGGCAATGTCCTGTACGCCCTTTCCATCAAGCTGTTTGTGCTGCCTGCCAACCTCATGAGCTGCGGCACCACCGGCATCGCCCTTGTGGTGAACCATCTCACCGGGATTCCCCTGTCCGGATTTATTTTTGTGTTCAATGTGGCGATGCTGATTCTGGGCTGGTGGATTCTGGGCCGGCAATTCGCCATGACCACCATTTTCAGTTCTCTGTTTTATCCCGTTGCTCTGGAAGCCCTGAACCGGAGTCTGGGGGCAGTTCGGCTTACGGACAACATTCTGCTGAATGTGATTTTCGCCGGAATCGGCCTGGGCATCAGCCTGGGCATTGTCCTGCGCGCCGGTGCATCTACCGGAGGCATGGACATCCCTCCCCTGATTCTGAAAAAATTTTTCCACATTCCCGTTTCCTTCAGCCTCTGGGCCTTTGACTTCTGTATTCTTCTGTCGCAGATGTTCTTCCACTCTGCGGAGGATCTGCTCCATGGTATTCTGCTGATTATCGTCATCTCCATTGCCCTGAATAAGGTCATGTTGCTGGGCACCAGCCGAACCGAGGTAAAAATCATCAGCCGGAAGGCCCCTCAGATCCGGCAGGCCATTCTGTCTCAGGTGGATCGGGGACTGACCATTCTCCATGGCGAGGGCGGCTACCTCCGGCAGTCCACGGAGGTGATTATGAGCATCGTCTCCAACCACGAGCTGCCCCGGATTGAAACCTTGGCTCGGGAGATCGATCCCGAGTGTTTTATGATCATCAGCCGGGTCAGCGAAGTCTGGGGAAGGGGCTTCAGCTACAGCAAGCTCTACCAGACCCCGGAACCGGGCGCCTCCGAAAATTTTCCCGAAAAATAACACAAACCTCTTGACAAATCCATCAGCTGTGCTATAATACAAAAGCTGTCTGACAGCGCAGCAGAATATGGGGGTATAGCTCAGCTGGGAGCCCAAGCAATCCAGTTACACACCCCACTTCTTCAATTTAATAACTTGCTATTTGCCATTCTACAGCCTATGGGGGTATAGCTCAGCTGGGAGAGCGCTTGAATGGCATTCAAGAGGTCAGCGGTTCGATCCCGCTTATCTCCACCA
>CAMCRV010000003.1 GCA_945877365.1 uncultured Clostridia bacterium | reverse complement strand
TTGGTGCTTCACGAATCAGGTAATAGCAATTACCTTTGCCCAGACTACAGCCCGACCGTGTTCCTTTCCAGAAATAGCACTTGCTGCATTCGCTTGGCTTATCTGGGGCATACATTTCCTCTTGCACATCCTAACCTCCAATCCTCGATATTTTTCCGGGATGCCCGGAAATGAAAAAAGAGCGTTTACCCATCCCTTGAAAGGGGCGAATAAACGCTCTATGTAAACACGGTAATATTCAGTTTTATTGCCTGTAACGGCATAGCACTCAAAACAACCGCCTTTTTTTATTAGCAGGTTTTTTTGCACGATTTTCGGCCTGATTAGCAGGAGGGGCATTTTCATTAGCAAAAACAGCCCGTTTTCTGCTAATGATTAGCAGAAATTTTTGTCTTATGACAGCAGTTCAATTTTTTAGGGCTTGTCAAAAAAACGAATTTGGAGTAGAATTCAGAACCATAAAAAACTAAGGGTGCTTCCGATAGGAAAAACTTTTTGGAACAAGAAAAGCCGAAAACCCTTGAAAACAAAGGCTTTCGGCGTTGTTAGCTGGCGTCGCAAAAGGGACTTGAACCCCCGACCCCACGCTTAGGAGGCGTGTGCTCTATCCAACTGAGCTATTGCGACATGGCTAAATTTATGATTAAGCCCGAAGAAACTCGAACTTGAATCCTATATGAAGTTTTTAGTAGGCGACCGTTGTAACGTAACCTTAGGAGGCGGCCGCTCTATACAGCTGAGCTACTGGGGCGTATGGATGTGTCCCGGCAGGACACTTTTCACATTTTACTGAAAAAATTCTGCCTTGTCAAGAAAATCCGGCACATTTTTTAGCCCGTCCGGAATATACTGCAATGTAGTTCCAGAAAGGAGAAGAGAAATGTGGCAGAACAGCGATCCACAGATTGACCTGGACGATCTGATCTTCGATCAGCAGGACGGAGGCCCAAGTCAGCGATAAGAAAACCGGGCCATGGGCCTGGTTTTTTTCTGCGGCATAAAAAACTGCTTTACAATCCGCAGGAAATCCTATATAATGAAAAAAGATATGTCAATTACCACGAAATGAGAGATTTTGTTATGAATATCGAGTTTGATTCCTATAAACAGAAACTGAATGACTGCCGTCCCGCGTTGGATGGTTTGGCAGAATCCCTGAATCTGGAAGGTCTGCGCAGTGAGCTGGAGCGGCTTCATGCCATGCAGGAGGCTCCCGGCTTCTGGGATGACCCGGAGAAGAGCCAGAAAATTGTCATGAAGGTCAAGCAGACCGAGACAAAGATTGCGCGCTATGAGAAAATGGTCTCCACATGGGATGACCTGATGACCATCTGCGAGATGGCAGCGGAGGAAGATGATGACTCCATGCTGGACGAGCTGAAGGAGGGCTTTGCTACCCTGACTGCCAATATGGAGTCCTGCCGTCTGGAAACGCTGCTTACCGGTCACTATGACAAAAACAACGCCCTGATGAGCTTCCACGCCGGTGCGGGTGGAACGGAGGCACAGGACTGGTGCTCCATTCTGCTGCGGATGTATACCCGATGGGCAGAGCAGCATGGCTTTGTCTGCAAGGTCATGGACATTCAGGAGGCAGATGAGGGCGGTATCAAGTCCGCGGATATCGTGATCGAGGGTGAGAACGCCTACGGTTTCCTGAAGGGCGAGAATGGTGTTCATCGTCTGGTTCGGGTATCTCCCTTTGATGCCAACGGCCGCCGCCAGACCTCGTTCTCTGCTATTGAGGTTGTTCCGGACATTCAGGATGACAGTGCCGATGTGGAAATTCGTCCTGAGGATTATGAAATGCAGGTTTATCGCTCCTCCGGCGCAGGCGGCCAGCATATCAACAAGACATCCTCCGCAGTCCGTCTGATCCATAAGGCTACCGGCATTGTCGTCTCCTGCCAGACCCAGCGCAGCCAGTTCCAGAACAAGGAGTACTGTCTGCGTATGCTCCGTTCCAAGCTGATTGAGATCAAGGAGCGGGAGCATCTGGACAAGATTTCCGATATCAAGGGCGTTCAGCAGAAGATCGAGTGGGGCAGCCAGATCCGCAACTATGTCTTCATGCCCTATACGCTGGTGAAGGATACCCGTACCGGCTGCGAGACCTCCAATATCAATGCCGTGGTGGACGGTGCCCTGGACCCCTTCATTGAAGCATATCTCAACTGCCTGGCCACCGGGAACTGGGTGCAGAAGTAATTTTCTGACCTTCTGGGTAAAGAAATATCGAATTTTGCTTGCATTTTTAGCAGGGCTGTGCTATACTGTACTGGCTAAATTAAGGTTTGCGTAGTTTTCGCAGGTCATTTACCATTCGCTGTCCGCGAATTCGGCGGAGGGAGGTTGAGGAAATGGGTGTTTTTGAAACGATTCTGATTGTTCTGGAGGCTCTGTGTTCCCTTGCTCTGATTGTAGTTGTTCTGCTGCAGTCCGGTAAGGAGGCTGGCCTGTCCGGTGCTCTGGCAGGTGCTTCCGATTCTTACCTGAGCAAGAATAAGAGCGGCGGTCTGGATCAGATGCTGGCTACTTCCACCAAGTGGATCGCCATTGCATGGATTCTGCTGACTCTGGCTCTGAGCCTGGTATAATCAAACAGTGACATTTGACCGCAGGGGATTCCCTGCGGTCTTTGTATTCCAAAAATGAAACGGAGGAATCACGATGAAAGCAATCGAACGGGTCTGCGAATTTCTGAAGGAAGCTCAGACTTACTATCTGGCCACTGTGGAGGGGGATCAGCCCCGGGTGCGTCCCTTCGGCACTGCCAATATCTTCGAGGGAAAGCTCTACATCCAGACCGGCAAGGTCAAGCCCACCTCCAGACAGCTGCTGGCAAATCCCAAGGCAGAGATCTGCGCTTTTCACAATGGCGTTTGGGTACGGGTTGCCGGAGAGCTGATTGAGGATGACCGGGTGGAGGCTCGGAAGTCCATGCTGGATGCCTATCCCAATCTGAGAAAGATGTACGACGAGAACGATGGGAATACACAGGTATTTTATTTCCGCAACGCGGAGGCAACCTTTTCTTCCTTTACAGCGGCTCCTGAGATCGTAAAGTTCTGATACTTTCCACGAAAACCGAAAGAAATATAAGCAGCCCACAGCTAAGCGAAAGCAAGCTGTGGGCTGTTTTGTTGTTTCATGGGGTGATCTGCGTTCGGAAACCTGATTGCCGCAGCGCAAATTCTGGTGAATCCTGCATCGACAAATTCCGCTGGACAAAACCCGATTTGCGCCTAAGGGTGGAGGTGTTTCTATGATCACAACAAGAATATCAGTAGACTTTGCATTGCCGAACATGGGAGCCCGTGTGGAGGCAATGCAGGGGGACGGGGCAACCCGGACGGTGGCGGTTTCGCTGCGGGCAAACGGCCTTCGGTGGGAGCCGCCTGCGGGAGTGGATGCGGCGCTGGTGTACCGTCAGCCGGACGGTCATAAGGGCATTTATGACAAGCTGGCAGACGATTCGGCGGCAATCACCGTATCCGGCAATGTGGCATCGGTGGTTTTGATACCGCAAATGCTGACCGTTCCGGGGGATGTGCAGTGCCAGCTGATCTTTAACGACAGCAAGCTGGATCGGCTGACATCGTTTCCCTTTGTTCTCAAGGTTAGCAGGAACGAGACTGCAGGAGCCGCACCGGTGCAGGACTATATCCGCCTGCAATGGCTGGAGGACAAGCTGGACGACTCTCTGAGAAAAGCGGCTGACAGCGGAGTATTCCGCGGCGAAAAGGGCGACCAGGGTCCCCAGGGGGAACAGGGAATTCCGGGGGAGCAAGGCCCACAGGGTCCCCAGGGAGAACAGGGTGTGCAGGGACCGCAGGGCCCCCAGGGGGAACCTGGAGTATCAACGAAGGTTAATGGTATTGCTCCCGATGAAACCGGGACTGTGACCCTGACAGCCACCGATGTGGGTGCGCTGCCGTCCGGCGGCGGGGATATGATCGGCGCAATCAACATGAACGGCCAGAGTATTTCCGGGCTGAATGACCCCACGGAGGAGAGCCAGGCGGCAAGGAAGGGGTATGTGGACGCTTCCGTCCGAAAGGCCGCACCCCGGAATCTGCTGGACAACAGCGATTTTACCAATCTGGTGGCACAGGCGGGTATTGGAGGCAATCACGGTACGGTGGCTTACGCGGCAGACCGCTGGATTCTGACCAGCGGCACTGTTTCCTATGCTGCAGACACCGGCCTGACCTTAAACGGCACCATTACCCAAAAACTGGAAAACGCTCCGGCTGCGGCCTATCCCTATGTCGGCATGGTCTCCGGTACCGCCTCCATCAGCTATGCGGACGGGGCTGTTACCATCACATCCAGCGGCGGTGTGATCCAATGGGCGGCACTTTACGCAAACGAATACACCGCCGAAACCCTGCCGGAGTATCAGCCGAAGGGATACGGTGCTGAGTTGGTTGAATGCCAGCGATATTTTATCCGCTATGGTGGAAGTTATGCTTTCATTGCTGTCGGAAATGTTGAAACAGCATCATTAGCACAGTGCATAATTCAACTTCCGGTGTATATGCGACTTCCAACAGCTAGCGTAAACATTACAGCGGATTTGTCAAACTTCCGAATTAAGAACGGAACAGCTAGTGCTGCAATTTCGGAGATTAATATATATCAAAGAGGATACATTGCTTCTTTGGCTTGTACGATATCCTCAAACTTTACTCCTGGCGGCTCGTGCTTACTTACAACAATAGCAGGAGATAATTTTATCGAATTATCAGCAGATCTGTAAGGAGGAATGCAACATGGAAATGAAACCATACATCGTTTATGTTAAAACCAATGATTCCGGCCACATTGCCGCTGTCAATTCCTCCGCATTTCTGCCGGACACCATCGGCTGGACGGAAATCGACAGAGGCTACGCAGACAAGTATCACCACGCACAGGGCAACTACTTCCCCCAGCCCATCATCACCATGGGCGGCGCATACCGCTACAAGCTGATTGACAGCACACCCTTGGAGTGCACAGCAGAGGAAATCGCCGCCCAGGAGGAAGCACTGAAACCCGTGGACGAGCCTACCCAAGAGGACAGAATCGAAGCACAGGTCATGTACACCGCCCTGATGACGGACACGCTTTTAGACATGGAGGTATAATTTATGTTTGAGAAACTGAAACGATTTTTCAACCTGAAGCTGTACACCAAGAAGCAGATCCATCAGTTCGCCGAGAAGGGTGTGATCACGCCGGAACAGTACACGGCAATCACGGGAGAGGCCTTCTGATGACAGCGGAGCAGAAACAATGTCTGCTCAGGTACTTAGGCTACTACTCCGGGGACATAGACGGCATCTATGGGCAGCAGACCAAAGCGGCTGTGGAGCGGTTTCAGGAGGCTTTCGGCGGCATCGTGGTGGACGGGCTGGCAGGGGACGAGACGGACAAGGCAATGCGCCACGCCGTAGCCTACGGGATGCCGGGAAAAGAGCCGGACACAAAGCCGCAGACCGGCACCTTCTGGGATGATATCAAGTATTTCACACGGGATGAGGCGTTTATCGGCTGCCCCTGCGGAAAGTGCGGCGGCTTCCCGGCAGAGCCCACGGAAGCTCTGATCCGCGCGGCAGATGCCGTCCGGGAGCACTTCGGCGCACCCGTGATTCCCACCAGCACGGTGCGCTGCCAGAGCCACAATGCAGCGGTGGGGGGCGTAAAGACTTCCCGGCATTTGGCGGGCAGGGCAATGGATTTCTATGTCAAAGGGCACGGAAGTGCCGAGGTGCTGGATTTTGTGCAGACACTGAATCCCGGCTATGCCTACGCCATCGACGGCGGGGCGGTACACATGGATTTTTAGAATGGATTGCCACACCAGTCTGAGCAGGAATTGAGGAATGATTGCAACAGGCAATCATAGAGATTTTGATTCGCTGCGCGGAGCACCACTGGTTCGCAATGACAACGATTTTACAAGGGAGGAAACAAAATGAAGGAAACAATGTTGGCATGGAAGGCGGCGTTGGTGGTATTCTTCACCGCGCTGGGGGAGCTGCTGGGCTGGAAGGGCATTATGATGGTGGCGTGGGTGGCTGCCATGGCCATGGACTACATCTCCGGCACCATGGCGGCCTGCAAGGAGGGCAAGTGGAGCAGCGCGGTAGCCCGGCAGGGGCTGTGGCACAAGGGCGGCATGATCCTTGTGGTGGCAGTATCCGGCATGGCGGACATTATTATGCTGATTATCTGCGAAAACATTCCGGCTGTGACGATTCAGTGGCCGGGTGTGATCCTGCCGCTGGTGCTTGCGTGGTACATCATTACGGAGCTGGGCAGTATTTTGGAAAATGCCGTAAAGATGGGCGCAGCGGTGCCCGGGTGGCTCATTAAGCTGCTGGAAGCCGGGGCGAAGGCCATTGAAGGTGCAGGAGACAGGTATTAGAAAAACAGAGGGAGCATTGCCAAATAACAGGCAACGCTCCCTATTTTTTCTTCTGAAAGTTTTTCTTTCATAATAAAATTAAAAACAGATGTGTTAAAAACCTGTTAAAAACAGGCGTAAATTCCGCAGAATAATCTCAAAAAACGGGTCAACTTTTTTAAAATGAAAACAGCTGATTCTTTTTAGAATCAGCTGTTTTCTAAATATTTTGGTCCGAGTGTCGAGATTCGAACTCGAGGCCTCTTGAACCCCATTCAAGCGCGATACCAAACTTCGCCACACCCGGATATTCGTTTACCGCTGTCTCCCGACCGCTCAGATATAGTAACACAGCATCCTGAAAAATGCAAGCATTATTTTCAAATTTCTGCAAAAATTTTTTGCCGGGAAAACAGGGGAGAGGCGGAGACCGGAAAGGGTCTCCGCCTCAGCAAATCCTTATTCACCCCGTTCGCCGGAGATTACCTTGCCCATGTTCCAGAGCCGGGCGACGGACTTCTCCGCCTCATCCTTCTCGGCGTCGCTGTTGTATTCCACATAGACGGTGTGTGCGCTGCAATCGGTGCACTCCACCTGAACATTCCAGCCGCCTTCATGGACGATCATGCCTGCACCCCGGCAGATGGGGCAGATATCCAGTTCAATCTGGTTTTCCATTTTGATTTTCCTCCTATCGAAACACAGTTTCTGTTTCATCGTAAATTTCCATCCGGCGGCACCTGGCGAAATCCGGCTTCAGCTCCGGAAGATATAGATCAATGGCTGTGCACAGCTGCATGGGGTTCAGGGTAGGATTCTGACAGCAGACCAGACCATGCAGCACCAGGGTATTGCTGTCTCCGGGAGATATTTCCAGCCGCTTGATCATGGGAATGATGTTTTCCTGCCGGACTCCGTTTTTATTCTTTTTTTCCACGGTCACTTCTTCCCGGGCGAACAACCCGGAGATTTCCGCCTGTGCCTGCTCCGGGATGCCGTTGTCATACTCCAAATCCACTTCGCAGGACAGATAGCACAGATGTTTGAGCTTGGCTCCATCATCATAAACCCTGAGAACCCTGACTCCCTCCACAAGAGCACGATTCAGACGCTCACAGATTTCCTCGTTGGAGATTGGATCTCCCTCTAAATCAAAATCCAGCAGCTCACATCGACTCTCCACGCCTACACTCATGGGCAGAGCGATGGATACCGAGGGACGGGGGTTGAAGCCTTGGGTGTGGGTCAACGGCAGCCCAGCGCGTTTAAAGCTGCGCTGAAATACCCGCATTAAATCCAGATGGGAAATCCAGATGGCATTTCCCGTTTTTTCAAATAAGGCTCTAGGCATCGCAGGCCACCTCCTTCAGCAGATTGGAAGCACCGCAGCCGGCGCAGCCATGGCGGCAGTCCGGGGTGACCTTCCCCTCATAGGCACGCTTGCGCTCCAGCTTCAGGAACCTCTTGCCGGTACCTACATCGATGGTGTCCCAAGGCAGGATTTCTTCTTCACCATAGCCCCGGGTTGTGTAAAAGTCCTCATCCACCCCGCACTCCCGGAAAGCCGCATACCATTTTGCATAATTGAAGTACTCGTCCCAGCCATCCAGGCGTGCGCCGCTTTTCACAGCGGCTTCAATCACAGGACCCAGCCGACGATCGCCCCGGGCGAAGACAGCCTCCAGACGGCTCAGATCCGGGCTGTGGTAGTCATATTCAATGGACTTGGAATAGAAATGATCTTTCAGCAGACGGCATCGCCGCAGGTACTCCTGGGGAGTAATCTGTTTTTCCCACTGGAAGGGGGTGTGAGGCTTGGGCACAAAATAGGCGGTGGCCACATGAACCCGGAGTCCGCGCTTTTTGTTGGAAGCACATTCCTTCCAGGTCTGAATCACCTTGTAGACCAGCTCCGCAATGCCCAGTACATCCTCGTCCGTCTCTGTGGGCAGACCCAGCATGAAATAGAGCTTCACATTGTTCCAGCCGCCGGAGAAGGCGTTGGCGCAGGTGGTAAGGATCTCATCCTCCGTGAGGTTTTTGTTAATCACATCCCGAAGGCGCTGGGTGCCTGCTTCGGGGGCGAAGGTCAGGCCGCTTTTGCGGACGGTCTGGAGCTTTTGCATCAGCTCCCGGGAGAAATTGTCCGCCCGGAGGGAGGGGACGGAGAGGTTGATCTTGTGGTCAGCACAATAGGGAATCAGCTGATCCGTCAGCTCCTTCAGCCCCCGATAGTCCGAGGTAGAGAGGCTGGATACGGTAATCTCGTTGTTTCCGGAGTTTTCCAGAATTTCCACAGCCTGACGGTACAGTACCTCCGGGCTCTTTTTTCGCACCGGACGGCAGCTGAAGCCAGCCTGACAGAACCGGCAGCCCCGAATGCAGCCCCGGAATACCTCCAGATTTGCCCGATCATGGACGATCTCCGTGGAGGGGACAATCATGTCCGTAGGGAAATAGGCGCTGTCCAGATCTTCAATGATCCGCTTGGTCACCTTTTTCGGTGCACCTTCCAGAGGGACGATGGCGGACAGGGTGCCGTCCGGGTTGTACTCGTGCCGGTAGAAGCTGGGAACATAAACACCGGGAATCTTGGCAACGGCATGGAGGAAGGCATCCTTGCTCCAGCCCTCTGCCTTGGCCTGGTCATACAGGGAGACGATCTCCACCGTGATGTCCTCACCTTCGCCCAGAGAGAAGAAATCAATAAAGTCTGCCAGCGGTTCCGGGTTGAAGGCACAGACACCTCCGGCAAAGACGATGTTCTTCAGGTCATGCCGGTCAGCGCTGTGGAGAGGAACACCGGAAAGATCCAGCATATTCAGAATGTTGGAATATGCCATTTCATAGCCGATGGAGAAGGCAATCATGTCAAAATCCTTCACAGGATCCTGACTTTCCAGCGCCCAGAGGGGGAGCTGGTGCTGCCGCATTTGTTCCTCCATGTCTCCCCAGGGGGCAAAGACACGCTCGCACCAGACGCCTTCCATGCGGTTCATCACGCCGTAAAGAATTCGCATACCCACATTGGACATTCCGATTTCGTAGGTATCCGGGAAGCAGAAGGCCACCCGAACCCGGATGCCGGACAGGTCTTTTTTCACCTCACCCCATTCGCCGCCGGTGTACCGGGCAGGCTTCTGAACCATGGGAAGGATTCTTTGTTTCAGTTCGGTCATAGAATTACCTCTTTATTTTGGTGGCTCTATTGTACCCTGAGAACCGTTTCTTTGCAAGGTATTTTTCTGAAAATCCCTTTAGCGATGCCGAAAGCACCTATCAGAATCAGGATTCCGCCCATGGAAAGGCTCCGATCCAGCCACAGGATTACAGAACAGACTGCCGCCAAAACGGTACACACAAGAACCCTTTCCACCATTTTTGCCATTTTGGGCGATAATAGCCATTCCAGCAGACAGCGAAGTGCCCTTCCGCCGTCCAGGGGAAAGACCGGCAGCAGATTGTAGCAGCCCTGCACCAGCGCACACAGGGCGATTCTGGGAGTGTGCTTCGCCAAAAGCATCAGCAGCAGACTGCCTGCCGGCCCGGCAAGGCTGCAAAGAATCTCCTGCCATGCCGTCATGGGACTTGTCTCCATCCGGATGCCATCCGGGAAGATTTTCAACCCATGGATATGCCCACCCAGAAGGACAATGGCAGCACTGTGGGAAAGCTCGTGAAATACCGCTGCCGTTATAGCGGCCAGCAGCCAGTTCAAAGGAACCACCAGAAGCAGCATTGCACCCAGAATCCAGCTGGTACCTGATATTTCCAGATTCACGGACACACCTCCCTGGCGAAAGCACACTTTCGGATTATTCTATTCCGAAAAATCCGGGAAAATTCTTTTTTCCGCATTCCAGCCCTTGACACAGAAGCGTTTCTCCATTATAATGATTTGGCTAACGGGGTGTGGCGAAGCTTGGTATCGCGCTTGGTTCGGGTCCAAGAGACCTCGGGTTCGAATCCCGACACTCCGACCAAATAACCGGAATCCGCATCCGCGGGTTCCGGTTATTTCTTGTGTAGGGATTCGAACCATTCAATGCAACTGTCCGGCGGACAGTTGCTTGCCGCCGGCTGGACGGCGGCAACACCATGATTCTGATTCCCTCGGGGAATCAGAATGCAGCGAATCCCGACACTCCGACCCCAAAACCGGAAGAATCTGAAAATCTGACACAAACACCCGAAAAAACGCTCTATCCAATCAACGAAGAAGCTGGTAAACTGATAACAAAGAAAGGAAGTGAGCAAATGAGACTTCTGAAAAGAGCATTCACCGCAGTGGCTCTTCTGGCGGCACTGCTGATAATCATTTTTCTGGTGGGACGATACGGCTGGAAGCTGGGCGGTTTCAACGCCTGCCAGGGCGCATGGCTTGAGACGGTGGAGGTTGGACAGGGGACTGTGCATATCCGGGGCGGTTATCCCGGTTCCTTCCCGTCGGGCTTTTGTGGTTATTATGCCCGGGAACAGGAGGGGACGCTCTATGTGGGTTTTCACTTCAGCTCTGTGTTTGGCTTTTTTGAGACGGGGGACTTTGACATCACCATTCCGGTCAAAACCGAAATCAACCGGGTGATTCTGAAAACCGCAGACCACGAGT
This sequence comes from uncultured Clostridia bacterium, assembly GCA_945877365.1. Classification (GTDB taxonomy): domain Bacteria; phylum Bacillota; class Clostridia; order Oscillospirales; family Oscillospiraceae; genus Faecousia. Next base: position 94,520 of record CAMCRV010000003.1, on the reverse strand, counting down.
TCCCGGTTTGGAGCAGGGAGCAGGAGACAGACCCGATCCCGGATGCCTATGCTCCTGTACTTGACGAATACTACACAGCACTGTCGGGAGGCTGGGATGCCGCGCAGATGATAGAGCACAACCTGAATTACATGGCCGCTGACAGCTTCTTTGCAGAGCCCCTGGAGGATATCGGCTATGCAGTTGCAGATCTGGACGGAGATGGCACGCAGGAGCTGGCAATCGGTTCCAGAAAGGACGATCCCTTTTTCGGAAAACTGGTTTTCTCCCTGTATATACTGGATGAAAACGGCGCACCTCAGCTTTTGCTGGATAGCACGGAGCGCAACCGATATTACTATGCCGGCGGCTTCTGCTTTGCCAATCAGGGCTCCTCGGGCTGGAATGACAGCTTTGATTCAACCCTGAAGTTGGAGGATAGGGAGCTGATCGACATGACCTATACCACAGAACCGGAAAATTATGTGCAGATGGAACTGACGCCCTTTGCGCAGTGGAAATAACAGGAGGGTATTATGGAACGGAAATTGTATAAATCCAATGAAGATCGGATGCTGGACGGCGTCTGCGGCGGAATCGCAGAGTACTTCGGGGTGGATGCCACACTGGTGCGGCTGGCCTGGGTGCTGTTCTGCGCCATGGGCGGCTGTGGGATTCTGGCCTATCTCATTGCGGCCATCATCATTCCCCGCCGTCCCGCGATTTAATCCCATGTGAATTATCAGGATGCTTGCTGACCGGTTTGACGCCGGTCAGCATTTTTATATTCTGCCTCTGGTCGGTTGCGTGGCACGCCCTTCCGGTGCTACAATATGGTCAGGAGGCGAAAGAGATGGTAAAAAGAGAGATTCCGTGTGACCTTTCCTCCCGGAAAAGGGACTACAGGGGTGAGGAACCAAAAACGAAAGGATGTGAACTCTTTGGAGGATGCCAAAATCATTGCGCTGTTCTGGGCGCGAAAGGAACAGGCAGTCCGGGAGACGGATCTGGCCTATGGACGGAGGCTCTTTGCCCTGTCCCACAGGATTCTGGATGTCCGGGAGGATGCCCAGGAATGTGTCAATGATACCTATCTGGAGGTCTGGCAATCTATCCCACCCCAAAAGCCAAAATTCTTCTATGGCTTTCTGGCAGCCATCTGCCGAAATCTCTCATTAAACCGGGTGGATTGGAATCTGGCTGCCAGACGAAATGCTCAGGTGGTGGAGCTGACTCAGGAAATGGAAAGCTGCATCCCGGACAGACGGCAGGAGCAGGAATTTGACCGTCAGGAAGTCCGGAATACACTGGAACGCTTTCTGGAAGCTCTGTCCGGGGAGAGCCGCCTGATTTTTCTGCGCCGCTATCTCTTTGCGGACAGTGTTGCCCAGATTGCGGCCCGGTATCATCTCAGCGAAAGTAAGGTCAAGACCCAGCTCCACCGCACCCGCAAAAAGCTGTATGTGTATCTGAAAAAGGAGGGGATCTGTGTATGACCGGGAAGGATTTGCTGTTGATTCTGGGGGAAATCAATCCCCAATACTATGAAGAAGGGGAGTACCAGACCATCGGGGACGAAACACACCCTCGCCCGGCGGTGAGAACACTGCTGATCGCTGCCCTGATTGCCCTGATCCTGGCGGTTCCCGGGTGCGCAAAATTCCTGTTTTCTCCGCTGAATGGGGACGAACTGTCCCTTGGAGGCACCTACCGGGGCAATGGTATTGTAACGGTGGAGGTGAAAAACGGGTCGGATAAGGAACTGAAATTCCAAAAGCAGCTGAAGCTGATGTGCTGGGAGACCTCAGAGGAAGTGGAAAAACAGGGCGGAGAAGTTGTTTTTCAGAACACAGAGTTTGCCCCCCACACAGAGGGTACCATGGTGGTGGACATCTCCGCAGCCTACGATGTGGCGGCGTTGGAGCAGAGCAGTGAGCTGCACTATTTCATCCTGACCAACAACGATTTTCTCTTTGGACACGACTGGATGTGCTCCTTCCGGTTCCGGGAACCGGAGGAAACAGAGCCCACGCAGCCGCCCACGGAGCCTGACCCAGCCCTCGGCGTTTCCCAGAGCATTGCGGACATCGAGGAGGAGCTGCGATTCTATTTTGAACTGGCGTACCCGGTTCGGGATGACCAGCAGAATGCTCTGTATTCCCGGAAGGTGGCTCAGCTTTTGCAGGAATTTACGGGCAATGTGATTTCTCCGGTGGACCCCGGGCTGATCGTGGGGCCGTCGCCTGCGGATGTGGTCTTTGACGAGACTTTCCCCAAGGAGTTGCAGTACCAGCTGGTAGGGGAGCACTATACCAGTCTGGACGGCTATGGCAGAATGGTGGGAGCAAAGGCCAACGGCATTGGCGACACCGACCTGTGCCTGAAGCTGGAGGCTCTGCTGCCCCAGTATCCCGGACAGACGGATGGGGGCGTTGGGATGCCGCTGATCTATCTGTTTACCTATGAAACACCCATGACCCTGGAAAAAGACAACTATGCCTTTATCTACGGTCGGGTGATGACCTTTGAGGAACTGAAAGGCTATAAGGTCTATGAGGATCAGCAGTACACAGTTTACGAGGTAACGGATCTGTTTTACACCGATTTGGATGCGTATTTGGACTACTTTTTAACCACCCGAACAGATATTTATTCTGATGAACAGGTTCGGCAGCGTATCCGAAACATTTATGACTACTATAAGGTAAAAGAAAACCTCACCGATGCCTTTTACTACAATCTTCCCTGAAAAAAACCAGCCCTGCGCTTTGCAGGGCTGGAAAACTATATCCCCGATTCCTGGGGGTTATCAGCAGGAATACAAGTCCGTTTTTTCAGACAGTAGAAATAGGCGGGGAACAGGAAAATATCTGCCATGATCCAGGCAGCAGGACTGGCGTAGCAGACGGCGGTGAAGCCCAGCAGGGGAACCAAAACGGTGCCCACAATGCCCCGAGCCAGCATTTCCAGAACCCCGGCGATGACGGCCAGATTGGAGAAGCCCAGCCCCTGAATGGTAAACCGGAGCAGATTCACAAACAGCAGGGGAACAAAGAACACCAAACTTGCCAGCAAAAACTGACGGCTCAGCGGGCCGATGACGGATACAGCCGCGGCATCCCGGCTGTCCAGAAACAGCATGCAAAGGTCTTCTCCGAAGAAAAACATGGCAAGCAAAATCAGGGCAGAGTACGCAACGCCCAGAATGGTGCAGTCCTTGACGCCCTGATGCACCCGATCCAGCTTTCCGGCGCCCCAGTTCTGCCCGGCAAAGGTAGCGGCGGTGGTGCCCATGGCGTCAAAGGGGCAGGCGCAGAGCATACTCACTTTACTTCCTGCGGTGACGGCGGCCATAGCGCTGGCGCCCAGACCATTGACGGCGGCCTGCAGCAGAATACTTCCGATGGCGGTGATGGAATACTGCATTCCCATGGGCAGCCCCATGGACAGAAGATGCAGGGCATATGGCCAGCGCAAACGCAGATCATCGGCACTCAGGTGCAGCAGCGGGAATGCCCTCCGGATGAACAGAAGGCAGAGGATACCGGAAATCAGCTGGCTCAGCAGAGTTGCCCAGCCGGCTCCGGCGACACCCATCCGGAAACAGACAATGAACAGAATATCCAGCAGCACATTCAGCAGGCTGGAAAGAACCAGAAACAGCAGCGGTGTTCGGGAATCTCCAAGGGAGCGGATGATTCCGGACAGCAGATTGTAGAGCATGGTGGCTGGAATCCCCAGAAAAATCACCCAGATATAATCATAGGCATAGGAGAAGGTACTCTCGGGGGTGTCCATCCAGATCAGGATATCCCGGCACAGCAGAGTGGTGACCAGAGTGACAATGGCGGCGATGATGCTGCCCAGCCAGATCATATTTCCCACAAACCGGCGAAGACCATCCAAATCCTTCTGCCCAAACTTCCGGGCAACGGGGATGGCGAAACCGGCGCAGATACCGTTGCACAGCCCCAGCACCAGGAAATTGATGGAGCCGGTGGAGCCCACACCTGCCAGGGCGTCCACACCTAAAAGCTTTCCCACCACCACGGTATCCACCATGCTGTAGAACTGCTGAAACAGCAGGCCGAAGATCAGCGGCAGCATGAAGGACAGAATCAGCTGCATGGCAGAGCCGGTGGTCAGGTCTTTTGCAGAAGAATTTTTCATGGGAATCACCTCAATTTCAGGAAGGAGCAGATAATTCTCGCGGAAAACAGAGATTATACGGTTTTATTTGCGGTTCTGGCACTGGTGCGGCCTTCGGGGCGAATCTCTCCGGCAGCCATCAGGGAACGCTTGGTCAGAGCAGGGCCTACCAGTTCATAAACCAGAACAGAGAAGAGGACAACATTGCGGGCCAGTGTTCCATCCGGAAGCGTGGCGGCGGTCAGCGCCATACCCAGAGCAACACCTGCCTGGGGCAGGAGCGTGATGCCCAGATGATCCGTGATAGACTTGCTCTGGGAGGTGATTTTGCAGCTGAAGGCACTGCCGAAGTATTTACCGGCAGAGCGGGAAAGAATGTACACGATACCCACCAGCAAGGTGACCGGCTGAGCAAGAACATTCAGATCCAATTCCGCACCGGAGATGACAAAGAACAAAACATTCAGGGGCATGGTCCAGCCATCGATACGACCCATCAGTTCCTCGGATGTGGGACAGATGTTGCAGAAAATGGTTCCTGCCATCATGCAGACCAGAAGCAGGGAAAAACCGCAGTGGACAGCGCCAACCTGAAATTCCAGCATACTCAGTCCCACAGCCAGAAGTACAAAGGCTACGGAGATGGTCATACGCTTGCTTCTGGAGTGGAAGAACTGCTCCACCCAGTTCAGCAGCCAGCCAATGGCGGCACCCAGGCCGAAGGAGAGAATAATCTCCAGCAGTGGCTCCACAACCACGCCCAGAACATTGACATGGCCGCTGGAGAGGGCGGTTGCAATGCCAAAGGAAACGCTGAACACCACCAGGCCGACGGCATCATCAATTGCTACCACCAGCAGCAGAAGCCGGGTCAGGGGACCGTCTGCCTTATATTGGCGCACCACCATCAAAGTTGCGGCAGGGGCTGTAGCTGCTGCGATGGCACCCAGAGTAATGGCGCAGGAGAGGGAAATAACGGACGGCTGCAAAAAATGCAGGGCGATCAGAGCGATATCCACCAACAGTGTGGTGAAAACAGCCTGAAGAATACCGATGGTGATGGCCTTTGCACCGGTGGCCTTCAGCTGGCTCAGGCGGAATTCATTGCCGATGGTAAAGGCGATAAAACCCAGAGCGGTCTGGGTGATGATTTTCATGGATCCAACCTGAGCAAGGGTCTGATATCCCAGCCCGGGGATGTTGATGCGGCCCAAACAGAATGGTCCCAGCAGAAGGCCTGCTACCAGATAGGCGGTGACAGCCGGAAGATGCATCCGCTTGGTTAAACGGGAGAGCATCAGACCGCCGATCAGTGAAACGGCCAGAAGAACAAGACAGGTTTCCATAATCATTCCTCCTTGAAAACAAACAGGAACTGCAAGTTCCAGTGTCGCCAGCAAATCATAGCACTGCACTTGCCGAAATTCAAGTCGAATAAATGCCAAATTATCCAGCTATTGCAACAGATAATTGTGCAACTAGCTGTGTTTCTTGCATGAAGTTTGTGCAATATCAATAAACACTCCCTTCCCGAAGGAAGGGAGTGAAACCTGTTAATCGGAGTCTCCAAAACCGGATTTCTTCAGCAGCTCCAACTGGGACCGCAGCCATTTCCGGCTCCTGTGGATGGACAGCTTGGCCAGAACCTCCATCATTTCGCCGTTGGCCTTCATAATCATATCCGTGGGCTTCAGCCTGTGGTGGCGGCCTTCCAGCCTGTAGCGCTCCTTTACCACCTCATAGCGGTCTGCGGCATTTTTAATGGCGCTTTCCCAGGAAATGTAAAGATCCGCGCAGGCGTGTTCGCCCACTGTATGCATCTGGGAAAGGGACAGTCTTTCCAGACAGGCTGCCATACTTTCCGGGTTTTCTTCAATCAGGAAGCCGTTCACGCCGTCGGTGACACCCTCCGCGGCGCAGCTGCCTTCCACGAGAACAGAGGCAACGCCGCAGGCGGATGCTTCCCGAACCACCAGACCGTTGGTGTCGTATGTGGAAGGGAAGAGGAACAGGTCGCAGCGGCTGTACCATGCCTTCAGAACAGATCGGTCATGGATGGAGCCGGTAAAAATACAGCGATCCGAGATTTGACATGCCTGTACATATTCCTCAATTTCCGGCAGGTTGTCGCCGCTGCCGATGAACACCATCCGATAGTCCACACCCTTCCGGGCCAGCCGGGAGAGGGCGTCGATGGTGATTTTGTGCCCCTTATACCACAACATCCGTCCGACGAACAGGAAGACAGGGACACCCTCCGGTAAATCATACCCTGCGGTGGCGGACTGGATTTCTTCCGGGGAGGCTTTTCCCCGGGGCATATCCACACCGTTGTGCATGACAATATAGTCTCCCTGATAGCCGATGGAGCGCAGGTTTTCACCGGCGCCGTTGCTGACAGCCCAGACCTCATCACAGGCGGAAATGTTATTTACAAGCACCTTCCGGCAGGCAGCCCGCAGGGCTCGGTTCTTGGTGATGTTGTCAATATCGATGTCAAACTTGGTGTGATAGGTGAACACAATGGGAACATCCACAATCTCCCGAAGCTGCCGTGCCATGAAGGTAGACATGACAGGGCAGTGGCTGTGGAACAGCTCAACCTGGCTCTGCTGAACGCATCGTGCAATTTCCGGAGAGAAGGGGATGCCGGCGGGGTAGCCAATCACCTTATCCGTGAGAATGCTGGGATACCGCACCACGGGATAGGGATAGGGGGAATCGTCGTATTCCGGATAGGAGGGCGTGACCACCAGCGTATCGTGTTCAAACTCCGGGAGCAGCCGGGCATAATTCATCACGGTGTTGGCAACACCGTCAATCAGCGGAGGAAAGGAGTCGTTCAGGAGACAAACGGTATGATTCATAGGAAACCTCTATTTCAACAATCGTTATCAGCAGCGGTTGCAGCAATCGGACAAATCCGGGCATGAAGCCCATACTTTGGCAATTATAGAGTATCTTTGGAAAAAATGCAACATAATTGTGAAGAAAGCCTCTGCGGAATCGAGAATCTTAAGAAAGTCCCTCCACCGCACCTGCGGTGGAGGGACAGCTTAGCAGTATTTATCCCGGTGGGACTTGATCTGGCCTGCCAGAGGGACAATGGCATGGTATGGCGCGTGATGTCTGTCAATGCAGGCTTTGGCGGCATCCACATCCCCGGGGCTGAGAAGAAGACTCATTCCGCAGGAAAGCTCCCCCTGAATCGCCCGGGGAGCCGGGGCAATTCGGTTGGGAATGTTCTCTGCCAGCAGCAGATCCCGGAGCGCAAGTCCCTGCTCATAGTTTGCAAAGAGGATGTAATACCGGATATCGGAATCAGCCATTGAGCATCTCAATGAAGGCGCCGATTCTGGTGCGCAGCTGCTCGGCATCGGTGTCGGCGTAGTCGGTTTCCAGACTCAGGACGGGGATTCCGGCTTCCTTCAGGGCGCGGGAGACGGTGAACTTCTCCGTGTCGTACAGGCAGCAGAACTTCAGGCTGCAGTCGATAACGCCGTCCACCTGATACTCCTTGCACAGCCGAATGATGTCATCGATCCGACCGGTGTTGGGGGTGAAGCATGCGCAGTTGGTCTTCATGTACCGCTGGGACAGAGCCATGAACTGCTCGTCCAGGGTGGTGCCGCTCTCGTCCACCAGATTCTCAAAATACCGGGTGCCGGTGCACATTTCCTCGCAGACCACGGCGCCGCCGGAGGTCTCAATGATGTTGTGGAGCTTCCAGTTGGGGACAGCCAAAGGTGTGCCGGTGACGAGGATACGCTTGGTGCCCTCGGAAACCACGCTGACACCGTCCTGGATTCTCTGCTCCAGCTCGTCGGCCAGACGGTTGCACATCTGGGCGCAGCGGACAGGATCGTCAAAGAAGGAAATCTGGGTCATCAGCAGGGCATCCCGGCCGGAGATGGGCAGACACTTGGACTTGCGGCAGTTGTAGACACGCTGCAGGGCCTTGCGCTTCTCGTTGTGAATCCGAATGGACTCAGCCAGCTTCTCTGCGGTAATCTCATTGCCGGTGAACTCCTCCACCATCTTGGCAAAGTCGGCAATCTCATCCTTCCACTTCAGAATGTCCTTTTCCCGCTTCATCTGGGGAACATCCATGATGTACATGGGGACATCCTCGCCCAGAATCTCGTATGCCTTCTTCTTGCCGTCGCAGGTGGTTTCGCCCACATACATATCGGCAATCCGGAAGAAGGGACAGGTCTTGCCCAGACGGGCGCCGACGGATGCCTTGATCAGGGGGCAGGTGCTCTTGGGCAGGACGGCCTCGCCGCCGGGAACCCAGAACTGGGAGCCGCCGCACAGACCGGTGACAATTCCGTTGGCGGCAACAATCACTTCATCGGGAACATACACGCAGAAGGTACCAAAAACCTTCCTGCCTTCTTTCTGAGCCGCGATCAGCTCAGCGGGGCGGATGCCATGCACCTCGGAGATCACCAGATCCCAGAAATCCATAGCCTTGGGGCGGTTTTCCTGGGTCAGGAACACATCACCCACGGCGGTGGGCAGAACCTGACACAGCAGGTCGTGGGCTTCCAGATCCATTCCCAGATCCTTCCACATCTCGACATAATTGGACATTTGTATTTCCTCCTGTATATTTTTTTACCGGGGGGCGCCCCGGGCAGGGTCACGGAATTTAGAGCATCTCCAGGAAGGCTTCCAGACGGGTGGCCAGCTGACCGGAGTCGCCGGTGGAGTAATCGGTCTCCACAGCCAAATAGGGGATATTGATCTGCTCACACAGCTGTTTGATCTGGAAGGACTCCACACAGTAGGGGGTGCAGGCCTGCAGATCCACCTCCACAATACCGTCCACCTTGTACTCTTCCACCAGCTTGGGCAGCAGCTTCATGCGCTCGGTATTGGGGGTCATCACGGAGCAGCCGATTTGCAGATACCGCTGGGCAATGGCCTTGACGATATCCTCAGCCTCGGTATCCACCATCTGGAAGGCGGCCTTGATGCCGCTGCAGTTTTCGAAGCAGACCACAACGCCGCCATTTTCTTCAATGGCCTTCACAGTCTTTTGCAGGACGCCGCCGATGGGGCAGCCTGTGACCAGAATCCGCTTGGCGCCGGCAAAGGCAGAGCGGTCGGCATTGGCCTCCACAGATTCCCGGAGCTGGTTCAGCTTGTTGACCCGATCCTCATGGGTGAACATAAAGCCGGTGCCCTCCATGGTGGCATACATCTGCATACCGCCCAGGGGAGGCGGGGTCTGCTTCTGCAGCTCCATCAGCTTCATGTGCGCCTGACGCTGGGCATTGCGCTGGCGTGCGGCCTGGCGAAGAGCCTCGTCGGTAATGGTGAGGTTGAACTTCTCCTCCAGGAAGGCAATAAACCGGCGCAGCTCGGCAGTCCATACGGTGACGGGGTCACTGTCGTGCCCCTGAGGCAGGTGAAGGATGTAGGTGGGCTTCAGCTTGCCCAGCATCTCGTACATCTTCTTCTTGCCGTCGCAGGTGGTTTCTCCCACAATCAGGTCGGAGAAGTAGGTGTAGGGGCACTTGTCGGTGAGAGCAAAGCCGTAGCTGGATTTGATCAGCGGGCAGAGGTTTTTGGGCAGCTGGGTCTCGGCGGCGGGAACTGTCTCGTTGCTCATACCGCAGAGGCTGACGGAAATAAACCCGGCGGCGTCCAGAATTTCCGTGGGCGTGAAGGTGCAGAAGATACCGGCCACCTTACCGCCGTTCTCCTTCACCTGCTTGACCCGCAGGAAGCCCTGACGCCGGGCTTCGCTGAACTCTTCAAATTTTGCCGGAAGATCGTATGACATATGTATTTCTCCTTACTTTCTGATGTTATATGCACAAAGGGCGGCGCCGATTGCACCGGCGTAGCGCCCGTCGGGGTCGGTTTCCACGGCAACACCCAGCTGCCGGGACAGGCTTTCGCGCAGATAGTCGAATTCGCACAGGCCGCCGGTGAGACAGACTTTGTCACCCAGTGTGAGGCGACCGGCCTGAGAAGCCACCTTTTTCACAATGGAGTCCACCACGGCAAAGGCGATGTTTTCCTTCTTTTCACCACGGCCGATGAGACTGATGACCTCGGATTCGGCAAACACGGTGCACATGGAACTGATGGAGGTGTTTCCGCCCTGTGCAGCCAGGCGGCAGAGCTCATCGGGCCGCAGGGCCAGGGTGTTGGCCATGACCTCCAGAAAACGACCGGTGCCGGCAGAGCACTTGTCGTTCATAATGAAGTCCTTGACAATGCCGCTCTCCACGGCGATGAGCTTGGTGTCCTGTCCGCCGATGTCGATAACCGTGAGATTCTCGCTGCCATGGACAAAGCAGGCGCCCCGTCCGTGACAGGTGATCTCTGTTACGCTTTTGTCGGCGTAGGGAACGGAGATCCGTCCGTAGCCGGTGGCTACGATGGCAGATTCCGATGTCGGGACACCCAGCTGCTCAAGTTTCTCCCGGATGGCCTCTGCCGTGTCCAGACTGCTCCAGCCGGTGGGCTGCAGCATACGGTGCAGTACTTTTTTGTCGGAATCCATGACAATGGTCTTGGCACAGGTGGAGCCTATGTCAATTCCGATGAAATAGTTCATAGTTCTTCGTCTCCAATCTGGATAATTTGTCGGTTTATCAGGAAAATCATACCATGATTGGAGAAAGGAAACCAATACAATTTATCAATATATTCTTTTTATTAATAGACAGACAAAATAGAATGGATTGAAAGGCTATATATTGAAAATAAGAATAAGTAAATAATATAAATAGACAAAAACTATTGTACATTCCACGGTTTCAGGGATAAAATGACGGCGTATGGCGATTACGCCCAAGACAATATCTTTTGGAGGATTCAAAATGAAAAAACTGATCAGCCTGCTTCTGGTATTGGTTCTTTGCTTCGGTCTGGTGGCCTGCGGTGCAGCTCAGAGCACCCCTGCCACGGAAGCTGCTCCTGCTACGGAAGCTGCCCCCGCCACGGAAGCACCTGCCGCCACGGTTGCCCCCATTGAGATCGATCCCCAGATCCACTTCTGCGGTTCTTCCTCTCTGGCTCCCGTTATCGCATCCATTGGCGCCGCTTACCTGGAAGAGTACGGCACCTGGGACAAGGTCAACCCTGCTTTCCCTGCTGAGGAGATTGACATTGCCGTCACCTCCGGCGGTTCCGGCGACGGCCCCTCCAGCGTGCTGGACGGCACTGCCGACTTCGGTATGCTGGCCCGCTCTGTGAAGGACAGCGAGAAGGAAGCCCTGGGCAGCGGTTACACCGAGTATATGGTGGCTTCTGACGCTCTGACCATCTCCGTCAACAAGAAGAACCCTGTCTGCGAGATCATGGACGATATTGACACCGATACCATCCGGAAGATTTTCGCCGGTGAGATCGCCTATTGGGACGAGATCGATGCCTCTCTGGAGCACAAGGAAATCGTTGTGGTAATCCGCGACCTGTCCGGCGGCGCTGCAGAGGTCTTTGAGAAGAATGTCATGCAGGGCACTCCCATCTCCGAGAATGCCATCCAGTCTCCCTCCATGGGTGCTCTGGCTGCCAAGATTGTTGAGAATGAGTACGCTATCGGCTATGCCGGCTATGGTGTTTACCAGAAGAATCTGGACAATCTCCATGCCTTCAAGGTCAACGGAGTGGAGCCCAGCGAGGAGAACATCCTCAACGGCAGCTACAAGATTCAGCGCCCCTGCCTGTTTGTGACCAACCGTCCTCTGGATGCCGCTGAGGAAGCCTTTGTGGATTACATCTTCTCCGATACCGGTCGTGCCATCGTTGCCGAGAACGGCTACATCCCTGCTTTCTAAATTTGGGTTTTTAAGAGAGGCTGCCGCATCTTGACGAAGCGGCAGCCTTTTGCTACTCTATAGAATATGCAAGATAAGAAAGAGGGGATGGATGTGCGAAAGACGGAGGATCGGCTTTTCGGCGGTATCATGGGCATTTTTGCTCTGCTGACGGTGCTGCTGCTGGCCTTTCTGGTGTTTTTTATTGTCCGGGAGAGCCTGCCGGCCATCCGGGAGGTAGGGCTTAGAGAGCTGCTGCTGGGCAGCCAGTGGCGGCCGATTATCTATCAGGACGCTCCCAGCTACGGTATGCGGAATATGATTCTGTCCACGGTCTATGTAGCGGCGCTGGCGGTTGCCTTTGCGCTTGTCATCGGGGTGGGCTGTGCACTGTTTCTGGCCTGCTTTGCCACAGAGCGGCAGAGAATGTGGATTATGCCCTACATTGATCTGCTGGCCAGTATTCCCTCGGTGGTGTTCGGCTTCATCGGACTGTATTTTGTGGTGAAATTTATCGAAAAATGCGGCCGGGCAGCAGGGGAGTCGGTGCTTGCCGGCGGCATTGTGCTTTCTGTTATGATTCTTCCGTATATGATTTCCTCCTGCTGCGATACCATGGTCAAGGCCTATTCCCGTTATGGCGGCAGCTCTGCCGCGCTGGGTGTATCCAAATGGTATACCGCCGGGGAGCTGGTTCTGCCTGCCTCCCGAAAGGGAATTCTCATCAGCATGGCGCTGGCTACCGGACGGGCCATGGGCGAGACCATGGCGGTGATGATGGTACTGGGAAACGCCATCGGTCTGCCCAGGCTGCTGGGAAAGGGCGAGACCATCTCCGGCCTGATCGCGCTGGAAATGGGAATGGCAGAGGTGGGCAGCATCCACTACAGCGCTCTGTACAGTGCAGGCTGTTTTCTGATGGTGCTGCTGTTTGCCATCAATATCATCTTTGAATTGTTGAAGAAAAAACTCAGCCGGGAGGGGAGCCTGTGAAAGCGAAGATTTTGCTGGTAAAGATCTGGGCGGTAACGGCCTGCGCCCTTACCCTTGGGATTATTTTCTTCCTCTTTGCCTATGTTTTTTGGAATGGGGCAGAGGCCATCACATGGGAGTTTCTGACCTCTGCACCCAAAGGACTGGTGATCGGAACGGAGGGAGGAATCCTCCCTGCCATTGTGGGCAGCGCGTGGTACACGGCCATTGCCTGCGGATTTGGCGCTGTTTTGGGTATCGCCACGGCGGTGTATCAGGTTTTCTATTGCAGGAGCAGCCGGATTTCCTCCGCCATTTCTCTGGTGATGCAGTGCATGGCCGGTGTGCCCTCCATCGTGATGGGTTTGTTTGGCTATTCTCTGCTGGTGCTGGCTCTGGGCTGGGGAAAATGTATTCTGGCAGGAGGCATCACGCAGGGAATTATGATTCTTCCCTTTATTCAGGTACGGGCTGAAAAGGCCCTTCGGGAGGTGGATCCGCTGCTGATCCGCGCCTCCTACAGTCTGGGGGTGTCCCGAGCCTACACCATTCGCAAGCTGGTGCTGGGTCAGTGCTTGCCGCAGCTGGTTTCCGGTGTCATTCTGGGCGGCTGTCACGCCATGGGCGCGGCGGCGCCTCTGATCTTCACCGGAGCGGTGATCATGTCCAAGGTTCCCAAGAGTGTGATGAAACCGGCAATGGCACTGCCGTACCACCTGTATATGCTGCTGATCCAGGGCACTTCCTCTGTAAATGCCTATGGTACGGCATTTGTCATGATGCTGGTGGTACTGGTTGCCAATACGGCTGCGACCTGGTTTGCATGGAGGAGAAAGAAATGAACGATGCCGTCCTTACGCTGGAGAATTTCAGCGTTTCCTATGAGAAAAAAGAGGTGCTCCATGAGATCAGCACCGCCATCCGTCCCAACCGGATCACGGCCATCATCGGCCCTTCCGGCTGCGGCAAGTCCACCTTGCTGAAGTCCATTAACCGGATGCTGGAGGAGGAAGGGGGCGTATCCTGCAAGGGAAGCATTTTCCTGAATGGACAGGATATCCGGAAGATGCCCGTGGAGGAGCTTCGCCGCCGGGTGGGCATGGTGTTTCAGACGCCTGCACCCTTTCCCATGTCCATTTATAAAAACATGACCTATGCACCTCAGTACTATGGTGTCGGGAAAAAGCAGGAGCTGGATAGAATTGTCCGGGAAAATCTGGAAATTACCGGTCTGTATGAGGAAGTAAAAGAGGAGCTGGGAAAGAGCGCGCTGAAGCTCTCCGGGGGTCAGCAGCAGCGGCTGTGCATCGCCCGGGCGCTGACAGCCCAGCCGGAGATTCTGCTGCTGGATGAGCCGTGCTCTGCGCTGGATGTGAAAAGCACCCAGATCATAGAGGATTTGCTGGTTCAGCTGAAGCAGCGCTACACCATTGTAATTGTAACCCACAACCTGTTTCAGGCTCGGCGGATTGCAGATGACTGCATCTTCCTGCTGAATGGCCAGCTTTGGGAGCAGGGGAATACCCGGGAGCTGTTTGAGGCTCCCAGCCGTCAGGAAACCAGAGATTATCTGGCAGGCGTGTATGCCTAGGAGGAATTATGCTGAAGATACAGATTCCCGGCAGAGAGGAGCTTTGCCTGTCCCACCTGATTCTGGATTACAACGGAACCATAGCACTGGATGGAAAAGTGATTGACGCCATTCGTCCCCGTCTGGAGATGCTCAGCAGGGAGCTTTCCATCTGCGTCATCACTGCGGATACCCATGGAACCGCCGCCCGGGAGTGTGAGGGTCTGCCGTTGGAGGTTCTGACCTATCCCACCGCGGAGGTGGGCAAAATCAAAGCGCAGGAGGTTTGCAAACGAAAAGGCGGCGTTGTGTGCATCGGAAATGGATACAACGATATTCTCATGGCGGAGGAAAGTGATCTGTCTATCTGCGTAATGGGGAAGGAAGGCTGTTGCGGTGCACTGCTGTCCCGGTCAGATGTGGTGGTGACCTCCATTGAAGATGCGCTGGATCTTTTATGCAAGCCTAACCGTCTCCGGGCAACTCTGCGAACCTGATTGTCTTCCCAAAACTCATTGAAAATTCAAATAAAAGACGCCTATTTATTGAAATACCATTGCCTTTCCCACTGAGTAATGCTATGATATCGAAAAAACTACAGGAGCGGACAATGAGAATTTTAAGTGTGACAGCTCAGAAGGCAGACAGCACAGGAAGCGGCGTGTTTCTTACGGAGCTTGTCCGGGGCTTTCAGAAAATGGGCTGGGAACAGGCTGTGATTTGCGGAACCGTGGAAGGAGAGCCGGTTTGCCTGCCGGAGGGGGTCAGGGTTTTTCCGGTGTTTTACGAGAGCCGGGAACTGCCGTTTCCGGTCTGTGGAATGTCAGACGAGATGCCCTACAGGAGCACCCGATATCGGGATCTGACCGAAGGGATGACGCAGCAGCTGACGGACGCATTTCGCGCACGGATTTTGGAAACTGTGGAAGCCTTCCGGCCGGATGTCATTGTGTGCCACCACCTGTATTTTGCGGCTTCTCTGGTGCGGGAGCTTTGCCCCGGAATCCCGGTCTATGGGCAGTGCCATGGCTCTGACCTGCGGCAGCTGGCTGGAAATCCGTGGAAAAGGGATTGGATCATCTCCCAGATTCAGAAGCTGGATGGGATTTTTGCCCTCCATGCGGTTCAGAAACAGACGATCTGTACCCTGTTCGGTGTTCCTGAGGATCGGGTAAGCGTTGTGGGAACAGGGTATAACAGCGATGTTTTTTACCGCAGCACCCAGCTGCACACCTCCCGCATGGACGGAAAACTGCGCCTGATCTTTGCCGGGAAGCTGTCGCAGAAGAAGGGAGTTTTCAGCCTGCTCCGTTCCTTGAATTACCTGAAGAATCCGGATGGCGTGGAACTCTGGCTCGCCGGTGGCTGCGGCAACCCGGCCGAATATGAAAACCTCCGCCATATGGCGCAGGAGGCGCCCTGTCAGGTTCGGCTTTTGGGGAAACTGAGCCAGAAGGAGCTGGCGGAGCGTATGAACCAGTGCGATGTGTTTGTGCTGCCATCCTTCTTTGAAGGCCTTCCGCTGGTTCTGATTGAGGCAATGGCCTGCGGTCTTCGTGTGGTGTGTACTGACCTTCCGGGAATTCAACCTTGGCTGGAGGCGGAAATTCCACAAAGCGGCGCAGTTTTTGTTCGTCCGCCCAGAATCCGGAATGAGGACGAGCCCATGGAAGAGGATTTGCCTGATTTTGAAAAACGGCTTGCCGCTGCTATGGAAGAGGCAACTTCCCGAAAGCTGCCGGATGCCGAAGCAGTCCATCGAATGAGCTGGGATGCTCTGTGCGAAAGGCTCTGCGGCGTATTCGAGAAGAAACATCTGTAAGACAAAAATGAGAGGAAATGTCATGAACAAAGTAACACTTGCGAAAATTGATGAGAGTAATTTTCTGGATGCCTTCCATTTGGAATTGGGGGAGGGGCAGGAAAGGTTTGTTTCCCATCCTATCCGCAGTCTGGCTCAGGCCTATGTGTACTACCATCAGTGTACCCCCTTCGGCATTTATGACGGGGATACCATGGTGGGCTATGTCATGGTGATTTACGACTATGATTTGCAGGAGTACAACATCTGGCATATGATGATTGACTGCAAATTTCAGGGCAGGGGATACGGAAAGCTGGCAATGGAGCAGTGCCTTGCCTATATTCGTACCCGGCCCTTTGGAAATTCCAACCGGGTGGTGCTGACCTGCAACCGGGATAACGAATCCGCACTGCGGCTGTACCGTCAGTTCGGCTTCACGGAAACGGGAAATTCAGACGAGGATGAACTGGAGTTCGCTCTGACATTAGAGAATTGATCAGTTCCCCGGTTGTGCTCTGCTGCAAGCTGGGGAATCCTGCATTATTTTGCAAATAATGCAGGAAGCAACTGATTGTTGACATTATATATAGCACAGTCCTGTGCGATTCGATAAAAAGAACGAGGTTATCAATGATTCGTATATCGAAACAAAGGCTTCCCTGGCATATGCTGCCGCGGATTCTCGTGCTGGCATGGCCTACCATGCTGGAGCAGATGATGCAGACAGCGGTGCAATATATTGACACTGCCATGGTTGGCTCACTGGGCACACAGGCGACTGCAGCGGTGGGAGCCACCAGCACGGTAAACTGGCTGGTGAACAGCACAATTTCCGCCGTCAGTGTGGGATTTCTGGCCTATATTTCCCAAGCCTGTGGCTCCGGGGACAAAACCCGGGTAAAAAAAGCGTCCGCTCAGGCTGTTTTGACGGCGGTAGTGGTGGGGGTGCTTGTCACAGGGCTGACCCTCTGCGTCAGCCGTTATGTCCCGGTGTGGATGCAGGTGGATCCGTCCATCCGCACATTGGCGGCGGCCTATTTCTTCATTCTTTATACCCCTATGCTTTTCCGGACGGCATCTATTGTTTTTGGGACGCTGCTTCGGGCGGTGGGGGATACCAAGACTCCTATGCTTGTGGGTTTCCTGATGAACGGAATCAATGTGGTGCTGAATTTCTTTCTGATCTATCCCACCAGAATTGCCTTCGGCATCCGGATTCCCGGCACGGATATGGGGGTGATAGGCGCAGCGCTGGCAAGTGCCATTGCCTTCCTTGCCGGAGGATGCGTGATTACCGTGTGCCTGTGGAGAAATCCCATGCTATCTCCCGGGAAGCTGTGTTTTCGCCCGGACTGGCAGATTCTGCGCCCGTGCCTGAAGGTAGCGGTTCCCAATGCGCTGCAGCGTTTTGGTACCTCCCTCGGGTATGTAGCCTTTGCGGCCATGATCAATTCTCTGGGGGATATCTCCACAGCAGCTCATACCATTGCCAACACTGTGGAGTCGGCGTTTTACATTCCCGGCTACGGGATGCAGACGGCTGCGGCAACTCTGGCAGGAAATGCTCTGGGCGCCGGGGATGAACGACGCATCCGGGATCTGGGTCGGATGATCCTGGCTGTGGAGGTTTCTCTGATGCTCTTGTCCGGCGGACTGCTGTTCTGGTTTGCCCCGGATATGATGCGCCTGTTTTCCAAAGATCCCCAGGTGATATCCCTGGGAGCAACGGTGCTTCGCATGGTGGCACTGTCGGAACCGTTTTATGGCATCTCCATTATTATGGAAGGTATGCTTCAGGGAATGGGAAAGACCATGCTGCCCTTTATCAACAATCTGCTGGGGATGTGGGGAATCCGTATTCTGGGGACCTTTGTGTGTATTCATTTTCTGGGACTTGGACTGGTTGCGGCATGGGGGTGCATGATTGCCCATAACCTGGCGGTTTGCGCACTGTTTACAATTTACTATAGAAGTGGCCGCTGGAATCCGCTCGGGACAGTTAGACTGCATAACCTGTAAAAAAGTAGTATAAAACAGAAAATACTGCTTGATTTTTCTGCTGCGGTATGCTAAAATATCCCGGTCTGAAATCAAGGTGAGTCCTCTGCGGCATCTGCGCGCATGAACGCCTAATATTTAAGGAGGACATTTTTATGGATTTGGTAAAGGCTCTCAACAGCCAGTACATGAAGGAGCAGCTGCCCGAAGTTCGGG
Organism: uncultured Clostridia bacterium; assembly: GCA_945877365.1. Classification (GTDB taxonomy): domain Bacteria; phylum Bacillota; class Clostridia; order Oscillospirales; family Oscillospiraceae; genus Faecousia. Next base: position 76,051 of record CAMCRV010000003.1, on the reverse strand, counting down.
TGGGCGATACCGTTCGTGTGCATGTTCGCATCAAGGAAGGCTCCCGTGAGCGTATCCAGGTATTTGAAGGTACCGTCATTGCCCGCAAGAACGGCGGCATCGGCGAGACCATCACTGTGCGTCGTATCTCCTACGGCGTGGGATGCGAGAAGGTTTTCCCCCTGCATTCTCCCAATGTTGCCATGATCGAGACTGTCCGTCAGGGTCAGGTTCGTCGTGCAAAGCTGTACTACCTGCGTGACCGCATGGGCAAGGCAGCCAAGATCAAGGAGAAGGTCTAATTTTCAAGTTCATAAAAAAAGAGGGCGCTGCCCTCTTTTTTTATTGGGGAATTTACATATTGTTATAGAAAACAATGGGAAAATGTGGTATACTTACAAAATAATGCGCGCGGAAGAGTTTTGAATGCGCCAGGAGGATGGACAATGAAAAAGACACAGAAAAAGGAAGATGATCCCAAACTGAACTGGAAACAGAATGTGGTTCTGTATCTGCATGATCTTTTGCATATGATGCTGTTTATGATTGCGGTTTTTTTGGTTGCCTTTCGGATCATTGTAGTCTCAGGCCCTTCCATGTACGATACCCTGCTGGATGGAGACTACATTCTGCTGCTGAGCAATGTGTTTTACCACAATCCCCAGTATGGCGATATTGTTGTGGCAAGCAAGGAATCCTTTGATGACGGAAAGCCCATTATCAAGCGGGTAATTGCCACGGAGGGCCAGATGGTTGACATCGACTTTGCCCAGGGTGTTGTCTATGTGGATGGCGTTGCCCTGCAGGAGGACTACACTTACACGCCCACCAATGTGGAGGAGGGTATGCAGTTTCCTCTGATTGTGGAAGACGGCTGTGTGTTTTTGATGGGAGATAATCGAAACGGCTCTCTGGACAGCAGAAGCACCCAGATCGGTATGGTGGATGAACGAGAGCTGCTGGGTAAGGCTCTTTTCCTGATGCTGCCCGGTACAGATCCGGGGGCGCTTTCTCCGGATTACAGCAGGATAGGAGGGATTGCATGACAGAGCCTGAAAAGATGAATATCCAATGGTATCCCGGCCACATGACCAAGACCAGACGGCAGATGGAAGCAGATCTGAAGCAGGTGGATGCCGTCTGTGAAATTGTGGACGCCAGAATTCCCATATCCAGCAGGAATCCGGACATCGATTCCATCTGCGGCAGCAAGCCGAGAATCCTCGTACTGAACCGGATGGATCTGGCAGACCCCGATGCCACACAGAAGTGGGCAGCTTATTTTCGAAGCAAGGGTATGGCTGTGATTGCCACAGACTGCAAAACCCGCCGGGGAATTGCGGATTTTACCCCTGCTGCCCGGGCAGCCTGCGCGGAGAAGCTCCAGCGGGATGCTGCCCGGGGCATGAACCGCCCCCTGCGCGTGATGGTGGTGGGAATCCCCAATGTGGGAAAATCCACCCTGATCAACCAGATTTCCGGCCGGAAGGGTGCGAAGGCAGAGAACCGCCCCGGTGTCACCCGTGGCAAGCAGTGGGTTACGGTGGACAGCGGTCTGCTGCTTCTGGATACCCCCGGTATTCTCTGGCCCAAATTTGAGGACAGGGAAGTGGGGATGATGCTGGCCTTCACCGGCGCGGTGAAGGAGGGGGTCATCGATCTGGAAGAGCTGGCCTGCCACCTGATGGAGCTGTTGCACCGCTACTACCCACAGGCTCTGCTTGACCGCTATAAAATCGAGGCGCCTGTGGGGACAAAGGGCTGGGAGCTGCTGGAAATGGCCGGAAAAAACCGGGGCTACCTGCTTTCCGGCGGCGAGATTCACACGGAGAGAATGGCCAAGGTTCTAGTAGATGAATTCCGCAGCGGAAAGCTGGGGAAGTTTACTTTGGAGATGCCGGAGGAGCTGAAATGAGCGACATTACCATGTGGGAAATCGAGAACAGCCTGTATTCGGAGACTGTGCAGCTGATCTGCGGCGTGGATGAGGCAGGCCGTGGACCTCTTGCCGGGCCTGTGTGTGCGGCTGCGGTGATTTTGCCCAGAGATTTACAGATCCCCGGCCTGACGGACAGCAAAAAGCTGACGGATAAAAAACGCCGGGAGCTGTTTCCTGTGATTCAGGAGCAGGCCGTTGCCTATGGGATCGGCCTTGCATCGGAACAGGAAATTGATGAGATCAATATTCTTCAGGCAACTTTCCTTGCCATGCGGCGTGCGCTGGATCAGCTTTCCGTCAGGCCGGACTTGGCGCTGATCGACGGAAACCGGGAAACCGATTTTGGCCTGCCGGTGAAAACGGTGGTGAAGGGTGACAGCCTCAGCGCCAATATTGCGGCGGCGTCCATCCTTGCCAAGGTCACCCGGGATAATATTATGATTCAGCTGTCGGAGCAGTACCCGGAGTATGGCTTTGAGATCCATAAGGGCTATGGCACCAAAGCGCACTATGCCGCCTTGACGGAGCATGGTGCATCGCCTGTCCACCGCCGGAGCTTTCTGAAAAAGTTCTATGGGGAGAAATAACCTTTCCGGTGCCTGGGGAGAGGCGGTTGCTGCCCAATATCTGAAAAAGAAGCATTACACGCTGGTGGCTGCCGGGTATCGGTGCCGGTTCGGAGAAATCGACCTGATTGTTCAGAATCAGCAGTTTCTGGTTTTTGTGGAGGTGAAGCTCCGCAAAGGCGAAGCCTTTGCCCAGGCAAGGGAGTTTGTGGACGGGCGGAAACAGGAACGGCTGCGGTTGACGGCCTCCCTGTATTTAAGTCAGAACCCCACCGGACTTCAGCCGAGATTTGATGTGGTGGAAATCTATGCGCCGCAGGGCACCGCCACCGTAAGCCCCAAAATCATTCACTGGGAGGATGCGTTTCAATGATTCCTGTTTTTGATTTGCACTGTGATACAGCCCTGGCTCTGCTGGGAAATACCGTCCGGGAGGCAGGAAGTCTGTATCGGAACAAAGGCCATATCGATTTGGAGCGTGCTGCAAAGCTCCCCGGCTACTGCCAATGCTTTGCCTGTTTTACATCGCCGGATATGGTGGAACACTACCATACGGCTCCGGTGGATGTCTTTGAACGGGAGTTGGCAACCGTCATGCGGGAGACAGAGCGAAATCAGCACCTCATCAGCATCGCCTACAGCGTGGAGGATATCCTTGCCAATCAGGCGCAGGGAAAGATGTCCGCAGTGCTGACTCTGGAGGGAACCGCCGGCTTTGGCTTTGAAGCAGAGCTTTTGAAGGATCTGTATCAGGTGGGCTTCCGGATCACCAGTCTGGGCTGGAATGAAGAGAATCCACTGACAGGCTCAAATGTCACCGGCGGTGGCCTGACAGAGCAGGGAGGAGCCTATGTCCGGGAGGCACAGCGGCTGGGTATGCTGGTGGATGTCAGCCATATCAGCGATGAGGGCTTCTGGGACATTATGAGCATTACCAATGCGCCCATAGTGGCCACCCATTCCAACAGCCGTGCGCTTTGCCCCCACTCCCGAAATCTGACGGACGAAATGTTCCGCGCCATTGTGGAGACGGAGGGTGTAGCAGGAATCAACCAGTTTGCGCTGTTTCTGGGGGAGAATCCTACATTGGATACCGTCTGCGATCATATCTTTCATTTTCTGGATCTGGATCCATCCGGCAAGCACATTGCCTTGGGCGGTGATCTGGATGGGTGCGATGCCTTTGCGGAAGGGTTTGAGGGAATCCAGAGCTATCCTGCTCTGGCGCAGCGCTTGCTGGATCGGGGACTGTCCCGACAAATGGTTGAGGATATTTACTGGAACAATGCCATTGGAGTGATGGAGCGTGCTGTATGTAACCACCAGAAGTAATCTGGACGCCTTTACCGCCAACCGGGCTCTGACGGAAAGCCGCGGCCCGGATGGGGGTCTTTATCTGCCTTTTCACCAGCCTGCTTTTTCCGCAGATGACATCAGTGCTCTGTCCGGAAAATCCTTCAACACCTGTCTGGCAGAGGTGCTGAACCGGCTGTTTAATCAGAAGTTGACGCCATGGGATGTGGAGTTTGCCGTGGGCAGGTATCCTGTTCGTATTCGCCCGGTTGGGCAGCGGATTCTGATGGGAGAGTGCTGGCACAACCCGGACAGAGATATCCGGCACATGGTTCGGGGTCTTTCCGTCCTTCTGGGGAATCAAGAAGGAAAACCATCTCTTTGGACGGAGATTGCCCTTCGCATTGCCATCTGGTTCGGCCTGATTGCGGATATTCAGGGAAAGGGATTGCTGAAGGATGCAGACTGTGTGGATATCTCCGTGGTATCCGGGGATTTTGTTTCGCCCATCAGCGCCTGGTATGCAAGATGCTGGGGTCTTCCCATTGGAAATATCGTATGCAGCTGCAATGAAAACTGTAATGTCTGGGATCTGATTCATCAGGGAGTGCTCCGTACCGACGGTGTGGCTGTGACCACCCGGACACCGGAGGCGGATGTGGTGGTGCCCCAGGCACTGGAACATCTGATCTGCGGCTGCGGCAACAGCGAGGAAATGGGAGAATATGTGGAGGCTCTGCGGCGAGGCGGTTCCTTCTTTCCTTCGGAGCAGATGCAAAGCCGCCTTGCGGACAGGCTCTATGTCAGTGTGATTGGGGAGCGCAGAATGATGGAAACCATTCCCAGTGTGTTTGCCACCAGAAGATATCTGCTTTCCCCCTATGACGCGCTGGCCTATGCCGGGCTGCTGGATTACCGGGCAAAGACCGGAGAAAACAGATTGAGCCTGATCCTGTCGGAAAAAAGTCCCGGAAGGGATCTGGATACCGTTGCTGCCGCTATGGGAACCACCGCAGAGGAACTGTCAGCCTATTTGGAAAATTTGTAAGGGAGGTGACCTATGGCACTGTATGCCATCGGGGATCTGCACCTGTGCCTGGGGGCACCCAAGCCTATGGATATCTTCGGCGGGGCCTGGGTAGGGTATATGGACAAGCTGAAGGAAGGTATGTCTGTGATCCGTCCTGAGGATACCACGGTATTGCTGGGGGATCTGAGCTGGGCTTTGGATCTGGAAAGCTCCGCTGCCGATTTTGGCTGGATTCAGGAAATACCCGGAAAAAAGATCATTCTCAAGGGAAACCATGACTACTGGTGGAGTACGGCTGCAAAATTTGAAAAATTCTGCCGGGAGCATGGTTTTCAGGATATGTCCCTGCTGAACAACAACTGCTATGCATATGAAGACTTTGCCATCTGCGGTACCAGAGGCTGGTTTTTCGAGGAGGAGCGCAGCGGAGCCCATGACGAGAAGGTTTTCAAACGGGAGCTGCTCCGTCTGGAGGCCTCTTTGAAGGCGGCAGGGGATCGCCGGAAGCTGGTGTTCCTCCACTATCCGCCCCGATACAGGGGGTACGAGTGTCCGGAGATTCTGGAGCTGCTGTCTAAGTATGATGTGAGCAGGTGCTTTTATGGACATCTGCACGGCGGAAGCCATAAGCTGGCTATGGAAGGGCTGTGGGACGGTATCGAATTCCGACTTGTGGCGGCGGATTATCTGGGATTTAAGCCTTTTTTGGTTTTTCCCTAAAAATTTTCAAGAAAAGTGTGGACAATATCTTTTTTTTCTGATAGAATGAATCGGCTATAAAAAAATATACAATGGTCGCGCTGTGCAGGCCAATTTAGGAGGATTACACAAATGAATGTCAAGAGCATTGAGAAGAAGGGCAATGAGGCCGTTATTGTCGTGGAGATCGACAAGGAGCTGATGGAGTCCGGCGTCAACAAGGCATATATGAAGGCTCGCAAGAGCATTCAGATTCCCGGTTTCCGTAAGGGCAAGGCTCCCCGTAAGATGATTGAGGCTATGTACGGCGCTCATGTTTTCTACGAAGACGGTCTGGAAGAGATCTTCCCCGAGGTCTACAAGGCTGCCGTTCTGGATCAGGATGTAAAGGCCATCGGCCGTCCCAGCCTGACCGATATGCAGATCAGCGAGGACAACATTGTCACCCTGACCCTCACCACCGAGGTCTACCCCGAGGTCACTCTGGGTCAGTACAAGGGTCTGGAAGTGGAGAAGATGGAGGTCTCCGTTTCCGACGAGCAGGTTGCCGCAGAGCTGGATCGTATGGCTCAGAATGTGGCCTCCACTGAGAATGTGGACAGACCCGCCGAGATGGGCGACACCACCAATATTGACTACGAGGGCTTTGACAACGGCGTTCCCTTCGAGGGCGGCAAGGGCGAGGGCTTTGACCTGAAGCTGGGCAGCGGCCACTTTGTCCCCGGTTTTGAGGAGCAGATTGTGGGTATGTCCGCCGGTGAGGAGAAGGACATCAACATCACCTTCCCCGAGGATTACCACGCCGACCTGGCCGGCAAGGCTGTTGTGTTCCATGTCAAGGTGAACAAGGTCACCGTTACCTCCGTTCCCGCTCTGGACGATGAGTTTGCCAAGGATGTCTCCGAGTTCGAGACTCTGGAGGAGCTGAAGGCCGACATCCGTGCAAAGGCCGAGGAGCAGGCCGAGAAGCAGGCCAAGTCCGCTTTTGAGAACGCTGCCGTTGAGAAGGCTGCCGAAAACACCACTGTGGATATGCCCAAGGCTCTGGTGGACTCCGAGCTGGACACCCAGATGGAGCGGTTTGCCTACCAGCTGCAGATGAGCGGCTATTCCATGGAGCAGTACGCCAAGATGATGGGCGGCGACATGAACTCTCTGCGCAATGCTTTCCGCCCCCAGGCCGAGAAGCAGGCAAAGATTTCCGTCACTCTGGAGAAGATTGCTGAGGCTGAGGGCATCACCGTTTCCGATGAGGAAATCAATGAGGAGTTCGAGAAGCTGGCTAAGGACTACTCTCTGGAGCTGGACAAGGTCAAGCAGATGGTTCCCATGGACGAGCTCACCGGCAGCCTGAAGACCCGCAAGGCCGTCAAGCTGATTGTGGACAGCGCTGTTGCCGTTGCTCCCAAAGCCGAGTAATTTCCAAGGAATAACTTTCCTCTGCGATGGTTAGAATGTTTCAAACCCCTGAAAGGAGACATCACCATGAGTTTGGTTCCCTATGTTGTTGAGCAGACCAGCCGCGGCGAGCGCAGCTATGATATTTTCTCCCGTCTGCTGAATGACCGCATTATTTTCCTGTCCGAAGAGGTCAATGATACCACGGCTTCCCTGGTTGTGGCCCAGCTGCTGTATCTGGAGGCTCAGGATCCGGATAAGGATATTCAGTTTTACATCAACAGCCCCGGCGGCAGCGTCACGGCTGGCATGGCCATCTATGACACCATGCAGTATATCAAGTGCGATGTTGCCACCATCTGTGTGGGCATGGCCGCCTCCATGGGTGCGTTCCTGCTGAGCGCAGGTGCCAAGGGCAAGCGGATGGCTCTGCCCAATTCCGAAATCATGATCCACCAGCCCTCCGCAGGCACTCAAGGTCAGATCACGGATATGGCCATCCATCTGAAGCGGCTGGAAATCATCAAGGCCCGGATGAACAGAATTCTGGCCGAGAACACCGGACGCTCTGTGGAAGAGGTTACGGCGGCCTGTGAGCGCGACAACTTTATGAGCGCTGAGGAAGCTCTGTCCTTTGGCCTGATTGACCGGGTGCTGGAGCGTCACTAAGGAATCTCTGAACAAATCGCCTGCGGCTGGGCAGCGGATCTTTTGCTCCGCCAGTGCGGTTTGAAAAACAGTAAATACATCCAGTATTCCACTGTTTTCCAAATCTTCTGTCGGAACAAAATCTCCCGCTGTCAGCTCTTGCCGATTGATTCAGAGCTTCCTAATCCTATTTAGAAAAGAGGTACCGTGCAAATGGCAGGAAAAACGGAGCAGCCGATTCGCTGCAGCTTTTGCGGTATGCGTGAGAATCAGGCTACGCGTCTCATTGCCGGTGCTGGCGTGTATATCTGCAGCGACTGCGTGAAGGCCTGCAGCGACCTGCTGAAGGATGAAATTGATCTGGAGGAGGGCGGCCTCGGAAGTCCCGAGAAGCTGCCCACTCCCATGGAGATCAAAAACTTCATGGATCAGTACATCATCGGGCAGGACGAGGCAAAGGTTGCCCTTTCTGTTGCAGTATACAACCACTACAAGCGTATTTATCTTGGAAACAATTCCGACATCGAGCTTCAAAAGAGCAACATTCTTCTGATTGGCCCCACAGGTTCCGGCAAAACCCTCTTTGCCCAGACACTGGCCAAGATTCTGAATGTACCCTTTGCCATTGCGGATGCCACCACATTGACCGAGGCAGGCTATGTGGGTGATGATGTGGAAAATATTCTTCTGCGCCTGCTGCAGGCGGCTGACTTTGATGTGGAACGGGCAGAGCGGGGCATTATCTATATCGATGAGATGGATAAAATTGCCCGTAAGAGCGAAAATACCTCCATCACCCGGGATGTGTCCGGCGAAGGTGTTCAGCAGGCTCTGCTGAAGATTCTGGAGGGAACCGTTGCCAATGTTCCGCCTCAGGGCGGGCGGAAGCACCCCCAGCAGGAAATGATCCCGGTGGACACCACCAATATTCTCTTCATCTGCGGCGGAGCTTTTGATGGTCTGGATAAGATCATTGAGAAGCGTACGGAAAAATCCACCATTGGATTTGACGCCCCCATCTCTAGCCGCAAGAACCGGGATGTGGGTGAGCTCTTCTCTCAGGTGGAGCCCCATGATCTGCTGAAGTTCGGTATTATTCCGGAGCTGGTGGGTCGTATGCCCATGATCACCAGTCTGCAAAGCCTCACCCGGGATGAACTGATCCGGATTCTGGTGGAGCCTAAGAATGCCCTGGTTCGCCAGTATCAGAGTCTTCTGGGAATGGATGGCGTGGAGCTGGAGATTACCCGGGAAGCTCTGGAAATCATAGCTCAGAAGGCCATTGACCGTCAGATCGGTGCCAGAGGGCTGCGTGCCATTCTGGAGAAGATCATGACAGGAATCATGTATCAGATTCCCTCGGATCTGACCATCAAAAAGGTTGTCATCACCCCTGAAACCGTAGAAGGCGGGGATGCCACCATCCTCCGGGATCCTTCTCATCCGAGAGAGAAGCTAGCCGGGGTAAAATAACAGATTGGAAGGGGGTAGCGTTCTACCCCCTTCTTCCGCATTTTTTCGCAAAGGAGGGATATCCCTTGACTGAAACCTTTTATTCCAGAACTCTGCCCATTCTTGCCCTGCGGGGGTTGACTGTTTTCCCCGGGCAGACGGTGCATTTCGATGTGGGCAGACCCAAGTCTGTGGTGGCGCTGGAGGCAGCCATGAAGCAGGATCAGTATATTCTGCTGATTCCCCAGAAGGATCTGCTGGTTGATGACCCCAAGCTGTCGGATCTGTATTCTATCGGTGTCATCGCGCAGGTGAAGCAGGTGCTCAAGGCCCAGGGCGAAAACCTGAGAGTTCTGGTGACCGGCCTTCACAGAGGAAAAATCACCCAGATTCACCAGAGTGAGCCGTATCTGTCCGGTACGGTGGAATCCGTCCCGGATCAGGAGGATACAGACAGTGTTCGCAGCCGTGCCATGCGCAGGGAGGCCAACATTACTTACGCCTCCTATCTGGAGCTGTGTGAGCATCCTGTCCAGCTGATCCAGCTGAAGATCATGTCCAGCGACGACAGCGGCTTCATCGCCGATACCATCGCCCAGAACTCCGGGATGGATTTCAAGGATAAGGTGAAGCTGCTGTGTATGCTGAATCCTGTAAAGCGGCTGGAAACCGCGGTGAAGCTGCTGAAGCAGGAGGTTGAGGTTCTGAAGCTGGAATCCCAGATTCAGGAGAAAACCAGATCCAACATGGAGCAGAACCAGAAGGACTATTACCTGCGGGAGCAGATTCGCGCCATCCGGGAGGAGCTGGGGGAAGAGGACGAGGATTCTGAAATCCAGAGCTACACGGATCGCATCTGCGGCCTTTGCCTGGAGGAATCCGTGGAAAAGAAGCTGCTGAAGGATGTAGACAGGCTGAAAAAGCAGCCCTTCGGCTCTGCCGAGGGAGCCGTCCTGCGCAATTATCTGGATACCGTTCTGGAGCTCCCCTGGAATCATCGAACCAAGGAACGGGTGGATGTTTCTGTGGCCAGAAGAATTCTGGAGCAGGATCATTTCGGCCTGGAAAAGGTGAAGGAGCGTATTCTGGAAACCATCGCCGTCCGTCAGATGGCGCCCAAGATGCCGCCCCAGATTCTGTGTCTGGTGGGGCCTCCCGGCGTGGGCAAGACCTCGATTTCCTACTCCATCGCCAAGGCTCTGAATCGGAAAATGGCTCGTATTTCTCTGGGCGGTGTCCACGACGAAGCCGATATCCGGGGCCATAGAAAAACCTATATCGGCGCAATGCCCGGCCGCATCATGGCAGCCATCACTCAGTCCGGAAGCTCCAATCCGCTTCTGCTGCTGGACGAGATTGACAAGATGGGTCAGGATCATCGGGGCGATCCCAGCGCAGCCCTGCTGGAAGTGCTGGACGGAGAGCAGAACAGCACCTATCGGGATCATTATCTGGAAATTCCTTTCGACCTGTCCGATGTGATGTTTATCACCACGGCAAACACGCTGGACACGGTGCCCAGACCCCTGCTGGATCGTATGGAGGTCATCGAGCTTGGCTCCTATACCGACGAGGAGAAGCTGATGATTGCCAAAAATCATCTGATTGCCAAGCAGCTGGACAAGCACGGCCTGAAGAAGACCCAGCTGAGAATCACGGAGGATGCCATCCGGGAAATCATCACCTGTTATACCCGGGAGTCCGGTGTCCGGAATCTGGAAAGATCCATTGGCGAGATTTGCAGAAAAGCCGCCATGAAGCTGCTGGAGCAGGAAAACCCCAAGCGCATCACGGTTAACGGCAACAATCTGGAGGAGTTCCTTGGCGTCCGGAAATACCTGCCGGATTGCCTGCCTCCCAGCGATCAGGTGGGTCTTGTCACAGGTCTTGCCTGGACCAGCGTGGGCGGAGAGACACTGGAAGTGGAAGTCAATGTCATGGACGGCTCCGGCAAGCTGGAGCTGACGGGTAATCTGGGAGATGTAATGAAGGAGTCCGCCCATGCGGCGTTGAGCTATATCCGCGCCAATGTCCAAAAGCTGGGCATTGCTCCTGATTTTTACAAAACAAAGGACATCCATGTCCATTTCCCGGAGGGGGCTGTCCCCAAGGATGGGCCTTCTGCCGGTGTCACGGTTTGTACGGCTATGGTCTCCGCATTGACCGGCATTTCGGTGCGCAGGGATGTGGCCATGACGGGGGAAATCTCCCTCCGGGGTCGTGTCATGCGAATTGGAGGCTTGAAGGAAAAGACCATGGCAGCCCTTCGCCACGGTATCCATACGGTGATCATTCCCCGGGATAACCAGCGGGATCTGATGGAAATTGACCAGACTGTCCGCCGACAGTTGAATTTTATTACGGCCGAAACGGTGGATACGGTTCTGGATGCAGCATTGAACCGCAATACAGAGGTTCATCCGGCGATCCTGACGGATATTCCGGAGGATGTAAAGGCCAAGATTCCCAGACAGGGAATCCGGCAGTAGGGGGGCAATATGAACTTTCAAAATGTGGAGTTTCTGATTTCTGCGGCCTCTGCCGGATCCTTCCCAAAGAACCGTCTGCCGGAAATTGCCTTTGCCGGAAAATCCAATGTGGGCAAATCCTCTGTGATCAACCGCATTTTGCAGCGTAAGAATTTTGCCCGGGTGGGAGACAAGCCGGGAAAGACGGTTCATGTGAACTATTTCGTCATCGACCGGAAGTGCTATCTGGTGGATCTGCCGGGATATGGATTTGCAAAGGTCTCTCAGGGGGAAAAAGAGCGCTGGGGGAGACTGATGGAGGATTATTTCGCAGCGGGTCGGATTGACCTGGGAGTTCTGATTGTGGACTACCGTCATCCGCCCACGAATAATGACATCACCATGGCAAACTGGTTCCTGGAGAGCGGATGCCCCTTTGTGGTGGTTGCCAACAAGATGGACAAGCTGAAAAAAAGCGAACTGGAGCCAAATCTGGAGGTAATCCGCCGGGATCTGTCCCTGCCGGAGGACTGCCCTGTCATCCCGTTTTCCGCGGAAAAGGGAAACGGAAGGGAAGAGCTGGTCAGGTACATTTTGTCAGCGGTAAAGGAATAAAGAAAGAGGGAGGAACCAACAGCAGGTTCCTCCCTCGAATACTCTATTTATGCAGCAACTGGTACATCTGCACTGTTCTTGCAGAAATGGATGATAAAGGGGATGCTGACAAGACCGGCAATGATATCTGCAATGGGCTGGGCGCACTGAACGGCAACCAACCCGAAAAGCGGAACGCCCAGAAGCAGAATGGGAATGGTCACAGCACCGGCCCGGATCAGAGACAGAGCCGAGGCAATGCCGGGCTTTTGAATGCTTTGATACAGCATATTCACAGGGATGGAAAATGGGGTGAACATGATCCCTACGGCATACAGACGAAGAGCTGTAGAGCCGATAGCCACCACCTCCGGACTTTTCTGGAAGAGCCGGATAACGGGTTCCGCAAAGAAGACACTGGCCAGAGCCGCACCACCGATGACCACAATGCCATACCCCATGGTAAACAGCAATCCCTGCCGCACCCGGGAGCGCTTTCCGGCCTGATAATTGAAGGAGGCAACGGGCTGGAACCCCTGTCCCATGCCCAGACCCAGGCATGCGAGGAAGAAGGAATATCTACCCACCACACTCATGGCGGCAATGGCAGCGTCACCGAAGGGCTTGGTGAGATTATTCAACACACCGTTGGTCACAGAAGTGAGGCTCTGCCGGATCAGGGAGGGGATACCCACCCGGGCAACGCTGATATACAGACGAAGGCTCCTGGACAGATACCGGAAGGAGATCCGGCTCTGAGCGGTTCGCATATAAATGGTAAGCAGAATCAGAAAACTGGTGCACTGGGACAGCGCGGTGGCAAGTCCGGCACCGAAAACCCCCATGTGCAGCCGCATCACAAAGAGATAATCCGCAGCGATGTTCAGCAGACCGCCTGCGGTAAGTCCGAACATAGCATACAGGGATTTTCCCTCAAACCGCAGCCCGTTGTTCAGAATCAAAGAGCAGATCACCAGCGGACAGGCCAGCAGCACCCAAAGGCAGTAATCCATGGCATGAGGCAGGATGGTCTGGGTGCTCCCCAGAAAGAGAACAAGGGGCTGGCGGAACAGCATACCGCACAGCAGAATACACATACCCGTCAGAAAGCCGGCAAACAGGGTGGAGGAGATGTAAACGGAGGCACTGTCTGTGTCACGCCTGGCCAGCTCCTTGGAGATAAAAGTGCCGCAGCCCTGCCCATACATAAAGCCGAGACCCTGAATGATGGCCTGCAGAGTAAACAGAACGCCGGTGGCGGCCTGGGCGCTGGGGCCGATGGAGCCGACAAAATAGGTGTCGGCCATGTTGTAAATGCTGGTGATCAGCATGGAAACAGTTGTGGGGATCCCCAGCTGCAGCACCAGTCTGGAGGCCGGTGTCTGAGTCATCTTCTGATAGTGTTTTTCTGCGCTGGTCAAAGGAATACCTCCTTATTCTTGGAACGCATCCCCAAAAGCGTGCAGGAAAACCCCACTGGAGCAGTCCTGACAGGTAGGGATGCGTTCAGCGGGGATATTTATTTCAGTTGTGCTTTGGCAGCGATCAGAGCCTGTGCAAGCTGATCCGGGCAGGAGGTGGTTTTGTTGCCGCAGGTGATACCCTGGAGTCTGGAAATGGCTTCATCGATATCCATACCCTCTACGAGGGCACCGATACCCTTGAGGTTGCCGTTGTAGCCACCCAGGAAGATCACATTCTTCAGCTTGTGATCCTGAATATCAAAGTAGATGGACTTGGAGCAGACGCCTTTGGTGTTGTACTGATACATATGGTTTTCCTTCCTTATCTATTGTGTAATATCGTCAATGGACGCGTGAAGCAGCGCGACCAGCGGTTCCGGCGGCAGAATCATCTGATGTCCCCGCTCTCCGGCGGAAATGGCAATCTCATCCCACAGGACACAGGTTTCGTCGAAATGGGTAGGGTACTTTTTCTTCATCCCCAGGGGACTGCATCCGCCCCGGATATAGCCTGTCAGGGGAAGCAGCTCTTTCACGGGGATCAGCTCCATATTCTTGTCCGCAGCTGCCTTTGCGGCCTTTTTCAGATCCAGCTCGCAGCAGACGGGAATACAGAAAACATGAATTCCGGTGCGCTCTCCGCGGGCAACCAGCGTTTTGAAGACCTGCTCCTCGGGCATTCCCACGGCATGGGCTGCGTGCTTGCCGTTCAGATCATTTTCGTCATACGCATAGAATGCTTCCCGGCAGGGAATCCCTGCCTGCTGTGCCAGCCGCACAGCATTGGTTTTTGATGCCATAAAAAATCACCGGTCACATTATACGACATTTTCCGAAAGAGTGCAAGGGTATTGTCCGAAATCATTTGGATATCCTATTGAAAAAGGAGGTATCCACCATGAAAGAAAACAATCCGGATATGAAAAAGCAGGAACGGGAGGATATTCTGGAGCTGGGCTCGGATATTACCAAATCCAGCAAAGGCAATATTTACACGATGACCATCATTGGGCAGGTGGAAGGGCATCAGGTGGCGCCGGAAAATGTGAAAACTACAAAATATGAGCATGTTCTGCCCCTGCTGGCAGGGATCGAGGAAAGCGACGATATTGACGGCCTGCTCCTGCTGCTGAATACCGTGGGAGGAGATATTGAGGCAGGCCTCGCCATTGCCGAGATGATTGCCGGAATGAAAAAGCCCACCGTATCTCTGGTTCTGGGTGGAGGTCACTCCATCGGCATCCCACTGGCAGTCTGCACTAAGAAATCCTTCATTACCCACACCGCCAGTATGACGGTTCATCCTGTGCGCATGACCGGGCTGGTTGTGGGAGCACCCCAGACATTCCGCTATTTTCAAAGAATTCAGGAGCAGATTGCAGATTTTGTAACGGCCAATTCCAGAATCAGCAGAGCGGATTTTGAACACTATATGATGGCCACCGGAGAAATGGCAACGGATGTGGGAACCATTCTGTATGGGAAAGAGGCTGTTGCATCCGGATTGATCGACCAGCTGGGCGGGCTAAGCGATGCGCTTGCCGCGCTGCATGAAATGATGGAAAAACAGGATATTCCGAAAGAACGGAATAATTGATATTTAGGACTGGAAAAACAGCTTCAAATGTGGTAGTATATAGTGTGATACTGTTTCCTGATAAAACGATAAAGTTTTATCAGGAAGACACCGCCTTTGGCGTTGTCGTTTTCATGATTTTCGGGATAGAAAATCATGAAAACCCGTCTGCGACTCGCTAAGAGCCGCCCTTCGGGCGGTTGCTCGCTTGCATAGCGCCTGCGGGCGCTTATCATTATGATCTTCATATCAAAAACTTCCATTCTGACGAATGAAAGTTTTTAATTGAATATCAGTATAAAACTATGTAAAGGAGGGGCAGGAGTGGTTTTTGACTGGCTGCAGAGTATCGCTTATGCGGTTATATCAGGTTTTGCGGAGGTGCTGCCCATATCGGCGCAGGTTCACAGACTGCTGCTGCTGAAGATGTTTGGCATGGGTGCAGAGCCCAGAATGCTGAGGCTTTTTGTGCATGTTGGTGTTCTGCTTGCCCTTTATTATGCCTGCCAGAGCAATATTATCCGGATGATCCGGGCACGGAAGCTTGCCCGGATTCCCAAGAAAAAAAGAAAACGGCCGCTGGATACCAGAAGCCTGATGGAGTTCAGCCTCTGGCGAACCATGGTAGTTCCGGTGATTGTGCTGTTTTTCCTGTATGATAAGGCTGCTGCGCTGGGGGACAATAAGATCCTGATGGCAACTTTCCTGTTTCTGAATGGTTTGATTCTGTACATTCCTCAGTTTTTGCCCACGGGAAACAAAGACTGCCGGACACTGTCCCGGGTTGAGGGTATCCTGATGGGTCTTGGTGGCGGCTGTGCCGTGATCCCCGGATTTTCCGGTGTTGGCGCTTCGCTTTCCATTGCATCCGTTTGCGGCGTTGATCGGACCTATGGACTGGGAATGGTTCTGCTGATGGACATGGGAATCGTGTTCTGCAGAATCGTGTGGGATTTTATCTATCTGTTCAAAATGGGATTGGATCCCATGGGATTCCTTGTGTTCGTCAGTTACATAGTGTCTGCCGGTCTGGCTTTTGCGGCAGCCATGCTGGGAATCAAACTGATGCGCCGCCTTGCTGCCGGAAAGGGATATGGGATTTTTGCCTATTACTGCTGGGGTCTGGCGCTGTTTACCTTTGTTTTGAATCTTGTTGTTTAGGAGGTGCCCAATGGCGGAAAAGAAAGGTTCCAGCCGGGCAGAGAAGGCTGTTTCCAATGTAAAAAAGAAGGTGGATGCTCCGGCATCCACAAAGTCCGCAGGCAAAAAGACGCCTGCAGCAAAGGGTGGAAAGAAAAAGGCCACAGTTAAGACAGAATATGATTCCCGGGGTATTCCGGCAAATATTCTCATTGCCATTGTCAGTCTGCTGCTGTTTGTGCTGTTTTTGCTGATCAGCATCAACCCGGACGGGGCGCTGCTTCGGTTTGTGCTGTCCTTTGTGTTGGGACTTCTGGGGCAGGCAGGATTCTATTTCTCAATCCCCGCATTTCTGTATCTGTTTCTGATCCATACCTTTGGCAGAAAGACCCGGGTCATGCTGCGCAGTATCTGCACCATCCTGTTTGTCATTATCTGCGGCAGTATTTTCCATCTTGTGGTTCACAACTATGGGATGGCGGAAGGCTTTGGAGCCATCAAGGAGCTGTATTTTGGAGGTATGCAGGGATTGACCGGCGGTGTCATCTGTGGAGGCATGGCTGAGCTGATCCGCTGGGCCTGCGGAAATGTGCTGTCCTATGTGATTCTCGTTATGGCTGCCATGTTTACTCTGCTGGGGGCAATGGAGATCACCATTCCCAGCCTGATCCGTGCCATTGCCAACCGCCCCCGGGAGGAATATGAGGAAGAGGACGACTATGTGGAGCCTGCTGCGGCGGTGGTGAATCATATTGCCAACAAGCAGATTGCACATAAGCGACAGATGCGTGAGCGTGCCGCAGCGGCAGCAGAAGCGGCGGCACTGCCCACCGCAGATAAAAAGGCACCCCCCAAGCCGCAGAAACAGGCTCCCGTGGTGCCGCAGACAGAGGAGGAGCCTGTTACCACCGGCACGCCGTCCAATGCTGCCGGTGTCATGAGCACCATTGATCTGGATATCAGCGCACCTGTTTACGCTGCACCGACCCGGACGCCGGAAAGAGCCGCGCCCGCAAAGGCACCGGAAAAAGCGCCGGAAGTCTCTGTCAGCAAAATGCCGGTGCTGGATCTGGATGTGGAGCCTCCGGAATTTGTTGTTCAGAAACAGGCTGCTCCCCAGAAAGTAGCATCTCCCGCCCCGAAGACTGCACCCAACCCGCAGCCGAAAAAGGAGCCGGAGCAGACCAAGCCCGGCAAGGTGACTTCCAAGGAAGCCGCGGAGTCGGCAAAAGAGGTGGCCTCCGAAATTGAACAGAACCAGATGCAGGAAAAGAGTGTGTACTGCTTCCCACCCATTGACCTGCTGAAGCGCCCTGCAAGGGGCGGCCCCGACGGTATGGAGGAGATGCGGGAAAATTCCCGCCGACTGAATGAAACCCTGGCCAGCTTCCGGATTGATGCCCATATCATCAATGTTACCCGGGGTCCCAGTGTCACGCGCTATGAGGTGGAGCTGGATAAGGGTGTCCGGCTGAGCAAGCTGACCGGCTGTGCAGACGATATCGCCCTGAGTCTGGGAGCCTCCGGTGTGCGCATTGCCGCTGTTCCCGGCAAGATCTCCGTGGTGGGTATTGAGGTTCCCAACCGGGCGGTCACCAATGTCTCCCTGCGGGAGGTTATCGATTCTCCGGAGTTCAGCCGTGCAAAATCCAAGTCTTCCTTTGCCGTGGGTAAGGACATTGGTGGAAACTGCATTGTGGGCAACATTGCCAAGATGCCCCATATGCTGATCGCCGGTACCACCGGCTCCGGTAAATCCGTGTGCATGAACTCCATCATCATCAGCCTGCTCTACAAGGCAGGCCCTGAGGATGTCAAGCTCATTATGGTGGATCCCAAGATGGTGGAACTGGGCATTTACAACAGCATCCCCCATCTGCTGATTCCCGTGGTGACAGACCCCAAGAAGGCCGCCGGAAGTCTGCAATGGGCGGTTACGGAAATGCTTCGCCGGTACAAGATGATGTCCGATGTGGGTGTGCGGGATCTGGAATCCTACAACAGCATCGTCACGGCGGAAGAAGGGGGACAGAAGCTCCCGCAGGTGGTGATTATCATCGATGAGCTGGCTGACCTGATGCTGGTGGCGGCAAAAGAGGTGGAGGATTCCATCTGCCGCATTGCCCAGATGGGCCGGGCAGCCGGGATGCACCTGATTATCGCTACCCAGCGTCCTTCTGCAGATGTGATTACCGGCCTGATGAAGGCCAACATTCCCTCCCGGATTGCTTTCTCCGTGGCATCCTCCATGGAGTCCCGGATCATTCTGGATACCATGGGTGCTGAAAAACTGGTTGGCAAAGGCGATATGCTGTATGCTCCCATCGGATGCGGAAAGCCCCTCCGGGTTCAGGGCTGTTTTGTTACGGATTCCGAGGTGGAGGCTGTCGCCGGTTATGTGAAGGACCACTATGTGGCGGATTACAACCAGCAGGTTCTGGAGGAAATCGAGAAAAAAGCCCAGCAGACCGGAAAGAAAGCAGCCCCGGGGATGGAGCCTGAGGCCAGCGATGAGGAGCTGGAGGGTGACGAAATGCTTCCGGCTGCAGTGGATGTGATTCTGGAAACCGGACAGGCTTCCGTTTCCATGCTCCAGCGCAGGCTGAAGCTGGGCTATGCCCGGGCTGCCAGAATTGTGGATGAGATGGAGGAAAAGGGAATTGTGGGCCCCTTCCAGGGCAGCAAGCCCCGTTCCATCCTGATCACCAGGGAAAAGTGGGAGATGATGAAGGGCGGACAAGCCCAGCAGATGGCCTTTGAAGACCTCTCCGGTTCCGAAGAATCCATCGGCAGCGAACTGTGATCTAACGCGGACAACTCCGCTTAGATAATAAATATGCATCCCATCCGGGAATCCGGAGGGACAGCAAGGAGGATTTTTATGAACAACAGAAACTTACGATCCATGGCAGCCATTGCATTGTTGATGGCAATGGTGGTAGTGATGCAGTTTTTAAGCGGCATCATTCCTCCGGTGGGAGGATTTTCCATCTCCCTGGTGCTGATTCCCATTGTGCTGGGAGCAGCTGCCTTTGGTGTCAAGGCGGGTGCCATTCTGGGCGCGACCTTTGGCGCGATTGTGTACATCAACTGTGTTACCGGTGCGGATCCCGGCGGACAGATGGTCTTTCAGGCCAGCCCCGTTCTCTGCTTTGTGGTGGTGATGGGCAAGGGTGTTCTGGCAGGCGTCCTGTCCGGTGCCGTTTATCACTGGCTGAAGGACAGAAACAAAAAGGTGGCAATTCTCTGCGCTGCGGCCATCTGCCCGGTTGCCAATACCGGATTTTTCCTTCTGTGTATGCTGACATTTTTCCGGGATATTCTCTCCGCCTGGGCTGGTGGGGGCAGCCTGATTGCCTATGTGCTGTCGGGTCTGGTTCTGATGAACTTCGTCCCGGAGCTGATTATCAATGTGATCTTCAGCCCGGCAGCAGGCCGTATTCTGAATTATGCAGAGAAGAAACTGTAAGATTTCCGCAAAACCGGTCTCCGAAAGGAGACCGGTTTTTTGTATACCTTTCGGGGGCGGCACATACCTTTTTTCAGGAGTGATGCAAATGATCTGTCTTTGGCAGGAGTTTTTAAACATTATCCCTCCCTGGCTGCGCAGGGAGATGGGTATCCAGGAGCAGCAGCGGCTTCAGGAGCTTCGGCTGCGTGTAGGCGCACCGCCGGAGCTGAATTATGGACAGAAAAGCCTCTGGCTGAACAAAATTATATCTCAGGAAGATGTTGCCTTCTGCGTGAATTCCGCCAGCCAGTATTCTCCATGGGCATCCGAGACGGTGGCTCAGGGATATCTGGCAGCCCCCGGAGGACATCGGGTAGGGCTGTGCGGACAGGGGATTGTAAGACAGGGTGTCCTGACCGGTTTACGGGATATCAGTTCTGTCTGTATTCGGGTCGCCAGGGACTTCCCGGGAGCGGCGGAGGGGATCCATGACACGGGTTCCATTCTGATTCTGGGCGCCCCCGGGTGGGGCAAGACAACGCTGCTGAGAGATCTGATCCGGAAAAGAGCCGGGAGGGAATGTGTCTGCGTTGTGGATGAACGGGGAGAGCTTTTCCCGGAAGCTCTTCCCAGGGGAAAAAGAATGGATGTCATGAGGGGAGTCCCGAAGCAGGAGGGGATGGAAATGGCTTTGCGAACCATGGGACCGGACTGTATCGCTGTGGATGAGATCACCTCTCAGGAGGACTGCTCGGCAATTCTTCATGCAAACGGGTGCGGCGTCAGTCTGTTGGCAACTGCCCATGCAGGGTCTTTGGAGGATTACTTAAGCAGAAAGGTCTATGCACCTCTGATTCAGGGAGATGTATTTGACCGGATCATCCAACTTCGCAGGGATAAATCGTTCCGGGAGGAGAGAGTGGTATCGTGACATTACAGTGGATTGGTGCGGCAATGGTGATTGGAGGATGCGGAGGTTTTGGCCTGACACTGGCAGCCGGGGAAAAGCGGGAAATCCAGATGCTCCGGCAGCTGATGGCAGTTCTGGAGGAAATGGAATGGGAGCTGCAATACCAGCTGACACCCCTTTCCGGACTGTGCCGTATCGGTGCCAAAGCCGCGAAGGGGAGGCTTCAGCGGATTTTTCTGGATCTGGCCAAACAGCTTGATGGGCGGGATCAGGCCTATGTTTCGGGATGTATGAACGGCCTGCTGGTTCAGCAGAAGAACCTTCCCAGAAGTGTCCGGCGTCTTTTGGCAGGCCTGGGGAATTCTCTGGGACGCTTGGATCTGACCGGACAGGTTCAGGGACTGCAGGCGGTAAAGGCCGGATGTGCCCGTGAGCTGGAGCGGCTGGAGCGAAACCGGGATACCCGACTCAGAAGCTATCAGACTCTGGGGCTGTGTGCAGGCGCAGCTCTGGCGATTCTTTTGGTGTAAGTATGGAAATTGATTTGATCTTCAAAATTGCGGCCATCGGCATTATTGTATCCATCCTGAATCAGGTGCTTGCCCGGTCAGGCCGGGAGGAGCAGGCAACCATGACCAGCCTGGCAGGGCTTGTGGTGGTACTGATGATGCTGGCCAATAAAATTGCGGAGCTGTTTGACCTGGTAAAGACCTTGTTTCAATTCTGATGAATCTATTTTGGAAATCCACTGCCTTTGTGTTGGCAGCGACCATTGCGAAGCTTACCCTCGATAAGGGCGAAAAGGATATCGCCTTGCTCCTTTCTGTTTTTGCGTGTGCAGCGGTGGCCGGTTCTGCGTTCCTGCTGCTGGAACCTGTGATGGAATTTCTCCTGTCTTTGGGGGATTTGGGGCAGATTCCGGAGCAGTTTATTGGTGTGCTGATGAAAATACTGGGGATTGGGATTTTGTCGGAGCTGAGCCAGAGTATCTGTGCAGACAGCGGAAACGCTTCCCTGGGAAAAGCATTACAGCTTGCTGCCACTGCGGTAACTATGTACATCTCGCTGCCGCTGTTTCGTTGGTTTTTGGAGCTGATTCAGGAAATTATGGGGCAACTATGAAAGGATTACTGGTATTTCTGATGATCGGGCTTCTGGCACTTCCGGTATCAGCGGCAGAGCTTACGCCGCCGCAGGTTCCGGAGTACGGGAGAGCCTATATGCCGCAGGACACTGCCTCTTTTTCGGATGCGCTGGGGGAGCTTTTTCAGAAAGCTATTCAGTTTCTCAGGCCGGACTGGGCGGAGGCACTGAAAACAGGCGTCAGCGTGATTGTCATTGCACTGCTGGCAGCGATGCTTGAGCCGCTTTCGGAGCAGGCAGGGAAGTGCGGGATTCTCTGCGGAACCGCGGCAATCTGCGTCAAGCTGTTAACCGGAGTCAATTCCCTTATGAGCCAGGGAATTCAGACCATCCGTCAGCTCAGCGAGTATGGGAAGCTCCTGCTCCCGGTGATGACGGCAGGGCTTGCAGCGCAGGGCGGCGCTACCTCTGCAGGTGTACTCTACACCGCCACGGCCTTTGCCAACGCGGTTCTGACGAGCCTGATGTCAGAGGTTTTTGTACCATGCGTTTACCTGTATCTGGGATTGTCTGCCGCCGACTGCTTTCTGGACAAGCAGGTACTCAGCAAGACGGCAGCTTTTCTCAAGTCTGCCATCAGCTGGTGCCTGAAAATTCTTCTCACGGTTTTCACTACTTATGTGGGCATTTCCGGGGCAGTGGCAGGAACAACGGATGCGGCGCTGCTGAAAACCACAAAGGTTACCATTGCCTCTGTGGTGCCGGTTGTAGGCGGAATTCTGTCCGACGCTTCGGAGGCGGTTCTGACCGGTGCGGAATTTATGAAAAATTCCGCCGGGATCTATGGAATTCTCGCCATTCTGGCCATTGTGGTGCATCCTTTTCTGCGGACGGGTATGTATTATCTGGTGCTTCAGCTGTCTGCGGCTGTCTGCGGAATTTTCGGGGGAAAGGAACTCAGCGGTCTGGTATCGGCCTTTTCCACAGCTATGGGTCTGCTGCTGGCGATGACAGCGGGAAGCTGCATGATCCTGCTGGTCAGCATGATCTGTTTTCTGAAAGGTGTGGGCTGATGGAAGCACTGGGAAGATATCTGGTGTCGGTTTCCTCGGTTTGCCTGCTTTGCGGGATTGTACAATCCTTTTTCACCTCAGGCTGGATGAAAAAGCTGGGGAAATTGCTGTCAGGAGTTGTGGTAACCATGGCGGTTCTTGCGCCGCTGCCCAAATTGCATCTGCCGGAAATGTCCCAAATTTCAGACTGGGAGGACAAGGGGCAGCAGGCAGTGGCCGTGGGGGAGGAATATCGCGCTGATCAGCTGGCGCAAAGCATAAAGGCGGAGACGGAAGCATATATCTTGGACAAAGCGGGGGAGCTTGGGATGCGCATATCGGCGGAGGTGTCTTGCTGTGATGCGGATACTCCGGCTCCGAAAAGCTGTATTATAAAAGGAACATACACAGATCCGCAAAAGCAGGCAATGGAACAGATCCTGTTTCTGGATCTGGGAATTGCGAAGGAGGATCAGACTTGGATTGGAGAAGAGGGAAAGAACTTGCCATACAGATCACAGGGAAATACCGATATGCCCTGATAGTATTGCTGATTGGAATTTTCCTCTTATGCATTCCCGGAAAGGAGCCGGAAGAACTCATACGGCAGACGCAGGAAACGGTACAGCAGCAGAAGACACTGGAGCAGGAACTGGAAGATGTGCTGAGCAAATTGGATGGAGCGGGGAAGGTGAGGGTGCTATTAACGGAAAGCAGCGGTTCGGAAACCTATTATCAACAGGATGAAGACAGAATGGAAGACGAAGGCGGAAAACAGATCCGCTCAGATACTGTGATTCTGACAGACAGCGACAGAGGGCAGTCGGGCTTGGTTCGCCGGGTGGATCCTCCGGTCTATCTGGGAGCCGTGGTTCTCTGTCAGGGAGCTGACAGCGCAAGTGTCAAACTGGCAGTGACAGAGGCTGTGGCCAATGCCACGGGGCTAAGTACAGACAGAATAACCGTCTTGAAGATGAAGTGAATGGAGGTTTTCTTATGAAGGTGTGGAAAAAGAACATGGTTGCGGCAGCCATTCTGGTGACCGTCTGTGCGGGAATTTATGTAAACTGGGTTTATACGGAAGACAGCATGGCTGTCAGCCTGACGGATACGCTGGACAGTGAAAAGGTGATGAGCGAGGAGATGCTGGATCTCAGCGAGGATATGGCAGCCATTGCGGCAGGCGAAGATCTGGATACCACTGCGGCAGACTATTTTGCGGCAGTTCGGCTATCCCGTCAGCAGGCCAGAGACAGTGCGTTGAATCTGCTTCAGGAAGCTATGGCCTACAGTGAGGGAACAAAGGAAGCGGAATCCTCCGCAGAGCTGGAAGTCATTGTGGAGACCGCCCTCAGCGAGGCACAGATTGAGAGCCTGGTAATTGCCAAGGGCTATACCGACTGCGTTGCCTATATGACGGGGGATGGAATTTCGGTGGCGGTTTCCTCGCCGGAGGGGGGACTGCAGCAGGCGGATGTGGCGGTGATAGCCGATATTGTGATGGCACAGTCTGATTATGGCCTGGAGGATATCCGGGTGGTGGAGGTCAAGTAACCCCTGCGGTAGCTGCGGTAAAGCAAATCCATCAGAAAAAGCACGGCTGACAGCAGAAAACAGTTGTAATTTTTGGGATCTGTGGTACAATATACAAAAGTATGTCATGCCGGAGGCGTGACAATGATTTAGGAGGTTTACCCCATGGCTGAATATAAGCGTTACATCACCCAGACCCAGGAAAATGGCAGCGTGATGATTTCTGATGATGTGGTTGCTGCGATTGTGGAGCACGCGCTGACAGAGGTGGAAGGCGCTACCTTCCACTATGATGTCAAGAAGAACTGGACTAAGGGCATGAAGATCGTCATCGCGGAAGACAATTCCGTGTCCATCGGTCTGAATATTGTCACAAAGTTTGGCTGCAGCGTTGTGGATGTCGCCAACGCAGTGCAGGCAGCTGTGTCCTCTGCGATTGAGTCCATGACGGGTGTTCAGGTCACCCAGGTGGATGTCAATGTATGCGGTATTGCACGCCAGTAAGGTGCAGCCCATGAAAAGAGGAGATGCCAGAGAACTGGCAGTACATTTGATCTACGGCAGGGAATTCACCGGAGAAGAACCGGAAAAGGTGGTTTCCCTTCGGCTGGAAAAGGAATACTACAGCCAGCTGAAGGAGGAGAACGATATCTACGGGGAGCGCCCCAGCCGTGCCCAGCTGTCTTATATCGACACGGTGGTTACCGGGGTTGCCAACCGTACAGAGGAGCTTAATGATCAGATCCGACGGTTTTCCATCGGCTGGGATGTGAGCCGTATTTCCAAGCTGACCCGGTGCGTCCTGCAGCTTGCCATTTTTGAGATTCTGTATGTTGAGGATGTCCCCACCGGTGTTGCCATTTCCGAGGCCGTCCGTCTGGCCAAGAAATATGACGGCGACGATACCGGCGCATTTGTAAACGGAGTTCTGGGCTCCTTTGCCCGGAGTTTGAATGTACCGGAAACAAATGCAGTGCAGTCGGATGAAAAGACGGCAGAGGAAGTACAATGAATGTAATTGGGATTGACACCAGCAATTACACCACTTCTGTTGCATGGTTCAATGGAATGGGTGGTGAGAATTGCTCCAGGCTGCTGCCGGTGAAGGCTGGGGAGCTTGGTCTGCGCCAGTCTGATGCTGTGTTTGCCCATATCAAAAGCCTGCCGGAGCTTTCCGGCAGGCTGTTTTCCCATATTGAGGACAGGAAGATTCAGGCAGTTGGCGTAAGTACCCGCCCAAGAGCCGTGGAGGGCAGCTATATGCCCTGCTTTATGGTGGGTTATTCCCACGGAAAGCTTCTGGCGGATACGCTGTGTGTTCCTCTGGTGGAAGTGTCCCACCAGCAGGGTCATGTGGCGGCCTCCCTTTGGAGCGCCGGGCGGATGGATCTGATGGATGAGCCCCATCTTGCCTGGCATCTGTCCGGTGGAACCACGGAGCTGCTGCTGGTGGAGCCGGAGGGAAGAAATGTGAAGTGCACCAAAATCGGCGGAACCAGCGATATCTCCGCAGGCCAGCTTATCGACAGAACCGGTCAGCTTCTGGATCTGCCGTTCCCGTCGGGAAAGCATCTGGATCAGCTGAGCCGACAGGCCGTGGGCAGGGAAGTGTTCCGGGTCAAGTGCAGGGATTTTACCTTTTCTCTGTCCGGAGTCCAGAATAAGGTGCAGCAGTTTCACGATTCCCATGGGAAAGCCGAAGAGACGGCCGCTTATGCACTGCGATGCGTTGCCGGGGCGGTGCGCCTTGCCACGGAAAATGCTATGAAGGCGTATCCGGGTTTGGCAGTTGTTTTCTCCGGGGGTGTTGCCTCCAATACCATGCTCCGGGAGTGCCTTGCACCATTAAATCCTGTTTTCTGTCCACCCCAGTTTTCCACCGACAATGCCATGGGCGTTGCCGTTTTGACCCACAGAATGATGGAGGAATCCCATGACTAAGGAAGTTCTGTCCATTTCTCAGCTGAATGAGTATATTCGCGGAAAACTGGATGCAGATCCGCTTCTGAATCAAATTGCTGTGCGCGGCGAGATCAGCAACTATAAAATGTACCCCTCCGGACATCATTATTTTTCCCTGAAGGACGAATCCTCCGTTTTAAAGTGTGTGATGTTTAAGGGGAACGCCATGCGGCTGAGATTCCGTCCGGAAAACGGCATGAAGGTCATCGCCATGGGCAAGGTTTCCGTATTCCCAAGGGACGGCGCATACCAGCTCTATTGCAGCGCATTGGCAATGGACGGTATAGGGGATCTCTACGCGGCTTTCGAGGCGCTGAAGAAAAAGCTGTCGGCGGAAGGTCTCTTTGACCCAGCCCACAAGCAGCCGCTGCCACGCTACCCGGGTACCATTGGCATCATTACCAGCTCGGCAGGTGCGGCAGTCCATGATATGCTCCGGATTCTGAACAAACGCTACCCCCTGACTCAGGTCAGGCTGCTGCCGGTTCGGGTGCAGGGAGCAGAAGCTCCGGGGGAGATTGCCGCAGCCATCGGCTATGCCAACCATTATCAGTTGGCTGACTTGCTGATTGTAGGTCGGGGCGGCGGTTCCATTGAGGATCTGTGGGCATTTAACGACGAACGGGTTGCCTATGCGATTTACGAATCCCGGATTCCCATTATCTCTGCGGTTGGTCACGAACCGGATGTGACCATCTCCGACTATGTTGCGGATTTGCGTGCGGCAACACCCTCCAATGCGGCGGAACTGGCGGTGCCGGATATGAATGCCCTGCAGCAAAATCTGGATGCCATGTCCGGCTCCATGGCTGCAGCTCTGGCAAGACAGCTGAAGGCATCCCGGCAGCGATTGGAAATGCTGGCCAACCGGCCATCCATGCAGAAGCCCACAGGTTATCTGGAGCAGAAGGAAAAAGCATTGGAGCTGCTGAAGAACCGGTTGGTCTCGGCACAAACCCAGATGCTGAACCGGGAACGCCATCGGTATGTGGCGTCGGTTTCCAAGCTGGATGCCATGAGCCCCCTGAAGGTACTGACCCGGGGCTATGCCTATGCCCAGACAGAAGACGGAACTGTGCTGAAATCTGTGGATCAGGTGGAGGCCGGTCAGCAGATAACCGTGTCCCTCAGTGACGGCAGACTCTCTGCCACGGTGATGAAAAAGGAGAATGTGAAATGAATGCCAAGAACAAAACCTTTGAGCAGTCCATGACCCGGCTGGAGGAGATTGTACGAACTATGGAACGGGGAGAGGCATCGCTGGAGGAGTCCCTGAAGCTGTTTCAGGAGGGTACCGAGCTGATTCGCTGCTGCGGAAAAATCCTTGAGGATGCAGAGCTGCAGGTGAAAAAGATTATGACAGCACCGGACGGAACGCCCGTGGAGGTGGAATTTGAGCATGAGCTTTAAAGGGAGTATGGAAACCTATAGGCTGTTTATCGAAGAATATTTGGAAAACTTTTACAGCCGTTTTCACGCAGAACCCCAGAAACCACTGTATGATTCCATTCAATACAGTCTTCTGGCAGGTGGGAAGCGACTGCGCCCAATCCTCTGTATGGAATTCTGCCGCATTTGCGGTCAGGACTGGAAGGCTGCAGCGCCCTTTGCCGCAGCCATTGAGATGATTCATACATACAGTCTGATCCATGACGACCTCCCCAGCATGGACAATGACGATTTCCGCCGGGGACGCCCCACCAACCATAAGGTTTATGGGGAAGCTATGGCAATTCTGGCGGGAGATGCCCTGCTGACTGATGCATTCCTCTCCGCTTCTGAGGCGAAGCTGACCTGCCCGGAGGATATGAGCCGTGCCATTGCACTGCTTTCCACCTGTGCCGGATCTTCCGGAATGGTGGGAGGTCAGGTTCTGGATATCATGAGTGAGGAGCGGCAGATCTCTGAAGAGGAGATTCTGAATATTCAAAGCCGTAAAACCGGAGGGTTGATCCGTGCAGCCTGCGGTTTGGGAGCCATCGCCGGTGGGGCAAGCCCGGAGCAGGTGGATGCTGCCTGCCGGTTTGCAGACAATCTTGGGCTGGCCTTCCAGATTCGGGACGATATGCTGG
The DNA here is from genome assembly GCA_945877365.1 of uncultured Clostridia bacterium. Classification (GTDB taxonomy): domain Bacteria; phylum Bacillota; class Clostridia; order Oscillospirales; family Oscillospiraceae; genus Faecousia. Next base: position 47,743 of record CAMCRV010000003.1, on the reverse strand, counting down.
ATGTGATCGGAACACAGGAGGAAATGGGCAAGGGCGTTGGGACAGATGAAACCAAAAATACCTTTGTCCGTCTGTATGGTCTGCCCAAATGTGAGGAACTGGTTCAAAAATACACCGCAGATGCCATTCAGGCACTGGATTTATTCGAGGATCGGACCTTTTTGACAGAGCTTGCTGAAAACCTTACAAACAGAAGAGTGTAACATAAAACAGCGTGACGATTCTCGTCACGCTGTTTTGCATTTCTAAAACTTACCGCTTCTGCCGCCGTGACTTCTTCCGCTGGAGCTGGTGTGTACATGGCTGCCGCCGCCACCATGGCTGCTGCCGCCACCATGGCTGTTATTGTTTTCCTGCACACGCCTGGTTTTTGTAACATTGCTGAAAAGAAAATGGTCATGGTTAACCTGAAGCTGGAAGCTGTTATCCACGAGATAATCCTCAGCCCCTGTCTGATTCCGCCGGGTATTCATGGCGGAGGCCATAACCGCAACAGAAATACCGGCTACAACAAGCCCGATGATACAGGCAAGGGGAAGCGCATCCGAAAAAGTCATGGGTTCTTCATAATAGACAACATTCTCCGTGTCGTTCGGGTCGTAATCGGAGGCATAGCCGTCTACAGGCTTTCCGTTTTGAAACGCATCCAGATAGGTGGGAAAACAGCTCAGGTAGTGGGAAAAGCCGTCATAAAACTCCCCGGAGGACAGGTAGGGGATCAGCTCATCACTGAGTATTTCCAGAGAGTAGTCCGTAAAGGCGTAGATTCCGTTTCCGGAAGTGGAGAAAGCCCATTCCCTTGTGTCCATGCTGACCAGAAGCAGGATACCGCTGCCGTCCTTGTCTGCGCCGTAGCCATTTTCATCAAAAAAGTCATCCGCATAGGACTGGACATCTTTGCCATCGTTGGAATCTGTCGTGACAATGACGATATCCATCTGGTAGGTCTCAGATAGCTCACAGGCTTTCTGCTCCAGCATCGCCTGCTGGTTTGCATCCATCAGCCCAGCCTGATCCTGAATCAAGGACATCTGGGCGAAGCAGGTCACAGGCAGCGCCGCCACCATCAGCAGGATCAGAACTACAGATAATACTTTTCGCTTCATCTGCCTATCCTCCTTATCCCATCAGCATCAGGATTGCCGACGCCAGAATGGTGACAGCGGCAAAGATACCGGTAAACCACATCGCAGTACGCCTGGGACATACAGGAAAGGTGCCGGTCATCCGCCCTGTCTGCCCGTTCATAGCGAAGGTATACAGTTTTCCGCGGTATCTGGTATTCAACAGCCAGACGGGGAGCAGGACATATTTTGGCTGTATTTCCGGAATATCCAGATTCTGAACCGTGGGCAGGAGGGTGGCATACCCAAGAGCGGTAGATTGAACCTTGCTTTGAAACGAGGCTTCTACACGCTGGCGTACCCGGGTATGACCGTCTTCATACGGAACATCATACTTATCTGCCAGAAAACCGGAGAGGTATGCGGTGTCAAAATCCACCATCTGCGTCTGGTCATAGGGCTCGATGGATTCCATAAGCGTGTTGTCCATTTTGCTGGAGCCATCCATGGGAATCCCGGAGAAGCTGGCGCAGGCTTTGCGCTCCAGCAGGTAATGGTCGGTTTTTGTGTAGTGATACTGGCTGTCGGACCACTGGTGGATTCTGGTGGCCTTATACTGGCCGTGGAAAGAACCGGAGCAGCTATACAGCCAGAAGGGAACATAAATGCCGGTGATTTTTTCGATCTGCTGCTGGGAGGTGAAGAATCTGGGGAGCAGGGGCTTTCCCTTACAGAGCTTCAAGAACGCCTCCTGAGCATCCTGTTTGGTGGTTTGAAATGGAATGACACCCTGAGGTTTCAGGCTGCCGGACAGTCGTGAGGGCATGATGGCAGGGTTTCCGCAGTATGGACAGAAGGTGGCAGCGGTCTGGGAATCCGTCACAATTTCACCGCCGCAGCTGGGACATACAAAGCTGTTCAGGCTGGATTCCTCTTCTTCGCTCCACTGCGCCTGCGGCGCATGATCCCATTTTTCTTCTACGGGTTCTTTACCCAGCTCCTTTTCGTTGAAGGCACGCACGGCATCAATATCAAAGGTGTTGCCGCAGTATTCGCAATGCAGCTGCTGCGCCTGACCGCTGAAGGCAAGCCCGGCTCCGCAGCATGGGCACTGGTATTCCATGACATTGGTTTGCGAATCCATAAAATTCCCTCCTTTCGGCTATCCTACCATAAATCATAACGAAAATCAATGAAGATTCACTTGGCTTTTTGTAAATATCAGAACAGCAGATATGATTTCGTGATATTATAAAATTCGATCTTCGATCCTACTGCAGTCGGGCTAAAGTATGGATTCCACCTGAAAAACTGAATAAAAAAACAGCTGCCCCATACCCTAATCCAAGAGGTGAGGAAATGAAGCAGGTTTTGCTGTTTGTGCTTTTGGTTTCAGCATTGGTGACCCCTGTGCGGGCGGAAACAATCCGGTGGGTGGATTTTGATGTTCCCTATGAATCCATGAAGTATGCACTGGATCAGGATATCCTGACGGCTCAACAGGAGAAGCATATTTCCTGGGTGGATACTCTGGCGCTGGCAGCCTGCCGTACCGGAGGGAAATGCAATATATCCGCAGTAAAAACGGCAGTATCGGATTTGAAGAAGGATCAATCCCCGGAGGAACTGCTGGGTGATTTGTATCGATATTATGTCTACTACCATGAGGCCTACAGTGCCATTCTGGGAGGACTTGTGGGCAGCTATGCCATAGAGAAGGACGGACAGTGGACAGCTGCCTATGGCCTGAAAGCCTTTTCTCCCATCGCGGCGGGCTATGGATACAGCCATTGCGATGACTTTGGCGCTTCCCGTTCCTTTGGCTTTCGCCGCAGACATCTTGGCAATGACCTGATGGGTGCCCAGGGTACCCCGATTGTGGCTGTGGAGGGCGGCGTGGTGGAGGCGATGGGCTGGAATCGATATGGAGGGTGGCGGATAGGTATACGCTCCTTTGACAGCAAACGCTACTATTATTATGCTCATTTGCAGAAGGACAGACCATTTGCCCCCGGTTTGGAGGAGGGTGATCTGGTTCAGGCGGGAGATCTGATCGGGTTTATGGGTCGAACCGGTTACAGTGACCGGGAAAATACAAATAATATCGAAACGGTTCACCTGCATTTTGGAATCCAACTGGTATTTGAAGAGAGCCAGAAGGAGTGCAATTCGGAAATCTGGGTTGACGCCTATGATATTGTGCGTCTGCTTTCTGAACACCGGAGCAGTATCCAAAAAACAGCTGATGGTTGGAGCCGGATCTATCCCTACCGGGATTTGGACACCGATATGTTTCCGATATAGATGTGTGGTCGGCAACCCATTTCTGCTGAGTTGGAAGATTGTGCTTTGCCCATGCTTTTTTCACAGGCAGGAAATACTCCCTTCCCACAAAAAATCCGGGAAGGGAGTTGCCTTTTTGGGATCAGGCGTCAAAGGAAGGGTTCATGCAGTATACATTTTTTGTGTTCAGTTTCTCCCGCAGCAGTTGAATTGCTTCCCCAAAGCGCTGGAAGTGAACAATTTCCCGTTCCCGGAGGAACTTGATCACATTGTTCACATCCGGGTCGTCGCTGAGGCGGAGGATATTGTCATAGGTCACCCGGGCTTTTTGCTCCGCCGCCAGATCTTCAGTGAGGTCGGCAATGGGGTCTCCTTTTACGGCCATGCTGGCTGCGTTCCACGGGAATCCGCTGGCGGCGGTGGGATAGACGCTGGCGGTATGATCGACAAAATAAGGTGCAAAGGCAGAATCCTGAATCTGACTGTCCGTCAGCTTTCGGGTCAACTGGTGCACGATAGCACCTATCATTTCGAGGTGTCCCAGTTCTTCTGTACCTGCGGAAGCATCGGAAATGTTCCGGAAGGCAAAAGCTTTTCGTTGCGAATCCCGGCATTTTGTGCTAAAGTGAACGCGTACGACAAGTGGTGCGTTTTGGAAAGGAGGGGATGGCTTGCACTATGAGACAGTAAAGGGAATTCTCCCTTCCCACAACGGTCTAAATCTGTATCGGGGCTGTCAGCATGGCTGCATATACTGCGACTCCAGAAGCCTCTGCTACCAATTTCGGCACGATTTTGAGGATATTGCCGTAAAACAGAATGGCTTGTCATTGCTGGAGGATGCGCTGAGACGAAAGAAAAAGCCCTGTATGATAGGAACAGGCTCCATGAGTGACCCGTATATGCCACTGGAGGGACAACTGGGCTATACCAGAAAAATGTTGGAGCTGATCTGCAAATATGGTTTTGGTGCCACAGTTTTGACCAAATCGGATTTGGTGCTGAGGGATCTGGATCTTTTGCGGGAAATCAACAGCAGAACGAAATGTGTTGTGCAGATGACCTTGACCACCGCGGATGAAGAACTGTGCCGCAAGCTGGAACCCGGTGTCTGCACCACAAAACACCGGGTGGAGGCGTTGAAAAGTCTATCCAGGGAGGGAATCCCTACTGTGGTCTGGCTCTGCCCAATACTGCCCTTCCTCAATGATACCCGGGATAATATCCAGAGGATTCTGGAATATTGCCAGGATGCCGGTGTGAAGGGCATAATCTGCTTTGGAATGGGGCTGACCTTACGGGAGGGAAGCAGAGAATTCTTTTATCAGAATCTGGATCATCTTTTTCCCGGCCTGAAGGAAGAATACATTAGAATTTATGGAAGTGCATATGAACTGAACAGCCCAAACAATGGTCAGTTGATGAAGCTGTTCCATGACACCTGTGAAAAAGCGGGTATCCTGCATCATAATAACGAAATTTTCCACTATCTGAACACCTTTGAAGAAAAACAGCCGGAGCAGCTTCAATGGTTTTAGGATAATATGGAAAAGGGCGCTGCCTTATTGGAGTAAGGCAGCGCCAAATTTATGCGTTGGTTTGATACAAAGGCTTGATGAGGTTGCGGTAGATTCGGGAGTAGAAGAACAGGGTGGTCAGCAGGCTGATGACTTCGGAAATGGGGAAAGCCCACCATACATTGTGCACATCTCCCGTGAGACTCAGAAGAAAAGCAGCCGGCAGCAGAACAACGATCTGACGCATCAGAGAGGTAATGGTGGAGTATATACCGGCGCCCATGGCCTGAAAGCTGGCACCCAAAGCAATACCGACGGCAGCCATAGGAAAGTGAAGGCTGACGATTCGCAATGCGCTCTGTCCCAGCTCCAGAAAGGTGCTGGAAGGATGGAAAATTCCCAGCAACTGATCCGGAATCAGCTGGAAAGCTGCGGTTCCCAGAAGCATAATGGTCATGGCTGCGGTGAGGCTGCATTTCAGGGTACCAGTGATCCGCTTGGGCTGACAGGCACCGTAATTATAGGCAATGATGGAAATGGCGGCGTTATTAATGCCAAACAGCGGCATAAATACAAAACTCTGGAGCTTGAAGTAAATTCCGAAAACGCCTGCTGCTGTTTCCCCATATTCCTGAAAGCTCAGGAAAATCTGGTTCATTCCAAAATTCATAACGGAGCCAATGGCCATCATAACGATAGAAGGAATTCCTACGGTCATAATTTTCTTCATGATGGGCCAATCAAACTCCAGGTATTTCGGAGCAAGTTGAACATCCGGGTTCTTGGTGAGATTGAAGCATAGCGCCAGCACAGCAGCGACCCATTGTCCTGTAACGGTTGCGACAGCCGCACCGGCAATTCCCATGGGAGCAACTCCCAGGGGAGCGCATCCAAAAATGAAAACCGGATCCAGCAGGATGTTCAGAATTGCGCCGGTTCCCTGGGTGAACAGCGTATAGATGGTTCTGCCGGATGCCTGCAGAAGACGCTCGCCCAGAATTTCTGCAAAGATGCCAAGGCACCAGACGCAGCAGATACCGACATAGGCAGCGCCGCCGGAGATGGTTTCCGGCACATCCGATTGCATGGCATAGTAACCCTCCGCGCCAAGCATACCAAAGATAACAAACATAGCAGCCATGGCAAGGCTGGCCAGAATGCCATTTCCGGCGGTTTTGTTTGCCTTTTCGTGGTTGTGTTCTCCCAGAGATTTGCTGAACAGCGCGTTCATACCAACGGCAGAGCCTGTGGCACAGCCAATCATCAGATTCTGAATGGGAAAGGCGAGGGAGAGAGAGGTCACAGCACTCTCTGAGATCTGGGAAACATAGATGCTGTCCACAACATTGTAAAATGCCTGAACAAGCATGGAGATTGCCAGAGGGAGCGCCATGTTGAAGAGGAGCTTTCTCACGGGCATTGTGTGCATTTTATTTAATTTTTGGGTGTTATTATCCATGTTTTGTCCTCGAAATTTTTACTATCAAACAACTTTTTGAGTATTCATTATATAGGAATCTGGCGGAAAAAGCGAGACAGAAAAGTTACCCACCCGGATGGGTGGGCAACAAACTATCTTTCCTCACGGAAATAATTCAGACCCAGTGCACCAGGCTGGCCACTGTTCTGTTTATTCTTGACGGAGGATGCGAACAGAACGATGGCAGTGATAATAAAGGGGAGCGCCTGATAGACCTGTGTAGGAATCTTAACCAACCATCCCAATGCCCCCGGGAAGGCACTGGCCAGACTGCTGCCGGATACCCGGAGGGTGTTGAAGAAACCAAAAACAAAGGTTCCCAAAATGGCGAGAGCAGGATTCCAGTTGGCAAAGATAACCAGAGCGACGGCAATCCAGCCGTAACCGTTGATCCAGCAGCTGGAGTTGAAGGAGCCCGACATATTCAGCCCCATATAATAGCCGCCGATGCCCATAATGCCGCAGCCGAGGCAGATATGCAGATATTTGAACCGTTTGACATTGATGCCCACAGAGTCGGCAGAGCCGGGATTCTCACCCACAGCACGCAGCTTCAGGCCGGGGACGCTGTGATTCAGGTACCACCACATGGCTACCGCAATGGCAACACCCAGGTATACCAGAATATTATGGGTGAAAAGACCACGGCCCAGAAGGGGGATTTCGGACAGGCCGGGAATTGCAATATCGGCAAATCCGTTTTTAATGTTGGAATAATCCGCCATAACAGGCCAGCCCCGGGCTTTCAGGCCGTTTCCTACGAAGAAGTAAATGCCCAGTCCGAAGGTTGTCAGGGTAAGGCCGGTAATATTCTGGTTTGCCTGTAAAGATACGGTCAGTGCGGCGAACAGCAGACCGCACATAGCGCCTGCAAGAAAAGCCACGGCAATTCCCACGCCCAGACTGTTGGCATAGCAGCCGATGATGTATCCAAAGATTGCGCCTACAGCCATAATGCCTTCCACACCCAGATTCAGGCTTCCGGATTTTTCCACGACAATTTCACCAACGGTGCCATAGAGAAGGGGAATATTGAAGACAACAATGTTGTGGATGAAGGTTGTTAAAATGGCAAGTTTATCCATTGCTGCGGCCCCCTTTCTTATCTATGACGATTTGGAATCTGGTATAAAAATCTGCGGCCAGAACCATAAAGAGGATGGCTCCTTGCAGCATATTGGCAAAGCTGGAATCCACCTGAGAGAAGGTTGCGGCGGCAACGGTGGAGCCGTAATGAAGGACGCAGATCAGAGCGGAGACAATGAAAATCACTGCGGTATTCAGCTGGGAGAGCCATGCGACGATGATACCCGTCCAGCCAACATCGTTGGTAATGGAAACAGAGAGAATTCCGGAGGTTCCTACCTTGAAAGCAGCCGCCAGACCAATGAGACAGGCGGAGAGAAAAACGGTTCTCAGGACAATGGTATTGACCTTCATGCCTGCGTAGTGGGCAGTTCCGGCGCTGTCACCCACAACGGCAATTTCATAGCCGTGCTTAGTGTATTTCTGATAGATGAACATCAGTACGCCGATGACCAGCGTAAAGACCACACAGATATTCAGGCTGAACTTCCCAATGGTGAGAATGGAGGGGAAGGATACGATTTTTGCGAAGCTGGCAAACACGGGACGAACAGAGCTTGGATCCAGAAAGAAGTTCCAGTCTGCCTTGGCCTCGGCGATGAAGGTCAGGAAATACAGGGCGACATAATTGAGCATCAGAGTCATCAGGGTTTCGCTGGTGCCAAACCTGACTTTCAAAGCAGCAGCAAACACACCGTAAAGTCCGGCTGCCAGCATGGCGCACAGGCACATACACAGAAGGGCCACAGCATTGGGAAGGATCGGACCCAGCTTGAAGGCTACAAATGCGGCAGCAATGGCGCCGAGAATGAACTGTCCTTCGCCGCCGATATTCCAGAACCGCATTTTGAAGGCCAGAGAGAGGGCGACGGCGGTCAGTGCCAGGGGGACGAAATCCTTCAGATAGTTTTCAAAGACTTTGTATGCAATACGATTCCCGATGGTACCCATGGTGAACATTCGTGTATAATAGGCAATGGGATCGACGCCAAGGCAGAGCAGAACGATTCCGCCCATCACCAGAGCTGCTGCAACCGCCCCGACATACAGGAAACATTTTCGGATGAGAGAGCATTGATCTCTTTTTACAATGTGAAAGCCCATATTTACACCTCCTTAGGAACCGCTGTGTTCTTCAAACCGGCTGTCCTTGGCAAAACCGGCGGGTTTATCCGCATATTTGTGGGTCAGATCCAGAGCACCGGTCATCATCAGACCCAGCTCTTCCTTGGTAGTCTTGTGGGCGTGGACAACGCCCATCACCTTTCCGTGACAGATGACCATGATTTTGTCGCACAGCGCCATCATCACATCCAGATCCTCGCCTACGAACAGGATACCCACACCGGCTTTTTTCTGTTCATTCAGAATATTGTAGATGGTGTAGGAGGAACCGATGTCCAGACCCCGGACGGGGTAGGCGGTGATGATAACATTGGGATTGGCCTTGATCTCCCGACCCAGAAGAACCTTCTGAACATTGCCGCCGGACAGACGCCGAACGGGAATTTCTGTAGAGGGCGTCACCACAGACAGCTGACGGATGATCTCTTCCGCTTCCTGCCGTCCCTGCTTGCGGTCTACAAAGGGGCCTTTGCCATCGGAATATTTCTTCAGAATCATATTGTCGGTGATGGACATGGATGGGGCAAGCCCCATACCCAGCCGATCCTCAGGGATGAAAGACATGGAGATTCCTTTATCCAGAATGGCCTTGGGTTCCAGTCCTACAATGTTTTCACCCTTGTGGATCATCTGGCCCTTCTCGATGGGACGAAGACCGGCAATGGCTTCACACAGCTCCTTCTGGCCGCATCCGGCAATTCCGGCGACGCCCAGCATCTCGCCGCCCCGAATGTAAAAGTTGATGCCATCAATGGCAATGGCACCCTCATCGTTCCGGATTGTGACATCCCGAACCTCCAGAAGGGGAGAGGTCTTCTCAATCACAGGACGGTCAATGTTCAGGTCAACCTTATGACCCACCATCCACTCGGTGAGTGCCTGCTCATTGGTCTGTGAGGTTTCCACGGTGGTAATATACTCACCCTTGCGCAGGATGGCGACGCGGTCCGAGATATCCATAACCTCATTCAGCTTATGGGTAATGATGATAATGGAATGACCCTGCTCCTTCATCCTGCGCAGGACGGCAAACAGCTTTTCAATTTCCTGTACCGTGAGCACGGCGGTGGGCTCATCCAGAATAATGACCTTTGCACCGTAGCACAGAACCTTCACGATTTCCAGGGTCTGCTTTTCGGAGACAGACATATTGTAGACCTTTTTCTGGGGGTCAATATCAAATCCAAACCGGGTGATCATTTCGTTGATCTGCTGATAACGATCTTTTTTCAGCACAAAGCCGGTTTTTTCCTTGCCCATCCAGATATTGTCTGCGGCGGAAAAAACATCCACCAGCTTGAAATGCTGATGCACCATTCCAATGCCAAGACGCTTGGCATCCTCGGGAGAATTGATGCTCACTTCTTTCCCATCTACCAGAATCGAACCGCTGTCAGGCTTGTAGATGCCGGAAAGCATATTCATCAGGGTGGTTTTGCCGGAGCCGTTTTCTCCCAGCAGAGCCAGAATCTCACCTTTTTTTACCGTCAGATCAACGCTGTTGTTGGCGATGGTACTGCCGAAATGCTTGCAGATACCTCTCATTTCAATCGCATACGGTTCCGCCATGGGGCAACACTCCTTTTTGATTTTTGCAGAACAATCAGATGAAAACAGGTAATACGAAAACCTGATGGAAAGGCTCTGATCGGGTTTTGGCATAAAGCCCTGTTCTGATCTCATGGTTTTCCAAATGAAGAATCCGGGCCGGCCAGATTACAGGCCGGCCCGGCAATGTTACATCGGGTAGCTTTGTGTTATGCGGCTTCCACGCCTGCCACCAGGTAGTTCATGGAACCGGTGATAACGCCGTCCTCAACGGAGGGACCGCCTGCAGCGACGATCTCATTGCCCTGGTTGTCCATCAGGGGAGCAGCTTCCTGAGTGACAGTACCGTCAGCGGCAATGTGCAGCTTGGTGCCGGTGAAGACATCCCACTGGCCGGATACAATCAGCTCGGTGACAGCGTCAACGGCTTCCTTGGTGCCGGCAGCGCAGTTCTCGGTGAGGGGAGAGATGCCTACGAAGCCCTCGGCCAGACCGCCGTAGTAAGCGCCGGTGCCCATGGTCTCCACGAACTTATCGGCAGTGCCGCAGTCCATAGCGGCCTTGATAGCGGTACGGTAGTACACATTCCAGTGCCAGACAGCAGCGGTCAGGTGAGCCTTGGGAGCATCTGCGGTCATATCGGAGTTGTAGCCGCAGCTGAATGCACCGGCCTTCTCAGCAGCGATCTGGGGCTGAGCGGAGTCGCAGTGCTGGGTGATGATACCGCAGCCATAGGACTCAATAAGTTCGGTGGCGAAGGCAGACTCGTTGACCTCGTCAGCCCAGGCGCCCAGCTTCTTGACGAAAATCTTGGCATCGGGATTGGCAGCCATAGCGCCCAGAGCGAAGCCGTTGATACCGGATGCAGTCTCAGCATACTCGACATCATAAGCGGCAACATAGCCGATATTGTTGTTGCCGATCTCCAGGGACTTCAGACCGGCAGCGACACCGGCCAGATAACGGGCCTGATAAGCACGGCCGAAGTAGTTGTTGAAGTTGGTGGAGTTGCACTTATAGCCGGTAGCGTGGGAGAAGACCACATCGGGGTACTCGGCGGCAGCTTCCTCCATGGCATCGATGTAGCCGAAGGAGATACCGAAGATGATGTTTGCGCCTTCGCCGACCAGAGTGTCAACTGCTGCCAGAACCTGCTCCTTGTCCTCGGGAACTTCGTCCACGACAACCAGCTGGGTCTCGGGATCCATGCCCAGCTCCTTCATGGCGGTGGTGATACCGTTGTGGTGAGCAAAGGTATAACCGGCGGTGTCGCTCTTGCTGTTGATGTAGATTGCGCCAACCTTAAAATCGTTGGCAGCGGGAGCAGCGGGTGCGGCAGACTGCTCAGCAGGATTGCCGGAATTGCCGCAGGCTGCCAGGCTCAGGAGCATAACCAGAGCCAGAACCAGTGCGAGAATCTTTTTCATTTTTTGCCTCCTGATTGTTAAAACTTATTCTTTGAATTAAAAATGGCAGAATTTCCCATATTTCTGCACAAGAACAAAACAAAAGAATAAATCGAGCCAAAATATTTCATTCATCGTGCATATTACAGGAATTCTGTCTATTTTCGACAGCAATAAGATACCACATTGAAAAGACGATGTCAATAAATGGGATGTATTTCCAGAGTAATTTTTTGAACAAAAAATGAAGGAAAAAAGCAGGCGCTTTCCGGCAGATTCGGAGTTCACAAAAACAACCCTCCCCCAAATGAAGGGGGAGGGCAGAAACGAGGTCAAACAAGCTGTTGGCCGTTAATGGTGAGCCGGAACTGAAGCCCCAGCGTATGTGCGGCTTTCCGGCAGAGAATCATGCGGTTGGTGAAAATCTCAAAGTAATCCATGACAGAGCCGTAGCTGGTGTCCACATCCAGATCCAGAGAAATCTGCGTTTTCTCCGGATTGATGGTGAGACAGGATTTGGTCACGGAATAATTCACCCGGTCGTGGATATCGAACTCCCGGGGATCCTTCATCCGAACCCGGGTTCTGCGAACATCTGCCTTGTCAGCCAGGATCATGGCCGCTGCCATGGCATTGACAGGAACGCCGGTTCCTTCGTCGTGGTTTCCGATGGCGGTTACGATGGTAGCCATTTCTCCCGGATCACAGCCCATATCATTCAGAATGCTCCATGCCATCACTGCGCCGGACTGAGAATGATCCTGCCGGTTGACAAGGTTTCCGATATCATGGAGATATCCGGCAATTTTCGCAATCTCCACGGTTCTGGAATCATACCCAAGGGTTTCCAGAATATATCCTGCAGTCCGCGCCACATGAAGCACATGGGAAAAGCTGTGCTCCGTGTAGCCCAGTGCCAGCAGAGATTCATCTGCACGGGTTATATAGGTCTTAATGGCCTGGTTTTTGGTAATTTCTTCAAAGGTAATCATAAGCGGGGTTACAGTTTCCTTCCGTATTTTTCACACAGAGCAAGAATTTGGTCGGTAAATTTGGCAAGTTCCTTGTTGGAAAGGCCGCGGCAGCTGTCCACGATGGACAGCAGATGCTTTGCAGCCGACAGCAGCCGGTCAAAGGCCTGATTTGCGCGGCGGCGGCCGTCGGAGACGGTGGTGATCTTGACAATCTTTGCTCTTTCCACACATTCACCGGATATAAGATCAAAGGCGTCTCCGCTGAAGGGAGCAAGAGCCGGGATTCCCAGCTTGTTGGTAATGGTCTGAGCGAAACTGTCGCAGATAAAATCGTCGCCGTGATTCACATAGACCTGTCTGGGAGCCGGTGTAACGGAACCAAGCCAGCCAAGAAGCATATCCCGATCGGCATGACCGCTGATGCCGGCAAGAGAAGCAATGCGGCACTGAACCTGGATCTGTTCGCCAAAGAGTTTAACGGAATCAGCACCATTGATCAGCTTCCGACCCAGAGTGCCCTCTGCCTGGTAGCCCACAAACAGCACCGTGCTGTCCTCCCGCCAAAGATTGTGCTTCAGATGGTGCCGGATACGACCGGCCTCACACATACCGGAGGCAGAGAGAATCACCTTGGAGGCAGGATCAAAGTTGATCATTTTGGATTCTTCTGAGGTGACGCTCAGTTTCAGTCCGGGGAAGGAGATGGGGTTGATTCCCTGCGCCAGCAGATCCAGAGTTTCCTGGTCATAATAGGAGAACAGGTCATTCTGGTAAATTTTGGTGGCTTCCACTGCAAGCGGGGAGTCCACATACACCGGGAAGCCGTCGTGACCCCGGATCAGTCCCCGTTCCTTGATAATCCGGATCAGATACAGCATCTCCTGAGTTCTGCCAATGGCAAAGGAGGGGATCACAAGATTGCCGCCACGATCCAGCGTTTCCTGCAGAATCTCCGTCAGCTGAGACACATAATCCGGCCTTACCCCATGGACACGGTCACCGTAAGTAGATTCAATTACCACATAGTCTGCATAAGGGGGCTTTTGTGGATCCCGAATCAGGGGACGGTCGATGTTTCCCAGATCGCCGGAGAAAAGAATGGTTCTGGTTTCTCCGTTCTCGGTGATGGTGAACAGGATGCTGGCTGAGCCGAGGAGGTGTCCGGCATCAGAAAAGCAAATGGTAATGCCATCAAAAATTGCAGCCGGGTGACCATAATCGTAGGGATGGAACAACGAGACAGCCTGCATGGCATCTGCGGCAGTGTAGAGGGGCACATAGGGATCCTCGCCGGCACGCTGAGCCTTGCGGTTGCGCCACTCGGCCTCGGATTCCTGAATGTGGGCAGAGTCCAGAAGCATGATCTTGCACAGTTGCCTTGCGGCCTCCGTGGCATATATCGGTCCGGAGAAACCCTTGGCAGTCATGGCGGGAATCAGACCGGAGTGGTCAATGTGGGCATGGGTCAGGCAGATGGCATCCACATCTGCAGGAGAGACGGGGAGCTCACAGTTCTCATAAATATCCTCCCCCTGCTCCATGCCGCAGTCAATGAGAATCTTTTTCCCGCAGGCCTCCAGCAGGGTGCAGGAGCCGGTAACCTCATGGGCTGCGCCGATAAATGTTAGCTTCATAGTGTCGCACTCCTTCCAATCAAATAATACGCTCGATTTGTAAAGTTCTCCAGTGGGGCATTGTAAAATTCAGGAAAGATCAGAGTTTAAAGCATTTCTGAACATCCCTGTAGGTGCCCAGTACCATCAGTGTGTGCTCGGAAGTGAACATGGTGTTGGGAGTGACGGAGAGATCCAGCTTGTCATTGTGCCGGGTTCCCAAAATATTGATGTTGTACTTTCTGCGGATATCCAGTTCACCCACAGTCTTCCCCTGCCAGCTGGAGGGCACCATCACTTCATAAACTGCGTGATCGCCGTCCAATTCAATATAGTCCAGAATATGGTCGGAGGAAAAGCGGATAGCCGTCCAGCTTGCCAGCTGCTTTTCCGGATAGACAACCTCATCAGCGCCATTGCGGAGGAGGAATTTCTCGTGAACATCCCGGGATGCCCGGGAAACCACCATTTTGGCGCCCAGTTCTTTCAGAAGGGAGGTGGTCTCCAGAGAGCTCTGGAAGTCGCTGCCGATGGTCACGATGCACACATCAAAGTTTCCGACCCCCAGAGAGGAGAGGAATGCCTCGTTGGTGCTGTCACCAATGATGGCATTGGTGACAAAGGGCAGAACATCGCTGACCCGCTCCTCGCTGGAGTCTACTGCCATCACCTGATGTCCCAGCTTGTTCAGCTTTATGGCAACATGCTTTCCAAAACGGCCGAGGCCGATCAAAAGAATGGATTTCATTTGCAATACTCCTTAACCAACAGTAATATTGTCCAGCGGGAGCTTTCCGGGCTTGACAGGGGTGGAAAGGGTGGCGTACACCAGAGTCAGCGCGCCGACGCGGCCAATGAACATAAGGGAAATAATGATAAGCTTGGACACGGTCTGCAGTCCGGGGGTGATGCCCAGGGAAAGCCCCACCGTTGCTACGGCAGAGGCGGATTCAAACAGGCAGGGGAGAATGGGCAGCCCCTCCAGAATACTCAGAGCGATGGCAGAGGCAAAGCTCAGACCCACATACATGAAGGTGATGGTGCAGGCTGTAGCAATGACCTCGTGAGACACACGGCGGCCAAAAAACTGGGCAGAATCCCGTTTGTGAAACACGGCAATGGCGCAGGCAAAAAGCACAGCGAAGGTAGTGGTTTTCATACCGCCGGCTGTAGATCCGGGGCTGCCGCCGATGAGCATCAGCGTAATCAGGGACATTTGCCCGGCCTCACTCATGGCGTTTAGATCCGCTGTGTTGGCACCGGCGGTACGGGGGGTGATGGCCTGAAACAGGGAACAGAGAATCCTCTGCCGCAGGGGCATATGGGAAAACTCCAGGAAAAAGAAGCTGATTGCCGGAACCAGAATCAGGATGCCGGAGGTAACCAGAATGACCTTGCTCTGCATCTTGTAGTTGCGGATTCTGTGCTTATGGGTGATGATATCGTCCCAGGTCAGGAACCCGATTCCGCCAATGACAATCAGCAGCATGATGGTGATGCTGACAACGGGGTTATCCGCATAGCTGGTGAAAGAGGAATAGGGCTCGCGTATGCCCATCAGATCAATTCCGGCATTGCAGAACATGGAAATACTGTGGAACAGCGTCATCCACAGCCCCCGACCGAGACCAAATTCCCGAACAAATGTGGGCGCCATGATCACGGCTCCGATCAGCTCTATGAGAAGGCTGCCGCGGATAATAAACCGGGTCAATTTCACAATGCCGCCCAGTTTGGGGGCGGAAATTGCGTTCTGCATGGTGGAGCGCTGCATCAGACCGATTTTGCGTCCCGAAGCCAGCATGAAGGAGGCCGCCAGGGTTACAACCCCCAGACCACCGATCTGAATCAGCAGGAGAATCAGAACCTGACCGAAGGTTGACCAGTAGGTGCCGGTATCCCGGACAACGAGACCCGTAACACAGACAGAGGTGGTGGATGTAAATAATGCGTCAATGAAGGGTGTCCAGATTCCCGCAGCAGAGGAAATCGGGAGCATCAGCAGAAGGGCGCCCAGCAAAATGACCGCGCCAAATCCGAGAACCATGATCTGGGGGGAGCTGAGCTTAAAACGATGAAAATTCATGGGAAACAGGCCTCCATGAGGGTAAAGTTAAGTATTATTATACAACACTTTCACGGAAAAGTATGTAAAGAAGTTGTTAAGGAATTTCGTCGGTTTCCTCCTGGTTTTCTATGTCAATGGGATACAGAAAGCAGGCGGCCTCGTGGGCATTGACAATTCCAATGGCCTGAAGGAAGGCGTGAAGGATGGTGGAGCCGACAAAGCGCATCCCCCGCTTGGAAAGATCGGCAGAAAGCTGGTCGGAAAGGGGAGAGCGTGTACTGTGGCAGTCATAGATGATGGTTCCGTCCCAGAAGCACAAAAGATATTGACGGAAGCTGCCGAACTCCTCCTGAAGCTGCAAAAACACCTGCGCATTTTGGATTGCGGCCAGAATTTTTCGGCGGTTTCGGATGATACCATTGTCCTGAAGCAGGGAATTAACTTTGTCGGGAGTGTAACTGGCAATGATCTTGGGATCAAAGCCGTCAAAAGCATGCCGGAAGTTTTCTCTCTTATTCAATACACACTCCCAGGATAATCCTGCCTGAAAACTTTCCAGGAGGAGCATCTCAAAAAGATAGGCATCATCCAGCCGGAGAACGCCCCATTGTGTATCATGGTATGTAATGTACAATGGATTTTTGAGGTTGCACCAGGCGCAGCGGTTTGGATATGGAGACACGGAAGAACCTCCTCACTCTGTTTTTTATCAGTATATCAAAAAAACAGGAAAATGGCAATGGCTCCGTCAAGGTCGGAAAGGCATTGGCTTGGCCTTTTTATCTTGAATTCCCGGAATGTACATGATAGAATATTGTTCATAAAAGCGACTGTTTGGAAAGCGGGGCAGGACAATGGCAGAAAAAACGCAGATTTTGGTGATTGACGGTCAGGGTGGGCAGCTTGGCAGCCAGATTATCCGGGAGATCCTGACAAGATTTCCGGGGGTTTCCGTCTATGCGGTGGGAACAAATGCAACAGCGACACTGGCAATGAAAAAGGCAGGAGCAGAAAAGGCTGCAACCGGCGAGAATCCGGTGGTTGTTGCCTGCAGAACTGCAGATGTGATCATCGGTCCCATTGGAATTGTGATTGCAGATTCCCTGCTGGGGGAGGTGACCCCCGAAATGGCAGTGACTGTTGGGCAAGCCAGGGCGGTTCGAATTCTGATTCCCTTTAACCGGTGTGAAAATCTGGTTGCGGGTGTGCAGGACAACTCAACCACTGCGTTGATTCAGGATGCCCTGGAGAAATTGGAAAAAATCTTAAACTGATGGCAAATATTACTTGCGGAAGTGGAAGCAGCATGGTATAATGCCTTTGTCGCTCAGAAGAGAAGACATCGAAGAACAGAAGTTCTTATCTCCGCAGCCATACTTGTTCAGAATACAATACCAGAAGGTGTTGTTTTTCCAGAAGGAAAAGCAGCACCTTCTTTATTTTTTGGAGGTAAAAATGAAAAATAACAAAAAACTCGTTCTGTCTGCGCTGTTTCTGGCAATCGCACTGGTTCTTCCTTTCCTGACCGGACAGATTCCGGAGATCGGCTCCATGCTTTGCCCCATGCACATTCCTGTGCTGCTCTGCGGCTTCTTCTGCGGCTGGCAGTATGGGCTGGCAGTGGGCTTTGTGGCGCCGCTGCTTCGTTCCTTCCTGTTTGGCGTCCCATATCTGTATCCCATGGCGGTCTCCATGGCCTTTGAGTTGGCGGTGTATGGCTGCGTTTCCGGTGCGGTGTATCAAAAGACAAAGCGTTCCATCTACCCGGCACTGCTGTGCGCCATGGTTCTCGGCCGCATTGCCTGGGGAACCGTCAGATTCCTGTGTGCAGGACTGGATGTCAGCAAATTCGGCCTGGCAGCCTTCTGGTCAGGAGCTGTGACTGCGGCAATTCCCGGCATCGTGCTGCAGCTGATTCTGATTCCGGCGCTTGTCTACGCCTTGGACAAAAGGGGAGTGCGGCAGGGTCAATAATGTTTTATAGCTTTGGAAAATAAAGTTGATATTTACATATCGAAATCGCTGTTGACAGGCATTGCCTCCCCGGTTTATAATGATTTCATCCTGATACATAAAACTGTAGCCGGAAAAACAAATTGGAGGTAAGTAATCATGGCAAATCGTTTTGTTCTGAATGGAATTTCCTATCATGGAAAGGGTGCAATTCAGGAGATTCCTGGCCTGGTGGCTGCAAAGGGTTTCAAGAAGGCTTTCGTTGCAACAGATCCGGATCTCATCAAGTTCGGCGTCACCAAGAAGGTGACCGACCTGCTGGATGCAGCCGGAATGGCATATGAGGTTTACTCCGATATTAAGCCCAATCCCACTATCGAGAATGTCCAGTCCGGTGTGGCTGCCTATAAGGCATCCGGCGCTGACTACATGATTGCCATTGGCGGTGGTTCCTCCATGGATACCGGCAAGGCCATTGGTATTATCATCAACAACCCCGAGTTTGCAGATGTCCGCAGCCTGGAGGGTGTGGCTCCCACAAAGAACCGTACGGTGTTCACCATTGCCGTCCCCACCACCGCCGGCACTGCCGCTGAAGCTACCATCAACTATGTCATCACCGATGTGGAGCGTAAGCGTAAGTTTGTCTGTGTGGATACCAACGATATCCCTGATATCGCCATTGTTGACCCCGATATGATGGCTTCCATGCCCAAGGGTCTGACGGCTTCCACCGGTATGGATGCACTGACCCATGCTATCGAGGGCTATACCACCAAGGCCGCCTGGGCTCTGGCTGACTGCCTGAATCTGGAGGCTATCCGCCTGATCTCCAAGAGCCTGCGGGGCGCTGTGGAAAATGACGATGCCGGCCGGGAGGGAATGGCTCTGGGTCAGTTTGTCACCGGTATGGCCTTCTCCAATGTGGGTCTGGGCATCGCCCACTCCATCGCCCACACCCTGGGTGCCGTGTACGATACCCCCCATGGTGTCGCCTGCGCTATGATGCTGCCCATTGTCATGGAGTTCAACGCCGAGGTTACCGGCGAGAAGTATAAGGCCATTGCAGAGGCTATGGGCGTCGATACCACCGGTATGGATCAGCCCACTTACCGTAAGGCAGCCATTGATGCAGTTCGTCAGCTGAGCGTTGATGTGGGTATCCCCACCAAGCTGGCAGCCATCAAGGAGGAGGATCTGGACTTCCTGGCACAGTCTGCTTACGCAGATGCCTGCGCACCCGGTAATCCCAGAGCTGCTTCTGTGGAAGATATGAAGGATTTGATCCGCAAGCTGATGTAAGAAAAAGATTTGGGAGATTTCGCGTTACGCGAAATCTCCCATTTTTTTATTGGCTGAATCTTCCACCCTGATCCTGATTTTCTGCATAGTATTTTGTATAGAAGAAAATAACGCCGATGGCAACACTGACCAAAATAATCAGAGAGATCAGGATGCGGATGGCCCACCAGAGGAATACACTCATGCCGCTGGGTTCTCCCTCGGTATGCTCCTGCTGGCATACACTGCAGATATAGGTAGTGGTGGAATCCTTATTCTGGACGGTTTCCTTCCAGGAATGCAGGTTTTCCTCCAGCCGCTCGCCGCAGGAGCACTGCTTCCAGTGAGATATTTCATCCTTCATCCAGACATCTCCGCCGTCATGGACATGGTCAATAACAGGGCTGACCTCATATCCGCAGACTTTGCAAAGCTGAGGTGCGGTGGTTGTGGCTTCGGCGCCGGGGCTGTGGGACTCAGCTTTGCTTTTTTCTCCGCAGACCGAACAAACCTGCCAGTGCCCGGATTTGTCGCTGAAATACTCATCCCCGAATTTATGTGTGGTATTTCTCACATATCCGCACATGGTGCACTTGGAGCTGCAATCCTTCTCATAGGTATGCTGCTGAAAATTCTGCTTTTCATCGCATTGGTTGCAGGCATACCAGTGGCCGGTGCTGTCCGATACCAGAGTGGTTCCAAACTTGTGGACATGGTTCTTTTTGGGGGCGATGACATAGCCGCAGGTCAGGCAGGTCTGAGCTTCCTTTTCCGTGGCGGCAGGGCCGGGAACATGGGATTTCAGATCCTTTTTGTCACCGCAGACAGTACACTCATGCCAGTGCTCTGTTTTGCTGGTAGACCAGGACTGGCTGTACTTATGGGATACGCTTCTGGTGGCTTTACACACATTGCAATCTGGATCGCAGGCATTGTCATATGTATGGTCAGCTTTGGGGAGTGTTTTCTGGATGGTGTAATTACAAGCCGTGCAGATTTTGGTTTCCGAGCCTTCCTGCGTACAGGTGGGTTCCACTTTTACCGGGGTGCCCCAGGTGTGATTGCCTGATTCCGGGGTGCTGCATACGGAGCAGATCCGGGAATGGCTTTGCGGAGTAATCGTCCAGTTGCCAAAGGTGTGGCTGGTTTTGGGGATCTCCTCCGATTTTGTCTGACCACAGCCGGAGCAGGTGAAAGTTTTGCGTCCGACAGAGGTGCAGGTTGCCTCAGTATCGACCGTTCCCTGATTCCAGGTGTGAGCTTCCGAACTCGTTGCCTGACATACGGAGCAGGTCATACTGTGGTATGTACCGTCAAGAGAGGTTCGGGACCCCCATGTGTGGTTCCTTGCAGGAATGGGCTCGAAAAAGATCTCGTTACAGTCATTGCAGGTGACCTTTTGACAGCCGGCTTCCGTGCAGGTTGCATCCTGAACCGTTTCCACAGTTCTATTGACATGGGAACAGGGCGTTTCATTTTCCTCACCCTCAGCTGCAAAGGCAGGCATTGCCATAGCAACGGTCAAAAGAAGGGCCAAAATAACAGAAGTGATTTTTTTCATGGTTCTTACTCCTCGAATTATATTCTCTATATACTATAATCGTTTGCTGAGATTATTTGTAACATATTTTAAAACTTTTTTCAGGAAAGGGGAAGATTACGGGATACAGTCGGTCTCCGGCCGGGGAACCGGCGCACCTTCCCGGGAGGCCTTTCGGAATTCCATGGGGGTCATGCCAAACCAGTCCCGGAAGGCAGCAGTAAAGCGGCTTTGGCTTTCATAGCCGGTCTGCCGGGCGGTAGCGGACACACTGAGGGCTGTTTCAGACAAAAGCTGAGCTGCCTTGGCCATGCGGTGCTCCTTGATGTGCGCTGCAATGGAAACGCCGTAGACCTCTTTAAATGTTTTTTTCAGGGTAGTGGAATTCATATGAAACTGTCTGGACAGCTCCTCAATGGTGATGCGTTCCTGAATATGTGTCACAAGATACTGATGCACCTGAAAAACAACCTGTTCCTGACTGTCCGCATGGGATGGGGAATTGCTGGGACAGCTGATCTGCATGACGGTCTCCAGCATTTTGTGGAGCAGATCTCCCTTTTCGTTTTTTGCACTTTGATAGTATACTTCTTTTCCGTCTCTGCGGCTTATGATAAGGCCGCTTTCTGTCAGACTCCTCAGATGGTGGGAGATGGCTGGGCTGGACATATCCAGCATGGCGGCGATGTTCATCACGCAGGCTTCCTGATGGCATAGGAGCCAGAAGATCCGGATTCTGGTGGGATCGGATAATTGCTTGAAGAGTTCGGCAGCGGCAAGAAAGGCCGGCTCTTTCTGCAATTCTCTGTGGAGATACAGGTCGTTTTCTCCGGTACCGTGATTGTGGGGCAGCTCAAAGCAGGGCATAAAAAAGCTCCTTTTGTCTGGTTTGGAAATGTTTTTTGCTGTTTTGGAAGTATGTCGGCTGCAAACCTTGTTTTTTTCCTGAAACAGATTATACTATGATTATCTCAATTAAGCAACTGCTTAATTAAACAAAGTGAGGGCGATATTATGAAAAAAACCTATGAGATCGAAGTCGATTGTGCAAATTGCGCCAACAAGATGGAAATGGCCGCAAAAAAGACCCCCGGCGTGGTGAACGCAGTTGTCAATTTTATGGCTCAGAAGATGATTGTCGAGTTTGAAGAGGGAGCGCAGATCGCTTCCGTTATGCAGCAGGTCATCAAGAACTGCAAAAAAGCCACCGGGGACGGGGAAATCTTCATCTGATAAAGCCAAGGAGGGGAAAATGCGATGACCAGAAAGCAGAAAAAGAGGCTGTACCGGATTCTGGCGGCTTCTGCGGGAATCCTCCTTGTGGAACTGCTGCCGGTGGACGGTCTGCTTCGTTTGGCACTTTACCTGTGTGTTTACTTTGTGATCGGCTCCGATGTTCTGTCAAAGGCGATTCGGGGTATCGTCAACGGCAGTGTCTTTGACGAGAATTTCCTCATGGCGGTGGCCACCGTGGGCGCTTTTGTCCTGGCAATCATCACCCGCAGTGGTGACTATCTGGAGGGAGTCGCCGTCATGCTGTTCTATCAGATTGGCGAGCTTTTCCAAAGCTGCGCCGTGGGAAAGAGCAGAAAGAACATCAGCGCCCTGATGGACATCCGGCCGGACTATGCCAACATTGAGAAGGATGGTCATTTGGAGCAGGTGGATCCGGAGGAAGTGGCAGTGGGCACCTGCATTGTGGTTCAGCCCGGAGAGAAGATCCCTCTGGATGGAATCGTTTTGGAGGGAAAGGCCAGCCTGAATACCAGTGCGCTGACGGGTGAGAGCCTCCCGGTGGATGTAAAGGAAGGGGACACCGTCATCAGCGGATGCATCAATCTGTCCGGACTTCTGAAAATCCAGACCACAAAGGGGTTCTCAGAATCCACAGCTGCAAAGATTCTGGATTTGGTAGAAAACGCCAGTTCAAGAAAATCCCGTACAGAGGACTTTATTGCCAGATTTGCCAGAGTGTACACACCGTTTGTCTGCTGCAGTGCCCTTTTGCTGGCTTTGATTCCTCCCGTTATCCAGCTCCTTTTGACAGGAAACGGCAACTGGATGGTCTGGTTTTACAGAGGCTTGTCCTTCCTTGTGGTGAGCTGCCCCTGTGCGCTGGTCATCAGCATTCCGCTGACCTTCTTCGCCGGCATTGGCGGTGCCAGCAGGGAAGGCATTCTGGTCAAGGGCTCCAATTATCTGGAGGCCCTGGCAAAGGCAAGATGCGTTGTATTCGACAAAACCGGAACCCTGACCCAGGGTGTTTTTGAGGTTTCCGGAATTCACCACAATGGGCTGTCAGAGGAAGAAATCCTGTATTATACAGCCCATGCAGAGTGCGCATCCTCCCATCCCATCAGCAAGAGCCTGCAAAAGGCATACGGAAAGGAAATCGACAGAAGCTGTGTTTCGGAGATTCGGGAGATTTCCGGCCAGGGAATCCTGGCCAGAGTGGACGGCAGAACCGTTGCTGTGGGAAATGACAAGCTGATGCGCCAGCAGAATCTGGAATTTATCCCATGCCATGAGCCGGGAACGGTGATCCATGTTGCGGTTGACGGTATCTATCAGGGGCACATTGTGATCTCGGATCAGGTCAAGCCCAATGCAGAAAGCGCCATTGCCCAACTGAAAAAAGTGGGCATCCGGAGAATCGTTATGCTCACCGGCGACAGCGCGCGGGTTGCTGAGCAGACTGCGCGGTCCATTGGAATCGAGGAAGTCCACAGCCAGCTTCTCCCCGGGGATAAGGTGGATGAGGTGGAAAAGCTGCTGGAGCAAACCGCCGGAAAGGGAAATCTGGTATTTGTTGGAGACGGCATCAACGACGCGCCGGTGCTGACCCGGGCGGATATTGGCATTGCCATGGGCGCCATGGGCAGCGATGCGGCCATTGAAGCAGCGGATGTGGTTCTGATGGATGACAACCCGGAGCAGGTAGCCCGGGCCATCCGGATTGCCAGAAAGTGCATCGGAATTGTAAAGCAGAATATTGTGTTCTCCCTTGCGGTGAAATTTGGCTGTCTGGGTCTGGTGGCGGTTGGCATTGCCAATATGTGGGCTGCCATTTTTGCGGATGTGGGCGTTATGGTTCTGGCAGTTCTGAACGCCATTCGTGCCTTGAAAATTCGAAAGAACTGAAAAAACAGATAAGCACCTCTGTAAAAGGGGTGCTTATGATTGCCAGAAAGAATCTGATTTACAAAACGCCCCCGCCTGTGATAGAATAGGAAAAAATCGGGAGGACAGGCTATGCAGGAAGAGCGAAAGACAGAATACAGTCAGCTTCGACACCGGATCAAATCCCGTATTTCTGAGGATATTTTCAACGCCATGCCGGAGAACATCCGGCAGGAGCTGCTGAATATGGGACAGGAGGAGATCAAGGAGGCTCTTTTGAGTGACCTTCTTCGCCTTCCGTGGCAGCAGCCGAAAACCGTGCCGGATGTGGATCTGGTGAAGGCAAAATACCTGCTGGACAGAAGCCATTACGCCATGTTTGAGGTCAAGGAAAAGGTTCTGCGCTATATGTCCTGCCAGAAGCATCTGGGGAAGAGCTATGGCGCTGTTTTGCTCCTGGCCGGTGCTCCGGGTGTGGGTAAAACGACCATAGCGGCAACCATTGCCGCAGCCATGGGAAGACCCTGTGTCAAGATTTCTCTGGCAGGTGTATCCGATTCCTACTTTTTGAGAGGAGCCCAGCAGGTCTACCGGAACGCCCACCACGGCCGGATTGTGGAGGCGGTGATTCAGACCCAGAGCTTCTGCCCGGTGATTCTTCTGGATGAGATTGACAAGATGGGCGCATCCCAAGAGCATGGCTCCCCGGAGAATGTGCTTCTGGATCTTCTGGACAGTGACCGATCCCGGTATGTGGATAATTTCCTGAGTATGCCCCTGGATTTGTCCAATGCCATTTTCATTGCCACAGCCAACGACCTTCACCCCTTGTCGCCGGTTCTGAAGGACAGAATGGATATCGTGGAGCTGCCTTCCTATACCTTCCCGGACAAGGAGCGCATTGTCCATGGCTTCATCTGGCCGAAGCTGCTGAAGGAGTATCGGCTGGAGTCGCTGGACAGCCTGCACGATGTGCTGGCAGATATGGATCATCCGGTTGCCATTACCAAGAGTCTGGAGATTACCGACGAGGCGGTCAAGCTCCTGATTTCCCAATGCCCGGAGGAAGGCGTACGGGATCTGGAGCGGCTGTGCCGGAGGCTGTGCGAAGCGGTGATATCCCTGTACTATGCCCGGGGAATTTTGCTGGGAAGAATCGATGAAAAGAATGTAAAAACCCTTCTGGAACCCATTTTTTATAAGGTAAAATAGGAAACTCCCTTCAGATCTGAATGATCTGAAGGGAGTATTTCTATGTATTGGGATGAAGCCATTTCTCTCTGCGGTAGACCACAAAGAATACACTGGATGCCAGCAGCCAGCTGATGGGATAGATGACGGCCAGAACTTCGATGGTGTGAAACCATCTGACCATTGTGAAAATCCAGACTACCCGGGAAAGGCACACACAGATGCTGGTAATGGCGGTGGGAACGATAGAATATCCGGTTCCCCGCATGGTTCCTGCGAAAACCTCCACAGGGACGAAGAAGAAATTGAAGGGGACAATAAACAGCATGGCATAGGAACCCATTTGGATCACTGCGGCATCGGTTGTATAGATTCCAAGAAGGAAGTGACGGAAAATAACGGTCAGGGCGCTTGTGGAACCCATCAAGACAACACCGATTCCCATGCAGAGCCGTACACACTGACGGATTCGGTCAAACCTCTGAGCACCGAAGTTCTGTCCCACAAAGGTTGTGACAGCAACGCCCAGAGCGCCGCTTACCATCCATGTAATGGCATCCGTTTTCACAAAGGCAGTCCAGGCGGCGACGGTAATCTCGCCAAAGGAGTTGATTCCGGACTGAACCAGAAGATTGGCAAAATCAAAGGTAACATACTGCAATCCGGCCGGAACGCCGATGAGCAGCAATCTGCGCAGTAAATCCCCGTGAATTCTGACCTGAGACAGGTGTAGCGTGCATCCTTCCGGCATCCTTATGAGCGTCAGAATCACAAGGAATGCACTGATGACCTGGGAGAGCACGGTGGCAATTGCGGCGCCGGCGATTCCAAGCCGAAGGACGATCACACACAGAATATCCAGAAGAATATTCACAAAGCAGGAAATGATCAGAAAGACCATGGGGCGCCGGGAGTCACCCATTGCCCGGAGTATGCCGGAGCCCATGTTGTAAATCATGGATGCAATCGCGCCGAGGAAGTAGATTCTCACATAGACGGAAGCATCCTGTAAGCAGCTTTCCGGCGTACGGATCATTTTCAGAACTGTCGGGCCTGCCAATACGCCCAGAGCAGAGGCCAGAACTCCAAGCACAATTGCCAAACCGACGCCGGTATGAAGAGCGCGTTGAACACCCTGCTGATCATTGGCGCCAAAGTATTGCGAAAGAATGACGGTTGCACCGGTGCTGAGGCCGATAAAGAAACCGTTTATCAGATTGATCAGGGAAGAAGTGGAACCAACAGCCGCCAGTGCCTGCGTACCGACAGCGCGGCCGACAATGATGGTATCCACGGTATTATACATCTGCTGAAAAAAGGAACCCATTAAAATCGGGAAAAAGAAAAGCAGCAGCTGCTTCCAGATGACGCCTTCCGTAATATTTCGCGCCTGTGTACGCTGAATCATTGGTACACCCCCCTTTTGTCCAGATGGATTTTACCACGCTGAATGAAAAAAGTCTATACCGTCAAGCTGGTTTTTCGGCAGGAGGAAGGAAAAGAAATTATCCGGAAACGCCTTGCATTTGCCTTCGCTTTTTGCTATGATGCTCAATAGATTCATAGAAAAAAGGAGACAAACCTATGCTGGAAGTTGGAATGATTGCACCTGATTTTTCTCTTTTGGATAAGGATGGAAACATGGTTCACCTGTCGGATTTTGCGGGCAGGAGGGTTGTGCTGTATTTTTATCCAAAGGACAGCACCCCGGGCTGTACCCGGCAGGCATGCGCCTTTGCCGCGAGCTTTCAGGAATTTCAGAAACAGGGCATTGTGGTAATTGGTATCAGTAAGGATTCTGTTGCTTCTCATCTGAAGTTTGCCCGGAAGTATGAGCTGCCGTTTCTCCTTCTGTCTGATCCGGAGCTTCAGGCAATTCAGGCCTATGGCGTCTGGCAGGAAAAGAAGCTCTACGGTAAAGTGAGTATGGGCGTGGTGCGGACGACCTATATCATTGATGAACAGGGAAGAATTGAACAAGTCATGCACAAAGTCAAACCGGATACCAACGCGGCGGAAATTCTGGCATATCTGGCAGGGGAGCAGTAAAGCATGAGAATCATTATTTCTCCTGCGAAAAAGATGAACACGGATACGGACAGCCTGCCCTGGAAGGATTTGCCTGTGTTTCTGCCGGATACAGAGAAAATACTCCGGAAGCTGAGAGGTATGTCCTATCCGGAATTAAAAAAGCTCTGGCGGTGCAACGACAGTATTGCACAGCTGAACAGCCGGAGATTACAGGAGATGGATTTGCACAGCTGTCTGACTCCTGCTGTGCTGGCCTATGAGGGAATCCAGTATCAGTACATGGCTCCTGGCGCATTCTCGGACGGGGAATTTGCCTATGTTCAGAAGCACCTGCGAATTCTGTCCGGGTTCTATGGAATTTTGCGCCCCTTTGACGGGGTGGTTCCCTACCGGCTGGAGATGCAGGCGAAGCTGAAAATGGGGGATAGCAGGGATCTATATGCCTTTTGGGGAGATCGTCTGGCCAGAAGCCTTTTTGATGAAACTGAATGCATCCTTAACCTGGCGTCAAAGGAGTACAGCGTATGCGTTTCCAGGTTTTTGCCGGATTCTGTGAGATTCATTACCTGCGTGTTTGGAGAGGAAAAGGATGGCAGGGTGATCGAAAAAGGTACCATGTGTAAAATGGCCAGAGGAGAGATGGTACGCTTCCTGGCGGAGCAGGGAATTGAGGTACCAGAGCAGGTTCGGTCATTTAACCGCCTGGATTATCAATTTGATGAAACACATTCCGATGAAAATACTTATGTTTTTCTCCGGAATGTGGTGGGAGAAGCCTATGATTGATTGTATTTCCGTGGAAAATATGCGCCGGAGTGATGCGTATACTATTGCAAACCTCGTCCCCAGTCTGGAGCTGATGAACAGGGCTGCATATGGTGTTTTCAATGCGGTCAGCTGGCATGGGCATACGGCTGTTGTTGCCGGATCCGGAAATAATGGCGGAGACGGGTTTGCCCTTGCCTGCATTTTGAAAGAACATGGATTCGACTGTACGGTATTTACGGTCAGCCGAAATATGTCGGAGGACAGTGCCTGCTATGCGCAGAAAGCAGAAAAAGCCGGTGTGCCCGTCCTTCCGTTTGAACCCGGATGTCTGGCCGGCTTTGATATCGTGGTGGACTGCCTTCTGGGAACAGGCTTTCAGGGGACACTCCGGGAGAAGTATCGAACCGCCATTGAAGCGGTGAATGCCTCCGGCGCCTATATTGTAAGCGTGGATATCAACAGCGGAATGAACGGAAATACTGGAGAGGCGGAACTGGCAGTCCGCTCTGACTTAACAGTCACCATAGGTTATGTCAAAAGAGGGCTGATTACCCAGAGCGCCGGACGGTATATAAAGCGTCTGGTCTGTGCAGATATCGGCATTGTCCTTGCGGAGATGGAATGGAAGATCTGTGGAGATCAGGAGGTCCTGGGAGACGGTAGTTTCCGCTGCCCGCCATGGCTGGAAATGCGCCCGATCCGGGTATGCAAGGGATGAAATAGCAAAAGCACCAGATGAGAAATCTGGTGCTTTTT
Source organism: uncultured Clostridia bacterium (assembly GCA_945877365.1). GTDB lineage: Bacteria > Bacillota > Clostridia > Oscillospirales > Oscillospiraceae > Faecousia. The sequence goes on along the minus strand of CAMCRV010000003.1, from coordinate 18,939 downwards.
GCAGCCCAGAGGAACATGGACTGCAATGGAACGAAAGGCAGCAGGAGCATTTTATATGCTTCTGTACCGATAGAAGCATATAAAATGCTCCCTGCGTCGGAATGAATCCGCAAGTTAAGCCATAGAATGGGAAGCAGAAGGGGGGCTGGATGTTGAAGCACAAGGAGCCTGTTTATGCAGGAGATCCAATTCCTGATCTGAATGAACCGAAATACGCAGAGTTTTTGCTTCATTTGGAAAAATCTGTCCTTTACGCACTGAAGGATAGAAATCTGCTTACCCGTTCCCAAATGGAACAATGCATCAGGGAAACCGAAAGACTCCACACAAGGGATTGTTGCAGGCACCGGGACTAAGCCTCGGTGCCTTTCATGCATAAAATCAATCGGGAGCACGCAAAGGGGGATTCCATGTCTGTCGATCGTTATGAACGCATGAATCAGGAGCGAAGGAATCCACAGGGAAAAAAGCGTGTTGCCGCCTACTGCCGCGTTTCTACGGATAATCAAGATCAGGCCAATTCCTTTGACAGCCAGCAGCGTTTTTTTCGGCAGTATATCCAGCGGCATCCGGACTGGGATTTGTTTGAAATCTTTGCGGACGAGGGCCTGTCCGGCACGACCACCAGGAAGCGAAAATCATTTAACAGAATGATATCCTGCGCAAGAAATGGGGAATTGGATTTGATTATCACCAAGGAAATTTCCCGTTTTGCAAGAAACACTTTGGACAGCATCTCCTATACCAGAGAGCTGAAGCAGCTGGGTGTTGGCGTAATTTTCCTGAACGACAATATCAATACGCTGGATGGCGATTCGGAACTGCGGCTGGCTATTATGTCTTCCATCGCTCAGGAAGAAAGCCGCAGAACCTCTGAGCGTGTCAAGTGGGGACAGAAACGGCAGATGGAGCAGGGGGTTGTATTCGGCAGGAGTATGCTCGGATATGATGTGAAAGACGGAAAAATGACCATTAACGAGGAAGGGGCGGAAGTGGTACGCCGGATTTTTCATAAATTCGTACATGAGGGAAAAGGCACATATGTAATATGCCGGGAGCTGCAGGAAGAGGGAATTGCACCAATGCGGGGGAAGGCGTGGTGCAATACGGTGATTCTCCGCCTCCTTCGGAATGAGAAATACTGCGGCGACCTGGTTCAAAAGAAAACCTATACCCCGGATTACCTGTCCCACGAAAAGAAATACAACAAAGGCCAGGAAGAATTCGTAATCATCAAGAATCACCATGTGCCGATTATTTCCCGGGAAGTGTTTGACGAAGCAAACCGAATTCTGGACGAACGATCCCGGTCGCAGACCGGAAAGGCTAAATACGCAAACCGCTATCCGTTTTCCGGAAAAATCAAATGCGGCTGCTGTGGTTCCAGCTTTGTTTCCCGGTACAAGACCCGGAAGGATGGAAGCCAATACAAGGCGTGGCGGTGCTATGGCACCACTAAAAACGGGATATCCCATATCGGTTCTGCCGGAGAATCTACAGGCTGCGCCAGCCCAAGCATTCGCAATGAAGATGCCATTCATATCATGTGTTTGGTAACTCGGGAGCTGAGGTATGACAGAAATAAGTTGGTAAACAACCTGCTCAGGGCAATTCATGGCGTCATCCGGGAGGAGGAAGTCCATCTGATTGAGGGGGCTATTGCCGAAATCCTTGCCGGTATGGAGTTCGAAGATGTGTTTTATGCACAAATACTCGAAAAAATGATCATCGTAGATGACGCTCATATCCATGTAAACCTCAAATATCTTCCGTTTGTATGGAAGTTTGCTCTTATCCCGGATGCAGATTCTGCGTCATGAGGTCAAACCGATGCTTCCGTTCCGATGTCGGTCAGCAGACCCTTTAGCTCCGGCGTGGGCATGGAATAGCGCTGGGAGAGATATCGTAAAGAGGCGCCCAGCTCGCCATCAGGACCTCCGTATTGGGAGATAATTATGGAGGCGAGCCTTGGGTTTGTGTTTTGAATTTTTACGGGATATTGAAGAGCCTTATCATAGATAAACATATTCATTCCTCCCTGTTTTCTGCAAATTCCCAAGGCCAGGGCCCTTTCAGCCAGCCATATTTCGGAGAATCAGAAAAATCATTGTGGTTAAGCATACCAAATTTACCTGAATACTCTCTGCGATAGTGATCGAGGATTTCCTGGTACTGTCGGTACAGTGAGAATGCTTCCCGGTCATCCTGGTGTGTATCCAGGTAGAGCGCCAGCTCATGAACAGCAAACATAAGCGTCTGCAGCTGCGCAAGAGGGGTATCCGGGAGCTCTTCGTGATTTATCATCCCGAGAAAGGGGAGATCAAGCCCAGGGAACAATGTACCCCGTACCAGTCCCTTTTTTGCCTCATACTGGGGAGGATTATTTTGCTGGAAAGGTACGAAGGGATTTGCAAGAGGTGCAGATGCAGGAAGATTACCCTCTCGATAGCTTTGTTCTGTTTGATTTTGCATATTTGGTCGTTCCTCCTTGATTTATGATAGGAAAGGTCGTTCCGAAGTATCCTATGCCGATTGAGAATAATTGTTCAGAATCTCACAGCAAAAGCATAGAGATAATATGAGGTGGTACGAAGTGAGGAAAAAGAGTCTGAGGATTGTTCTTTATGCAGTGGTTCTGATGGGGACGCTGGGAGTGATTCGATGGATCAGCGCGTATGCAACTGTTATGGTGGAAACGGAATTTGAAAAGAACAGGATATGTCTGATTATCGACCCGGGACATGGAGGGATTGACGGCGGCACAAGTTCGCACTCCGGTGTGTTGGAAAGTACAATTAATCTTCAGATTGCCCTTTGTCTGGAAGATTTAAGCCATCTTCTTGGATTTCAGACAGTCATGACAAGAAAAGAGGACACTTCTATCTATACACAAGGTGAGACGATTGCACAGAAGAAGGTGTCGGATTTAAAGGAAAGAGTGAAAATTGCCAACGGTGCACAGAATGGTCTCCTGGTGAGCATCCACCAAAACTATTACCCCGATGACCGGTACAGCGGCGCTCAAGTATTCTATGGAAAAGGGGAGGGGAGTGAGGAAATTGCAAAAAGACTTCAGAGTGCATTGGTCAAAACCTTAAATATTGGGAGCAAGCGGAAATGTAAGGCGGGTTCTGGAATCTACCTGATGGAGCATACCGATTGCCCGGCGATCCTGATAGAATGCGGTTTTTTGTCCAATCAAAAGGAGGCAAACCAACTGCAAGATAAAATATATCAAAAAATATTGTGTAAAGTCATAATTGCTACCATAAGTTGCTATATAAATGGTGTTGACCGGGAGGTTCTGCGCTGATATAATAATATAAAACGGTGAAAAGAGGGCAGCTTATGGCAAAACCAAGGACGGTGTTTTTTTGCAATCATTGCGGCAACGAGACTCCCAAATGGCAGGGAAGGTGTCCGGCATGCGGTGCATGGAATACAATTGAAGAACACGCTGAAAAACCAACGCCGGGAAGAGCAAAGGCTGCACCGGTGGGAATGAGCAAAAGACCACAAAAGCTGTCCGAGGTTGACAGCGATAACGAGATTCGGTTTACCACGGGAATGGCAGAACTGGACCGCGTGTTGGGAGGCGGAGCGGTTCTGGGCAGTCTCGTGTTGGTGGGTGGTGCCCCAGGCATTGGAAAGTCCACGCTGCTTCTTCAGATTTGTAAAAGTCTTTGCCAGGGCCACCGTGTTCTGTATGTATCCGGAGAAGAAAGTGAACGGCAGCTGAAACTTCGTGCGGATCGTCTTGGGGTAACCTCGGAATCCCTGTATATTCTCTCAGAAACGAGGCTCTCCGATATTCTGGCTGCCGTAGAGGAACTGGATCCAAATATTTTGATCATCGATTCCATACAAACGCTGTATAATGAAGAGAACGAGTCTTCTCCTGGAAGTGTTTCGCAGGTCAAGGATTGCACATTAAGCATGATGCAGTTGAGCAAAAGCCAGGGACTCACGATTTTTCTGGTCGGACATATTAATAAAGATGGGAATATTGCAGGACCCAAGGTGCTGGAACATATGGTGGACTGCGTTCTGTATTTTGAGGGAGATCAGAACTCCAGCTACCGCCTTCTGCGTGCAGCAAAGAATCGTTTTGGTTCCACCAATGAAATTGGTGTTTTTGAGATGATGGACAGGGGGCTGGTCGAGGTTCCAAATCCATCACAGATGCTGCTGAGCGGACGCCCCGAGGGAGCCAGCGGAACCTGTGTTGCCTGTGTGATGGAGGGAACCCGACCTGTTCTGGCAGAGGTTCAGGCGCTGGTTTCCAAGACAATGCTGAATGCTCCCCGAAGGACGGCGGACGGATTTGACTTTAATCGCGCAATTCTGCTGCTGGCAGTCACAGAAAAACGCGCAGGAATGAAGCTCAGTATGTTTGACGCATACATCAATGTGATCGGAGGGCTTCATCTTGAGGAACCAGGGGCTGATTTATCGGTTGTACTTGCGATTGCCTCATCATACCGGGATGCACCGATTCCAGGGGATTTAGTGGCCATCGGTGAGGTCGGATTAACTGGGGAAGTGCGTTCGGTTTCTCATGTCAACCAACGCCTTGGAGAGGTTCGCAGGCTGGGGTTCCGGAAATGCATCATTCCAAACGGCGGACATGAAAAGCTGGAGATTCCGGAGGGGTTGGAGGTCTATAAGGTCAGGAATCTACGGGAAGCAATTGAAATCGCCCTGTAAAAAAATCGCAGAAGCTCAAAAATGAGCTTCTGCGATTTTTTCGGAAAAGGGGAGGGGCTAAATAATACGCCCAATCAGAAAACCTGTTAAAAACGCCAGAATTGCCAAAATAATATATTCAAAGTAATGCCGCACATGGATGGTTCTGTAAACTTTCTTGACAACGGGCTTTTCAACATATTTTATTACAGGAACCTCCACGGGCTTTTCCACCACTTTTTCCACAATTTTTTCTACCGGCTTTTCTACGATTTTTTCAACAACTTCCGTTTTTGTCAGAACGACTGGCGGACGGCGCCGAACCGTGTTGCGGCCGGTGGCCAGGTATTCAACATCGGTGTCGAGAACTTCTGCCAGTTGGATAAGTTTCAGCGTATCCGGACTGGATAGGTCGTTCTCCCATTTGCTTACAGCCTGTCTTGTGACTCCCATAGCTTCAGCCAACTGCCCCTGGGAGAGATTCTGTGTGGCTCTTAGTTCACAGATGCGTTCGCCAACAGACATTCTTATCACACCTTTCTGTAAAGGATCGGTTGCATTTCCAGGATTTTTTAACTTTATTCAGAAAAATCAAGTTTGGAAAGGGGATTGGCCTCTGCGGCTATTTTCAACTCCGTGTTTTCGATATGCGTGTAGATTTGCGTTGTATTGAGGTTTTCGTGTCCGAGAACCTCCTGCACGGTTTTTACATCCACACCTCCGGAGAGCATCATGGTGGCTGCTGTGTGGCGCAGCTTGTGGGCAGAGAACTGAGTCGCATCCAGTCCAGCCTGCAACAATGCTTTCTTCACAAGCCGATGAACCGCAGTTACACTGATTCTGTTGCGGTCTCTGGAACCAAACAAGGCTCTGTTGTCCGATAATTCCACTTTAGAACGCTCCTCCAGGTAGGAATTGATTGCTTTTCTGCAGGCACTGCCAAAGTATACGAACCGCTCTTTGTTGCCTTTTCCGACTACCCGAATTCGATCCTCATAAACATCACTGATATTCAGGTTTACCAATTCACTTCTCCGGATTCCACAGTTTAGAAACAGCATCAGAATTGCATAGTCTCTTTTTTGATTTTGGCCAGAAACTGCTTGCAAAAGTGAGGAAGATTGCTCTAAAGTCAGGTATTTTGGCAAACTTTTTCGAATTTTTGGATATTCCAGATCTGCGACCGGGTTTTCGTCCAGCTGCTTTGTTCTTACGGTCAGATATTTAAAGAAGGATTTGATTGCGGATAGTTTTCTGGCTCGTGAACTTGCGGAAATCCCGTATTCAGGTGCAGCGGATTCCGGGCAGATTATTCTGTCATTTGCCAGGTAGGAGAGAAAATCAAAGATATCGGATGTTTCGATTTCCGAAATAAACTTCAGATCAATGGAACGGATATCAATTTCATCAAGGTTTGTGTTGATTGGCATATCGCACCGCATGAGCTTGATAAACCGTAAAAACATTCGAAGATCCAAATAATACTCAGAAATAGTCAGTTTGGATTGACCCTTAATATTTTCGTGGTAGATCAGGAATTCCCGGAGTACCTGAGGACAATCATGGTATTGCTGCATAAAATCACCCCAAACTCTGCTTGATGGCACCATTATATCATAAACACAGTTTAAACGCAACAAAATTTTTATTTTGTTGCGTTCGCTGTGGCTTTTGAATTGACGGCTATGGTGCCGCCCCACCCAACGCAACAAAATTGAGCTTGTTGTTGCGTTGGCCTATCTGACCCTGTTTTCCTCCTTCCTGTTGTGCTAGTCTCAGGGTATCACAAGCCGCCCTCCATGTCAACTGATTTTTCGCCCGGAGCCGATCTGCGCCGGCGGTACTTGGTCTGAAGGCCCAGATATGGCAGCAGTTCAGCTTATAAAACCTGATTCCTTCTTCATTTGACATTGCAGTCTGCGCGATACCTGCGGACTGGTTCAAAGCTGTTCTGTTATCTGCGCCCCCCTGCAATTGCGCTATTGCGCTCTGCGTAAATCGTATTTCAAAAAAACACTCTTTACAAGTGCATGAAAAATGAGTAATATAGGGATATCAATAACCGATTGGAGGTTTCTTTTATGAGCGTAAAAAGAATTGGTGTTTTAACATCTGGCGGTGATGCTCCCGGAATGAACCCCTGTGTCCGCTCTGTGGTTCGTACGGCTCTATACCATGGTATTGAATGCTACGGAATTCGCCGTGGATGGAATGGACTGATCTCCGGCGATATTGTAAAGCTGGATCAGAAAAGTGTTTCTCACACCATCAATCGGGGCGGCACGATCCTCTATACTGCCCGCAGCAAGGAATTTATGACCGAGGAAGGCCAAAAAAAGGCTGTTTCGACCTGTAAGTTTTTGGGGTTGGACAGTATTATTGCCATTGGCGGGGACGGTACATTCCGCGGTGCCCGCGCACTGAGCAAATACGGAATCAATGTGATCGGCATTCCGGGGACAATTGATAATGATATCAGTTGCACAAACTACTGTATTGGATTTGACACAGCAGCGAATACGGCCATCGAATGTATCGATAAGCTCCGTGACACAATGCAGTCCCATGAGAGATGTTCAGTTGTAGAAGTGATGGGTCGAAATGCCGGTTATCTTGCCATGTATGTTGGCCTGGCTGTGGGTGCTACCGCTGTTCTTGTTCCGGAAAAGGAAATTGACTTTGAAAAAGATGTTATTGAGAAAATCCGGCAGGCCCGATTCAATGGCTTTACGCATTACATGATTGTTGTCGCAGAAGGCGCAGGATCTGCAGGCGATATTGCCAAGAAGATTAAGGACGCCATTGATCTGGATCCCCGTGTGACGGTTCTGGGGCATATTCAGAGAGGCGGCTCCCCTACCGGTCGTGACCGGGTGAACGCCACCAAAATGGGGTATTTGGCTGTTGAACTGCTGCTGGCAGGCAAGACAAACCGTATCGTATGTACCCACGATGGCGGTTATACCGATGTAGATATTGACGAAGGACTCTCCATGAACAAGGGCGTTCAGCAGATGGAAGTGGATGTGCTGGACGCAATGACTGGCATTTGATTGCAACCCTTGAAAATCAAAAAAACTGCTGCGGCATCACTGGATGCCGCAGTTTTTTGATACAAAAAATCTGCCCCGCAAATGCTGGGCAGATTTAAGCTTTTGGATGGCACTTTTCGTACACTGACTTAATCTTCTGATTAATCATATGTGTGTAGAACTGTGTTGAGGAAATATCGCTGTGTCCCATAAGCTCTTGCAGAGAGCCTAAATCAGCTCCGTTCTCCAACAGATGTACAGCAAAACTATGGCGCAGTGTGTGGGGAGTGATGTCTTTTTCGATTCCGGCTTTGGCCTGATAATATTTTAGGATCTTCCAGAATCCCTGACGGCTCATACGACTGCCGCTGACATTCACAAACAAGGCGCTTTCCTCCGGATCGGAGACCATGACTGGACGAATCTCCTGTATATAAACGCTAAGGGCATGCAGCGCAGCAGGATAAATCGGAATAATCCGGTTTTTCCTGGTACCGGAACACTTGACGATCCCCAGCTCCAGGTTTACATCTGCAACATTGAGATCTATCAGCTCAGTGACCCGGATGCCGGTTGCGTACATAACCTCCAGCATGGCTTTGTCGCGATACCCCTTCGCATCGGTACAGGAGGGCTGCGCAAGAAGCTGCTCCACTTCCTTGCCGGTAAGAATCTCGGGGAGCTTCTTCTCTCCCCTCTCGACATGAATATCAGAAGACACTGGAGATTCTTTTAGGAAGCCAGAGGCGACTAGATAAGCAAAGAAGTTTTTCAGGCTGGCTAAAGTCCGGGAGATTGTAGCACCGGACTTCCCCTGATTTTGCAGGAATAGCAGATAATCGCTGACTTCTTGCCGGGAAACACTGGAAATATCCTGATCACAATGACACTGTACCCATTGTGAAAACTGGCGAATATCCCGCAGATAGGAAGACACGGTGTTTGGCGATGCTTGTTTTACTGAGGTGAGGTAATTCTCATAGGCATGAAGTAAATCCAGCATAAGGCAGAGATCCTGAGTCCTTTCTCGGATTTTTTTACAACCACACTGCCGTGGGCATGAGATAATAGTAGAAAACCAGACCCCAAGCCAGAAGAGTGAGAAAAAATGAAAGAGTTCTAAACAAGGAGGTGGCTGAATTTGAGCAAAAACAGTACCGGCAAAACCGATACAGCAAAATTATTGAAACAGAACAGCCCAAAAAGGAGAGAATGAACAGGCACTCCGGAAGCTGAAAAGACAGATGCAGACCATACAGGACAATCGCGGAAAGAAAGGCTTTCCCAAAACAGATAAACAGAAGGAATATGGAAAAGCCTGCTGAAACCGATATGGCGGATAAAAGGAAGGGGAAAAACAGAGAAAACAAAAAACTGCCGATATCTAAGCTGGAGTTGGGAATTGCTTCAAACAAAGGAGCCAGAGCTACCTGCGTTTTCCACGAAAAGACCATTCCGCACAGAAATCCCATAGGGAGAGACACTGCAAGTGAAAAGGCTTTGCAGCTGCAGGAGATGGACTTGCCCCAAAAATGAAAGCAACCTCTCACGAAAAAAGGCCTCGCTTCCCGGAAAAAAGAAAAAGCTTTTGGAATTTGAATGAGATAGGATGCTGAAGGGGATACAACTTGAATTTAACCATACTATACTCCATTTTCTACAAAATTTCAAGCAAATTTAGAAAAAACGCTTATTTTTGTAAATTATGACGATAATTATGTTACCAGTTTTATGTCAACATATGGAAGTTCAGCTGTTTACACCGGTACCATTTTGAACTATTTTTCTATATATTGGGTACCGGAGCGGCCTTACCACACTAAATGTAGATTTGCAATTTTTCTGTCAACTGCCTGCGGAACGGTAAACAAAATTTACCTATCGGGTTTTTTTGTACAACTTTACCATTCTGGAACCGGCTTTTTTCTTTTTTGTTCGCCTCATCAAAATCGGGAGGAGGCTTCCGCAGAGTATCAGAAGTCCAGTCTCCCCTACCCCGTTATACCGAGCATCGTACAGTAAGGCTGTTGTTAGCATTAAGATGAAAAAGAACAGACCCCCGGTTATTATGCAAACAATGTTGCTCCTCTCGTTGGCTTTTTTTCGGGCAGTTACTGCAGCAATGAAGGATGTCAGAAGGATAATCCCTAAAACACAATAGCTTATTCTCGACTCCGGTATGACACCATTCAGAACAAGCGTGCTCAGCAATGCTGCACTTCCGATCAGAAGCAGGATTCCTGCGACTGTTCCTGTTACGCTCTGGCGGATTAAAATCTTTATCTTTTCGTTTTCCTGATTTTTCATACTTGTCATGCTCCTTCCGATACACTCTATTCCGGTTCATATAAAAAAAGAACCGGGACAGGTTTTTGCCTGTCCCGGTTTCGGGCGTACTTATACTTCTACATCCAGATTTTTGGGAGCTCTGCGCTGTTCCTGTGCCTCAGTTACCGTGCGGAACTTCATTCGTGTTTCGCGGACATCCTCCAGAGCCTTGGAGATGGTTTCCTCGGTCTGGCGAAGAGCCTCATCCATATATTCATTGCCGGCCTTGCGCAGAAGATTGATTCTATCCTGTGTCTGACCGACGAGCTCATCACTTTTCTGCTTGGCTTCCTTATAGATGGCTTCCTTGGTGAGCATCTGCTGGGCCTGTTCCTGAGCCTGCCGCAGGATGCTTTCAGCCTCCCGGCGAGCCTGATTGATCAGCTCGTTCCTGGACTCCACAATGGTGCGGGACTGCTTCAGCTCAGCGGGGAGCTGAGCAATAATCTCATCCAAGATGTCCAACACACGATCCCGTTCCAAGATACACTTGTCAGCGGCCAATGGCATGGAGCGCGCATCCTGAACCATATCATACAATGCGCCAATGATGTCTTCAATGTTTCTGTCATTCATGTTGAGTTCCTCCCTGTTCCCCTATTTCCCTATTTTCTGCTGAAAGTCCGGAATAATCTCCTCCGGTAAAAAGTCCGAAAGATCAACGCCGTAATACCCCAGCTCTTTCACAGTGCTGGAACTGAGGTACATATACTGACTGTCTGCGGTCAGAAACATGGTATCCAATTCCGGATTGATCTTGCGATTGATCAGCGCCATCTGAAATTCATTTTCGAAATCAGAACCGGCGCGAAGGCCCTTGACGATCACACAGCTACCGCGCCGCCGGGCATAATCAGCCAGGAGCTCGTTAGAGCTGTCTACCTCAACATTTGCCAGATCCTGTGTCACCCGGCGGATCAGGTCAACCCGTTCCTCCTGAGAGAACATAGGATGTTTTCCTGCGTTCACCATAACACATACGATCAGCTTGTCAAAAATATTGGCGGCACGCTGGATAATATTTAAATGTCCGCTGGTAATCGGGTCAAAGCTGCCCGGATAAATCGCAATTTTCATATTTTACCCAACCGAACTCACGCCTTTCGGAAGATCGTGAGGAGTGTCTTTCCGTACTTATAGTCCTTTGATCGTGTATAGCCCGGATAATCACCAGGCAGCTCCTTCCCCAAAGGACGCTCTGCGACTATTATACCATTCGATTGCAAAATGTCAATTTCTGTGATGCATTTTAAAGCATTTTCCAAAAAAACTTCTGCATAGGGAGGATCCAGAAAAATGATACTATATTGTTCCCGGTTTCTTTTGAGAAACTCCATATAGTCACACTTTATCACAGTACTCTGGTTTTCCAGCTTACACCGCTTCAGATTCTCTTTTATGATTTTGCAGGCTTGTTCCCCGGCATCTACAAAAACTGCGCTTTTTGCACCTCTGCTCAGAGCCTCAATTCCCAGCTGGCCGGATCCTCCGAACAGATCCAGAACCTTTGCGCCAGATACTTCAAATTGAATGATGCTGAAGAGTGCCTCTTTGACCCGGTCTGCAGTGGGTCTGGTTTGCAAACCTTCCGGTGCTTTCAGCGGAACCCCCCGGGCTGATCCTGTAATGACCCGCATAGCGACCTCCTATTCTTCTGTACTGTGAAAATGACTGTAAACCGCAGTGGCTGCATCCTTGGGCAGAAGCCGTTCCAGTTCCGGCAGGGTTGCCTGTGCAATGGCGGAGAGAGACTTGAATTGCCGCAGAAGCTGCTGCTTTCGTTTTGGCCCGATTCCGGGTATTCCATCCAGTTCCGAATATCGCAAGCGTTTGCTCCGAAGCTGACGATGGTAGGTGATGGCAAAACGATGGGTTTCCTCCTGAATATTGCCAATAAACGAAAACACAGTCTGATTGGTTTCCATGGAGATTTCCTTGCCCTCCGGTGTCACCAGCGCCCTCGTACGGTGCCGGTCATCCTTTACCATACCAAATACCGGTAAGGTAAGCCCAAGCTCGCGAAGGGCATCTGCGGCAACTCTGGCGTGCACTGTGCCACCATCAATCAAAAGAAGATCCGGCCTCTCGGAAAATCCCTTATCCTCTGACAGATAGTGGGTAAACCGGCGAAGCAGAACCTGACGCATGGAGCCGTAATCATCCTGACCGGCAAGTCCCTCCAACTTAAAGCGTTTATAATCCGAGCGTTTGGGCTTTCCGCTCTGAAAAACTACCATTCCTCCCACAATATCCGTTCCTGAAATATTGGAGATATCATAGGATTCTATCCGATTTGGTGGCTCAATAGACAGCATTTTCCCGATCATGGATAGGACGGCGGAGGTTCTCTCCTCTTTTCCGGTGGCACGCTCTGCTTCTTCCAAAGCATTTTTGTTGGCAAGCTCTACCAGCCGAACATTGTCCCCTCGCTGGGGGATGCGGAGCCTGGAAGAACGCCCGAATCTCTGCTCCATCAGCTGGGAAAACAGCTCGCTGTCCTCCAGTGCAAAGGGAAGCAGGACAATTTTGGGGGCAAGACCCCGGGATAGATAGAACTGCTTCATCAGACTGGAAACAGCCTCGGCTTTGTCATCCGGTCTTTGAAAAATTTCATATTCTTTATCCAAAAGATTTCCGTTGCTGAAATGAAGCACTGCAAAGCAGGCTTTGGTCTCCGTTTCTCCGTAGCCTACGACATCGGTATCTGCGAGTGTTCCCGCCGTGACCAGCTGCTTCTGTCCCAGCGATTCTACGGCATTCAGCCTGTCCCGCAGACTGGCAGCCAGTTCAAATTCCAGATTCTCAGCAGCAGCCAACATCTGCTTCCGAATACTGTCTGCCACCTGTTTATAGTTCCCCTGAAGAAGCTGACGCGCCTGCTCCATGGTCTGACGGTATTCTGTGCAGGTCTTATTTTCCTGGCACCATCCTGCACACTGATTCATGTGGTAGTTCAGGCAGGGGCGCTCTTTCCCAATATCCCGGGGAAACTGTTTATGACACCCGGGGAGCTTCAGCGTAAGCTGAATGGCCTCCATGACATCCTGAGTAACGCCCCGACTGCCAAAAGGACCGTAGTAAGAGGCACCATCATCGGCTGTCTTGCTGACCAGAGTAATCCTGGGATACACATCCTTCATGTTCAACCGGAGGTATGGGTATCCCTTATCATCCTTCAAAAGAATGTTATACTTGGGGAGGTAGCGCTTGATGAGAGAGCACTCCAGCACCAGCGCCTCAAATTCGCTGGCCGCCACAATGGTGTCAAAATGATCGATCTTGCTGACCATCATTCTGGTCTTTGGCGTATGGGAGGCGGTATCCTGAAAATATTGGCTGACCCGGTTCTTCAGTTTTTTGGCCTTCCCTACATAGATTACTTTATCGGCTTTATCCCGCATGATATACACTCCGGGGGCGTAGGGCAGGCTGAGTGCTTTTTCTTTCAGTTCCTCAAATGTCATAGAATCCTCCAGAAAGAAACCGCCTCAATGCACCCTTGGGCATTGAGGCGGCCATAGGAAAACATATCAGAAAACATCACGCTGAAGCAGAGTCTCCAGCGCATCGATGGCTGCCTCTGCGTCGGCGCCATCCGCAGTCAATGTGACGGTGGTGCCGGTTACAATACCCAGGGACATAATTCCCAGCAGGCTCTTGGCATTCATCTTACGGCTGCCGGATTCCAGCCAGATATTGCTGTTAAACTCGTTGGCCTTCTGAACGAAGTAAGTAGCCTGTCTGTTATGCAGACCGGATTCACAGCGAACAGTGACATCTTTGGTAATCATAATTGCACTCTCCTTTTCATCGTATATGGTCAGATACGATGGGTCTGCCTATATCATAGCCTTTTTTGGAGGAAATGTCAATAATATTTCCTGACCCATACCAAGGGCTTTTCCAATCAGGAGAACTCAGCGATGGTGACACCGTCCTCGCCTTCTCCGTAAACGCCCAGACGGAATTTCTTCACAAACTTATTTCTCCGAAGAGCCTGATGGACTGCCGCTCTGAGAGTGCCGGTGCCTTTGCCGTGGATGATTCGGACGCTGGACAGATTGCTGCGCATGGCTTCGTCCAGATAGCGTTCCAGGACACAGACAGCCTCAACGGAATCCATTCCCCGAAGATCCACTTCGCTGGACATGGCAGTCATTTTCATTTCCCGACCGGAGTGAGCGGGACGGGGACCCTTTGTCTTATAGGGATTCTCCTGTTCCAGCAGGTAGATCTCATCGGCCTTGGCTGTCATTTTCAGGATACCCGCCTGAAGCTGATAGCTGCCATCCTTATTAATGGCAATGACATTTGCCTTGGTGCCCAGCTTCAGAAGCTCCACGGTATCTCCCACCAGGATACCTCTGCTGGGGGCAGGACGCTGTTTTTCCGGACGGGAGGAACGCAGCTTGTCCTCGACTTCATTCAGGTTCCGGCGCAGCTCAGCCTGGCGCTGGTTGATTCCGGTGGTGTCCGCGCTTTCCGTCAGCTGCTTGCGAAGGGACTTCAGTTCCTCGGAAGCCAGATTTGCAGCTGCACGGGCTTCATCGATGATGTACTGTGCCTCTTTTCTGGCTGCTTCCATGGCTTTTTCTTTTTCTTTTTGAAGCTGACGGTGGTATTCTTCGCTTTCCTGGCGGATTTTTTCCGTTTCCCGGCGCAGCCGCTCCGCTTCCATCCTGGCGGTTTCCATTTGCTGGCGCTGCTGCTCCAGCTGGGAAAGAACCTCCTCGAAATCCTTGTCGCTCTTCCCCACCAGATCGTCTGCCTGCTTTAGAATCTCCTCGGACAGTCCCAGCTTTCGGGAAATGGCAAAGGCATTGGACTTTCCTGGAATGCCAATCAGCAGCTTATAGGTGGGCTGAAGGGTATCCACATTGAATTCACAGGAGGCATTAATCACGCCTTTGGTCTGCATGGCATAGAGCTTCAGTTCAGCATAGTGGGTGGTGGCGATGACCCGGCTCCCCATTTTCCGGCAGAATTCAATGATCGCCATGGCCAGAGCGGCACCCTCCGCAGGATCTGTGCCGGCGCCAAGCTCATCAAACAGAACCAGCGTCCGGCTGTCACACTGCGCTACCACATCCACGATGGTGCGCATATGGCTTGAGAAGGTGGAAAGGCTCTGGGCAATGGACTGTTCATCACCGATATCCGCCAGAATGGCGTCAAAGGTGGAGAGGGTGTTTCCGTCCCCTGCCGGAATATGCAGGCCGCACTCTGCCATCAGGGTCAGCAAACCCACGGTTTTCAAAGTTACGGTTTTGCCGCCGGTATTGGGGCCTGTGATGATCATGGTGTCAAAATCAGAACCGAGGCGGACGGAGATGGGCACCACCTTCTGGGGGTCAATCAGTGGATGGCGTGCATTTCTCAGGTCTACCCTTCCCTCCTGATTCATAACAGGTGCCCAGGCCTTCATTTTATAGGCCAGCTTTGCCTTGGCAAAGATCACATCCAGCTGAACCAGCATGGTGTAGTTCAGATTGATATCCTCTGCGTGGGAGGCCGCATCGCTGGAAAGCTCCGCCAGAATCCGCTCAATTTCCTTCTTTTCCTTGATTTCCAGCTCCCGCAGAGCGTTATTGGCATTCACCGCAGAGATAGGCTCAATGAAAAAGGTGGAGCCGGTAGCGGAAACATCATGGACAAGTCCGGGAACATCATTCCGGCATTCGCTCTTGACGGGGACCACATACCGCCCCTGGCGGATGGTGATGATGGGTTCCCGGAGGAATTTGGAATAGGCCGGAGATGAAATCACCTTCTGCAGGCTGTCCCGGATCTTTCCGGATTGCAGCCGCATATGGCGGCGGATATCCGACAGCTCCGGGGATGCCGTGTCGGCAATTTCCTCCTCAGACAGGATAGCTCCAAAAATCTTATCCTCCAGATACTTGTTGGGGGTAAGAGCCTGAAACATGGGATTCAGAATTGTAGGATCTTCGTCTTCGGCAACATAGCCCTTCATATTTCTGGCACAGCGCAGGACGCCGGCGATTCGCAGCAGTTCCTTGGGCTGCAGGCAGCCGCCAAGATTTGCCCGTTCCAGTGAGGCGGATACATCGGTCACATCACCGAAAACAGGGTTCCCCTTTCGGGTGCAAAGATCCGACGCCGCAGTGGTCTGATCCAGCATCAGCTTCACATCATCCAAATCAGAGGTTGGATGGATTTGCAGACAGGCGTCTCTGCCTCCCGGGCTTCCGGCGCACTGGGAAAGAAGCTGGAGAACCTGATCCAGTTCCAGCTTCAGCAGAGACTTTTCGTATAATTCAGACATTTTCTTCTCCTAGATAAGTAAGGACTTGTAGAAATCGAGAGTAGAAAACCCCCGTTCCAGTTGTGTGGTCAGATATGCTTCTGTAAGGGAGGACAGCAGTTTCAGATTATCTGAGCCTATTTCAAAGGAAAACAGTTTTTTGGGATTGCACAGACAGATATACCGCATGGCTTCCAGAACTGCAGGCGTCACCGGCAGCCGGATACCCGGGGAGGCATCGCTGCGGCAGCCCTGACATTCCAGCATACCGGCGCTGAGGTCAAAACGGTCAGGATTCTGACAGCCGCAGATATGACAGCCAAACAAGTCCGGCGTATAACCGGACAGGCAGGCAGCCCGAAGCTCGAAAACCGGTTTCACGAATTCGTGGGTAAGGTTCAATTTCGACAGGCCATACAGACAGTTCAGCAGAAGAGATTGAAGCTCCGGATTTGGGATATCCTCCTGTGATATCAGCTCGGAAACCTGCGCAAAATAGGTGGCAGCCGCCAGCTTCAAAAGATCTTTCCTCAGGCTCTGGAAAAGCTCAAGGGAAACTGCCTCATTGATGGAATATTGTCCCCGATATTCAAAGAGCGTAAATTCTCCATAGGCCAGGAGCTGACAGGGCGCGGTAAGGGGACTGTTTTTGCGCCGTAAACCACGGGCCTTAATGGTCAGCTTCCCGTGGTTTCGGCTCAATACAGTCAGCAGTGCATCCCGGTCATTGTAGTCCGTAACCCTTAGGACTATGGCCTGGATTGTAAGGTACATCGGCTTCCTCCTGCTTCAAGAGCTTGCTGTACATGGTGTATGCCTCCGGAGATCCGGTTTCCACAAACAGCTGCCAGTAATCCGCTGCTTCCATGTTTCATCCCTCCCGGCAATAGGATTTGCAGAGAAGGTGGAATTACACAGGGAATTATTCACTGTAGCCAAAATTGCGGACAAGGAAGTCGCTGTCCCGCCAGTTTTCCTTCACCTTGACCCATGTGGTGAGATACACCTTGGTGCCCATAAACTTTTCACAGTCGGCTCTGGCAAGAGACGAGATTTTTTTCAGCATGGCGCCCTGTTTGCCGATTATGATGCCCTTATGGCTGGCTTTTTCACAGTAGATTGTGGCATCAATGTCGATGACACCACTATCCCGTTCGGAGAATTTGGTGATCTCCACAGCCGTGCCGTGGGGGATTTCCTTTTCCAGACACCACAGCAGCTTTTCCCGGATGATTTCCGCCATCACCTGACGCTCCGGCTGGTCTGTCGTCATGTCCTGCGGGAAAAGGAAGGGGCTCTCCACGGCATATTTTTCGCAAGTCTTCAAAAGCTCATCCACACCGTCCCCTGTTTTTGCACAGATGGGAATGATGGCATCAAAATCCGCAGCCTGAGAGTACAGGGCAATGACTTCCAGCAGGGCATCCTTCTCCACAGTATCGATCTTGTTGATGGCAAGCACCGCAGGGCAGTGGCTGCCTTTGATCTTTTCCATCAGTCCCTCCTCCTGAGGGCCGATGGAGGCAATGGGCTCCACCACCAGAACGGTCAGATCCACATCGGCGATGGACTCCTGTGCCACATTTACCATGTAGTCACCCAGCCTGGTTCGTGCACGGTGATATCCCGGGGTATCCACAAAGACAAACTGTGTATTGCCCCGGGTGACAATGCCGCAGATCCGGTTACGGGTGGTCTGAGGTTTGTTGGAAACGATGGCAATTTTCTCCCCCACCAGATAATTTGTCAGCGTGGATTTGCCCACATTGGGACGGCCGGCGATGGTAATCATTGCAGATTTTGTTTTCATATCTGTATTCTCCTGAATTTGTTGTTAATCTCTGGCCATTTTGGGAATGGATGCAGCAATGGCCTCTTCCCTGCTGCGCATCTGTTTCTTCTGCGCTCCTTCATCCATGTGGTCATAGCCCAGAAGATGCAGCATGGAGTGGATGGTCAGATATCCCACCTCCCGACGGGTGGAGTGGCCAAACTCCGCTGCCTGAGCGATGGCCCGTTCCAGACTGATGCACATATCCCCCAGAGGGACAAGACCGGTTTCCGGATCCTGATAGTCCGTCCAGTCTTCGGGAGGATTTCCGGCCTCCAGCTGAAACATGGGAAAGCTGAGGACATCTGTGGGCTTGTCCAGATTGCGGCTGGTACGGTTGATCACCTGAATCCCGGCATCATCCGTCACCAGAACATTGATCTCACAGGGAACACTGATGCGCTCCTGTGTAAGTGTCTGGGCAATGCAGGTTCGGATAATGCGATTGATCACAAACCGCTGGATACTGAGCTGTTCAAAAACAATATTGATTTTATGTTTCATGTTACTTTTTCCTCTGATAACGGTTTCCCGTTTGGATTTTGGGCTTTTTGATCTGGTGTTGCTGCTCTGACTTTTCATAAGCATTGATAATCTGCTGAACAAGAGCATGGCGAACCACATCCGCAGAGCTCAGGCGGCAGATGGCAATATCCTTCACGCCATCCAGCACCCGTATGGCATCCTTCAGGCCGGATACCTTATCGTCCGGAAGGTCAATCTGGGTCACATCACCTGTGATGACGATTTTGGAGCCGAAGCCCAAACGGGTCAGGAACATTTTCATCTGCTCCCGG
>CAMCRV010000002.1 GCA_945877365.1 uncultured Clostridia bacterium | reverse complement strand
TGTCAAGAACTTTTTTCAAGTTTTTTCAAACTTTTCTGAGCGGATTCTTGTTGCTCGCCGCTCTGAGCAAGCTGAGTCATTTTAGCATATCCGTTTTCGTTTGTCAAGTATTATTTTATAATTCCCTCATTCCTGTAATCCGCAAAAAATGGGAGCCCGAAAAAGGGCTCCCACAGTATTATCTGCTTTTTATTCTGTATCATCAATCAGGCCGTAGCCATCTTCATTCCTTCGATATACAACAGCAAAGGAACCTCCGTTGTCCTCATCCCGGAAAGCAAAGAAATTATGATTCAGAAGATTCATCTGCATCACAGCCTCTTCTCTGGTCATGGGCTTGAAATAGAAGCTCTTGATCTTCACAATGCTGAGATCCTCATCTTCCGCCGGTTCCGGAGCAAAGGAAGTCTCCTCCGTTACGGTTCGGGTAAATGCATCCTGACGGAGCCGACGAGCCAGTCTGGTTTTATTCTTGCGGATCTGACCCTCAATGGTACCTACGGCTGCATCGATAGACGCAAACATATCCGAAGTGCTCTCACAAGCCCGGAACCAGGTGCCTGCACCACGCACGGTGAGTTCTACCTTATTCCGATTCTTTTCTACGGAAAAGATGATGAGTGCCTCCGAGTCCTCCTCAAAATACTTGGCCAGCTTCATTACCTTTTTTTCGGCATAAGCATGAACATTTCCCGGAAGTTTGACTTTCTTTTCACTGTACTGAAACTTCATAATGCGGCACTCCTTTCGTATCACCGGTTCTCCGGTGTGTTTACATTATAGCACCTTTTTCGAATTTAGACAAGTATCACCACTGCCATGATACAAATTTTTAACATATTGCAGCAAAGCCGCCGCAGATAACCTGCGGCGGCACGGGGTTATTGATCGGCTTCGTCTTCGTCCTCCAGCAGCTGAGCCATGGTGGCGTGATAGACAGCCTCAGCTTTCTTCTCAAACAATCTGCTCAGTCGAATGGCCTGCCGCTGATTGGGCGCCATCAGCTCCAGGGTCATCAGATTGCTCACCTCATCATCCAGCGCCATAACCACGGAAAAATCACCGCCCTCCCTGGGGATGATCTGGGTCTTCACAAAGCTGCTGCGGCGAATCTGGCGGTTGAATTTGGCAACGGCATTCTCCGCACGCTGCTTCACCGTGAAGGCAATGGAGTCCTCAGTCAGGGAACCATCTGCCTTTCCCTTGTCCGTAATCCCATAACAATCGTTTTCCAGCTGCTTCAAATGGCCGGACTGCACCATCTCCGGAACTGCCGTACAAACATCAAAATAACTCAAACACTCGTCCTGATAACACAGCTCATAAATCTCGCCAATGGTCACCGGGTAATTCACTCTGCTCATGACAAACAGAATCAACACCTTCACATCCAACATATCGTGGATAAAACCAAGTCTCTGCATTGCTCTCACCTCTTGCCTGTTATTATACAGAATACAGCAAAAAAATCAAGCACCAGCCTGCCGGGTCTGTCATAATCTGGCTTGAAGGAGTGATTTTTTTGAAAGATGCAGCTGTTTTCTGCGCAGGAACAACCCCGGCATCCGAATATGCCCGGGAGTATTTGCAGGCACAGGGTATCCCCACTGCCGAAAACCCAGAGAATGCCGCTCACCTGCTGCTGGATGTCCCCAGCTTTGACGGTGTCGGAAATCTCAGAGGCGGCGGCAATCCCTATGCTCTGTTTGCGGAATTGCCGGATAATGCCGTTGTCTACGGTGGAAACATGGGGCATCCGGCTTTGGAGGGGTTCACCACGGTGGATTTTTTGCAGGATGTGCAATATCTGGCGGAAAATGCCGCCATCACAGCCCACTGCGCTCTGCAAACCGCCATTCCCCTCCTATCCCGGACAATGGATCATCTGCCGGTTCTGGTGATAGGCTGTGGGCGAATTGGGAAATGCCTGAGCCGGCTTCTGCGGAATCTCGGTGCGGAGGTCACCATCGCAGCAAGGCAGGAGAGCCACCGAGCCATAATCACCGCACTGGGTTTCCAGGCCGTTTCCATAGAAGGCATTTGTGAAATCTTACCCCAAATTCGACTGGTGTATAACACCGTACCCCGGCGAATCCTGACCGTCCCTACGGATGGGCGCTGCGTAAAAATCGATCTGGCATCCAAGCAGGGGCTCATCGGAGACGATGTGGTCTGGGCCAGAGGTCTGCCCGGCATCTGCGCACCGGAAAGCTCCGGAGAACTGATTGCCAGAACCTTTCTTCGTCTGCAGCAGGAGGTATGCTGAATGAATATCGGTTTTGCCCTCTGTGGTTCCTTCTGTACATACGACCGGGTGTTTCCCGTCATGGAGCTTCTGGCTCGGGAGCACACCCTCATTCCCATTTTCTCCGAGGCATCCTTTGCCGTTGACAGCCGCTTCGGTACCGCCGCAGAACATTTTGAAACCGTCCGGAAAATATGCGGACGGGAGCCGATTCACACCATTGCAGGCGCAGAGCCCATTGGGCCGAAAAAGCTGCTGGATATTCTGGTAATCGCCCCCTGCACCGGAAATACTCTGGCAAAGCTGGCACACAGCATCGCAGATACCCCCGTCACCATGGCGGCAAAGAGCCATCTGAGAAACGGCAGACCCGTGGTGGTTGCCGTCTCCACCAACGACGCTCTGGCAGGGGCGGCGGAAAATATCGGGAAACTGCTGGGGAGGAAAAACTACTATTTCGTTCCCTTCCGGCAGGACGATCCCATGAAAAAGCCCACTTCCATGGTGGCAGATTTTGAAAAAATCCCGGAAACGATAGAATCTGCACACCGGGGTGTGCAGATTCAGCCGATCTTGTTGGGAAATTAGAGGGATTCTGCCTCATGAATCCACAGGCTGCCGCAGACATCACTGGGCATCCGCCAATCCCAGCGAGGACACAGGCAGACCGTGCCCACCTTCACACCGTCAGGGCCGCAGTTGCGCTTGTACTGCTGGGTGAAGAAGCGGCGGTAGAAATTGCACAGCCATTTTTTGATTACATCCGGCGCATACTCGCCGTCAAAGGCCCGGCGGGCCAGCGCATAGATCTTGGCAGGCGCAAAGCCCCAGCGCAGCATATAGTACAGGAAGAAGTCATGCAGCTCGTAGGGTCCCACCAGATCCTCCGTCTGCTGGGCAATCTTTCCGCTGGCATCCGGGGGCAGCAGTTCCGGGCTGATGGGAGTGTCCAGAATATCCGCAAGAGTCTGCCGGACATCGGCGTAGTCCGGCTCCTGAGAAATGGCATCCACAATCTTCCGGATCAGGGTTTTGGGGACACCGGCATTGACGCCGTACATACTCATATGGTCTCCGTTGAAGGTGCACCAGCCCAGAGCCAGTTCACTGAGATCACCGGTACCCAGCACGATACCCCCGACTCTTCCGGCATAGTCCATGAGAATCTGGGTGCGCTCCCGAGCCTGAGCATTTTCAAAGGTGGCATCGTGAACAGCTGGGTCCTGTCCGATGTCCTGGAAGTGCTGGGACACCGCCTCCCGGATGGGAATCTCCCGGGCGGTGATGCCC
The DNA here is from genome assembly GCA_945877365.1 of uncultured Clostridia bacterium. Classification (GTDB taxonomy): domain Bacteria; phylum Bacillota; class Clostridia; order Oscillospirales; family Oscillospiraceae; genus Faecousia. Next base: position 112,656 of record CAMCRV010000002.1, on the reverse strand, counting down.
AGCTTCTCCATCAGCATCCATGCATTGTTATGGGTTCTGTCGGAGGTTCCGAAGCAGGGCATGGTGATGCCGTGGACACAGGCAGTGCTGCGCCCCATCTGGCGCATGGCCTCCACCGCGCACAGCAGCGCCAGAGTGGAATCCAATCCTCCGGAGATTCCCACCACCACATCGGCGTTTCCTATCCCCTTCAGCCGCTGCTTCAGCCCGGTGACCTGGGTGTTGAAGATCTCCCGGCAGCGCTGTGCCAGCTGTCCGGCATCCTCGGGAATAAACGGATTTCTGCTGTTGGGATACAGAATGCCGTCAGACCGGAGTGGTGTTGAAAGGGTTTTCACTATCCGCAGTTCCCCCCCGAACCGATTGCATCCACTGCGGAAAGAGGGATTCTTCTGCCTGGTGGCGCGGATTTTCCCCAAATCGCAATCCTGCACCATCAAATAGTCCGTGTCAAACTGCCTTTGGTTTTCCGCAAGACAATAGCCATTCTCCGCAATCAGACTGTGGCCGGAATAAACCACATCACAGGAGGTTTCCGTGCAGCCGGTGGAGGCATAGGCATAGATGCATCTGGCGGAGGCGGACTGCTGCGTCACCAGATCCCGGCGGTATTTCCGCTTTCCGGCAAGGTCGTAGGAGGCTGACAGATTCAGAATCACCTCTGCTCCGCTGAGGGCCAGAAGGGTCGAGGGGGGAATCGGGGCAAAGAGATCCTCGCAAATCTCCACACCCACCACTGTATTTTCTCCCAATTCAAACAGCAGATCAGTGCCAAAGGGGCAGGTCACACCGGCCAGCGTGATCTCCTGATCCCGGATATCTCCACCCATAGTAAAATTTCTAAGTTCTTCCTCAAAGAAATAGGACTTGGGGACAATGCCCTTCAGTTCTCCGGCAGCCACCACCGCGGCGCAGTTATACACCATCCCCCGGAAGCGCACAGGCAGACCCACAGCAATCAGAATGCCGGGGTACTGGGCAGAAAATCCAACGATTTTCCGAAGACCCTCTGCGGCTGCGCGGAGCAGGGTATCCTGGGCAAACAGGTCGCCGCAGCTGTAGCCGGTGATGCTCAGCTCCGGCAGCAGGAGGACATCTGCCTTCCGCTCCTCCGCCTGACGCAGGAAACCGCAGATATCCGCCACATTTTTCTCCACATTTCCCGGCTGCACCCCGGGAACGGCACAGGCAATCCGAATATAATCCAGCATACCGTTCACTCCTTTTGTTCCATATAGTGTTATCATACCATATTCTTCCCCGATTGCAACGAAAAATGGCATTTGCCATTCTATGGCATTTTTCGTCAAATAGCACAGAAAAAGCTGTCACCTCCGGGAGATGACAGCTTTTTCCGGTTATGATAGAGCAGCGAGCTCCTTCAGGACGGGGGCAAGATCGGTCTGCTCCCAGGGACGGTCTGCCACGCCGAAGTGACCAAACTCCGCAGTAGCGCCGTAGATGGGGCGGCGAAGATTCAGCTTGCGGATAATGCCGCCGGGGGTCATGTCGCAGGTTTTCCGCAGAAGCTCCGTCATGGCCTCATCGGAAATCTTGCCGGTGCCGCAGCTGTCCACCCGGAGGGAGACAGGCTCTGCCACGCCGATGGCGTAGGCCAGCTGCACCTGAACCTGCTGGGCAAGACCTGCCGCCACCAGATTCTTGGCCATGTATCTGGCCATATAGGCAGCGCTGCGATCCACCTTGGTGGGGTCCTTGCCGGAGAAGGCGCCGCCGCCGTGGGAGAAGTATCCGCCGTAGGTATCCACAATGATCTTACGGCCGGTCAGGCCAGTGTCGCCGTTGGGGCCGCCGATGACAAAATTTCCGGTGGGATTGATGTGGATATGCTCCACGGAGTCCAGAGAAAAACCGTAGGCTTCCAGCACCGGGGCAATGACCCCCTTGCGGATGTACCTGCGCAGCTCCTCCGTGTCAAAATCCGCGCTGTGCATGATGGACACTACCACGGTGTCAATCCCAACGACATTGCCCTGCTCATCATAGGCAACGGTGACCTGAGTCTTTCCGTCGGGGCGCAGCAGGTCGTTGCTGTGGACACACTGGGTCAGGCGGTTTGCCAGAGCGCGAGCCATCGCCGCAGGCAGGGGCATCAGTTCCGGGGTCTGGGTGCAGGCGCCGCCGAACATCATACCCTGATCTCCTGCGCCGCCCACGGCATCGTTGGTGCCCAGAGCAATATCGGCGGACTGGGTGTGGATGCGGCACTGAATTTCCACGGTATCGGCATCGAAGCCGTCGCCGGGATAGATATAGCCGATATGACGGATGGTTTCCCGGGCAATGGTAGCATAGTCCACCTGAGCCTTTGTGGTGATCTCGCCGCAGATCAGGCAGAAGTTGGTGGTGACCATAGTCTCGCAGGCCACACGGGAATCGGGATCCTGTACCAGACAGGCATCCAGAATGGCGTCAGAGATGGCATCCGCCACCTTGTCAGGGTGACCGTTGGTCACACATTCCGAAGTAAAGAGTCTTTTTTCCATTTTGCATTTCCTTTCGATTTTGTCCAGATGTTTTTACAAATAAAAACCGCACACCGAAGGATTCGATGTGCGCAAAATCGAATCCTCATCTCTCGTTGCCGCCGGATTTGGCACCTTGTATCACACAGGTTGCCGGGTTTCATCGGGCCGTTCCCTCCACCGCTCTTGATAAGGCTTTTATGCAGTTACCAGAGTATTTTACAAGGAAACCGGAAAAAGTCAACCCCCAATTCGACATTCTTTCTGCCAAAGGTTTACAAATCCGTTATAGACTTTTTTGTTCACAACTGATAAAATAGGGAAAATGTCTTCATAGGAGTGAACTGCTTTGAAAAATATCCGCAGACAATTTGATCTTTTCTGCTACAAAAACCGGGACAAGGGCATCCCCAACCTGATGCTCTACATCTGCGTGGGCAGCGCCATTGTCTACCTCGTGAGCCAGCTGGCCGGCAACTACACCCTGTATAATCTGCTGTGCTTCCACCGGCAATCCATCCTCCATGGGCAGATCTGGCGGCTGTTTACCTATCCGCTGACCTACGGCGCCGGAAACGGCAATCTGCTGCTCATTGCCATCTCCCTGTTCTGCTACTATTCTCTGGGTCGGGTAATGGAAAACACCTGGGGCACCCTGAAATTCAACCTGTTCTATCTCACCGGAGTGGTGCTGATGGACATTTACTGCCTGATCTTCGGCGGCACCGCCAGCGTCACCTACCTGAACCTGAGCCTGTTTCTGGGCTACGCCACCATGTTCCCGGATTCCCACTTTCTGCTGTTTTTCATCATCCCCATCCGGGCATGGATCTTCGCCCTGTTCGATCTGGTGATTGTTCTGCTGGATCTGTTCACCCTGCCCTTCCCCTATAATCTCTTCTCCATCATCTCCCTTGCCAACTACTTCCTGTTCTTCGGCAAGGATGTGCTGAATCTGATTCCCATGTCCTGGCGGATTAAGCTGAAGCGAAAGACAAGCCATGGCTCCCGGCCTTCCGCTTCTGCCCAGCCCAAGGTGATTCCCTTCCGGCAGGAGGCCGCCCAAAAGCCCAACTACCTGCACCGCTGCACCATCTGCGGCCGCACCGATGTGACCAATCCCGAGCTGGAATTCCGCTACTGCTCCCGGTGCAACGGCTATTACTGCTACTGTCAGGATCACATCAACAATCACACCCACATCCAATAACACACAGAAAGGATGAGCCCTGTGCCCCAGTATATTATGGCGCTGGATTCCGGCACCACCTCCAACCGCTGCATTCTGTTCAACCACGCCGGAGAGGTTTGCAGCATTGCCCAGAAGGAATTTACCCAGATTTTCCCCCAGCCCGGCTGGGTGGAGCATGACGCCGACGAGATCTTCTCCACCCAGCTGGAGGTAGCCCGGCAGGCCATGGCCAACATCGGCGCCACGGCTGCGGATATCGCTGCCATCGGCATCACCAACCAGCGGGAAACCACCGTCGTCTGGAACAAAACCACAGGCCGTCCCATCTGCAATGCCATTGTGTGGCAGTGCCGCAGAACCGCCCAATACTGCGACAGCCTGTCGAAACAGGGGCTGGTGGATACCATCCGGCAGAAAACAGGTCTGGTCATCGACCCCTATTTCTCCGGCACCAAAATCCGCTGGATTCTGGAAAACATCCCCGGGGCAAGGGAACTGGCAGAAAATGGAGAGCTTCTGTTCGGCACCGTGGAAACCTGGCTGGTCTGGAAGCTCAGTGGTGGAAAGGTTCATGTCACCGATTATTCCAACGCCTCCCGAACCATGCTGTTCAACATCAACACTCTGCAATGGGATGAGGAGATTTTGCACCTGCTGGATATCCCTGCATCCATGCTCCCAAAGGCTGTTCCCTCCAGTGGGATTTATGGGCACACTTCCGCCCAGTTTTTCGGCGCGCCCATCCCCATTGCCGGTGCTGCCGGTGACCAGCAGGCGGCTCTCTTCGGCCAGGCCTGCTTTGATCCCGGAGATTCCAAATGTACCTACGGAACCGGCGCCTTCCTGCTGATGAACACCGGAGAAACCCCCATTTTCTCCCGAAACGGTCTGGTGACCACCATCGCTTGGGGTCTGGATGGGAAGGTAAACTACGCTCTGGAGGGCTCCATTTTCGTAGCCGGAGCCGCAATTCAATGGCTGCGGGATCAGCTGCGGTTTATTGAATCCGCTGTAGATTCCGAGTACATGGCTCAGAAGGTCAGCGACACCAACGGCTGCTATGTGGTGCCCGCCTTTACGGGGCTGGGGGCTCCCCACTGGGATGCCTACGCCCGGGGCTCCATTCTGGGGCTGACCCGGGGCGTGAACAAATACCACATCATCCGGGCGACCCTGGACTCCATCGTGTATCAGACCAACGATGTTCTGTCCGCCATGGCATCGGATTCCGGCATTGCCCTGTCCGCCCTGAAGGTGGACGGCGGCGCTTCTGCCAACAACTACCTGATGCAGACCCAGGCGGATATCAGCAACGCCCCGGTACTGCGCCCGGCCTGCGTGGAGACCACCGCCATGGGTGCGGCGTATCTGGCAGGCCTTGCCGTGGGCTACTGGGCCGGGACAGAGGAAATCCGGAAAAACTGGTGCGTTGACCGCAGGTTTACCCCGAATATTTCCGTTTCCCTCCGGGAAAAGCGCATCCGGGGCTGGAAAAAGGCCGTGGACTGCAGCCTCGGCTGGGCAAAGGATACCCAATAATTCCTTCACTCCGGTGCTTTTAGGCACCGGAGTTTTTGTTCTGTTTTTTCCCCTCGGACATAGGATGAACCATACATCTGGAATCTGAGGTGGTACAATGGAGCAAACAACCAATCAAATTTTACTGCGGGGCACCCTGGCAGGCCTGCCCGAGCTGTCCCACGAGAACCACGGAAAACGGTTTTTCCGGTTTCTGCTGGAGGTGCCCCGGCTGTCCGGAACGGTAGACACCCTCCCTGTCATTACCACGGAGGAGGTGCTGCAAACCCTCGACCTCTCTGCCGGGGAAAGGATCACCGTCTCCGGGCAGGTGCGTTCCCACAACATCCATACCCAGCAGCGCAGGCATCTGCTGATTTTCGTGTATGCCGCACAGCTTACCGTCGAGGACGGGGAGCCGGTGAACGAGGTCATCGTCGAAGGCCCCCTCTGCCGGGAGCCCACCTACCGGAAAACCCCTCTGGGTCGGGAAATCTGCGATGTGATGCTGGCAGTCCCCCGAGCCTTCCACCGGGCGGATTACCTGCCCTGTATCCTGTGGGGCAGGACAGCGCTGGAGGCCTCCCAGTGTCACACCCGGGATGTGCTGCGGATCTACGGCAGGCTGCAAAGCCGCCTGTACACCAAGGTCACGGAGACCGGGACGGAGGAACGGACAGCCTATGAAATCTCCGCCCTGTCTGCGGAAATCCCGGACGATGTCTTCTAGCGATTCTCTATTGTCAGAGCGGCCAATTCATGCTAGAATAGAAAGAAAAAAGGATGGCTCCCATATGGAAGAAAAAGTAAACGCCATTATTGATATTTTAAAGCAGCGCTACCCGGATGCCCTGTGCGCCCTGCACTATGAAAAGGATTACGAGCTGATGATCGCCGTACGGCTTTCCGCCCAGTGCACCGATGCCCGGGTGAATCTGGTGACCCCGGCTCTGTTTGCGGCATATCCCACCCTGGAGGCCATGGCCGGGGCGGATATCGGCCATGTGGAGGAGCTGGTGCACTCCTGCGGATTCTACAAGCACAAGGCCAGAGACATCGTTCTTGGCTGCCAGATGCTTGTAAACGACTACGGCGGAAGGGTGCCGGACACCATGGAGCAGCTGCTGCGGATTCCCGGCGTGGGGCGAAAAACCGCCAATCTGCTGTTGGGCGACCTGTACGCCACCCCCGGCAGCGTGGTCTGCGACACCCACTGCATCCGCATCTGCGGCCGTCTGGGGCTTTCCCACGGCAAGGAGCCGGAAAAGGTGGAAAAGCAGCTTCGTGCCATTCTGCCCCCGGAGGAGAGCAGCGATTTCTGCCACCGCATCGTCCTGTTTGGCCGGGACTGCTGCACCGCCCGGAATCCCCGGTGCCAAAGCTGCCCTCTTGCCATGTTCTGTCAGGAATGGAACCCCGGGAAGTAGGTTCATATCCCTCCCCTTGTCCGCATAGGCTGTGGACAAGGGGGGATTTTTTTGCGCTTACCCATGTTTTACAGCGCCCTGCTGCTGACGGGCGTGAATCTGCTGCTGCGGCTGGCCGGGACAACCTTTCAGGTCTATCTCTCCGGGCGCATCGGAGCCGCCGGGATTGGACTGCTTCAGCTGGTGCTTTCCGTGGGAAACCTGTCCCTTGTAGCCGGAATCGCCGGGGTGCGCACCTCTGCTATGTACCTGACAGCAGAGGAATTGGGAAAACGCCGTCCCGGCAATGTCCGATGGATTCTCTCCGGCTGCTTCCTGTACAGCTTTCTGTGCTGCCTTTTCGTCGGGGCAGTGCTGTACCTTCTGTCCCCCGTCATTGCCCGGAACTGGATTGGGGATATCCGGACGGTAGCATCCCTGAGAACCTTCGCCATGTTCCTGCCCTGTGTCGGGCTGTGCAGCGTTATGAGCGGCTATTTCACCGCCGCAGGGCGCATTGGCACCCTATCTGCCGTGGAGGTTATCGAGCAGGGGCTTTCCATGGGGGTTACCATCGGGCTGCTGCACTTCTGGTCCGGCTCCGACCCGGGGCGTGCATGCCAGTCCGTGATTCTGGGCAGCTCTGTCGCTGCCTGCTTTACTTTGGTCTGCCTGATTCTCATCCGCTGCCGGGAAACCCCTCCCCTATCTGCACCGATTCCCGTGAGGCAGCGGCTGCTGGCTGCTGCCCTTCCCCTTGCCGGGGCGGATATCGTCAAGGCCGGCATCAACACACTGGAAAATCTGATGGTGCCCAAGCGGCTGGCACTCCACCCGGGTACCGCCGAGCCTCTGGCAGCCTTCGGCTGCATCACCGGCATGGTTTTTCCCATTCTGATGTTCCCCGCCTGCATTCTCTTTGGACTGTCGGAGCTGCTGATCCCGGAGCTTGCCCGGTGCGATGCCGCCGGAAACCGGGATCGGATTTCCTATCTGGTGAGAAAAAGCCTGTGGATCTCCATGCTCTATGGTCTGCTCCTGGGTGGGCTGGAATTTGTACTGGCGGAGTTTCTTTGTATGCGGCTGTACCGGAACGCCCAGGCCGGGGTCTTCCTGCGGCTGTATTCCCTGCTGATTCCCATGCTGTACTGCGACTGCATCACCGACGCCATGACCAAGGGGCTGGGGCAGCAGAAGGTATGCGTGCAGTACAACATTCTCACCTCCGCGCTGGATGTGGCCCTTCTGTTTGCGCTGCTTCCCCGATGGGGAATGGCAGGCTACTTTCTCAGCTTCCTGCTGACCCACCTGCTGAACTTCTTCCTGAGCCTGCGAAGGCTGCTGAAAATCACCGGGATTCGGCTCTCCTTTTCCGTTCCGGTGCTGGCCATTTCTGCCGCATTGGTTTCCGCGTGGGGAGCCTCTCAATTCCCACATCCTGTGACAGCGGTTCTGGCCTTCTGCGCCCTCCTGGGGAGCCTGCTCTGTCTTTTGGGAATCACCGGGAGAGAGGATCTGCTGTGGATGCGGAACCTGCTGCGCAGACGGGGAAAAACTGTTTCCTGACAGAAAGAATTCTCTTGCAAAAAAGGACGGTTTTTGTTATCCTATGGAGAGAATTTTTCTGTGAGGTAACCCTTATGGATTACAATTTACTGATGAAGCTGGTGTCCCGGATGGGCACACGGCTGGCCATGGCAGGCGCGGAGACCTACCGGGTGGAAGAGACCGTCCGCCGGATCCTTCAGTGTTACGGCATTGAGGGCAGGGTTTATTCCGTGCCCAACAGCCTCTTCATTTCCATTTTGGAAGAAGACGGCACACCCATCACACTCCTGTCCCGGATTGAAGACCGTGCCACTGATCTGGATGCCGTGGAGCGGTTCACCAACCTGAGCCGAAAAATCTGCCGGGAACAGCCGCCTTTGGAGCAGGCATTGGAATGGGTTTCGCAAACCACAGCCAGCCAGCCCCATTTTTCCTTCCCCATTCTGCTGCTGGCTCAAGCCATTATCGGTTTCGGCTTTACCTTTTTCTACGGCGGCTCCATCACAGACGGCTTGTGCGGAGGGGTATGCGCCGTTTTACTGGGGATCGTGACCCGATTCCTCAGCATTCTGAAAACTAATTCCTTTTTTCAGATCATCGCCGCCTCCTTTCTGGCAACCCTGTGCGGCTATGGCTTTGGTGCGCTGGGAATCCCCAATGATGTACATTCCGTAGTCATGGGCCCCATGATGCTGCTGGTGCCCGGTCTGCTCTTCACCAACGCCCTGCGGGACATTATTTTTGGAGATACCAACTCCGGCATCAACCGCATTATCGAGGTATTCCTCAGCGCAGCGGCTATCGGTCTCGGCACCGGTGCCGGGTGGAACATTGCCATCACCCTTTGGGGAGAGCCAATCTGGGGCACCCCCACCCTCCACAGCGCTGTGGAGGAATGTATCATCATGGTGCTGGCCTGCTATGCCTTCGGCGTTCTCTTCAACATCCACGGCTGGGGCAGCTGGCTCTGTGCTGCGGGCAGCGGTATGACCTGGGCCATCTACTGTCTGGCAGTGACATTGGGCTTCTCTCCCCTGTCCGCCTGCTTTCTCGCAGTCTTTTCCGCTACGGTATATTCCGAGATTATGGCCCGGGTGCGGAAATATCCGGCTATCTGCTATCTGGTCATCTCCATTCTTCCTCTGATCCCCGGCTCGGGGGTTTACCAAACCGCCCAGGCGGCCTTTCAAGGGGATGCTCAGGGCTTTGTCACCTACGGAACCAACACCCTGTGCATTGCAGGGGTCATGGCAGTGGCCATTCTGATGGTAGTGACCACTGTCCGGGCCTGGGGCAGCTGGAAGCAGACCTTCGGCTTTCTGTCTGGCAAAAATCTGTCAAAATAATTCCACAAAAAAGCTGACTTTTTTCCCCTTTTGTGATATCATGACAAAAGACATATTATGGAGGTAGACCCATGAACTTTTTGGAAGAGAGAATCGTAAAAGACGGCGTTGTGAAGCCCGGCAATGTGCTGAAGGTGGACAGCTTTCTGAACCATCAGATCGACATTTCCCTGATGGATGAGATTGGCCGGGAATTCCACCGGCGCTTTCAGGACAAGCCCATTACCAAGGTGCTGACCATTGAAACCTCCGGCATCGCCATCGCCTATCCCGTTGCCCGGGAATTCGGTGTTCCTGTGGTGTTTGCCAAGAAGAGCAAATCCATCAATCTGGACGGCGATATGTATGTGGCTGAGGTGGAATCCTTTACCCACAAGAACAAGAATCAGGTCATCGTCTCCAAACGGTTCCTGAGCCCTGAGGATCATGTGCTGATTGTGGACGATTTTCTGGCCAACGGCTGCGCCTTGCAGGGGCTGATCTCCATTGCGGAAGCCTCCGGCGCCACCGTGGAGGGGCTGGGCATTGCCATTGAGAAGGGTTTCCAGATCGGCGGCCGGGTCATCCGGAATCTGGGATATCCTCTGGAAAGTCTGGCCATTGTGGACGGCATGGACCCGGAAAAGGGCACCATCCAGTTCCGGCAGCAGGATTGATTTGAATATGGGGCGGCGCTTACCACAAAGCGCCGCCCTTTTCTGTTTCGGAAATGTGCGGTTGACAGATGCAGCATTTTGCACTAAAATAGAGCTGTTAAATCCAGACTTTTTCAGGAAAATAATTCCATTCCGAAAGGAGACCTTCCATGTATCGACTTTTAGAGCTGAATCCCCAGCTGAAAAACTTCGCCGGGGATATTGATCTGCGGATGTTCCTGTACCGAGCCACAAAGAACCGGATTCTCACCGAAGGCCAGACCCTGAACGACTTTGCCAACGCCCACAATTACTACGGCTTCCACCGCACGGAAACCGGCTGGGTATACCGGGAGTGGGCTCCCTCTGCCTATCAGCTGTATCTGGAAGGCGAGTTCAACAACTGGGACAAGACCAGTCATCCTCTGACCCCCATCGGAGACGGCAACTGGGAGCTGGTTCTGGAGGGAGAGGATGCCCTGTGGGAAGGCTGCAAGGTCAAGACCGTGGTGGATGCCAACATGACCCGTACCGAGCATCTGCCCCTCTATGCCCGCCGGGTGGTGCAGAGCAAGGCCGACAACACCTTCACCTGTGAGATCACCGATGACAGTAAGGTCTTCCCCTGGACGGACGCAGACTTTACAGGAGAGGATCAGCTGTACATCTACGAGGCTCATGTGGGCATGGCCCAGGAGGAAGGCCGGGTTGGCACCTACCGGGAGTTTGCCGACATCACCCTGCCCCGGATCAAGAAGGCCGGCTACAACACCATTCAGCTGATGGCCATTATGGAGCACCCCTACTACGGCAGCTTCGGCTATCAGGTCAGCAACTTCTTTGCCGCATCCAGCTGGTTCGGCAAGCCCGAGGATCTGAAGTATCTGGTAAACACCGCCCATGCCATGGGCATCCGGGTGCTGCTGGATGTGGTGCACTCCCATGCCGTCCGGAACACCGCCGAGGGCATCAATATGTTTGACGGCACCACCTGGCAGTTCTTCCACGACGGCGCCAAGGGCGAGCATCCGGCCTGGGGCACCAAGTGCTTTGACTACGGCAAGACCGGCGTTCTCCACTTCCTCCTCAGCAATCTGAAGTTCTGGATGACCGAGTATCACTTCGACGGTTTCCGCTTTGACGGCGTCACCTCCATGCTCTACCACGACCACGGTCTGGGCACCGACTTCAACACCAACGACAAGTATTTCTCCTACAACACCCACACCGAGGCCATTACCTACTTACAGCTGGCAAATGAGCTGATTCGTCAGGTGAATCCCAAGGCCATTACCATCGCCGAGGATATGTCCGGTATGCCGGGCATGGCTCTGCCCATCGAGGATGGCGGCATCGGCTTCGACTACCGTCTGGGCATGGGTCTGCCGGATATGTGGGTGAGAACCGTGAAGGAAAAGTCCGATGAGCAGTGGGACATTTTCCAGATGTGGTGCGATATGTGCCTGCGCCGCCCCGGTGAGAACACCATCGCCTATGTGGAGAGCCACGATCAGGCTCTGGTGGGCGACAAGACCATGATTTTCCGTCTGGCAGACGCTGCCATGTACACGGATATGGACAAGGCCGTCCACAATCTGGTGATCGACCGTGCCATCGCCCTGCACAAAATGATCCGCCTGTTCACCCTGGGCGGTGGCGGCGAGGGCTACCTGAACTTCATGGGCAATGAATTCGGCCATCCCGAATGGATCGACTTCCCCCGGGAGGGCAACGGCTGGAGCTTCCATTACTGCCGCCGCCAGTGGAGCCTCATGGACAACGGGTACCTCAAGTATCAGTGGCTGGGAGATTTTGATCGGGATATGGTTTCCATTACCAAGGAAAACGGCCTGTTCACCCAGCGAATGGGGGATCTGCGGCTGAATATGCGTCCGGAAAAGGTACTGGCCTTCTACCGCCATGGTCTTCTGTTTGCCTTCAACTTCCATCCCAGTGCGAGCCAGACCGGCGTACAGATTCCCGTCAGCCGTCCCGGCGTATATGATGTGGTTCTGTGTACCGACGATGAAAAGTACGGCGGCTTTGACCAGATTCAGCACATCCCCTACCCCACCCAAAAGAAGGACGGCAAATACTTCCTTGAGCTGTATCTGCCTGCCCGGACAGCCGTGGTTTTGAAGGAACCCCCCTTGCCCGAGGAAGAAGAAAAGGTCGCTGAACCTGTAACCGCAGAAAAGGAATAAGCAGCAAGGCTCCCCCGGATTCCCCGGGGGAGCCTTCAGACTGTCAAAAAAGCCTCGCAGAGTTCGCTGCGTCAGCAGCGAATAGAGTCTGAATCCTTTTCTGTCAGGACATGTGCCTGACAGAAAATACAGCTCAGGCTGCAAGTGTGGAATTTGTTCGCCTGTGGCGAACAAATTATGCGCGCAGCAGACTGCAAAAATCTGGCGGAAAAGCCCGAAGGGGTTTTCCGACAAGCTCAAGGCTCCCCCGGATTCCTGGGGGAGCCTTTTTATGGAAAAACCCACACAGTGCCCTTGTCGGGAGCTGTGTGGGTTCCTGTATTTAATAAAACAGAAGATCGGAATAGGTGGGATAGGGCCAGTAGGACTTATCCGTCAGCTCCTCCAGGGCATCCGCCTCGGCCCGGAGGGCATTCATGGCAGGAATCACCCGGTTGTGATACTTGAAGGCCATGGTCTGGGAATCCCTGGGCATCACGGACATCGCCTTTTTCAGAAGCTCAATGGCATCGTACAGCCCATCGGTATGGTGGGACAGATTCTTGATCAGTGCCATCTCTGCCCGGCAGGAGGCACCCACTGCCTGCTTGGCGGCCACGGTATTGGCAAGATCCCGGGTATAGTGCACAGCCGCAGGGAGAATCTGGTGGACAGCCATATCCACCATGGTTCTGGCCTCAATATTCATAATCTTGTTATAGGCCTCCAGATGGATGGTGTAGCGCGCCCGGAATTCATTCTCCGTGAAAATTCCATGCCGGGTCACCAGATCCACCGTCTTGTCGGAGGCGTAGGTGGCGAGAGCCTCTGCCGTGGAGGAAAGATTGCTCAGGCCGCGTTTAGCTGCCTCCTGCTTCCACTCCTCGCTGTAGCCATTGCCGCTGAAAATCACCCGGCTGTGCTCCGTCAGAGCATCGCAGATCAGCTTTTGCAGCGCGGCATCAAAGTCCTCTGCCTTTTCCAGAACATCGGCAAACCGGGACAGCTCCTCGGCCATGATGGTGTTCAGGGCGATGTTGGGGCCGGCGATGGACTGGGAGGATCCCAGCATCCGCAGCTCGAACTTGTTGCCGGTAAAGGCCAGCGGGCTGGTGCGGTTACGGTCGGTGGTGTCCTTGGGAATGGCAGGCATGATGTCAATGCCGATGCGCAGCAGGCTCTTGTCCGGCTCCTTATAGTTGGTGCCGCTGATGATGGACTGAACCACCCCGTTCAGCTCATCTCCCAGAAACACGGAGACAATGGCAGGGGGTGCCTCGCCGCCGCCCAGACGGTGGTCGTTGCCGGCAGAGGCTACCGTGCAGCGCAGGAAGTCCTGATATTCGTCCACACCTGCCAGAAAAGCAGACAGAAACACAAGGAACTGGGCGTTTTGCCGGGGTGTCTTTCCGGGGCTGAACAGATTCTTGCCGCTGTCCGTTGCCAGGGACCAGTTGTTGTGCTTACCGGAGCCATTGACACCCGCAAAGGGCTTCTCATGGAGCAGGCACACCAGATTGTGCTTGGCGGCGCACTTCTTCATGATCTCCATAATCAGCTGGTTGTCATCACAGGCGGTGTTCACATCGGTATAAATGGGGGCAAGCTCATGCTGGCAGGGTGCGCCCTCATTGTGCTTGGTCTTGCTGAGGATGCCCAGCCGCCAGAGCTGCTCATCCAGATCCTTCATGTAGTTGGAAACCCGGGTGCGGATGGTGCCGAAATAGTGGTCATCCAGCTCCTGACCCTTGGGGGGCTGAGCGCCGAACAGAGTGCGGCCTGTCAGACGCAGATCCTCCCGCTGGGCATACAGATCTCTGGGCAGCAGGAAATACTCCTGCTCCGCACCTACGCAGACCTTGACCCGTTTCGTCTCCTGATCCCCGAACAGCCGGAGAATCCGGACAGCCTCCCGGGAGACCTCCTCCACGGAGCGCAGCAGAGGTGTCTTCTTATCCAGAGCCTCCCCGGTATAGGAGAAGAAGCAGGTGGGGATATACAGGCTTCCGTCCTTGACAAAGGCGCTGGAGGTGGGATCCCAGGCAGTATAGCCCCGAGCCTCAAAGGTGGCTCTCAGACCGCCGGAGGGAAAGGAGCTGGCATCCGGCTCGCCCCGAACCAGTTCCTTGCCGGAAAACTCCATAATCACCCGGCCGTCGCCGGTGGGGGTGATGAAGGAATCGTGCTTTTCGGCGGTGATGCCGGTCATGGGCTGGAACCAGTGGGTATAGTGGGTAGCACCCTTTTCAATGGCCCAGAGCTTCATGGCCTCGGCAATCTCCTGAGCCACCTCCAGCGTCAGCTGGGAGCCTGTCTCAATACAGTTCTTCCAGGCCTTGTAAATGTGGCCGGGAAGGCGCTGCCGCATGGTGGCCTCATTGAAGGCATCGCTGCCGAAAAGTTCCGGGACATTGCGTATTTCGCTCATTGCACAACTTCCTTTCCTGAAACGGATGGGAATTTTACACTTCCCCCCCGATTATACCATACTGTTTTGAGTATATTGCAGCCTTCCGGAAATTGCAAGGCGTGAAAATGTTCAAAAAACTTCTTTTCCTCTCTTCGGTTTTGTGTATATCTACGAATTTTTCAAAAATGAAGTTTTTCGCATTTCAATCTTGCTTTTTTGAAAAGCCCCCTGCGCCTGACTCACCGGAGAAGGCCACGGAGGTTCTGTGTACCTGCAGCAAGCCGGCAGCTGCTTCAAAACAAGACTCACCCCTGCACGCATGGTGCAGGGGCTTACTTTATGCGCCTTGCGATTCTTCGTCCAGCAGTTTCTCCTGAGACATGGTATGATGCGCCTGTCGGGCGGCATCCAGAAGATTCTGCAATTCTCCAGACAGCATATGCCGGATGCCACTGTCGGAGCTCAGGGCTTTCAGGAAGGTTTTCCAGTTCCTGGGCTGCAGCAGATCCCAGGTGGTCTCCGCATCCCCGGAGGACAGCAGACTGAACATGGTATCCACCAGCTGATTGCGCTCCTCATTGGTCATGCCTGCCACCCAGGCCTTGATGGTGGCATCCAGAAACTTGGAATCCTCACTGACCCCCTCCACCGGCAGGAAAGCATTGCCCATGACTTCCCAGGAATAGGGCTCGTGCTGCAGAATTCCCATCTGTCTGCTGCGAATCACCGTATATCGCTCCTCATGCTCCAGGAGCATCCCGATCACCGAGGACTGGGGTATAAATGTCTTGATTCTGGGCACCATGGCCAGATACCCCGGGTCGCCCATCATATAGTCCGTAAAGCCGGGGCCGTCGTTGTTGTAGACCTCCAGAATACGCTGCTGCACCATGGGTGAGCTTCTGGCTGCAGCAAATACCGCCAGATTGCCTCCCTTGGAATGGCCGCCCAGACGCAGGGGCAGCGGGTACTCCGCCGCAATCCTGCGGACATACTGCTGCGCCATCCGCTGAGAGGGGATGGTCTGCTGGAAAGTCATGTTGAAGTCCTCTTTCCAGCCAATGAGACTGCTGTCCGTTCCCCGGAAGGCCAGAAATGCGCTGCCATCGTCCAGAAGATAGGTGCAGGCTGCAAACTGGGTCTCCTGCTGGGGAAGCAGAACATCCTCATAGCCCACCAGCCGGGTGAATCCAAAACGGCGGCTTTCTGCCGCCAGCCGGAGCAGCTCCAGATCATTTTTCACCCGAACCCGGTTTTCCGGGTCCTCCAGAGCAAAATACTCCTCTGCCGCATCCCGGAGGGTTATTTCCCGGTTGGGCTCCGCCTCCACATGGCCGCCATAGCGAATATACACCAGTGTGGAAAAAATCAGCGCATCCACTGCATTGGGCGGATCCTGCTGAAAGCTCAGATCTCCGCGCCACCCAATGTAATCCAGAATTCCGCTCATACTACCGCCTCCTTGTATTCACAGGATAACACGGGAATGTGAATTTTTCCACCATAATCTGGATGTGTTCAAAAACAATTTGCGTTGACAAATTTGATTCACCGCCGTAGAATAAAGGCATCACCGCAGAATGGGGCAAGGAGATTCAGCGAGAGATTTTGAGCCAAGCGAAAGTATGGAAAATGCGGGAATACTGGATGTATTCCCCATTTTTCATACTGCACGATTGGGGCAAAAGATCCGCCGAAGCCCTTCGCTCCCATTGTGCGGTGTTGCCTAAAGAAAAATTCAGGAGGTAACTTCCATGGAACTCACCCGCACACAGGCTCTGGCACTTCTGCAAAAATACAACAAGGAGCCTTTTCATATTCTGCACGCTCTGACCGTAGAAGGCGTCATGCGCTGGTTTGCTCAGGATCAGGGCTTTGATGCTGAAATCGATTTCTGGGGGCTTTGCGGCCTGCTGCATGATGTGGACTTTGAGGTTTATCCCGAGGAGCACTGCAGGAAGGCACCGGAGCTTCTGGCTGAAGTGAATGCCAGCGAGGAAATGGTTCACGCCATCTGCTCCCATGGCTATGGGCTCTGTTCCGATGTGGAGCCGGTTCATCAAATGGAGAAGATTCTCTTTGCCGTGGACGAGCTCACCGGTCTCATCGGCGCAGCCGCCAGAATGCGCCCCAGCAAGAGTGTAATGGACATGGAGGTTTCCAGCCTGAAGAAGAAATTCAAGGACAAGAAGTTCGCCGCCGGCTGTTCCCGGGATGTGATTCTGGGGGGTGCGGAAAAACTGGGCTGGACGATAGAGGAAACCATGGAAAAGACGATTCTTGCCATGCGCAGCTGCGAGGAATCCATCCAAAAGGAAATGGCTGCTCTGGGACTGTAAAGCAAACCCCACCGGGTAACCGGTGGGGTAAATTTTTCATTGTGCATCCTTCAGGGGCTTGATATACTGCTCCCGGCGGCGGTTACGCTCGGCGCGGTAGGCCTCATCATTGCCGGAGTGAACCTCCCGGAGATAATCATAGTGGTTATTGAGAATCTCCTCATTGTTTCTGGCCAGCATCATAACCGCCACATTGGAACAGTGATCCGCGGCACGCTCCAGATGGGTCAGAGCCTCCATAAACACCAGACCGCTGGGGATGGTGCAGGTTCCGTTCTTCAGGCGCTTGGTATGGCGATCCCGGAGAACCATAACCATATCGTCGATGGTCTCCTCCAACGGCTCAATAGCCTTGGCAGCTTCATTGTTATCGGTAGAAAAGGCATCCACGGTAATGCTCAAAATCTCGTTAACCGCCTGACAGATCAAGCCAAGTTCCTTTCTGGCCATGTCAGAGAAGTGCACACCCTCCACGGCAAGACGCTGCTGAAGCTCCATCAGATTGGTGCCGTAATCTCCGATACGCTCAAAGCTGGGCACCGTCTGCATCAGCATATCCACCTGACGGTCATCCTGCTGGGTTTCCACCACCTTACTCAAACCCACCAGGAAGTGATCAGCCCGGTCGGCAAACTGATCCAGGCACTCCTCCTCGGAATTGATGAGCGCGAACTGGGATTCATCGTTTTTCAGCAGAACATCGCAGCAGCGGCGGAAGTTATCTCTGGCAATGGAGCCCATGAAGGCAATGGCCTTGGTTCCCTCCGCAACCGCCACGGCGGGAGAGATATAGAGCTTGGCATCCAGTGCGTGGAGCTCGGGGTGGCGGTGACTCTTCTCCGGCTCGTCCTTCACAACCAGCATGGAGATCTTCACCAACTGGCTGGTGAAGGGAATCAGCGCCACGGCAGTGACCAGATTGAAAATCGTCTGGAAGTTGGCAATATTGCCGCTGTCCACCGCCCGGGACCAGAAAGCCTGTCCAAACACAGCAAAGCGCTGCATCAGGGTCATGGCGATGAGAAACATCACGGTTCCCAGAGTGTTGAACACAATGTGCACCACGCCGGTACGCTTGGCATCCTTGGAAGATCCGATGGAGCAGACCAGCGCCGTGGTAACGCAGGTACCAAGGTTAATACCCATAATAATGGGATAGGCCATGGCAAAGGTGATGCCGGAGCCGGGAACGGAGGCCACCGTCTGAAGCATACCCACCGTAGCGGAGGAGCTCTGGATAATTACCGTCAGAATCAGGCCAAAGAGAATGCCGAACAAGGGATTGCTGAGAAAATCTACGAATGCCACAAACGCATCTGTCCCCACCAGAGGAGCCACGCCGTCATTCATCAGATTCAAACCCACAAACAGAACGCCGAAGCCGATGCAGATATCTCCCACGGGCTTGGCGGATTTCTTCTTGATGAACATCAGAAGAATGATGCCGGCAATCAGCGCCAGAGGCGCCAGCGTATCCGTATCAAACATCATGAGAAACAGGTTATCGCCTGCATCGATGGAAGAAAGACGGATGATCTGAGCCGTGACAGTCGTGCCGATATTGGCACCCATAACGATGGAAACCGCCTGCTTCAGATTCAGAACACCTGCACCAATCAGAGCAACTGTCAGGACGATGGTTGCCGTGGAGCTCTGGATCACAGCCGTGACCAGTGCGCCGGTGAGAACGCCGATGACCACATTGCCGGTCACCTTTTCCAGTACACGCTTCAAAGCATCGCCGGAACTGTTTTTCAGACCGTCGCCCATGACCTCAATGCCGTAAAGGAACATAGCCAGACCGCCCAGCAGCTGGATAATGGCGCGAAATATCTCCATAGGGGATTACCTTCCATTTCTCAAACTTGCCATACTTGGCATGATATCATTATAAGGTCTTCCGGGGAAGATGTACAGTGCTTTTTTCTCCAAATTTCAGGAGATTTTTACCGCATTTTTCCCTGTTTCGCCGTTTATCTTCCTGTAGACCCAAAGCCGCCGGCGTTTCTGGCCGTGTCCGACAGCTCCTGTGCCATTTCATAAGCGGCAGTTACCACCGGCGTGATGAGAAACTGAGCGATGCGATCCCCATGGGAAACCGTCTGAGCCTGCGCCCCATGATTGTGAAGCGCCACTACAATTTCCCCCCGGTAGTCGCTGTCCACCACGCCAACCTTGTTGGCCGGAGCCAGCCCGCGCTTACAGGCCATGCCGCTGCGGGCATAAATCAGTCCCGCGCAGCCCTTGGGCACTTCCAGTGCAATGCCTGTGGGAATAAAGGCCGTCTCTCCCGGGGCAATGGAAACAGGCTCCAAAAGGCAGGCATACAGATCCGCTCCGGCGGCCTGGGCAGTTCCATAGGCAGGAAGGCTTGCCCCCGGGCGCAAAAATTTTACACGAATTGCATCCATAAATCAAATTCCCTTTCCCTGCGACTGCCAATCCTGCCAGAGCACCACAGTGCCGGAGGCCAGAGAGGCAGGTACATCGATGATCCGCTGATTTTCCGAGCCCCGGAACCGCAGAGACAGATTCTTCTTTGCTTCCACAAAGGGGCCGTCCACCAGCACATCCAGATAGCTGAGGTACTCCTTCGTGATCTCCCAGTCCCCCAGCTTCCCGGACAGGATATCCCGGTCAAAAAGATAGCCGCTGAAAGCCCAGATGGATTTTTCCGGCAGCTCCTGCTTGATCCGGCGCAGAAGCTGCACCACCGCCTCCTGATTTCGGGGGTCAAAGGGCTCGCCCCCGAGAAGGGTCAGTCCGCGGATATAATCCGGGCGCAGCATATCCAAAATGGTCTTTTGGGTTTCCTCCGTAAAGGGCTGACCATAGTGAAAGTCCCAGGCCTCCTGATTAAAGCAGCCGGGGCAATGGTGGGTGCAGCCGGAGACAAACAGGCTCACCCGAACCCCCGGGCCATTGGCAATGTCACAGTTTTTAATGGTTGCGTAGTACATAAGCGTCCTCCTGTTCTCTTTTTCAACAGTATAACACAGATCTTCTGTTTTTGCCACAGAAAAAACAGGGCGCGTATGTCGCGCCCTGAGATTCTATTCTTCATCGGGGTAGTCTGCCTTGTAGTTTTCCCAGAGCTCCACCTGATCCTTCTGAATCAGACCCCGACGCACCAGCCGTTTGACGGTATCATATATCACCGCGAACAGCGGCACCGCAATCACCATTCCGGCAACGCCCCACAGGCCGCTGCAGAGGATAATGGTGAACAGCACCCAGAAGCTGGAAAGGCCGGTACGGTCGCCCAGAATTTTGGGACCGATGACATTGCCGTCCAGCTGCTGCAGAGCCAGAATGAACAAGCCAAACCAAACAGCCTTTATGGGGCTTTCAATCAGAATCAGGAACGCAGAGGGAATCGCTCCGATGAACGGTCCAAAGAAGGGAATGATATTGGTGATTCCCACGATGGCGGAAATCAGCAGCGGATTGGGGAACTTGAAGATCAGGCAGCCGATGTAGCACAGCACACCGATGATAGCGGAGTCCAGAATCTTGCCGTCAATGAAGCCGCCGAACATCTGGTCAATGAACCCGATCTCCTCCAGAATCCTGTCCGCCCAGTCCCGGGGGAATACGCTGCGGATAATCAGCACACCCTGCCGGGCAAATTTCTTCCGGCTGGAAAGCAGGTACACCGCCACGATCAGGCCAATCAGCAGATTGTACAGGAAGATCATGATTTTGATCACACTGCTGCCCACACCGCTGACGATGCTGCTGACGCCGGGAACCAGAGTATTTTTGACCCAGTCTGACAGCTCAGAATAGATGGCATTATAGCTGGTATCGAAATACTGCAGCAGCGCTTCATCCTCACCGAAGGTGGCTGTAGCCCACTGGGTAAACTGGTTGACCTTATCCGGCAGAGAATTCCACAGAGACAGAACACTGTGATACAGCTGGGGGGCTATCATAATAATCAGGGCATACACCAGCAGCAAGCCGGTGATCAGGCTCAGCGCCACGGCGATGGGACCGACGGCATTGTGGTACCGACGGGGAATGAGATCCCGGAAGAAGCTCTCGTAGCAGTTGCACAGCGGGCACAGGAGATACGCCATCACGCCGCCGTAGATAAACGGCGCCATAATATCTCCCAGTGTGCGGATGGCATCTCCGATTCCCCGGAGCCGAAACAGAAAAAAGAACAGGATCAGGCTCATGGCAATGGCGCCAAAGCCCGCCAGCATCAGGTACAGATAGCGGCTCTTTTTCGGATCCAGCATAGCATCCCCTCCTTCGCTTTCTTTTTATACGAGTATACCAATAACCGTGTCACACTTTTTGAATAAATTGTGAATATTTGGAAAGATTCTTTTTCCTGGACGGAAGAAAAAATACCATTATCTCATGGGGAAAGTGATTTGCTGCCCTTGCCTTTTTCTTTTAACCCCGCTATAATAAGAAAAAAGGAAAAAATGAGGGATGACTATGTATGCAACCCAGCCCCATTGCCGGTATGGAAAACCCCCGGTGGTGGAGGTCATCTGCCAGCTTCGTTTCCCGGAGATTCTCGCGGTTTCGGAAAAGCTTCCGGTGGATTTTCAGGAGGCTGTCCGGCAGATGTTCCCCCAGTACCAGCGCCGTCAGGAGATTGCGCCGCCAAAAATTGTGGGAGCTCCCGGCAGCTTCTCTCTGGAGAATCCGCCCCCGGTCATCAACTACCAGTTCACCAGCGCCGACGGTCAGTGGAAAATCAACCTCACCAGCAAATTTATCTCTCTGACCTGCACAAACTATTCCGGCTGGGAGGAATTTGCCCGGAAGCTGGATACGCCTCTGGCAGCCTTTATCCGGATTTACCAGCCGGCCTATTTTGAACGGATCGGCCTGCGCTATCTCAACATGGTTTCCCGGAAGGCTCTGGAGCTGGAGGGGGTGCCCTTCGCCCAGCTGATCCACCCCCGGTATCTGGGAATTCTCTCGGACCCGGAAATCCCCGAGGCTGCCTCCAACCGGTGCACCGTGGATGTGGAAACTGCCATTCGTGGCGGCTGCCGTCTGAAGCTCCATGCCGGCCCCGGCCTGCTGAAGCGCAACGGCATTTCCGATCCGGAAGTCAAATTTGTATTCGATCAGGATCTGTATATGCCCGGTCAGGTGAATGTCAATCTCTCCGCCGGTGCCCTGCAGACCCTCCACGCGCAAGCCTTCTCCATCTTCCGGGGAGCGGTAACGGATACCCTCCACGAGGCCATGGAGCCGGATTGCTGAAAAAAGGAGATATGTCTATGCCCTACTACGGTTTCGGAATCGACATGAGTTATGTGATTCTGGTTCTTCCCTGCATTCTGCTCTCCCTCTGGGCCAGCAGCAATGTCAATTCCACCTTTAAGAAGTATTCCCGCCAGTTTTCCTCCCGGGGGCTCACCGGCGCGGAAGCCGCCCGTCGGGTTCTGTCCGCCCATGGCGTGGGAAATGTCCGCATTGAACGGGTCAGCGGCAACCTGACAGACCATTTTGACCCCAGAACCAATGTGATTCGGCTTTCCGACAATGTTTTCTGTAATACCTCCACCGCCGCCATTGGGGTTGCCTGCCATGAGGCCGGTCACGCCGTCCAGTACGCCCAGGGCTACGCCCCCATCAAGCTCCGTGCCGCCATCATCCCGGTTACCAACTTCGGCAGCCGTCTGGCCATGCCCCTGATTCTCATCGGTCTGCTGCTGGCAGCCTTTGGGAATCTGTCCGTCCTCTTCATCGATCTGGGAATCGCCTGCTTCGGTCTGAGCCTTGTATTCCAGCTGGTAACCCTGCCTGTGGAGTTCAACGCCAGCAACCGGGCTCTGCGAGCCATTGCCGACAGCAATCTGCTGACGGAAGATGAGCAGGCAGGCGCACGGAAAACCCTGCGGGCTGCTGCCCTGACCTATGTGGCAGCCACCGCCGTGGCCTTTGCTCAGCTTTTGCGGCTGATTCTGCTGTTCGGACGCCGCAGGGATGATTGATTTACTCTGACCAGAATAGAAATATTCCCCTTCGGCCTTGACAACCGGAGGGGAATTTACTATAATACGCCGGTGTGAAAAGTATGAAAAATGTGAAAGGCGTGATCCGATGCCCGGAGGCAAACACATTCTCGGAAAACAGAATTCCAAAAGGGTCTTTGGAACCGCAAGAGTGGGCGACCGGGGCCAGATTGTCATCCCCAAGGAGGCTCGGGAGCTGTTTAACATCCGTCCCGGAGATACCCTGCTGATTCTGGGGGAACCCGATACGGGGCTGGTTGTGTCCCGTCCCGAGGTGCTGAACAATCTTGCCAATGAAATTCTGAATAAGGTGAAGGAAGATTAAAGATGGAAGAATTACTGGAACTGTATCAAACCATGGGCATTTCCCCTGCGGTCTATGCCTATGGAGAAAAGGCTCTTGCCGGTCTGAAAGAGCGCTTTGCTGCCATTGATCAGGTTGCGGAATACAATCAGGCCAAGGTCATTCGCGCCATGCAGAAGAACCGGGTCAGCGCTGCCTGCTTCGCCGCCAGCACCGGCTACGGCTATGATGACTTCGGTCGGGACAATCTGGAACGGGTCTACGCCGATGTGTTTCATACGGAGGCCGCTCTGGTTCGTCCCCAGATCACCTGCGGCACCCATGCCCTGACCATTGCCCTCAGCGCAAATCTGCTGCCGGGAGATGAGCTGCTCTCCCCGGTCGGGCTGCCCTACGATACCTTGCAGGAGGTCATCGGCATCCGCCCCAGCCCCTGTTCTCTGGCTGAGTACGGCGTATCCTACAGGCAGGTGGATCTGCTGCCGGACGGCACCTTCGACTATGAAAATATCGCAAAGGCCATTGGCTCCAAAACCAAAATGGTCACCATTCAGCGCTCCAAGGGCTACGCTACCCGCCCCACCTTCTCCGTGAAGCAGATCGGGGAGCTGATTTCCTTCTGCAAAAACCTCAAGCCGGATCTGATCGTCATGGTAGATAACTGCTACGGTGAATTTGTGGAAACCATGGAGCCTTCCGATGTGGGGGCTGATATGACCGTGGGCTCCCTCATCAAGAACCCCGGCGGCGGTCTTGCCCCCATCGGCGGCTATATTGCAGGCACCCAGGAATGTGTGGATCGCTGCGCCTACCGGCTCTCCGCCCCCGGCCTTGGCCGGGAGGTGGGCGCCAATCTGGGTCTGATGACCAGCCTGTATCAGGGCTTCTTCCTGGCTCCCACAGTGGTTGCCGGTGCGGAAAAGGGTGCCATTTTCGCCGCAAACCTGTATCAGCCTCTGGGCTTCCGCTGTGTTCCCGACGCTCAGGAGAGCCGCCACGACATCATCCAGGCTGTGGAGCTGGGCAGCGAGGAGGGCATGATCGCCTTCTGCAAGGGCATTCAGGCCGCCGCTCCCGTGGACAGCTTCGCAACCCCCTGGCCTTCCGAGATGCCCGGCTATCTGGATCGGGTCATCATGGCCGCAGGCGCCTTCGTGCAGGGAAGCTCCATTGAGCTGTCTGCCGACGGCCCCATCCGTCCCCCCTACGCCGTCTATTTTCAGGGCGGCCTGACCTGGTATCACGCCAAGCTGGGCATCCTTATGAGCCTGCAAAAAATGGTGGATGCCGGTCTGGTCAATCTGTAATTTTTAAAGAGAGAGGTATTTTTTATGAGTTGGTTCTGGTTTTCCATCATTGCCCTGCTGTGCTGGTCGGGTTCCGATTTCTTCTCCAAGATCGGCTGCCGGGATTCCTTCGACAAATACAGCCAGTTTAAAATGGTCATGGCTGTGGGCGTGGTCATGGGTCTGCACGCTGCCTACGAGGTCTTCATCGGCGGCGTAGAAATCTCCTGGAGCGTCATCTGGACCTACCTGCCGGTTTCCCTGCTGTACATCGGCTCCATGACTCTGGGCTATGTGGGTCTGCGCTACATCGAGCTGAGCATCTCCTCCCCTATCTGCAACGCCTCCGGTGCGCTGGTTGCCATCATCGCCATCATCAGCGGCACCGCAGATGTCATGGCCGCTCCCCAGTATCTGGCCATTGTACTGGCCTGTGCCGGTGTCATCGGGCTGGGCTTTGTAGAGGCAAATGAGGATGAAGCTCTCCGGGCTGCCCGTCAGGAGGAGTCCAACTACAAGTACGCCAAGAGCTGGCTGGCACTGGCTCTGCCCATCGCCTACTGTATGCTGGACGCCGCCGGCACCTTTGCCGATGATCTGGTGCTGGAAACCCTGAATGAGGACTCTGCCAATGTGGCCTACGAGCTGACCTTCCTGGTGGCAGGTATCGCCTGCTTCCTGTACACCTGCGTCTACAAGAAGCAGAAGCTGGTGGCAAAGCTGGAGGTTCCCAAGTACATCGGCGCCTGCTTTGAAACTGCCGGTCAGCTGGCCTACATCTACGCACTGGCCAGCGGCGAGTCCGCTCTGGCCGCTCCCATCATCGCCTCCTACTGCATGGTTTCCGTCCTGTGGAGCCGCCTGTTCCTGAAGGAGAAGCTGAGCTGGAAGCACTACGCCTGCATCGCAATTACCTTTGCCGGTATTGTCATCATGGGCGTTTACGATATGTGATTGTTTCATCAACACAGGAGCTTCGATCCGTATGGGATCGGAGCTCTTTTTTGCGGTGGATGGGAAATCCTCCGTCCCGATTTGCATAGAATGTAGTGCATAACCGGCATGGCAGTGAAAAACAGCCCTTGACAAATTGGAAAATTGTGATATTATCTGGTTGTTAGCATATGCTAACTTTTAAAAATAACAGGAAACGGGATGATTGGATGAAGACATTAAAGGACGCAAGGGTTGGGGATACCCTGGTGGTAACCCGGGTCAATGGAGAAGGCGCTGTGCGCAGACGGATCATGGACATGGGAATTACCAAAAATGTGGAGATTTTTGTTCGGAAAATGGCCCCTCTGGGCGATCCCATGGAGCTCAATCTCCGGGGCTATGAGCTGAGCCTGCGGAAAGCAGACGCAGAAATGATTGAAGTACAATAATTTTTTTACGGATCGGTTAGCTATCGCTAACTAAAGAAAGTGAGGAATCTATGTCCATAAGAATCGCCCTGGCCGGCAATCCAAACAGTGGAAAAACCACGCTGTTCAATATTCTCACCGGCTCCAACCAGTATGTTGGCAACTGGCCTGGGGTCACGGTGGAGAAAAAGGAGGGCACCCTCAAGGGAAATCCCGATGTGATTATTCAGGATCTGCCCGGCATCTACTCCCTCTCCCCCTACTCTCCCGAGGAGGTGGTGACCCGGCGCTATCTGGTGACGGAACACCCGGATGCCATTTTGAACATCGTGGACGGCACCAACATTGAACGGAATCTATATCTCACCACCCAGCTCATGGAACTGGGCTACCCGGTGGTCATCGCCATCAACATGATGGATCTGGTGCGGAAAAATGGCGACCGCATCGATTTGGAAAAGCTGGGAAAGGCCATGGGCTGCACCGTGGTGGAGATCAGCGCCCTGAAAAACGAAGGCTGTCTGGAAGCTGCCGAGGCTGCTGTTTCCCTGGCGCAAAATCACACACATGGCGATATGCCCCATATTTTCAGCGGCAGCGTGGAGCACGCACTGGCACACATTGAGGAGTCCATTGAGGGCATGGTCGACCCGGTGGCTCTGCGGTGGTTTGCCATCAAGGTCTTCGAGCGGGACAGCCGGGTCCGGGATGAGCTGAAGCTGGATACCAATCTGCTTGCCCATCTGCAGCAGCACATTGCCGACTGCGAATGGGAAATGGACGACGATGCGGAGTCCATCATCGCCGACCAGCGCTATGGTTTCATTGCAAAGGTCATGGAAAAGGCCGTACAGAAAAAAATGGCAAAGCACGGCCTGAGCCTGTCGGACAAAATTGACCGAATCGTCACAGACCGGGTTCTGGCTCTGCCCATTTTTGCCGCCGTGATGTTTCTGATGTACGCCATTGCCATGGGCAGCTTTCCCTTCTCCATCGGAACCATTGGCACGGATTGGGCAAACGATGTGCTGTTCGGGCAGTGGGTTCCCAGCCTGTTTGACCGGATTCTCACAGGTCTGGGGGTCAGCGGCTGGGTATATGGGCTGGTGATGGATGGTATTCTGGCAGGTGTGGGGGCTGTTCTGGGATTTGTGCCTCAGATTCTGGTTCTGATGTTCCTGCTGTCCATTCTGGAAGATGTGGGCTATATGTCCCGGGTGGCCTTTATCATGGACAGAATTCTCCGCAAATTTGGCCTTTCCGGCAAATCCATCATCCCCATGCTGGTGGCAACGGGCTGCGGTGTCCCCGGGATTCTGGCCTCCCGAACCATTGAGCAGGAACGGGATCGGAAGATCACCGTCATTACAACAGGTTTCATCCCCTGCGGCGCCAAAATGCCCATCATTGGTCTGTTTGCCGGCGCTGTGTTCGGGAACTCCCCCCTTGTGGCGTTGTCCGCCTTCTTCATCGGCGTAGCTGCGGTCATGGTTTCCGGTGTGATTTTAAAGAAGTTCAAGCCATTGGCCGGGAAGCCAGCACCCTTTGTCATGGAACTGCCTGCCTATCACATCCCCTCGGCCAGAAATGTTCTGCGCTCCACCGGCAACCGGGGCTGGGATTATGTCAAGCGGGCTACCACCATCATCCTCCTCAGCTCCATCGTGCTGTGGTTCCTCCAGAGCTATGGCTTCGTGGACGGGGTGTTTGGAGCCGTGGAGGATAAAAACAGCTCTCTTCTGGCGTTTCTGGGAAATCTTCTTGCCTGGGTATTCTATCCTCTGGGCTGGATGGGAGACATGGGCTGGAAGGCCACGGTGGCAACCATCACCGGTCTTATAGCCAAGGAAGAAGTGGTTATGACCATGGGCACCCTGTACAACTATGCCGGGGAGCTCAGCGAGACCGGAAACGAAATCTGGTCCATGGTGGCTGCGGATTTCGGACCTGTCCGGGCTTACAGCTTTCTGATCTTCAACCTGCTGTGCGCTCCCTGCTTTGCAGCCATGGGTGCCATTCGCCGGGAGATGAACAACGGAAAATGGACAGCCTTTGCCATTGGATATATGTGTGTGTTTGCCTACGCCATTTCCATGATCGTCTATCAGATCGGCGGGCTGTTCACTGGTGAAGCGGCATTCGGCCTGCTGACACTGGCAGCCTGGGCTGTACTGGGTGGGCTGGTCTGGCTTATGATGCGCAAGGGCGCAGGAAAGGAGTAAACATGGGAGATCTTCTGATTCTCGGGGTTCTGGCTGTTATCGTCTTTGCCATTCTCAGAAAAATGATTCGGGACAAAAAGTCCGGCAAATCCTGCTGCACCGGGTGCAGCGGAAACTGCGGCAGCTGCCACTGTAAAGGCAGGTAAGGCCTCAAGAAATCGCAGCAAAACCTCCCATCCAGCGGTGGATGGGAGGTTTTTGCTATACAGTTACCAGCTTCCGGCTATAGGACAGGTAGCCCACTGCCGCCGCAATGCTGAGGCAGTATACCGCGCACACGCAGATAAAGGGCAGCTTGGGGAACACACCGTAGAGGAACCCGGCGGTGAGAGAGCCTGCCATACAGCCCAGAGACTTGATAGCGTTGAAGAAGCCCACCACCAGATTCTTCTGCCCCGGGGAGGCCTGATTCACAATCATGCTTTGCAGCACCGGGATTCCCACGGAATATCCGGCATACACCAGAACACTGAACAGGATGAATACCGGAATTCTCCCGGGCAGAACCGTGGCAAACGCAGAAAGCGCACACACCGCCGTCAGCACCACCATAGAGATCCGGACATCGGTTTTCCGGATGATCCACAGGCAGAGGGTCATGTTGAACACAAAGGAAATCAGTCCTACGCCCCCCTTGATGATGCCGTTATAGGCAGCGGACAGGCTGAGCTGATCTTTCAGATAGTAATTGAATGCCTGATCAAAGCCGGTATTGCCGAAGTTGATCAGCAGGTTCACCGCGAACAGCAGCACGAAGGCCGTATTCATAAAGTACCGGCTGTCGGAGAAGGCCTTCAACGGGTTGGCATCCCGGACAAGCCCGGAAAGGCTGGGCTTCTCACCCTGCACAGAATCCTTCAGGCAGATTCCGTAAAACAGGACACCGCTGATGCACAGGCACAACGCCTGCGCCAGAAAGGCATATCTGGGATTCACCGCCCCCAGAAGGCCGCCCACCAGATATCCCAGAGCACCGGCTACGGAATTGATGGTGGCATTGTAGGTCAGGTGTCTGGCCTGATCCTCCGCCGGGGAGGTATTGACAATGTAGGTGAGAAAGCTCACAAAGATTCCGCCCACGAATATGCCTGCCAGCGCCCGCGCCAGCAGAATTCCGCCTTCTGTGGTGGCATAGCAGAAGAGAAGCTGGGCAATGCCATAGCCGAAGCAGCAGAGCAGCAGCGTCTTTCGGGAGGAGATATAGGTGTTGATCTTGCCCCAGAAGGGGGATATGAGAAAGTTGACACTCATCATCACCGCCAGAGCCAAACCAAACATATAGTCATGCAGCCCCAGATCCTTGATGATGGTAGGCGTAACCGGATGGGCAAAATTTGCGGCCAGATTAAACAGAATCATGGTGAGAAAAAATGCCCGGGTTCGTGTTTTGCTGTTCATTCAGGATTCCTTCTTTATTATCTTTTCTTTTTCCCCACGAGACATCTGTTTGATCTGCCATTCCCGCTTCAGCGCCTGACCGTGGTCATCGCACGCCTGCGTGTACACCAGTTCCAGAGGCTGGCGACCCCGGGTATATTTGGCGCCCTTTCCGCTGCGGTGCATCTGAAGGCGCCTTTGTACATCCGTGGTGATGCCGGTGTACAGGGTTCCGTCTCCGCAGCGGAGAATATACACATACCAGTTATCTTCCACGGCGCCTCCGAATTCCCCGGGACAGGAGAATATCCAACAGGTAGAAAGTCAGATTCCCCAACACCACCAGCAGAATGCCCATGGCAAGGCCTGCCCCGGAATAGTCCTCCGTCACCTGTTCCAGTCCCAGCAGGTGCAGCATAACCCAGTACAGCAGAGCAATGGAGGCATTGAAAAACATTGCCTTCCAGAGCCACTTCCCTTTCCGGCTGTCCATCCATGGTTTAACGATGGGATAGTAGCCCAGCAGCAGGAAGACCCCGGCCGCCTCCTTATCCGGCGCCATCAGCAGGGAAAGCAGGGAAACCGCGCCGTACCATGCCCAGCCTATCCTTCTGCCGCAAAGCTTTGTCACCGTCTGAACCAGCAGCATGCAGATGGCAGGACACACATAGGTGGCTATGGGAATCAGAGTACCCAGGCACATGATGACCACAGCCAGCGCAGCCAGAACGCCCCCCAGGGCTACAGCAGAGGCCGGGGTTTTCTTACTTTGCATTGTCCTTCAGCAAGCCGTATTTGATATCCCACAGCTTCTTCGAAAGATCCACATAGAAGGTATGGGGATTGTCAAACCGCTTGACCTCCTCCCACAGGGTATCCACCTGTTGCAGGCAGTAGGTTCGTACTTCCTCCAGCGTGGGCAGCTTGTACACCAGCTCGCCATTGCGGAAAATGGGAACCTGCAGCTCCTTGGCGGTGAAATTGTAGACAGTTTTGGTCTTCCAGGTGGCATCGGGATCAAAAATCTCCATATCCTGGGTATCGTCCACGGTTTCATCATAGACACACAAGTAGTCAGCGATGGCCTTGCCGGTGTCGTTGCCGTAGAAGCGATACAGCTTTTTATGATGGGGGTTGGTGATTTTCTCCACATTTTCGGAGATCTTGATTTTGGGGGTGACGGTTCCGTCCTCCTTCTCTACAGCCACCAGCTTGTACACACCGCCAAACACCGGCTCACTCCGGGCGGTGATCAGCCGCTCACCCACGCCGAACACATCGATTTGGGCTCCCTGCTGAAGAATGTCCCGAATGATATACTCGTCCAGAGAATTGGAAACCGTGATTTTGCACTCCGTCCAGCCGGCCTCATCCAGCATGGCTCTGGCCTTGCGGGTCAGATAGGCCAGGTCGCCGGAGTCCAGCCGGATGCCGCACTTGGTAATGCCTCTGGGCTTCAGAACCTCGTTAAACACCCGGATGGCATTGGGGATGCCGGAGTGCAGCGTATTATAGGTGTCCACCAGAAGGGTTGCGTTGTCCGGATACATTTCTGCATAGGCCTTGAAGGCTTCATATTCCGTGTCGAACATCTGCACCCAGGCGTGAGCCATGGTGCCTCCGGCACGAACACCGAATATCTGGTCGGAGATGGTGCAGGCGGTGCCGTGGCAGCCGCCGATATAGGCAGCCCGTGCGCCCAGAATGGCAGCATCCGCACCCTGAGCCCGGCGGGAGCCAAACTCCAGCACCGTCCGCCCCTCTGCCGCCCGGGCGATTCGGTTGGCCTTGGTGGCAATCAGGCTCTGATGGTTGACGCAGAGCAGAAGATAGGTTTCGATGAGCTGCGCCTGGATAGCAGGGGCACGCACCGTCAGAATCGGCTCTCTGGGGAACACCGGTGTGCCCTCGGGCACTGCCCAGATGTCGCCGGTGAAGCGGAAATTGGCAAGATAATTCAGGAACTCCTCACTGAACATATTGCGGCTGCGCAGGTAGGCAATATCCTCCTGCGAAAAATGCAGATCCTGGATATACTGGACAATCTGCTCCAGACCCGCCGCGATGGCGAAGCCGCCGCCGTCGGGACAGCGGCGGAAAAACAGGTCAAAATAGGTAATCCGGTTGCAGTAGCCGGTGGAAAAATAGCCCTGACTCATGGTCAGCTCATAGAAATCGCAGAGCATGGTCAGATTCAGTTTGTCGTTGATCACCATAGGTATATCACCTCTTTTGTTTGATGTCCCCATTATACGGAATTGTGATGCCCTTCGCAACCCTTTTTTCATTGACAGTCCCTTGGATTTCGAGTATTATATAAAAAAAGGAAAGGTTGTGATTCCAATGGAGATTACTGTAGGCATGAAGGGCGAAGCAGAAACCACCGCCGAACGGGAGGATACCGCTCAGGAGGTTGGCTCCGGCGACCTGCTGGTTTACGCCACCCCCTGTATGGTGGCGCTGATGGAGGGCGCCGCCTGCAACGCCATTGAAGATGCTCTGGCTGAAGGCCAGACCACCGTAGGCACTATGCTGAACATTGAGCATATCTCCGCCACCCCTGTGGGGCTGGAGGTTCGAGCCGAGGCGGAAGTCACCGAGGTCAATGGGAAGGTCATCACCTTCTGTGTCAAAGCCTTTGACGAAGCCGGGGAAATCGGGCACGGAACCCATCAGCGCGTGATGGTAAATTCTCAGAAGTTTTTGGACAGAGCCTACGCCAAGCTGTAGTTTCACCTTTACAAGGAGGTTTCACTATGGAAAACTACTCTGCCATGATCCGCAGCACCTTTGAGCTTTGCAGCGTACGGGATGGGCAGATGTTTTTTGAAATCTGCATCAAAAATGCCTTCCCCACCTTCAATTTCCGCCGTCTGGAGCTGATCCGCATTGACAGGGATCAGCTCTATCTGGAGGGCAGAAGCTGGAATCATGTATTCGAGATTCAGAAATCCCAGCTGGAGGGCGAGCCTGTCTGGGAAATTCACTGCCACCGGGTCACCATGGGCAAGACCCCGGACAAGCGTGTATTTCTGGATTATCTCAGCCTTGGCTTTGTAAAATACTCGGAAGAATAAATTTTGAGGGAACTGCACAGGCAGTTCCCTCATCTTTTATTTCTTCTGATCAGCGGCGATAATCCGCTTCATGGCTTCAATGCCCACGGTGATGGCAGCGGAGGTATCCTCCGTCATCTTCATAAACAATCCTGCCTTCTCCCGCTCCTGATTCCACACGGCGTGGAAACAGCTGCCGCAGCGGACACCCAGCGCAGCGGCCACCACAAACAGCGCGGCGGACTCCATCTCGCTGGCCTTGACCCCCAGACGCTTCCAGCTCTCCCACTTCTGCAGCAGCTCATAGGAGACCGGGGACTTTTCCGGGCTGTGCTGGCCGTAGAAGGAATCCTTGCACTGGACAACACCTGTATGGGTGCGGTAGCCCAAATCCTCACTGGCGGCCTTCAGGGCTGCGGTGATATTGAAATCCGGCACCGCCGGGAACTCTATTGGCGCGTATTCCAAAGAGGTGTGCTCAAATCGGATGGCACCGGTGGCCACCACCACATCTCCGGGACAGACATCCAGATCGATACCCCCACAGGTGCCCACCCGGATGAAGGTATCGGCGCCAATGGCCGCCAGCTCCTCCATGGCGATGGAAGCGGAGGGGCCGCCGATTCCGGTGGAGCAGACGGAAACCTTTTCTCCCAGCAGCGTGCCGGTATAGACATTGTACTCCCGGTTCATTCCCACATGATGGGGATTGTCAAAATGCGCTGCAATCGCTTCACACCGGCCGGGATCTCCGGGGAGAAACACATACCTTCCCACATCCCCTTCTTTACAACGGATGTGATATTGCATACCAATATCCTGCATAAGCATACCTCCTTGTTCTTAAACTATTTTACCATAAGATGAACAAAAAGGCAACAGAGGATCTTTTTATTTTCTGTGAATACTCTATAAAATCCGCCCACCCTACAGGGCAGGCGGATTGGCATTATCTATGCAGTTCCGGATTGGCAAAGTATTCCTTTGTCAGCCTCACCACAACTCCGGACAGTCCCAGCAGGGCAACGAGGTTGGGAACTGCCATAAAACCGTTGAAGGTGTCTGCGATGGTCCACACCAGATCCAGCTTCATGGCTGCGCCCAAAACGATGCAGAACACATAGATGATCTGATAGAGGGTTCCCCCCTTATGGCCAAACAGGAACTCGAAGCTGCGGCTGCCGTAGAGCGACCAGCTGAGAATAGTGGACAGAGCAAACATGGAAATAGCTACCGCCACAATGGCAGAACCAAGCCGGGCACCCAGCACACTGGAGAAGGAAGCGATAATCAGCTCCGCACCGGCATTCTGCCCCCAGGTAATATCCACGCCGCTCTCCACACCGCACAGCAGGGTCAGAGCCGTAATGGTGCAGATCACAATGGTATCCATGAATACCTCGAAGATGCCGTACAGTCCCTGCTTCACAGGATCCTTTTCCGAGGATGCGGCATGAGCCATAGGGGCAGAGCCGAGACCTGCTTCGTTGGAGAAGATGCCCCGTCCAACGCCCTTCTGGATGGTGGTCATAATTCCAATGCCGAAGGCACCGCCCAGAGCTGCCTCGGGAGAAAAGGCGCCCCGGAAGATCATACCGAAAATATGGCCGATGCTGCTCCAGTTGGAAACAATCACCACCACAGAGCAGAGCACATACACCAGCGCCATCATGGGCACCAGCCGGGCGGTAACCGCGCCAATGCGCTTGATACCGCCAAACAGCACCATAGCCACAACCACTGCCACCAGCAGGCCAATGGCCAGACTGGACACCGAAATGGTCTGTCCCATCACTGTAATCACAGCTGCACCGGTATCGCCCCCGAAGGCATCAATGGTGGCATTGACGGAGGTGGCAATGGTATTGATCTGGGTCATATTACCGGTTCCGATGGCGGCAATGGCTGCCAGAAGGCTGAAAATCATGGCCAGCCAGGTCCAATTTTTGCCAAGGCCGTTCTTGATGTAATACATGGGGCCGCCCACATATTCACCCTTGGGGTTGCGCTCCCGGTAATGGATGGCAAGAACCACCTCGGAATATTTGGTCGCCATGCCGAACAGAGCGCTGAGCCACATCCAGAACACTGCCCCCGGGCCGCCCAGAGCGATGGCGCCGGTAACACCGGCAATATTGCCGGTACCCACGGTTGCCGCCAGCGCAGTGGTCACAGCCTGAAAGGGGGTAACCTCACCATGGGCTGCCTTTTCCTTTCGGAAAATCCGGCCGGCAGTTTGCTTCATAATATGGCCGAATTTGGAAAACTGGATAAAGCCGACCTTGCTGCTGAGGTAAATTCCGGTACCCACCAGAAGCACCAGCATCCACGGGCCCCAGGCTATATTATCCAATATTTCAAAAAACTTTAATAATGTCATATTTTTCCTCCTGACATAAAAGTAGAAGTTCTTTTCATTCTAACCGAAGGCATGAAAAAATGCAAGTTCTTCTTTTGGTTTATGCAGTTTTTCTCTAACTGAGCATGGATTTATCTCCCTTTTTAACACCCTGCGGAAAAAGTGCAAAAAGGAGGAAGAACACTCCCTCCTTTTTACAAAAAGTCTGTAAGATTATTTCATTTTTAGGGCATCGCCGGATAATGGGGCAAGGAGATTGGGCCAGTGTTTTGACCCCAGCGAAAGTATGGAAAATGCGGGAATACTGGATGTATTTCCCATTTTTCATACTGCACGATTGGGGCAAAAGATCCGCCGAAGCCCGCAGCTCCCATTGTGCGGTGTTGCCTTAGAACAGGCTGATCTGACTGGTATCCGGCAGGTCGCCGAAGGCACCGGCCTCCTTCAGCATCTGGATGTGGGTTTTGGAAACCTTGGGGCAGGCCAGCGCCACCTCCTCAATGGACAGGAAGGTCTTTCCCTCACGCCCCTCCATCAAGTCCTGAGCCGCGCTTTCTCCCAGACCGGAGATAGCCACAAAGGGCGGCAGAATTTTTCCGTCCCGAATCAAGAACTTGGTAGCGTGACTTTCATAAACGCTGATAGGCAGGAATTCAAAGCCCCGCAGATAGAACTCATACACCACTTCCAGCGTGGTCAGCAGATCCTCGTCCTTGGCGGTGGCGTTTTCGTTGGCGTCGATGGCATCGATATTGCTGACCACCGTCTCCATACCGTGAGTCATCATCACCGCGTCAAAGCCGCCCTTCTGGCTGCGGCGGTAGAAATAGGCGCTGTAAAAGGCCAGGGGATGGTATACCTTAAACCACGCAATCCGGAAGGCCATCATAACATAGGCCACCGCGTGAGCTTTGGGGAAGAGATACTTGATCTTCTTACAGGAACCGATGTACCAGTCCGGCACGCCCGCTGCCACCATCTCCTCCTCCGCACCGGGGGGCAGTCCCCTGCCCTTACGCACAGACTCCATGATTTTGAAGGCTCGTTTCTCCGGCATACCGCAGGAGATGAGATAGATCATAATGTCGTCACGGCAGCCGATGGTACCGTCCACCGTTGCAGTCTTGGAGGTAATCAGGTCCCGGGCATTGCCCAGCCACACATCGGTGCCGTGGGTATAGCCGGAAATCCGCACAAGAAAATCAAACTTCGTGGGCATGGTATCCAGCAGCACACCACGGGTGAACCGGGTGTTGAACTCCGGCACCGCCACGGCCCCGGTGGGACCCAGAATCTTGTCGTTCTCATAGCCCAGCACCTTGGAGGAGGTGAAGATGGACATGGTGTTTTTGTCGTCCAGCGGAATGGTCTTGGCATCCACGCCGGTCATATCCTCCATCATACGGATCATGGTGGGGTCATCGTGGCCCAGCATGTCCAGCTTCAGCAGGTTTTCTTCCATGGAGTGATATTCAAAATGGGTGGTAATCTGGTCGGAATTGGGGTCGTCCGCCGGATGCTGCACCGGGCAGAAGTCCCAGATCTCATTTTCCTGGGGAATGACCACCAGACCGCCGGGGTGCTGGCCTGTGGTACGGCGAACGCCTACACAGCCCGAGGCCAGTCTGGCCTCCTCCGCCCGGGAGGCGGTTTTTTCCCGTTCCGACAGGTATTTTTTCACATAGCCGAAGGCGGTTTTCTCCGCCACCGTTCCAATGGTTCCGGCACGAAACAC
Organism: uncultured Clostridia bacterium; assembly: GCA_945877365.1. Taxonomy (GTDB): domain Bacteria; phylum Bacillota; class Clostridia; order Oscillospirales; family Oscillospiraceae; genus Faecousia. Next base: position 75,900 of record CAMCRV010000002.1, on the reverse strand, counting down.
ATGGGAGGAACCGAACATGGAGATACAGTAGGCATGGGCTCTGGACTGATATTCACCGGAGAAATTCAGGTCAATATCCGGCACCTTATCGCCCCCGAAGCCAAGGAAGGTCTCGAAGGGGATGTTAAACCCATCCTTTTCCATCTTTGTGCCGCACAGGGGGCAAATGGCATCCGGCAGGTCTGCGCCGCAGTTGATCCCCTTGGGCACCTCCAGCACCGTGTGCTTGCAGTCCGGATTGGGGCAGCGGTAGTGGGGTGGGAAGGAGTTGACCTCCGTAATGCCGGAAAGATAGGCCACAATGGAGGAACCCACCGAGCCACGGGAGCCCACCAGATAGCCGTTTTCCAGAGAATTCTGCACCAGCCGCTGAGCGGACATATAGATCACATCGTAATGACAGGTGATGATATCGTGCAGCTCCGTCTCCACACGCTTCACGAAACTCTCCGGAGGATTCTCTCCGTAAAGCCGGTGGAATTTTCCATACACCAGACTCTTGAGATCCTCCACGGAGTTTTCAATCTTGGGGGCAAACAGGTTGTGGGGCACCGGACGCATGGTCTCGCACATATCCGCAATGCGGTTGGGGTTGGTGATGACAATTTCCCGTGCCTTTTCCTCTCCCAGATAAGAGAATTCTTCCAGCATCTCGTCCGTAGTGCGGAAATACAGGGGGTTGGGCTTGTCCGCATCGTCAAAGCCCTTGGTAGCCAGCAGAATATGCCGGAAAATCTCGTCCTCCGGGTTCAGGAAGTGGACATCCCCGGTGGCTACCACCATCTTGCCCAGCTCCTCGCCCAGACGGACAACTGTCCGGTTGAATTCCCGCAGCTCTTCCTCATCCTTTGCCATGCCCTTTTCCAGCATGAATCGGTTGTTGGCAAGGGGCTGAATTTCCAGATAGTCATAGAAGGAGGCAATCCGCTTCAGCTCATCCTCGCTTTTCCGCTCCACCACCGCCTGAAACAGCTCTCCGGCCTCACAGGCGGAGCCGATGATCAGTCCCTCCCGAAGCTCCATTAGCTCCGACTTGGGAATTCTGGGAACACGCCGGAAATACTTCAGGTTGGAATCGGAAATCAAGTGATAGAGATTTCGCAGTCCCACCTGATTTTTGGCAAAAAGAATGATGTGCCGCGCCTGCCGGTCGGTAATCCGACCCTTGGCTCGCAGACCCATCATCACGGGGTTGATCTGCTGCAGGGTGTGGATATCGTGCTCCTCCTCCAGCTTCCGGAGCAGACGATCCAGAATCAGGCCGCAGGTCACCGCGTCATCCGCCGCCCGGTGATGGTTGAAATCCGGCAGGCTCAGGGCATTGGAGACAAGATTCAGCTTGAACTTATTCAGCTGGGGCAGCAGATTCTGGGACAGAATCAGGGTATCCGCCGTGGTAAAGCCATAGGGCAGACCCTGCCGGTCACACTCCGCCCGGATAAATCCGGTGTCAAAATCCGCATTGTGGGCCACCAGAATCCGATCCCCCACAAATTCCAGAAATTTGGGGAGGATTTCCTCGATTTTCGGCGCTCCCCGAAGCATTTCGTCGGTAATGCCCGTCAAATCCACAATTTTTCGATCCAGCGTCCGGCCGGGATCCACAAAGGTCTGGAACCGATCCAGTTCCTTTCCCTGCTTCATCAGCACCGCGCCGATTTCGATGATTTTGTCATTCCGGGAAGAAAGGCCGGTGGTTTCCAGGTCAAAGGCCACATATTCCCCGTCAAAGGGCATATCCTGGGTTCCGTGAACCACCACCCGGTCGTCCACATCGTTTACATAATATCCTTCACAGCCATAGAGGATCTTGATGGTTTCGTCGGTGCCTGCCACCTTGGGAGCACCCTTCCAGTTTTCCACGGTATGCAGGGCATCGGTGAAGGACTGACAGCAGCCGTGATCCGTAATGGCGATGGCGCGGTGACCCCAGGCAGCCGCCTGCTTAATGGCGGCATCGGTAGGCGTCAGGGCATCCATATTGGACATGGTGGTGTGCAGGTGCAGCTCCACCCGTTTCTCACCCGGTGCGGTATCCTTCCGCTTGGGCATGGAGCCGGGCTTCATGGCGAAGGGCTTCAGCACCATTTCATTTTCAAACCGATCCTCAATGGGTCGCCCCTGAACCTGAAGTACGGAGCCCACCTTGACATTTTCCAGAATGGGCTTGGCCTCCCCTGCCTCCATGAACTTGCTGACCCGGACGGAGTTGGTATTGTCCGTCATGTCGAACTTGATGACCCAGGCATTGCGCTTTTTCAGCTCCTTGTGATCCACCTGAAACACTCTGCCCTCTACAATCACCGTCCCCATATCCAGATTCAGATCCTTCATGGCGACAGGGTTTCCCCGGAAGGGCTTTCCATAGAAAGAATCTCCGGCAGCCGCAGGTGCGCTCTTGGCCCCCTGCTTTTCCTGTGCTGCCGCTCTGGCAGGCAGTGTGCTGATCATCTGCCCACGGATGGATTCCATGGCATCAAAGAGAGCCTGTCCTTCCAGTGCCTGTCCGGAATGGATTTCCATAGTCACCGGGACTGCAAACTGTTCACGCAGTGCTTTCTGCACAGCCGGCACCAGTTCCTCCAGTTCCTTTTTCCCGTTGGCCTTCAGTCGGATGTGCAGGGCTGTTCCCTCCCACTCCCATGCGGCGCCAGCCAGCGCACCACGGGTCATGGAATTCCTGCTGACAAACAGCTGCATCAGAGAATCCGGGTCCATCTTCGTCAGCTGATCCGCCGGGAAGGTAGCTGTCAATTCCAGACGGCGCAGGCCGTACACGCCGGCAATGTCTCCGGCAATTCTATCCAGCTCCCGCTGCGGCAGAAAAGCATCTGCGTGAACCGCTACGGATACAACCCGCTCCTCCGGGTCGATATCCGCAGCAACAATCGCCGCCTGTGCAAGCGCGGAAGGCAGCTCCTCAGGCGGCTGATAATCGGGAAACATATCTAAAATGGTTACTTTGTTTTCCATATCTCTGTATTGCAGGAAGGGGGCGAAAAAATCGCCCCCATATGTTACATAGCTTCAATCCGGCGCAGAAGGGCACCCAGAAGCTGGTCATAGGGCAGCTTCTCCACCTCCACACCCTTTTCAAAAATCATACCCCAGCCGTCGCCGCCGGCAATGCCGATGTCGGCTTCTCTGGCCTCTCCGGGGCCATTGACCACACAGCCCATGACGGCAACCGTAATGGGCTTGGGACAGTCCTTCAGTGCGGCATCCACCTGATTCACAAGGCCGATGAGATCAATCCGGGTACGACCACAGGTGGGGCAGGAGATGATATTGACGCCCTCCTTACGCAGTCCGGCTGCCTTCAGAATATCCTTGGCGGCGTAGACCTCCTGAACGGGATCATCCGTCAGGCTGACCCGGATGGTGTCGCCGATGCCATCCAGCAGCAGAGCGCCGATGCCCATGGCGGATTTGATGAGACCCTGTCTGACGGGGCCGGTCTCCGTCACCCCAATGTGGAGGGGATAGTCGCATTTGCTGCGGAACAGCCGGGCAGCAGCCACCATGGTAGAAACCGTGGAGGACTTCATGGACACGCAGGTATCATAAAAGCCCTGTTTTTCCAGCAGCTCCAGATGCTGAAATGCAGATTCCACCAGTGCCTCCGCCGTGGGGTGGCCGTATTTTTCCAGCAGTTTTTTGTCCAGACTGCCGCCGTTGACACCGATTCGGATGGGGATCTTCTTATCCTTGCAGATATCCACCACAGCCTTTACCCGATCCTCACCGCCGATGTTGCCGGGGTTGATGCGGATTTTGCTGGCGCCGCCTTCTGCAGCGGCAATGGCCAGCTTATAATCAAAGTGGATATCCGCCACCAGCGGCAGGGGGCTTTCCTTACAGATTTCCGCAAAGCCCCGGGCGGCCTCCATATTCTGAACGGACAGCCGGGCAATCTGACATCCGGCGGCAGCCAAAGCCCGAATCTGCTCCAAGCTGGCCTGCACATCGGTGGTTTTGGTATTCAGCATAGACTGAATGGCAACGGATGCGCCGCCTCCGATGGGAACGCTCCCAACATGAATCTGTCTTGTCATGGCAACTACCTCATAAACAGAAAAATAATATCCTTGAACATAATCAAAGCCATCAGCAGCATCAGAACCGTCATTCCGGCACCATGGAGATAAGCCTCGTATTTGGGATCGATCTTCTTGTGGGTCAGCGCCTCCACCGCCGTGGTCAGCAGCAGGCAGACCACCCGGCCGCCGTCCAGCGCAGGAATGGGCAGCAGGTTCATCACAGCCAGATTGATGGCCAGAAACGCACCAAAATACACCAGATTCAGCATGGCATAGTACAGATTGGAAGATTCGTCCGCCACTTGGGCCATCTGCTGCACAATCATCACAGGCCCGCCCACATCCCGGATACCGGCCTGCCCACGCAGGAGCATATTCAGGCTCAGCCGCACCAGCCGGGCGTTGTTCAGAGCCGTATTCCAGACATACTTCGCCATCTCCCACCCGGTGGCATCCACCACCGAAAAGCTGAAGCCATAGCGCAGGGAGGTGGTGCCGTCAGCCTCGGGGAACTCCCGCTTCTCCATGGAGAAATTCTCCAGAAGAATCCGCTGCCCGTCACGCTCCAAAAGCAGATCGTGGACATCCCCGGGATTCAAGCTCAGAAGGAAGGAGAAATCCGCAGCAGTGTAGATTTTCTCCCCGTCGATAGCCAGAAGAAGATCTCCCTCCTGAATTCCCTGCTCCCCTGCCAGAGCGCAGCCCGGCTCAATCTCACTGACCACCGGGGTCACAAATTGCTTCTGCGGGGCAAAAAACACCGCCAGAAGGAGCAGTCCCATAAGGTAATTCATGGCAGCCCCAGCAACCAATATGATAGCCCGTTTCCACCACGCGGCCTTACCGAAGGAATGGGGGTCATCGCTGTCCCCCTCCTCCCCTTCCATGGCGCAGTAGCCGCCGATGGGGATACACCGCAGAGAATACAGGGTCTGCCCAATCTGCTTCTGCCACAGAACCGGACCCATAAACAAAGAGAACTCATTGACCCGAACCCCGGAGGCCTTGGCCGTGAGAAAATGGCCAAGCTCGTGGACAAAGATCAACAGACTGAACAGGATAATTGCAAAAAGAACACTCATAGATTTCCTCGCTAAGATGCTTAAGAGAATAGGAGCTTACAGCCCATGGGCAACTGCCTTTCTGGCCAGGCGGTCAGCTTCCAGAATCTGCTCCAGGGTAGGGTTTTCCACAAAGGGAACTGCCTCCACAGCGGTGCGGACAAGACGGTAGATATCGTAAAATCCGATCTTATCTGCAAGAAACAGAGCCACGGCTTCTTCGTTGGCGCCATTCATGGCAGGGCAGGCTGTGCCGCCCCTTTTGGCACATTCGTAGGCCAGCGCCAGACAGGGAAAGCGCCGGGTATCCGGCTTGCGGAAGGTCAGATCTCCGCAGGTCAGCAGATCCAGCCGATCTACCGGGCACGGTGCCCGATCCGGGTAGGTCAGAGCCAGCTGGATGGGCAGCCGCATATCCGGTGTACCCAGCTGCGCCATGACGGCACCGTCCACAAACTCCACCATGGAGTGGACAATGCTCTGGCGGTGAATCACCACATCCACCTGCTCTGCCGGAAGGCCATAGAGCCGCATGGCCTCAATGACCTCCAAACCCTTGTTCATCAGGGTGGCACAGTCCACGGTGATCTTGGCGCCCATCTTCCAGTTGGGGTGCTTCAGGGCATCGGCCTTGGTCACCGTTTTCAGCTGCTCCTCATCCATTCCGAAGAAGGGGCCGCCGGAGCAGGTGAGAATGAGACGGCGAATCTGATCCTTGCTGCGATTACCCATGAGACACTGAAAAATCGCGGAATGCTCCGAATCCACGGGAATAATCTCCACACCGTACTTCTCTGCTTCCGCCATCACCAGCTCACCGGCGCAGACCAGTGTCTCCTTATTGGCAAGACCGATCCGCTTTCCGGCACGGATGGCAGCCAGCGTAGGCTTCAGACCCACCATGCCCACCACGGCGGTGATGACGCAGTCCGCGCTCTCCATGGCTGCCGCCCGAATCAGGCCTTCCTCGCCCCATGCAATGCAGATATCCAAATCCGAAATTGCTTCCGCCAGCCGGGATGCTGCCTCCTGCGTGGCCATAACGGCCAGCTCCGGACGGAACCGGCGGCACTGCTGCGCCATCCGCTCCACATCGGAGCCTGCACTCAAGGCCGCCACCCGAATTTCGGGGAGGCGGCCGATAATATCCAGGCTCTGCCGGCCGATAGAACCGGTGGAGCCCAGCACAGATACACACTTTACCATATTCTCTTACACCACCAGCGGAATCAACAGCATCAGCGCCTCTACCAGCGGAGCCACCATAACCATGGAATCCAGCCGATCCAGCACACCGCCGTGGCCGGGGATCAGATTGCCATAGTCCTTGATTCCGGTCTGACGCTTGATGATGGAGAAGCACAAATCACCAATCATTCCGCACAGACTGCCTGCAAATCCGTAGAGCAGAGCAGCGCCGTAGCTGACCCGGTACTGCGGGAAAAACAGATCCAGCACAATGGCATAGATCAGCATGGCAATGACGGAGGCTGCCATTCCTCCCAAGGCTCCCTCAATGGTCTTATTGGGGCTGACCACGGGAGCCAGCTTGTGACGACCGAACTTGAGTCCCACAAAATAGGCACCTGCATCCGACATGAACGCAATGCAGAAGGGCACAATGATCATCTGCCGGCCAATCACCTGGGTCAGAATTCGGATCAGTCCGCTTTCCATATAGGGAACGATCAGGCCTGACAGATAACACAGGCAGACCATCTCAATGCGCACATGGATATGATCCGCCATCATCTCTCCGAACAGGAGGACGGAATACGCGATCAGACCCAGAAGCAGGTATGCATGAACCGCACCGGCATAACTCCACATCACCACAGCAAAGGCCATCACCGATGAATAAATCACCATGCGGGAATGGCGCAGCAGACCAGTTCTGTAAAGCAGCTCATAGGAACCAATGGCCATCAGAATCGCCAGAATGACCGCGGCATACATGGTCGGCGCCCACAGCACCACAATTGCCAGCAGCGGCAGCAGCACTGCCGCAGAAATTACCCGTGTTTTCATTCTCTCTATGTCCCTCCAAACCGCCGGTTACGACGGTGGTATTCTTCAATGGCCCTGTCCAGATCCTCCGGGGTAAAATCCGGCCACAGTACATTCATAAACACAAATTCGGAGTAGGCAGACTGCCACAGCAGGAAATTACTGGTTCGCAGTTCCCCCGAGGGTCGGATAATCAGCTCCGGGTCCGGAACATCCGCCGAATACAGATAGCCGGAGAAAAGCGCCTCGGACAGATCCTCCGGGGAATGCCTGCCATCCCGGCAGTCCTGGGCAAAGGCTCTGGCTGCCCGGACAATCTCATCCCGTCCGCCGTAGTTCAGGCAAAAGTTCACCTGAACATCATATTCTTCAGAACGGTTCTGAGCATCGCTGCACAGCTTCTGAAGCTCCGGACTCAGTCGGGTCAGGTCTCCAAAAAAGCGGAAACGAACCCGGTTCTTCTCCATATCCCGGAGAGCCTCCTCCAGATAACTGCGCAGGAGCTTCATAATTCCCGCCACCTCTTCCTGAGAACGCTTCCAATTTTCTGTGGAGAAGGCATAGACTGTCAGGTATTTCACGCCCAGCGTGCGGCAGTAGTTTGCAATGGTGCGAAAGCTCTCCGCGCCTGCTGCGTGACCGGCTGTACGGGGCAGACCCCGTTTTTTTGCCCAGCGGCCATTGCCGTCCATGATGATGGCAATGTGCTGAGGCGGCGCCGGTTTTTCCATGGGAAGTGCCATATTTCAGCACCCTTTCTTTTTGGGTTGAGGAAAAAGCACCGCTCTTTTCCCGATTTCATGGTCAATGGGGCGCAATGCGCCCCATTGGGTCAGGTTTTCTAAGGAAGCTCTGAATATCAGATGGACATCAGTTCCTTTTCCTTGGCGGCCAGGGCTGCATCCACCTTTTTGATGTATTTGTCCAGCAGATCCTGCAGATCCTTTTCTGCCTTCTTCTGGTCATCCTCGGTGATCTCGGAGTTCTTCTTCAGCTTCTTCACATAGTCCATGCCGTCCCGGCGGATGTTGCGCATTGCCACCTTGGCATCCTCGGCGTACTTTTTGACCTGCTTGGTCAGATCCTTACGGCGTTCCTCCGTCAGCTGGGGGAACACCAGACGGATCACACGGCCGTCATTCTGGGGATTGATGCCCAGGTCGGAGGTCTGAATGGACTTGCAGATATCCTTCAGCAGCTTGGTGTCCCAGGGAGTGATGACCAGCGTACGGGCATCGGGGGTGGAGATGGTGGCCACGCCGTTGAGGGGCGTCTCACTGCCATAGTATTCCACCGTCAGACGATCCAGAACCTTGGGGTTGGCGCGGCCTGCCCGGACGGCGTCAAAGTCCTCGTTCAGGTGCTCCAGGGTACGCTCCATCTTGCGGGTAAAATCCTTGAAATCGATATTCATTGCTTAGTCCTCCTTCACGGTAGTTCCGATCTTCTCTCCGCAGACAACGCGGAGGATATTCTGGGGATCTGCCAGGGCAAAGCAGATCAGGGTCATGTGATTGTCCATAGCCAGAGTCATGGCAGTGGTATCCGTGGCCTTCAGATGACGAGCCAGAACCTCATCATAGGTCAGCTGGTCAAATTTCACGGCAGTGGGGTCAGCATTGGGATCGGCAGAGTAGATGCCGTCCACATTCTTGGCCATCAGGATGGCATCGGCCTCGATCTCCACACCCCGAAGCACTGCGCCGGTATCGGTGGAGAAATAGGGGTTGCCGGTGCCTGCGGCGAAGATGACAACCTTACCCTCGTTCAGGTAACGGTCTGCGGTATCTCTGGTGAAATACTCAGCAAACTTGTTCATCTCCACAGCGCTGAGCACCCGGGCATCCACGCCATGCTTACCCAGAGCATCCGCCACAGCAATGGAATTCATAACCGTGGCCAGCATACCCATGGCATCGCCGTGAGAGCGCTGCATCTTGTCTGCACCGTCCTTGACACCGCGCCAGAAATTTCCGCCGCCGATGACCAGGCCGATCTGCACACCAAGATCCGTACACTGCTTGATCACAGAGCACACAGAGTTAATAACCGTAAAGTCCAGACCCCGATGGGCATCACCGGCGAGGGCTTCGCCGCTGACCTTCAGCAGGATTCGCTTGTACTTGACTTCAGGCAAAGAAAATCACTCCTTCTCTTTTCTTTCATATCCTCTCCTATTTTAATATAAGATAGGCAAGTTGACAACCATAATTTTTAAGATTTCACAAATTGTTTTCTGTCTTTTCATGTTTCCCCCGTGTTTGAATGCCAAAAGGCCCCATTGCCGCCGGGCAATGGGGCCAAAATGACTTTAATTTACAGGCTTGAAGCTGTCCTTCAGGCTGACAGAGCGGTTGAACACCAGATGCTCCGGGGACGAGTCCTTGCTGTCGGGGCAGAAATAGCCCAGGCGCATAAACTGGTAGGAATCCCCAGCCCTGGCATCCTTCAGGAAGGCCTCCACCTTGCAGCCCTGGAGCACCTCCAGAGAATGGGGGTTCAGGCAGGACAGGAAGTCCTTGCCGGAGGCATCGGGATCGGGATCGTCAAAGAGGTTGCTGTACTGGCGAACCTCGGCATCGTAGCAGTTGTTGGCATCCACCCAGTGGATGGTTGCGCCCTTGACCTTGCGGCCGTCGGCAGGGTTGCCGCCCCGGGATTCGGGATCATAGGTAGCCAGAACCTCCACAACCTTGCCGGTTTCGTCCTTGACGCAGCCGGTGCAGGTGATGAGATAGGTGCCCTTCAGACGGCACTCGGCGCCGCCGGGGGTCAGGCGCTTGTACTTGGGCACAGGCACCTCCAGAAAATCGTCGGCTTCAATCCACAGATTCCGGGAGAAGGTGATGTTGCGGACACCGGCATTGGGGTCGTTGGGGTTGTTCTCCACCTCAAAGGTCTCGCTCTGTCCCTCAGGATAGTTGGTGATGGTCAGCTTGACGGGATCGATGACCGCCATGACACGCTGAGCCGTCTCGTTGAGATCCTCCCGGAGGCAGTGCTCCAAAAATGCATACTCAATGGTATTGGGACTCTTGGCCACGCCCACCCGGTCGCAGAAGTTGCGGATGGCGGCAGGGGTATAGCCCCGGCGGCGCAGGCCGCAGAGGGTGGGCATCCGGGGATCATCCCAGCCGGAGACATAGCCGTTCTCCACCAGCGCACGGAGCTTCCGCTTGGACAGCACGGTGTGGTCGATGCCCAGACGGGCGAACTCAATCTGCCGGGGATGATGGGGCACGGAGACATTCTCCACCACCCAGTTGTACAGAGGACGGTGGTTCTCAAATTCCAGAGAGCACAGGGAATGGGTAATTCCCTCCAGAGCATCCTGAATGGGATGGGCAAAGTCATACATGGGATAGATGCACCACTTGTCCCCCTGACGGTGGTGGTGCATATGGCGGATGCGGTAGATGACGGGGTCGCGCATATTAAAGTTGCCGGAGGCCAGATCGATCTTGGCCCGGAGGGTCATGGCATTGTCCTCGAACTCACCGGCCCGCATCCGGGCAAACAGATCCAGGCTCTCCTCAATGGGACGATCCCGGTAGGGAGACTTGGCAGGGGTGTTCAGGTCGCCCCGGTATTCCTTGAACTGCTCGGGGGTCAGCTCACAGACATAGGCCAGACCCTTTTTGATCAGCTCCACGGCATACTCATAGTCCTTCTCAAAATAGTCGGAGCCGTAGAAGAACCGGTCGCCCCAGTCAAAGCCGAGCCAGTGGATATCCTCCTTAATGGCCTCCACAAACTCCACATCCTCCTTGGTGGGGTTGGTGTCATCCATGCGGAGATTGCACAGGCCGTTGTACTTCTCAGCGGTGCCGAAGTCAATGATCAGCGCCTTGCAGTGGCCGATGTGCAGATAGCCGTTGGGCTCCGGCGGGAACCGGGTATGAACGGTCTGACCGGCGTACTGCCCGCCTTCGGCGATATCCTCATCAATAAAAGCGTGAATGAAGTTTTTGCTTTCCGTGATTTCAGCCATAACAGACAACTTCCTCTCTTTTCAATAATATGGGATTATACCCCATTTGCGATGGATTTGCAACCAAAATCTGTATTCCGTCAAAAAAAGCCGGCGGAGAAGCCTCCGTCGGCCTTTCAGACTGGGTTAACCCTTTTCGTCCTTGATCTGCTTCTGCAGATGGACAGACAGAACCGCCAGCGAGGTGGCCATATTCTGATTCTGCACCAGAATATGCTCCGGCACCTCCAGATGGGTGGGGGCAAAATTCCAGATGGCCTTGATGCCGCAGCGAATCAGCAGATCGCAGGCGCTCTGGGCGTGCTCCGCCGGCACCGTCAGGATTCCCATAAGGATCTTGCGGCTGCGGCAGTATTCCTCCAGCTGCTCCACAGGGTAGATGGGCTTGCCCTCCTCCGTCATGTCCATGGCAGGGGCGATATCAAATCCGGCCAGAATATTCAGGCCGTACTCCGAAAAGCCCTGATAAGCCATCAGAGCCTGACCCAGCTTACCTGCGCCGATGAGAACCGCATCGGTGGTGTTGTCGCAGCCCAGAAACTGCTCAATATCCTCGATCAGCTCCTTGCGGCGATAGCCCACCTTGGGACGGCCGCCGTCGGAAACCATGGCCAGATCCTTACGCACCTGTACCTGCCCCATTCCCAGCGCATTGGCCAGGGTAGTTGCGGAGATATGCTCCGGCGCAGTATCCGGCAGGCTCTTCAAATAGGCCAGGTATCCCGGCAGACGCTTGAGTACAAACTTGGAGATCTTCTTTTCCACGAATTGCCACACCCTTTTTCTATCGATATCGATAAAAAAGAATATCGATACTGGTTTTTACTGATTATACCACGGTATTCTGCCAATTTCAATAGAGGGATTCTTGTTTCTCATACCAAAGTCAGGCGCAGCTGGTCTGTCTGAGAAACTCCTTGCGAAGCCGCTGAAGAATCCGCTTTTCCAGGCGGGAAATATAGGACTGGGAAATCCCCATTTTCTGGGCTACCTCCTTCTGGGTCAGCTCCTTCTGCCCTTCCAGCCCATAGCGCATATTCATGATCTCCCGTTCCCGGGGCGGCAGCTCCCGCAGGGACTGGCGCAATACCATTAAGTCCACATCCTCCTCCAACGGACGAAGGATCATATCCTCCTCGGTGCCCAGAATGTCCCCCAGAAGCAGCTCGTTGCCATCCCCGTCCAGATTGATGGGCTCATCCAGAGAAATCTCCTGCTTCTGGTTGGCGGTTTTCCGGATGAACATGAGTATCTCATTTTCGATGCAGCGGCTGGCGTAGGTGGCCAGCCGGATCTTCTTGTCCAGACGGTAGGTGTTCACCGCCTTGATCAGTCCGATGGAGCCGATGGAGATCAGATCCTCCAGATGGATGCCCGTGTTCTCAAACCGTCGGGCAATGTAGACCACCAGCCGCAGATTGTGCTCCACAAGCCGCTGCTTCGCCCATTCCTCCCCCTGTTCCAGCGCCTCCAGCACCTGCTGCTCCTGCTCCCCCTTCAGGGGTGGAGGCAGTACATCACTGCCCCCGATGTAGAAGATCCCCCTCTCCCCTTTTCCTTCCAGAAATTCCAGAAGAGCGCGTAACCAATCCATCATACAATCCCTCCCGTCAACGCCTGATATCCCTCCCCCTGCCCCAGTCCCTCCGGGGCAAAGGCCACCAGCACACTTTTCCGTCTTCCTCCCATTTTCACATTTGCAAACCGTTTTCCCAGCAGCATCCCATTCTCCTGCCCCACGGCATGATAAGGTATCAGCCGCAGTCCCATCCGGGGATTGGCCCCCAGGGTTTCCAGCGGTGCGGAAAGCTGGCTGGGTGTCAGCCCGGTGAGCCGGGCGGCAATCTCCCCCGCCACCACCAACACGGACTCTCCGGTGACAGGATCCCGCAGGTGGTTTCCGGTGTCCTTCAGCGCAACCACGGAAAGGACATCTCCCCCCACAGGAATCTCCACCGTGACATACTCCCGTCCTCCGATCCTGCCTCCCACTGCGCCATAGCAGATTGCCCAGGTTCCCGCTGCACCCAGAATCAGAGCCGGGAAGCTGATTCTGTGCAGATTCAGAGCCAGTCCCCCCAGCGCCATGGAAAGAATGGCAAAGATACAGGTGCGCCTGATGGCGCTTCGGTTCCAGCCAAAGGCCACGCTTCCCATCAGCAGCAGGCTCACCAACCGCCAGAAGAAATTTCCCAGAAACCGGAACCCCGGCAGGACGCAGCAGGCAGCAAAGACTGCCCCCATCAGAGCCGCCCACACCAGTCTTGGCTCCGCTGGAAAACCGGAGAGCCGGTTTGTCCCCAGCAGAAGCAGCAGATCCACCAGAAAATTCAGCAGGAGAATTCCATCCAGATAAACGCGCACCCTGTCCCCCCTTTCGGAAACAGTATACTCTCTGCCGGGAGAGAAGCAGGTCGTAACCGGTGCACAGGCGCACCGCAAGTTCCTTCCCCGTCCCCCGGTTTTCTGTTTGAGATTCCAAATGGCATTGCAGAAAGCCGCTCTTTATGGTATACTGAGAAAAAAACAGGAGGATTTTTTATGGAACCAAAGGAGCTTCTGAAGGCTATGGAGGTGGCAGTCCGGCTCAAGGACACCACCCGGCACTGCTACACCGAGAAGGGCCGCCGGGAGAGCGTAGCGGAGCACTGCTGGCTGATGACCCTGATGGCTCTGCTTCTGCGGCACGAATTCCCGGGGGCGGACATGGACAAGGTGATCAGGATGTGTCTGATTCACGATCTGGGTGAGTGCTTCACCGGGGACATCCCCACCTTTGAAAAGAACGCCGAGGAAGAAGAACGGGAACAGGCACTGCTGAACGGGTGGATAGACAGTCTTCCCGGGGACATTTCCGCAGAATTCCGGGAGCTTTTCCGGGAGATGGAGGCCAGACAGACGGAGGAAGCCAAAATCTATAAGGCTCTGGATGGGCTGGAGGCCGTTTTCCAGCACAACCGCTCCGACCTCTCCACCTGGCTTCCCCTGGAATATGAGCTGAACCAGACCTATGCACAGGATCGGGTGCAGTTTTCCGAGTACCTCACCCAGCTTCGCCAGCTCCTCCGGGAGCAGACCCGGGAGAAAATCGCCCGCGGGTAAAAATCTTTTGCGGAAAAAGCAGATTCAGGCAAAAACCGGTGCCTGTGGAGGTAGTAAAATGCAATATGAAGAATATGGGTTACATCATAATAATACGATCCTGTTTTTGCATGGCGGCGGACTGGCTCCCTGGAATTATATCGAAGAGGTAAAACAGCTGCAGGATAGATACCACATTGTGATTCCGGTGCTGGATGGACACAGCGGAAGTGATCAAAAGTTTACTTCTATTGAGGACAATGCCAATCGCATTCTGGAATACATTGACAAGAACTGTTCCGGGAAGGTGTTTATGATCTGTGGTCTGTCTCTGGGCGGGCAGATTCTTGTGGAAATGCTTTCCAAACGGAATGACATCTGTAAATATGCAATCATCGAAAGTGCCCTTGTTTTGCCGATGAAAGCAATATTTGCACTGATTGAGCCCACATTTTCAATGTGTTATCCATTGATTCGGCAAAAATGGTTTGCCAAAGCCCAATTCAGATCCCTGCATATTCAGAAGTCTTTCTTTGACGATTATTATCGTGACAGTGTCGCGATCACAAAAGAAAACATGATTGCATTTCTGAAAGCGAATTCCAACTATGAACTGAAAGAGGGAATCCGCGGCTGTCAGGCAAAGGTGCTGGTAGCAGTGGGAAGCAGAGAATCGAGAATCATGCAAAAATCTGCCAGGCTTCTTCACGAGATGATCCCCAACTCCAGGCTGGAAACACTGTCGGGTTATTATCATGGTGAGCTGAGTTTAAACCACCCGAAGCAATATGTTCAGAAAATGGATGAACTGATATCCGATTGACTGCACCCGGTTTGCCGGGCAAATGCACGGACCCACACCTATCCTCTCCCATCGGGAGCATCCCGCAAAAATCTCTGTATGACCGCAGCATACGGAGGTTTTTTTCTGAGATTTTTTTGTAAAGTACACTTGACATTTCAATTTGGATGTGATAGGATACGAGTGTAAAGTGAACTTTACAAAAAGGAGGTGCCCTATGAAAAACAAAATTGAACAGATCCGCAAAGAGCGGGGCATCCGGCAGGAGGAGTTCGCCAAGCTGCTGGGTGTTTCCCGACAGACCATCAGCTCGCTGGAAACCGGGCGGTATAACCCCTCGATTTTTCTGGCCCACAAAATCGCAAAATTCTTTGACATGACCATCGAAGAGGTCTTCCTTTTCGACGAAGAAACCAATCTGGAGGGATAATCATGAAAACCAAAATGCGTATTGCTGCAAATGTCCTTGAAATTCTTCTGGGCGCAGGCCTGCTCATCGGCAATTATCTGGGCCATGTGAATGAATACTGGTCCGGGCTGGGCACCGCTCTGATCGTTGTAGGCGGTATTTTCCTGTGGAAGCAGTTCCGCTACAGGACGGATAAGGCCTACAAGGAAGCCATTGACACCCAGAACAACGACGAACGCAACCGCTACATCAGCCTGAAGGCCTGGTCCTGGGCAGGCTACCTGCACCTGATGATTGCCGCCGTTGCCGCCATTATCCTGATGGTAGCCGACCGGGGGGATCTGGTTCCCTTTGCCAGCGGCAGCGTATGCCTGATGGTGTTCCTGTACTGGGTCAGCTATCTGATTCTGAGAAGGAAGTATTAACACGCAGATGCCCCGGAGGCCGCAGCCTCCGGGGTAAATGTTACTCTCCTGCCGGGCGTTCCACCGCCCGGATGTTTTTTTCCGCCTTGAACCGGGGGGTCATCAGCTCATGGCCGCAGCCCATGCACCGCAGACGAAAGTCCGCCCCGGTGCGCAGCACCAGCCACCGCTTCTCCCCGCAGGGATGGGCCTTTTTCATGGTGAGAATATCATTGACACGAATATCCATGGAAAGTCTCCTGTTCTACTTTTTGATGGCATCCCAATACTGCTTGGCCGCCTGCTCCAGCTTGTTAGGGCCGTATTCATAATAGTGGGTTCCCACCAGCTCATCCGGCAGATATTGCTGCTTTACCCAATGATTCGGGTAATTATGGGGATACAGATACCCCTGCTCCCGTTCCATGGTATAGGAATCGGCGTGGACATTTTGCAGATGCCGGGGGAAATCCCCGGACTTTCCCTTGCGGATATCCGCCAGCGCAGCATCCAGGGCGATATGACCGGAATTGGACTTGGGGCTGGTGGCCATGAGAACGGCGGCATCTCCCAACGGGATACGAGCCTCCGGCATTCCCAGCATCAGAGCCATATCCACCGCCGCCTTGACAATGGGAATGATCTGGGGAAAGGCCAGCCCCACATCCTCCGCCGCAATCACCATCAGACGGCGGCAGGCGGAGGGCAGCTGCCCGGCCTCCAGCAGCCGGGCCAGATAATGGCAGGCGGCATCCGGGTCGGAGCCGCGGATGGACTTTTGCAGAGCGGAAAGCAGATCATAATAGTTGTCTCCGTCCCGGTCGGCGCGGATGGCGCTTTTCTGGGTGACAGCCCTGGCATCCTCCAATGTCAGGGGCAGAATCCCGTTTTCCGGCTGTCCGGCGGAAAACAGCACCTCCACTGCATTCAGAGCCTTGCGAATGTCTCCGCCGCAGCAGCCGGCGATGTATTCCAGTGCTCCTTCCTCGGCCGAGGCCTTCAGGGCAGTGCGCTGCTCCATGTAGGCAACCGCCCGCTTCACCGCCTTCAGCGCGGCGGCGGCATCGATCTGCTTGAATTCAAACACCGTAGACCGGCTGAGAATGGCATTGAACACATAGAAATAGGGATTCTCCGTGGTGGAGGCGATCAGGGTGATTTTGCCGTTTTCAATATGCTCCAACAGGGACTGTTGCTGCTTTTTATTAAAGGACTGAATCTCATCCAGATAGAGAAGCACACCGTTGGGGGCCAGAAAGGTATCCAGCTGAGAGACGATTTCCTTGATATCCGCCGTGGAAGCTGTAGTGGCATTGAGCTTGTACAGCGTGCGGTTGGTCTGTTTGGCAATGATATTGGCGACCGTGGTTTTCCCCGTGCCGCTGGGGCCGTAAAACACCATATTGGGAATATTCCCGGAGTCGATCAGCCGCCGCAAGATGGCTCCCTCTCCCAGAATATGCTCCTGCCCGTAGACCTCATCCAGAGTCTGGGGCCGCAGAAGATCTGCCAGGGGCTGGTACATCCGCGCCACCTCCTTTTTCCCAATTATACCACAGTACCCGGAAAAATGCATCCCTATTTTTTGATAATACAAAAATTTGTTCGCAAGGATGCTCGTGATTTTTTTCCCGAATGTGGGACACACTGTATACATACGATCATTGGGGAGAGATGAACTGTGAATCGACTATTCCGGCTGTCGGCTGTGCTGATGCTTTGCTGCGTTCTGTGTATTTCTCTTGCGTTTCCCGGTTATGCCGCAGGGGGCGAGACCCCCAGGAACGGCTGGAGACACATTCTGCTGGTAGGTCTGGATCGGCGCCCCGGAGAAAAAAACGCCCGATCCGACAGCATGATCCTCTGCTCCTTCTGCCCTGGCAAAAAGGAAATTGTGATGACCTCCATTCTGCGGGATCTCTATGTCGCCATTCCCGGCTATGGCTGGAACCGGCTCAATGCAGCCTACGCCTTCGGCGGAACGGCTTTGTTGAAAAAGACACTGCATAAAAATCTGGGACTGCAGCCGGAGGGGGTATTTGAAGTGGACTTTTCCCAGTTTCCCCAGGTGATTGACGCCCTGGGCGGTGTAACCGTCCAGCTGCGCGCCGATGAGGCTCAGGCTGTCAACACCGCCACGGGAGGGAGCCTGACCGAGGGGCTCCATACCCTCAATGGGCTGCAGGCTCTGGCCTATGTCCGGATCCGGGATCTGGATTCCGACGGAGATTTCAGCCGGACAGGCCGCCAGCGCAAGCTCCTTCACTCCCTGCTTCAGGCGCAGCGGCAGGCCAGCCTGCCCACCCTTCTTTCCGTAATGAATCAGGCTCTGCCCATGCTGTCCACGGATATGGAAACCGGGCAGGTGGTTCAGCTGGCCTTAGATCTGTTTCCCATACTTCACCGCAGCAGCATAACCAGCCGCTGCATCCCGGCGGAAGGAACCTACCGCTACAGAACCATTGACAAAATGTGCGTGCTGGCGGCAGACCTTTCGGAAGTCCGGAAGAATCTGCGGGATTTCTTCCCCGAATGACAGTGTTTCACAGTCTGTTCATCGCCGGCAGAAAAATGCAGGTTTTCGGTCAGGTCATAGTCTTTCTCACACTCATAAAACAATTTTCATTCCTCAGTACCCTCGCTTTATCAGAAAATATAGTTTTTTGCAATTTTTCTATCGTTTTGAATTGACAAATTCTGTAAATTGAGGTATAATAATCCGCAACAGAAGGCGAGGTGAGCTAATCATGGAATTGACAAAAAGTGAAATGGAAATCATGGATGTCCTTTGGGAGAAGAAGGTTCCAATGTCTCGTTCTGACCTGCTTGCCAGCTCGGAAGAAAAGAGCTGGAAGGACAGCTCTGTCCATATTCTTCTCAACGGACTGCTGCAAAAGGAGGCCATCCGGGAAGCCGGACTGGTAAAGCGCAGCAAGACCTATGGTCGTTTATTTATTCCTACCATGACACGGGAGGAGTATTTTGCCAATACCATTTTCTCCCACAGGTACAAACCCCAGATTCAGGGACTGTTTGCCGCTCTGCTGAACCGTCCTGAAATCACCACCCAGGATCTGGAAGCGGTTTCCCGCATGATTCAGGAGAAAAAAGCGTAGTGTTTCAGCCGAAGCCCCGGGGCTTCGGCTTTTCCGTATTTTCCGGCTTTTCTGCCGTCCCGACGGCAGCTTTTTTATTTGCATTAACCGCCATCCTGTGCTAGAATAAGAGAGATTACAGACTCGGAGGAATACCATGGATCTGGAAAAACTGAAGCGCCAAATCGGCACCAACATTGCACTTCAGCGAAAGAATGCAGGACTGACTCAGGTTGGACTGGCAGAGAAGCTGAATTATTCCGATAAAGCTGTCTCTAAATGGGAACGGGGAGACTCCATGCCGGATATTCTGACACTGGTGCAGCTGTCAGAGCTGTTCGAGGTCTCCGTCGACGATCTTCTGTCTGACCCCAACGCCCTGCCCGGTAATCCGGGCAGTCTGGAAAAGGCCATGTCCCAGGTTTCGGAAAAGGCTCTGAAACGCAAGGCCAACAAAAATGTGATTCTGGCGCTGTCCAGCACTCTGGTGTGGTTCATCGCCCTGCTGTTTTTTGTGGTAATCTCCTCCTTTGGAATTCCCTGCAGCTGGATTGCCTTCATTTATGCCATTCCCATCAATGCCATCGTGCTGCTGAGTCTGCGCTCTGCGTGGCGGGATTTCCGGTGGAACCGGGTGCTGATCTCCGTAATCGTATGGAGCACCCTTCTGGCTCTATATCTGTCCTTCCTGCTGTTCCTGCATTTCCAGATGTGGAAGCTGTTTCTGCTGGGAATTCCCGGGGAAATTGCCATCACCCTGTGGTTCCGGCTGTTCCGGGTTCCCAAGCAGGAGTTGCAAACCGATGACTAAGCAGCAGCTGCGCAGGTTGATCCGGCAGCAGAAGGAAGCCCTGCCGGAGTCGGAGATTATACGGCGCAGCCGGATTCTGGTATCCCGGCTGGAAAAGGAGCCGGCCTACCGGCAGGCAATTGCAATCTATGGCTATTACCCTTTCAACCAGGAGGTTCGCCTGCTTCCCCTGCTGAAAGCTGCTCTGGCGCAGGGAAAACGGGTGGCCCTTCCCCGGGTTGCCAACGGGCAGATGCGGTTCTTTTTCATTGACTCTTTGGCGGATACGGTTCCGGGCTACCGGGGAATCCGGGAGCCTGCCCCCTTCTGTCCCCCGGCCGAAGATCCCACCGCGCTGGTCATTCTTCCCGGGCTTGCCTTTGACCATTCCGGGAATCGGCTGGGCTATGGCGGTGGATTTTATGACCGTTTCCTGTCCCGGGAGACGGAGCATCCCACCATCGCCCTGTGCTATGACTTTCAAATGGTGGAGCACTTGGAGACAAATCAATTTGACCACCCGGCAGACCGGGTGCTATGGGAGTAAAAAAGGAGAATTCCATGGGCGTTTTCAGTATCCTCGTCATTGCCGTTCTTGTTTTCGGCCTCTGTTTTCTGGCGGACAAGGGTTTCAGTCGGCTGTTCCGCAGCAAGGTGCAGCACCGCTCCGGTCTGGCAGTTCGCGCCAACAAGCGGTACGGCAGCTTCGGCGTAATCCTGCTGGTGCTGGGAATTCTCTCCGTCTGTCTGGGCTTCGGCTCCGACAGGGTGCTGCTTTTCGGCGGCGGCATGGTGGCGGTGATGGGCGCGTGGCTGCTGGGCTACTATCTGGGCTTTGGCATCTTCTATGATCAGGAGAGTTTCCTTGTCTGCGCCTTTGGCAAGAAGAGCCGGCTCTACCGCTATGAGGATATTCAGGGGCAGTCTCTGTATGTGGTCACCGGCGGAAACACCGTCATCGAGCTTCAGCTGTCTGACGGCACTGCCCTGACACTCTCTGCCGCCATGGAGGGAACCTTCCCCTTCCTGGACATGGCCTTCGCCGGCTGGTGCCGGCAGACAGGAACCAACCCCGAAAGCTGTTCCTTCCACGACCCCAGCCGGAGCTGGTGGTTCCCTCATCCGGAGGTGGAATAAATGCACATTCCCAGCTGCACCACAGATACGCTGGAGCTGGTGCGCTTTCAGCAGGCACTGGATGCCGCCAATACGCCAAGTGCGGACTATGACATTGCCAAATGGATCTACGCCCCCAACTTCTATTCGGAATACCGGTACATACTGGGAACCCGGGGCGTGAATCCTCTGATCTGCATTGGGGTCAACCCCTCCACTGCCCGCCCCGATGCGCTGGACAATACCCTGAAATCCGTGGAGCGAATTGCCCTAGGCAACGGATTTGACAGCTTCCTCATGTTCAATGTCTATGCCCAGCGAGCCACCTCCCCGGACGACATGGAGAAGGTCTGCAACCCAATCCTCCACAGGGAAAACCTGGAGGCGTTTCGTTATATCCTCTCCATCTCCCAAAAACCTGCCGTCTGGGCGGCATGGGGTGCAGTCATTGAAAAGCGGCGGTATCTGCCGGACTGTGTCCGGGATCTGGTGGCGTTGGGAGAGCAGTTCGGTGCCCAGTGGTACTGCGCCGGAGCCGTCACCAAAAAGGGGCACCCCCATCACCCCCTGTATCTGCGTAAAGACGAGAAGCTGAAACCCTTTGATGTAACGGCATATCTTGGGAACTTCTGAACTCCATTCAGTAAGGCAGGGATATTCCCTGCCTTTTTTGCCGAATTCAAAAATTATTTCTTGTTTGAAAGGAGGTGCACCATGGATCCGACACAATGCGACAGCTGCTGGTATTATGATTATGATGAGGAGTTTGATGAATACTACTGCATGATGGATCTGGATGAAGACGAGGTATACCGTATCATCAGCTCCCCAAATCAGCATTGCCCTTACTACCGTCAGGGTGATGACTATACCCTGGCAAGGAGACAATGATATGAGAAGCCTTCTGTTCCCCATTTTGGCCTGCCTGCTGCTGACGGGATGTGCCCTGTCCCGGGATGCGGAACCTGCGGATGTGGTTTCCTCCCAGCCGGTTCAGAGCGTGGGCTATTATCAGCCCGACAGCGACATGGAGCTGGCCACGGGCTGTGTGCGGACCTATCCGCTGGAAAACCATGCGGATGTACAGTTCGAAATCTGGGGAGAAGATGTCCTTCTTTTTTCGGAATCCGAGGATGGCACCATGCTGACCCGGCTTACCGGCAGCAATCTGTATGCCGCAGCCTCCTGTACTCTGAATCTTCACCTTCCACCGGATGACCCTTCCGTCTGCATAATAGGCGATCATCTGTGGTATCCCAGCCAACGGGAGCTGATCTGTCTGGACAGGGACTTTCAGGAGATCCGCCGAATTCCATTCCCGCCGGATGCGGAAAGTCCTCCGCTGCTCACCCCGGATGAGCGGTTGCTGTACTATTGTGCCGGAACCGCTGTACGGGAGCTGGACTTAGGCTCCGGGATCAACCGGATTGTCCGGGAAAACGGAAACAGCCCCATCACTCTGCGGGGTCTCCACTTTGACGGTCGGGTTCTGGAATGTGACGCAGAAGGCAGCACACTGTTTCTTTCTGCTGAGGACGGAAGTATTTTAGGGAAATCTCAGGATATTCAGTTCTATTCCGGCTCCCAGTGGTACTTCGCCCGGATCACAGATGGGATTACCCGGCCATGCCTGTTTGGCAGAGCCATGGAGTCCCCCAGCCTTCTGGAAATCCAGGCAGAGAGCTTCTGGTTTCTTCCCGCCCTCCACAGTGTGGCAGCGGCAGGCTTTGGGGTTGAAGGCTATACCATAGCACTGTATGACCTCTCTGCCGGAAGCCGCATTGCCGACCTGACTCTGCCTGTCTGCGGACAAATCGTTCAGATTCAGGCCGCAGACCTTGGGCATACTTACATTCTGACCCGGCAGGAGCAGCGGTTCATTCTCTACTGCTGGGACTGCCAACAATTGCCTGCCGAAACCGGGGACAGTGCTGCCGCCCCCTATCACAGCCGGGACAACCCGGATCTGACAGGGCTTCAGGTCTGCCGGTCGCAGGCAGAGCAAATCACCGCCAGTTACGGTGTGGAAGTGCTGATTCATGAGGAAGCTGCCGCCCTGTCCTCCCCTGTTTATGATCTTGAGCCGGAGCATCTGGTGGATGTCCTTTCCGATCAGCTGGATCGGGTGGAGGCTTGCCTCTCCCAATACCCAGGGCAGATGCTGCAAACTCTGACGGAGCACTTTGGGGGAATCACTCTGCTGCTGGTTCGGCAGGTACAGGCTTCTGCGGGATCCGGGAATCCCCAGAGCCTGAGCGGTGCTCTGTTCTGGGAAAACAATCGGGTCTGCATTGCCATCTCCGCCGGGGATGCGGTGGAATACGCCCTGTACAGTCAGCTCTATCAGCTGATGGATACCATCATCCTGAACAAGTCCGTAGCATTGGATCAATGGGATACTCTGAACCCAGCCGGCTTCCAATACGCTTTTGGTCAATCCACGGAGGATGTTTCCCAGGAATATCTCCGGGGAGAAACCATGGCCTTTGCCAACCGTCAGGCCATGAACTCCCCCAAGGAAGACCGTGGAGCCGTGATGGCCTGTGCCATGATGCCAAATAACGGGGAAATCTTTTCCGCAGCCATTATGCAAAGAAAGCTGGAAGCGCTGTGCACCGGAATCCGCCGGGCCTTTGGCCTGCGGAAGTCCCGGGAAACCTTCCCATGGGAGCAGTATCTGGCACAGTCTATGGCCTATGCCGGATAAGCGGCTCCATCAAATCACATAAAAATCAGCACGGAAGGCCTTAAAGCCGGCCTTCCGTGCTGTCCTTTTTCATGATTTCGTTTCGGTGCGGATGGTGCCTCCTCCCAGGACAATATCTCCGGCATACAGCACCGCCGCCTGCCCCGGAGTCGGCGCTCGCTGGGGCTTGTCAAAGAGAATACGAACACTCCCATCGCCGAAGGGCACAGCGACCGCATCCTGTTCCGGCTGGCGATAGCGAATCTTCGCCTTGCAGCGAAGGGGCTTGTCCGGGATGCTGCCGGAAATCCAGTGAAAATTCTCTGCTGTAACCGTGCTGCTGTACAGCTCCCGGTTTTCTCCCAGCGTGACCGTGTTATTCCCGGCATCAATGGATTTCACATACATGGGTTTCCCGAACGACAGACCCAGTCCCCTTCTCTGCCCCACCGTGTAATGCACGATGCCGCGGTGCCGACCGATAACAGCTCCGGCTGTATCCAGGAAGTCTCCTTCCGGAGAAGGCTTCCCCCTGTATCGCTCAATGAATCCGGCATAATCTCCATCCGGGACAAAACAGATGTCCTGGCTGTCCGCTTTTTCCGCATTGCAAAAACCGTTTTCCGCTGCAAGCTTTCGCACCTGTGCTTTCCGCAATTCCCCAAGGGGAAACAGGGTGTGGGCAAGCTGTTCCTGCGTCATGGAGTAGAGCACATAGCTCTGATCCTTCCCCGGATCCACTGCCTTTTTCAGCAGATATCGGCTTCCATCGTACTCGATTCGCGCATAGTGACCCGTCACCAGATACCGGCAGCCCAGAACCATCGCCCTGTGATACAGCTTTTCAAACTTCATGCAGCGGTTGCACTCGATGCAGGGATTGGGGGTCATGCCCATCTCATAGGCCTGCACAAACCGACTTACCACCTGCTCCTGAAAATCCCGGGTAAAGTTGAACACATAGTATGGCATCCCCAGCCGGTACGCAATGCTTCGGGCATCCTCCACATCCTCAAGCGTACAGCAGGTGCGGCCATGCTCCAGACCGATATCCGCATTGCTGTAGAGCTTCATGGTGCAGCCGATGCAGGACAATCCCTGATTCTTTGTCAGAAATGCCGCCACAGAGGAATCCACACCGCCGCTCATAGCTATCAATGCCTTATCCATAGGCTTCGTCCTCCAACAGCGGTGTGGAAAGATACCTGTCGCCGGTGTCCGGCAGCCGCGCCATGACGGTCTTGCCCTTATTCATCTGGTGCGCCTGCGAAGCCCATGACGGGGTATAAATGTCAGGCATATTCTCCCCTTCCTTTCTCTGTGATGCTGGTATCATACTCTCACTTTCCTATCTTGTCAATAGGAAAGTAGGTAATTTTATGCCTGTATTTCCCTGCTGCCTTGCGGCAGAATCGGTGAGAAGAAGGTTCCCTCCGGAAAGCAGGTGGAACAAGAATACGAGCTATAAACACAGAAAACCTCCATATGGCCGCAGCCATACGGAGGTTAAACTGTTATACCTGGCATTCACGCAGCAATTCTGCTATGTATCAGTCTTCGGGGAACAGGGTTTGCTGGCAGTATTTGATGATGGCGCGGCGGGTGACAATACCAATGAAGGTATCCTTATCGTCCACCACCGGTACAAAATTCTGGGTAGAGGCCCGCTCCACCAGATCCTGCATGGAGGTGGTGACTCGGACGGGCACATTGTCCTTTCTGTGGGAGATTTCCATAATTCGGTGGCACTCCGCCTGACGCAGATCCATCTGACAGATATTTTTCATAGCCCACAGGAGGTCGCCTTCGGTTAAGGTGCCCCGATACTCCCCCCGGTGATTCAGGATGGGAAGGGCGGAATAGCTGGCAGCTTCCATCTTTTCCAGCGCCTGCCGCATGGTAAAATCATCGTAAAGAAACGCACACATTGCCTTGGGTGTCAGAAAAA
Source organism: uncultured Clostridia bacterium (assembly GCA_945877365.1). Classification (GTDB taxonomy): domain Bacteria; phylum Bacillota; class Clostridia; order Oscillospirales; family Oscillospiraceae; genus Faecousia. Next base: position 50,470 of record CAMCRV010000002.1, on the reverse strand, counting down.
ACAAGATATTATTCTGCTTCATAGATTCTCCTTTTCGGTGGGCGGCGAATTGCAGCTCACCATGCCGCCTATACCATTATAGCACACTTTACTGGAAAAAGTATGAATTTTTTTCAACACCCTGCCGCCGAACTGCCAAAAAAGCGCCCCGCTTTTTGGCTATTTCGTACAAGTTACCACTTGTACTCCAGCCCTGCGAAATCCAGTGTGGCAAAATAGTCCGCAGCTGTCTCCGCCCGGCGGATCATCTGGAAGGAACCGTCGGGGTGCAGCAGCACCTCGGCGCTGCGGAGCTTGCCGTTGTAATTGTAGCCCATGGAATGGCCGTGGGCACCGGTATCGTGAATGGCCACGATATCCCCGATCTGGATGGCAGGCAGGCTGCGCTCCACAGCAAACTTGTCATTATTTTCACACAGGCCGCCGGTAACATCGTAGACATGATCCAGAATGGCGGTTTCCTTGCCCAAAACCGTGATGTGATGGTAAGCGCCATACATGGCAGGACGCATCAGGTCGGCGGCGCAGGCATCCAGACCCACATACTCCCGGTAGATGTGCTTCTGGTGCAGCACCGTGGAGATCAGGTGACCATAGGGCGCCAGCATAAAGCGACCCAACTCGGTAAAGATAGCAATGTCATCCATCCCCTGGGGCCTCAGAATACTCTCATAGCGGTTGCGGACACCCTCACCGATAACCCGGATATCGCAGCTGGGCTGCTCCGGGCGGTAGTCCACGCCGATGCCGCCGGAGAGGTTGATAAAGGCGATATGGGCGCCGGTGGCGTTGCGCAGCCGGACAGCCAGACGGAACATCTGAGAAGCCAGTTCCGGGTAGTATTCATTGGTGCCGGTGTTAGAGGCCAGAAACGCGTGCAGGCCAAAATGCTTGGTTCCCAGCTCCATCAGGCGCAAAATGGCACCGGCCATCTGATCCTCCGTCATGCCGTACTTGGCATCCCGGGGCATATCCATAATGGTATTGCCCAGGCTGAAGGAGCCACCGGGATTATACCGCAGGCAGACCGTCTCCGGCACATCCCCCATCTGAGCCAGAAAATCCACATAGGTGGCATCGTCCAGATTGATATAGGCCCCCATTTGCAGAGCCTTGCGCATATCCTTCTCCGGGGTCACATTGGAGGAGAACATCACATTGTGCCCGGTGACACCTGCGGCCTCTGCCAGCACCAGCTCGGTGTAGGTGGCGCAGTCACAGCCGCAGCCCTCCTCCTGCAAAATCTTGATGATAAAGGGATTGGGGGTTGCTTTGACGGCAAAGTACTCCTTGAAGCCTTTATTCCATGCAAAAGCCTCCTTCAACGCCCGGGCATTGCGGCGGATGCCCGCCTCGTCATACACATGGAAGGGTGTCGGGATCTGGGCGGCGATTTCCTTCGCCTTTTCCAGGGTAATAAAGGGGGTTTTCTTCATCTTTTCTCCTCCGACTCATTTTTCTTTTGGAAATTGTAATCCTTTCAGTCCCTCTTGTCAACCCTGTAGAGAAAATCTCTTTGGGGGAGAATTTCTCCGTCAGGTGGGATTCTCCGGACTGTGGGTGGTTTCTCCCGGACTTTCCTGCTATTCTGAGGAAAATGATTCAGGAGGTTTTTCCATGAAACGCACAAAACTGTCACAACGGGCTCTGCCAGCCTATACCAGAGGGGAAGAGCTTGCCAATATGCTGACCCATATTCTGGGTGCGCTCATCGGCATCACCGCCCTGCTGAGCTGCATCCTCCGTTCTTCCCTCCGGGCAAACGGCTGGGGCATCGTCAGCTGCGCCATCTATGGCAGCAGTATGCTTCTGGTCTTTACCATTTCCAGTGTCTACCACGGGATGAGACCCAATCTGGGGAAGAAGGTGCTTCAGGTCATCGACCACTGCACCATTTATTTCCTCATCGCCGGAACCTACACCCCGGTTCTTCTGTGCGGCCTGCGGCCTCAGTATCCCGGCATCGCCTGGACGCTTTTCGGCATTGAGTGGGGCATGGCGGCTTTGGCTACGGTGTTCACCGCCATTGACCTGCACAACTATCGCGTCTTTTCCATGATCTGCTATCTGGTGCTGGGCTGGGCGGTGATCCCCTTCTGGCGGCAAACTATGGAGGTTCTGGGAAGTGCTGGGTTTACCCTGCTGCTTCTGGGAGGAATTGCCTACACTGTAGGTTCCATCCTGTATGGTCTGGGGAAAAAGCGGAAATGGATGCACAGCATCTTCCATGTTTTCGTGGTGCTGGGGGCTGTACTGCAATGGCTGTGCATTTTCCTGTATGTCCTGTAAAGATGACGCCGGAATGGATCACTTCCATTCCGGCATCTTGTTATTCCTCGGTTTTTTCTTCCACGGTGAAATCCAGCAATGTGGTTGCGGAAGCCTCGCCGATCTGGCGACCCTCCATCAGGGCGGCAAACTGCTCGCCGCTCATGGATTCCTTATCCAGCAGGAAGTCCACAACCTCGTGGAGCTTCTGCGCATTGTCCGACAGAATCTGGCGGCACTGGGCATAGGCCTTATCAATGAGGCTCTTGACCTCCTGATCGATGGTGGCTGCCACTTCCTCAGAGTAGCTCTTGGTGGTCTGGTAGTCCCGGCCGATGAAGACCTCGCCGCCTTCCAGATAGGAGACGGTGCCCAGCCGCTCACACATACCGTATCTGGCCACCATATCCTTAGCCAGCTTGGTAGCCCGGTCGATATCATTGGAGGCGCCAACGGAGATATCCCCCACAAAGAGATCCTCCGCCACCCGTCCGCCCAGCAGCGTGACAATTTCCTCATACATCTGATTCCGGGTCATATTAAAGGAATCGTCCTGGGGCAGGCTCCAGGTGGAGCCCAGAGACTGGCCTCTGGGGACAATGGTGATATACCGCACCGGATCCTGAGTGGGCAGGCAGTAGGTAGCCACGGCATGACCGGCCTCGTGGATGGCTGTGGTTTTCAGATCCCGGCGGGTCTGAACCCGGCTGTGCTTGGCAGGTCCGGCCAGAATCTTCATCATGGCCTCGTTGATATCCTCCATGGTCAGCACCGGACGGTTCATCCGGGCTGCCAGAATGGCAGCTTCATTCAGAAGGTTGCCGAGATCCGCTCCGGTAAAGCCGGAGGTGGCCCGAGCCACGACCTTCAAATCCACATTCTCTGCCAGCTTCTTCTCCCGGGCATGAACCTTCAGGATATCCTCACGGCCTTTCACATCCGGGCGACCCACATGAATCTGCCGGTCAAACCGGCCGGGGCGCAGCAGCGCCGGATCCAGAATATCCGGGCGGTTGGTGGCTGCCAGAACAATGACCCCGTCTGTCCGGCCGAAGCCGTCCATCTCCACCAGCATCTGGTTCAGGGTCTGCTCCTTCTCGTCGTGTCCGCCGCCAAGGCCGGAGCCACGCTTGCGGCCGACGGCATCGATCTCGTCGATGAAAATAATGGCAGGAGCGATTTTCTTGGCCTGTTCAAACAGGTCACGGACACGGCTGGCGCCCACGCCCACATACATCTCCACAAAGTCAGAACCGGAAATGGACAGGAACTGGACATCCGCTTCCCCTGCCACAGCCCGGGCAAGCAGGGTCTTACCGGTGCCGGGGGGGCCAACCAGAAGGATTCCATGGGGAATCCGGGCACCCATGGCGGTGTACTTGGCGGGATCCCGGAGGAAATCCACCACCTCTGCCAGTTCTTCCTTCTCCTCGTCCGCGCCGGCCACATCGTCAAAGGTGACCTTTTTGCCGTCCGGCACTCCCAGTACCGTTCGTGCCTTGCCAAAGTTTGCCATGGGGTTATTGTTGTTCATCCGACCCATCAGGAAGCCCCACACAAACAGCAGGATCAGTCCGACAATCACCAGGGGCAGGATAAAGTCATAAGGGCTCAGGGTCTTTTCCGGATTGAAGTCATAGCTCTCCAGAATTCCAGCCTCGCTCTGCTCCATCAGCAGCGGCATCATCTCCTGCCGGAAGCTCTCCGGATCTGCCAGCGTGGCAATCAGGTTGGTTTTTCCATTGTATGGGCTGTGCAGTGTCAGAGAGATAGCCTGATCGCGCACCACGAAGCTCTTGACCTGCTCCTTGCGGAAGAGGCTGACTAGCTCCGAATAGGCAAGGTCATCCTGCCGCTGGGTAAACAGGCCGGAGGCCCAGCTCATCACCAGGAGCATCACCAGGGCATAGACGATGAATGGTATGAATCTACGGTTTTTCAAATCGGGTTTTCTCCTTATTTCACTTCTGATATGCTTCCGGCTTCAAAACCCCCACATAGGGCAGATTCCGGTAGTGCTCATTAAAGTCCAGTCCATAGCCCACCACAAACTCATTGGGAATGGTGAAGCCCACATAATCCGGCACCAGAGTGATGCCGGGCTTTCTGCGCTCCGGCTTATCCAGCAGGGTACAGATCCGAATGGAGGCAGGGTTCTTGCTGCAAACATGGCGATAGGTATAGTCCAGCGAGCTGCCTGTATCAAAAATATCCTCCAAAATCAGCACATGGCGGCCGGTAACATCCACGGACATATCCTGCCTGACCACCATATTCCCGGTGGACTGGGTTCCGTGATAGGAGGAAAGGCACATGAAATCCATCTGGCAGGGCACCCGGATCTGGCGAATCATATCCGCATAGAACACCACGACGCCCTTCAGCACACCCAGAATCACCGGATCCTTGCCGGCATAGTCCCGGGTGATTTCCTCACCGAGCTGGGCAATCCGGCTGTGAAGCTCCTCCTCGGAGATCAAGATCTTCAAAATATCGTTTTCCATTGTTTTTTCTGCCTCCCTATTCTTTCGGTATGCTCTCAAAGCGGATGGTCATTGCCGGGCTGGAACCCGAATGGCGGTGCAAGTTTGCGCCGATGCCATACACTCCCAGAATCCCCCGGGAATCTTCCAGAACCGGAATCTGATTTCTCTGGTTTGCCGGAATTTTCCGGTCAATAAACAGCTTTTTCAGGCTCTTTTCTCCCCCGGGCAGGCGGATTTTGTCCCCTGCCTGCCGGCTCCTGACGATGATTTCTCCTTCGGGACAGACGGTGAATGCATATGGTGTATTCAGGGTTTTCTGCGCCGGGGTGCAGATAATCCGAAGACCCAGCCGGGGAAGATCCAAAACACCATCCAATACCATCGGGGAAATCTCTCTCTTCTGCTCCCCTGCTTCCAGCGTATCATAGCACCGGGTGACGGCAATGCCCCCGGGGAAGGTGATGCGGGCAGAGGGATTATCCGAAAACACCAGTGCCTCCGCCTGGGCAATATGCGTCTGCTCCGGTTCCCGGACACCGTTTTCCCGTAAAAACTGTTCCAGCACCCGGCTGCGCACCGCAGGGGGCATTTGCCGAAGCCGGGAGACCGGGGGGATCTGTGAAAAACCAGCCTGTTGGGAGAGGGCATCCTCATCCAGCCGCAGCCGCAAAGCCATCGTGGAAAGGTTTTCTGCAAGTCTGGGGTTTTCCTGCTTCAGCAGGGGCATTACATGATGACGAAGCCGGTTGCGCAGGAAAGCATCCCCGGCATTGGTACTGTCCTCCACATGAGGAAGGTCATGTTCCCTGAGAAAGCCCTCCACATCCTGCCGGGTCACTGTGAGCATGGGGCGGATAACGCAGCCGTTCACCGGAGGAATTCCCCCCAGCCCTCTCAGCCCCGTGCCCCGGATCAGGCGCATCAGCACCGTCTCTGCGTTGTCATCTGCTGTATGGGCTGTGGCAATTTTGCCGGGGAGGGAGCACAGGAAGGCATATCTTGCCTCCCGGGCGGCATTTTCCAGTCCCTTCTGTCCCGGGACAATCTCTCCCCGGGAAATGTTCAGGGGTATATCCAGCTTTTCACACAGCTCCCGGACAAAATTCTCATCCCTTTGGGATTCCTCTCCCCGGAGACAGTGGTTAAAATGTGCCGCTTCCAGCCGGATTCCCAGCCTGTCCCGCAGCAGATACAGAGCATACAGCAGCGCCACGGAATCGGCTCCGCCGGAGAGGGCACAGATCACCGTATCTCCCCGGTTTATCAACCCCTGCTGCCGGATGAAGGCATAGAGCTTATTCAGCATGCTTCCACTCCCGGTCGGCAAAGGTCTGGAACTGGGGAATCCACTGCAGCTTCACCGTGCCGGTCTCGCCGTGACGGTTTTTTGAGACGATGCACTCGGCAACGCCCTTATCCTCCGTATTGGGGTTATAATATTCATCCCGGTACAGGAACATGATCACATCCGCATCCTGCTCGATGGCACCGGATTCCCGGAGGTCGGACATGATGGGCCGCTTGTCCGTCCGGCTCTCCACCGCACGGGACAGCTGGCTCAGACAGATCACCGGGACATTCAGCTCCTTGGCCATGATCTTCAGAGAACGGGAGATCTCGCCCACCACCTGCACGCGATTCTCTCCGGAGGATTTTCCATAGCCGGAGCCGTTCATCAGCTGGAGGTAGTCGATGATCACCAGCCCCAGATTGTCCAGACGCCGGAGCTTGGCATTCATCTCCGCCACAGTGACGGTAGGATTGTCGTCCACCCGGATATCCGTCTGGCTCAGGGCGGCGGAGGCCATGCACAGCTTGACCCAATCCTCGTCACTGAGCTTGCCGGTAACCAGCTTTTGCAGCTCCACAAAGCTCTCACTGGACATCAGGCGCAGCACCAGCTGCTCCCGGGACATTTCCAGATTGAAAAGAGCCACGGTTTTCTTATACTTTTTTGCCACATTCAGTCCGATATTCAAAGAGAAGGTGGACTTACCCATGGCTGGGCGGGCTGCCACCAGCACCAGATCGGACTTGTTCAGGCCGTTGATCTTGGTGTCCAGATCCCGCAAACCTGTAGACAGGCCGGGAATGGGAGATTCGGACTGGCTCAGCTCCGTCAGGGTATCAAACACCCGGTGCAGGACGGTGCCCACATGCTCCAGAGAATCCCCATGCTCTCCCTTGCGCAGAGCATAGATTTTCTTTTCCGCGGATTCCAGCATTTCGCTGGCAGTGCCCACTTCCTCATACACCATTTCGGTGATATCGGAGGCCGCCTGACCCAGCCCCCGGAGCATGGCCTTTTCCCGGACAATATTGGCATATCGGACTGCATGGGCAGCGGTGGGGGTAATCTCCATCAGCTGCAAAATGTAGTCCCGGGAATTGTCGTGATAGTAACCCAGCTCCTTCAGCTTATCCAGCACCGTCACCGGGTCGATGGTCTGGGAGAAGTTGAACATGGTATAGATGGCTTCAAAAATCTCCCGGTTCTGCTGCAGGTAAAAATCCTCCGGGCGGACAATGCCCACCACATCGGTGATGCAACGGCTGTCAATGAGGATCGAACCCAAAACAGCCTGCTCCGCCTCCAGAGACTGGGGCTGCTGCCGGGAAAGCAGTTCTTCATCCATGCTTGGTTCTCCTTCTCTCAGAATTTACAGGCCAGAAGAGCCTTACACCTCTTCGATCTTCACAGACAGAGGGGCGGTAATCTCATAGCCCAGCTTGCAGGTCACGGTGTAGGTGCCCACATTCTTGATGGTCTCATTCAGCACCAGCTTGCGCTTGTCCAGCTTGATGCCGGCCTGCTTTTCCAGAGCCTCCGCAATTTCGGCATTGGTGATGGAGCCGAAGAGACGGCCGCTGCCGCCGCCCTTGGCGGTGACGGTCACGGTCAGCTCCCGCAGCTGCTTGGAAACAGCAAGAGCCTCTGCCTTTTCCCGGGCAATCCGCTCCTGGGTGGCCTTATCATTCATGCGCATGGTATTGATGGCATCGGGAGTGGCTTCAATTGCCAGTTTTTTAGGCAGCATGAAATTTCTGGCGTAGCCGTCGGAAACCTCCAGCATCTGACCCTTCTTACCCTTTCCCTTCACATCCTGCAGCAAAATCACTTTCATAACGCTTCTCCTTTATTGAATCATTTTTATTTATCATAGAACTGATCGATGGATGCCACCAGCATATCCAGAGCATCCTTGACCGTGGTATTCTGAATCTGGGCGCCGGCTGTGGCAGCGTTGCCGCCGCCGCCGAGAGGCTCCAGAATCATCTGCACATTGGCAGTGCCAATGCTTCTTGCGGATACAATCACCCGGTCGCCATCGTCGTACAGAACGAAGGAGGCGGAGATACCGGAGATGTTCAGCAGCTCGTCCGCCGCCTGCGCAGCCAGAATCCGGCTGGTTGGGCTGTTGAGGGCCGCAATGGCAATCTCGTCCCGGTACAGACGCGCCGCCTTGATGATGCGGTATTTCTCCATAGTGTCCTGGAAGTCGTTCTGCAGCAGCATCTTCACCTCCGTGGTGTCGGCGCCCATACGGCGCAGAGCTGCCGCCGCCTCAAAGGTGCGGTCACCGGTGCGGACATTGAAGAACTTGGTATCCAGACAGATGCCTGCCAGCAGGCTCTTGGCCTCGATGGGCAGCACATCCGGCTTTTCCACCACATACTGCATCAGCTCCGCCACCAGCTCCGACGCGGAGGAGGCATAGGTCTCATGCAGGCTCAGCACCACGGGATCGATGAAATCCGCTGCCCGGCGGTGGTGATCCACCACACAGATCTTGGAAATGGCTTCCAGCAGAGGCTGGTACTCCACCTGATCCGGGCGATTGGTATCCACAACCACCAGAATACTGCGGTTGTCGCACTGAAGCATGGCCTCCTGTCCGGACAAAAACACATCCTGGTATTCCGGCACCTGAAAGATCTGCTCCAACAGGCGCTGGGCGGCGTTGTTTTCCAAATCCAGGACGATATTGGCCTTCTTGCCCCGCTTCCGGCACAGGCAGCTGATGCCCATAGCCGCACCCAGGGCATCCATATCGGCGTTTCTGTGTCCCATGATGAACACCCGGCTGCTCTGGCCGATCAGCTCCATCAGGGAGTTGGCAGTGACACGGGAACGAACCTTGCTGCTGTAGGCGGCTTCCTGATTCCGGCCGCCGTAGAAGGTGAAGTTGAAACGATCCTTCACAACGGCCTGATCACCGCCGCGGCTCAGAGCCATTTCGATGCCCAGGGCAGCAAAGTTGTAGCTCTCATCGAAGTTGGCGCCGTCCACCCCCAGACCGATGGAAATGGAGGCAGCCAGACCAGAGGGACTGAGAACCTCATGGATCTCCTCCAGAAGGGAAAACTTATTCTCCGTAGCCCGCAGCAGATCCCGCTTTTCAAAGATAAACAGGAACCGGTTCCGCTCCAGCTTCCGAAGCAGGCCGTCATATTGCTCCGTCCACTTGGTGATAGCATCGTTGAGCTTGGCGTTTAAGGTGGAAATGGCGCTCTCCGACAGATTCTTGGTCAGCTCCTCATAGTTGTCGATGAGAATGATGGCAACCACAGGACGGGAGCGGATATACTCGTCCCGCACCTGATACAGCTCCGTCAGGTCGCACAGATACAGGATGCCCAGAATGGTGCCCCGGCTGTCCTCTGCCCGGATGGTGGTTCCGTATACCCGGTAGCGGCGGTCATCAATGGTCACATCCTTGGCAGACTCCGTTTTGCCCGAGGCCAGCCAGTCCGTGGAGAAGTCCGGCAGCACCTCCTCCAGCTCGTGCTCCATCATGGTATCGGCGATACCCGTCAGGCGGCTGAAGCGGCTGTTTGTCCACACAATGCCTCCGTCTGCCAGACGAACCAGCACCGCAGGGAAGGGACATTCTCCCCGTCCGATGGATTCCAGCGTATTCTCCGCCTGGGCGAGATACCGCTGGATCTTTCTGTCCCGGCGCTTCCGGTTGAAAAGATACACTGCAAAAACCAGCATGGTAACGCAGGACTCCGCGATTGCCAGCCAATAGTTTCCTGCCAGCAGGGTAAAGGCGCAGAACATGGCCATCACCACAAAATAGATCCCCACACCGGGGCGCAGCAATCTTCCCAAGTTATCCTTCACGGGTTCTGCCTCCTTCTCAATGGTCATAATAATCCACGATATTCGCTATTATAGCAAATCCGTGCCAATGGTGCAACTGCTTTTCCGGAAAAACAGGCTTCCTCATCGCGAAAAATAATTGTATACTTTTTCACATTTCTGTGTTATACTATCATGGAATGCGCCGGGATGGGCAGACCCGGGCAACTGTTCTGAGACCTTTTGTCTTGGTACTTTTAGAAAGAACGATCTTCTCCGGAAGATCTAACATAGGAAATGCAGGCGTTTTTTTCGGGATGCGGCGATTCAGGGTCGGTTTTCCCGGAAAGCGGTTGCTTCGTTGTTTTGTCCATTTTCGGGCAAAAAAATTGAAAGGAGTATTTTATTTGGCAGAAAAACTGAAAATTATCCCTCTGGGCGGTCTGGATGAAATCGGAAAAAACATCACCGTTCTGGAATACGGCAAGGACATGATCGTGGTGGACTGCGGTGTCGGTTTCCCCGATGAAGATATGTATGGCGTGGATCTGGTGATCCCCGACTTCAGCTATCTGGTGCAGAACAGCAAAAAGCTGCGGGGTATGTTCATCACCCATGGGCACGAGGATCACATTGGTTCCATTCCCTATGCCATGCGGCAGCTCAGCTGCCCCATTCACGGCACCGCCATGACCAACGGCCTCATCAAGCTGAAGCTGGAGGAGCACCGTCTGGCAGACAAGGTCAAGCTGGTGACCCACAAGCCCGGGGATGTGGTAAAGGCAGGCTGCTTCAGCGTGGAGTTCATCCATGTGAACCACTCCATTGCCGACGCTGTGGCCTTTGCCATCAAAACCCCGGTGGGCACGGTGGTGATGACCGGCGACTTCAAAATTGACCCCACCGCCTCCGACGGCATGATTGATCTGGCTCGCTTCGGTCAGCTGGGCAATGAGGGCGTTCTGGCTCTGCTGGCAGATTCCACCAATGTGGAACGGGCAGGCTACACCCCCAGCGAGTCCGTTGTGGCAGGTTCTCTGGATCGGCAGTTCAAGAACTGCGACCAACGGATCATCGTCACTACCTTCGCCTCCAATATGCACCGGCTCCGCGCCGTTCTGGAAACCGCCCAGCGCCACGGCCGCAAGGTGGCCGTCACCGGACGGAGCATGGAAAACATGATCAAGGTGGCGCAGGAGCTGGGCTACCTCAAAGTGAAGCCCGGTACGCTGGTGGATCTGAATGCCATCAAGAGTCTGCCCAAAAACAAGGTGGTCATTGTCTCCACCGGCTCTCAGGGTGAGAATATGTCCGCCCTGTTCCGGATGGCCTTCAACACCCACAAACAGGTGGAGATTACCTCCGGCGACCGGATTATCATTTCCGCCTCCGCCATTCCCGGCAATGAAAAGGCCATTTCCCGGATCATCAATGAGCTGTACCGCAAGGGCGCGGATGTGGTCTATGAAAAGAGCGAGGGACTTCATGTCTCCGGTCACGCCTGTCAGGAGGAGCTGAAGATCATCCACGGTCTGGTGAAGCCCCGGTTCTTCCTGCCCGTCCACGGCGAGCAGCGGATGCTGCAGATCCACAGCAAACTGGCTCAGTCCATGGGTATGCAGCCCAGAAACATCCATATCGGCGAGCTGGGTACGGTATTTGAGTTCACCACCAAGAGCTGCAAGGTCAACGGCGCCGTCACCGCAGGCAAGGTCTTTGTGGACGGCATCGGCGTAGGCGATGTGGGCAGCGTGGTGCTCCGGGATCGGAAGCATCTGGCGGAGGACGGCATGATCGTGGTGTGCCTGAACCTGTCCAGCGAGGACGGCAGCATCATCACCGGCCCGGATATCATCACCAGAGGCTTTATCTATGTCAAGGAATCCGAGGAGCTGATGGAGGAGCTGCGCACTGTGGCGCTGGAGGCCATCGAGCGGTGCCAGCGCAAGCGTGTTCGAGACTGGTCCGCCATCAAGTCCGCCATCAAGAACGACATCAGCGGCTACCTGTACAAGACCACCAAGCGCAATCCCATGATTCTGCCCGTGATCATGGAGGTATAAAAATGAAACAAGCCGCACATTCCCCGTGGGATGTGCGGCTTTTCCGTAGAAGGTGCGTTTATGAAATACTACTTTGCCCCCATGGAGGGGCTTACCGACAGCATTTTCCGGCAGGTGCACCATAAATATTTTCCCGGTGTGGATACTTATTATATGCCCTTCTTCTCCCCCACCGTCCACCGGCGGCTCACCCCCCGGGAGGAACGGGAGCTGCCTGCGGCAGACGGCGTCCCCTTCCGCGCCGTCCCCCAAGTGCTGACCAGGGACAGCGACAGCTTTCTCTGGGCCGCGCAGGTGTGTCTGGATCGGGGCTATGACGAAGTGAATCTCAACTGCGGCTGCCCCTCCGGGACGGTGGTGGCCAAGGGCAAGGGCAGCGGAATGCTGGGAAACCCGGAAACTCTGGATCGGTTTCTGGGGGAGGTTTTTGAAAAAACTCCCATTGCCATATCCGTCAAAACCCGGCTGGGACTGGAAGCTCCCGAGGAGTTTTACGCTCTGCTGGAAGTATTCAACCGCTATCCCATCCGGGAGCTTACCATCCACCCCAGAGTCCGAAGGCAGTTCTACAGCGGCAGCGCTGACGGAGAAATGTTTCAATGGGCGTGGGAAAACAGCGCCAATCCCCTGTGCTTCAACGGAGATATTTCCTCTCCTTCTCAGGCGGCGAAGCTTCAGGAAGCCTTTCCCGGCCTGCAATCCGTGATGATCGGCCGGGGGCTGATTGCCGACCCCGGAATGCTCTGCGGCGGCACGGATATCCGGCTTCTGGAAAGCTACATGGCAGAGCTGATGGAAGCGTATGCCGCGGCCTTCGGCAGCAGCCGCAATGCCATGTTCCGGCTGAAGGAGCACTGGGGGCTTCTGCAAAGCCGGTTTCCGGGAGGGGAAAAGCTCTTCAAACGCCTGCGCAAATCCACGGAGCTTGGCGAATACAACAGCATCTGCTCGGAGATTTTCCATACGCTTGAATTCAAATAGCAAAGGGGCGTGCTGCCAAAAGCAGCACGCCCTACATTATAATATAGAGATTATCCTGCCAGATTCACAAGACCCAGGGTGATGGCACCGTAGTCCACATCCACACTCTGCCTGCCAATCAGCTCCTGCACCATGGCATTGGATTTGTCCAGAATATAGTCCTGACGGGTGTAGTACTCCCAGATGGGGGTGCGTCCCACAAAGTACATCAGGTGATAGCCGTAGTCGGTCTTTACAATGCCGCTGTGGCCAGGCTCCCGCTTCTCATCAAAGCACCAGTCGTTGAACTCGGGAACCATCTGTCCCTCCCGGACATTCTGATACAGGCCGCCGTTGGAGGCAGAGCCGGGGTCCTGAGAGGCGGACTGGGCAAGGGCTGCAAAGCTGGACTCGCTGCGGTCACCCAGCGTCCAGCTGTTCATCAGCTCCCGTGCCTTTGTCTCACAGGCCTCCCACTCCGCATCGGAGTAGGTAGTGGTGCCGTTTTCGTCGGTGGTGCCGCCTTCCGGGCTGATGAGCACATGACGCACATCCACAAAGTCTCCATCCTTGGTGATGCCGCTGGCAACATAGTCCTCCTCGTGCTGGGCAAAGAATGCATCCAGCTCCTCGGCAGTGGGGTTGATGCCTGCCTGGAAATCATCATAGTAGAGGTTGCCGTTGATGACAAGCCGCTGGAAGTTGGCAAAGTCCTCAATGTTCACACCCGCACCCAGATTGACCTTCAGCAGCTCCTGAGCGTTTTCCAGACCATAGCTCTGAGCCAGCTGGGTGAGGTTGTCCTCGATGGAATCCAGATATGCCTTGGCATCCGCCTCCATCTCCATACCGGACTCCGCTGCCTTTTCGGACAGAACCACATAGTTCTTCCATGCATTCAGAGCCTCCTTCAGGAAAAACTGCTGCCAGGTCAGATTCTCGTCCTCCATGCAGCGCTGGGTGTCCAGCGGCTGGGTGATATCCAGTCCGCCGTAGTACATCATATAGCTGCCGGTGTTGGAGGACAGGTAGTTGGTGACGGTCTGCCAGTAGAACACCCGGAGCTGACCATTGGTCAGGGTGTGGTCGCCAATTTTCGCCACAATCTTGTCGGCATCGGCTTCGGCAGCCTCATCGGTGATGGTATAGGTACCCTTGCAGGTCTCGTCATCGGGGTTCCCATCGGCAGGGATGGTGGGCTGAACCTCCGCAGCCGTTTCCTCGGTGGGAGTCTCCTGGGCAGGCTCCTTCACCTTGCCGCCAAATACCAGAGCCACCACAACGGCAATTACAACCACAACCGCCGCAACTGCCAGCGCCAGCTTTCCGGCGGACAGGCCGGTTTTGGCGGCAGGAGCTTCGGATTTGGCATCCTCCTGCTTTTCAGACTGTTGCTCTGCGGGAGCTGTCTCATTTTCCTCCTGATTTTCAGGCTGCTGATCTGCGGAAGTGGCCTCTGCTTCGGAAGCCGGCTGAGTGTCCGCAGTCCCCTCCGCTGCCGCAGGCTGCTCCACCTCGGCAGTCTCCTGTTCGGCTACAGTCTCCGCTGCCGGGGTTTCCTCCACAGGTGCTTGCTGTGCAGCATTATCTTTACCGCAGCCGGGGCAGACGGTGCTGCCTTCCTCCAGCTGAGCATCACAAAACTTGCATTTTTCCATTTTCAATCCTCATTTCTCCCACATTGGGAATATAAGCGGAAGTATTTTACCATGATTGTCCCGGGATTGCAAGGCAAAACACAGATTGTTTACATTTCCGACCCTGTTTTTTCTTCCCGGATTGCCCTTGCAAAAGAGACTGAAGAATGGTATTATATATAGTTAGGAGACTATAGATTTTAAGGAGAATCCCCATGGATACAAAAACCACCGTCATAGCACAGGCTCAGCTTGACAGCCAGTTTGCCTTCTGCGATCAAATCGCCGCCCTCTGGCAGCAGGCCGGGCGCACCCCCACCGCCTATGTGGAGACCTACGGATGCCAGCAGAATGAAGCCGACTCCGAAAAACTGAGGGGATACCTGACCATGAGCGGCTACGCCATGGTGCAGCAGGCCGAGGGAGCCGATGTGGTGGTGATGAACACCTGTGCCATCCGGGAGCACGCCGAGCAGCGTGTCTTCGGCAATCTGGGTGCCCTGACCCACACCAAGCGCCGCCACCCTGAGCAGAAAATTTTCCTGTGCGGCTGCATGGCAGGCGAAAAAAAGGTCTGCGACCGGATTCAGAAGAGCTTCCCCCATGTGGACGGGGTTTTCTCCACCCATCACCTGTGGCAGTTCCCGGAGATTCTCTTCCGGGTGCTCACCGGGAAAAAACGGCAGTTCTTCGTGGCAGACGAGCCCGGCTCCATCGCCGAAGGCATCCCGCAGGTGCGGGATTCCTCCCTGAAGGCATGGGTGTCCATCATGTACGGCTGCAACAACTTCTGCACCTACTGCATCGTCCCCTATGTCCGGGGTCGGGAGCGCAGCCGGAAGCCGGAGGATATTCTGGCAGAGTGCCGGCAGCTCATTGAAAACGGAGCCAAAGAAATCACCCTGCTGGGGCAGAATGTCAACTCCTACGGCAAGGATCTGGAGGGCGGCATGGACTTTGCCGACCTGCTGACTGCCATTGCCCAGCTGCCCGGGGATTTCTTAATCCGGTTTATGACCAGCCATCCCAGAGACGCCTCCCCCAAGCTCTTCGACACCATGGCAAAGTACCCCAAGATTGCCAAACAGCTGCACCTTCCCTTCCAGTCCGGCTCCAGCCAGGTGCTGAAGGCCATGAACCGGCACTATGACCGGGAGAAGTATCTGGAAGCTGTCAACTACGCCAAATCCGTCATGCCGGAGCTGGTGCTGACCTCCGATGTGATTGTGGGCTTCCCCGGGGAGACCGAGGAGGAGTTCGAGGAGACCATCTCTCTGATTCAGACGGTACAGTACGACGCTCTGTTCACCTTCATCTTCTCCCCCCGACCCGGCACCCCTGCCGCCGCACTGGAGGACCCTACCCCCAAGGAGGAGAAAAACCGCCGGTTCGACCGGCTCTGTGCTGTCCAGAACGAGATCTCTCAGGAGATTCACAATCGCTACATCGGCAGAACGCTGCGCTGCCTTATTGACGGCAGAGACGGCGATCTGCTTACCGCCCGCACCGAGGGCGGACGGCTGGTGCGCTTTGCCGGAGAAGATGGTCTCATCGGCTCTTTCCGGTATCTGACCATCACCGGAGCCACCACCTGGAGCCTCACCGGTGAGGATCGGATTGCCCAGTTTGTCCGGGAATCCGGGCTGGATATCCCGGAATACGATGCCTACAGCTACGGCTATCCGGAAATGGCAGATGAAATTCTCGCCGCCCTGCTCCGGGGAGACAAGCGGGCAACCACAGGACTGAAATGCCTGTATGAACTGGAAAAAGAACCCATTCCTCAGGTTGGGCAGTATTCCGTGATTCTGGACGGCAAGGGACTGCCCCGGTGCATCACCCGGATTATCAGGGTGGAGACCACACCTTTCAAGGACATTTCGGAGGAATACGCCTTCATCGAGGGGGAGGGAGATAAGTCCCTGTCCTACTGGAAGGAAGCCCACACCCAGGTCTTTACCCGGGAATGCCGGGAGGATTTCGGCATGGACTTTACTGAGGATATGGAATGCGTCTGCGAGTATTTTGAGGTAGTTTATCAGAAATAACCCCTGATTTTATAGAAAAGGAACCAAGTTTATGGCCAAAGCTGTTAATGAACTGACCCCCATGCAGCGGCAGTACCACGCCATCAAGGAGCGCAATCAGGACTGCATCCTGTTTTTCCGTCTGGGCGACTTCTATGAGATGTTCGACGAGGATGCCAAGCTGGCTGCCCGGGAGCTGGATCTGACCCTCACCACCCGGGATCGGGGCAAGCCCAGAGAAGAACAGACCCCCATGTGCGGCGTGCCCTATCACAGCGTGGATTCCTATATCGCCCGGCTGGTGCAGAAGGGCTACAAGGTAGCCATCTGCGAGCAGATGGAGGATCCGGCTCTGGCAAAGGGACTGGTGGAGCGGCAAATCACCCGGATTGTCACCCCCGGCACCGTCACCGAAAGCTGTATGCTGGAGGAGAGCCGGAACAACTACATCGGCTGCATCTATGCAGAAGGGGGCAAATTTGGCCTTTCCTTCTGCGATGTTTCCACCGGCGTGTTTTTCGTCACCGTCTGCACCGATCCCCAAAATGTGGCCTCGGAGCTGGGTCGTTTTGCCCCCAGCGAAGTGATCCGCTTCGGCGCCGGTGCGGACTGCGAGGTCATTTCCGATGCCATTTTTCACCGTCTGCGCTGCTGCGTCAACGAGGGCGACCCGGATTTGTTCCGGTTTGAAAAAGCCGAGTCCCTGCTGGAATCCCACTTTGGGGCGACCCTTGTCCAGATGGGCATTGCCGGTCTGCCTGCCGCCGTGGTTTCCGCGGGAGCTCTGCTGCAAACCCTGCTGTTTGTTCAGAAAAACAGTCTGGCGCACATCCGCCAGCTGCAATACTACACCACCGGCAAATTCATGGAGCTGGATCTGGATGCCCGGCGGAATCTGGAGCTGACGGAGACCATGCGCTCCAAGGAGAAAAAAGGCACCCTGCTGTGGGTGCTGGATAAGACCCACACCGCCATGGGAGGGCGGATGCTCCGCAGCTGGCTGGAAAAGCCCCTGCTGGATCCTCTGGAGATCACCCGTCGACAGGAGGCTGTGGAGGATCTGGTGGACGATGTGATTCTCCGGGGTGAACTGGAAGAAGCCCTTCGGGATGTGACGGATCTGGAACGGGTGATGACCCGGGTGGTCACCGGCACCGTCAACTGCCGGGATCTTCTGGGGCTTGCCCGGGGTCTTCGGGCGCTGCCTTTTGTGAAGGCACAGCTGGGCAAGGCCTCCTCCTCCCTGCTGCAAAAGCTGGAACAGGCCATTGATCCTCTGGACGACTGCGCGGAAATGATTGAAAAGACCATTGTGGACGATCCCCCCCTGACCATCCGGGAGGGCGGCATCATCCGCAAGGGCGCCAGCGAAGAAGCCGACCGGCTGAGAGATATTATGGAAGGCGGCTCCGGCACCATCGCCGCCATTGAAGCCTCCGAACGGGAAAAAACCGGAATCCGCACCCTGAAGGTGGGCTTTAACCGGGTATTCGGGTATTATATTGAGGTATCCAAGTCCTTTATGGATCAGGTGCCGGAAAACTACATCCGCAAGCAGACCCTTGCCAACTGCGAGCGCTACATCACCCAGGAGCTGAAGGAGCTGGAAAATCAGGTGCTCACCGCCAAGGATCGGCTGACGGCACTGGAATACCAGATCTTTACCCAGCTCCGGGAGCATCTTTCTCAGCAGGCATCTAGGGTGCAGCAGGCCGCCGCCGCGGTGGCTGCCGCCGATGCCCTGTGCAGTCTGGCTGCCGTGGCCGTTCAGCGGGGCTACTGCCGTCCTCAGATCACGCTGGGGCAGGAAATTTCCATCACCGACGGCCGTCACCCCGTGGTGGAGGCCATGCTGAAAGACAGCCTGTTTGTCCCCAACGACACTCATCTGGATGGACTGGAAAATCAGGTTGCCATCATCACGGGCCCCAATATGGCAGGTAAATCCACCTATATGCGTCAGGTGGCTCTCATTGTTCTCATGGCGCAGATGGGCTCCTTTGTCCCCGCCAGAAGCGCCACCATCGGCCTTGTGGATCGGGTGTTCACCCGAATCGGCGCCAGCGACGATCTGGCCTCCGGTCAGTCCACCTTTATGGTGGAGATGACGGAGGTGGCCTCCATTCTGAAATACGCCACCAGCCGGAGTCTTCTGATTCTGGACGAAATCGGCCGGGGCACTTCTACCTACGACGGCATGAGCATTGCCCGAGCGGTGCTGGAATACGCCGCCAATCCCAAGCGTCTGGGGGCGAAAACTCTGTTTGCCACCCACTACCACGAGCTGTCCGCCATGGAGGAGAAGCTCCCCAATGTGAAAAACTACAACATCGCCGTGAAAAAACGGGGTGAGCAGATGATTTTCCTGCGGAAAATCGTTCCCGGCGCCACCGACGACAGCTACGGCATCGAGGTTGCCAAGCTGGCCGGGCTCCCCAACGCTGTCATCACCCGGGCACGGGAGATTCTGGCGGAGCTGGAGGATTCCGGCAGCGTGCCCACCCCTGCCACTCCCAAGGAGCCGGAGGAACAGATTTCCATGCTGGATCTTACTTCCCAGCAGGTCTGTCAGGCACTGCGGAGCATTTCCGTGGAGACCCTGACCCCCATTGAAGCCATGAACGAGCTTTACAAACTCAGAAAAATGTTGGAGTAATCTATGAGCCGATACCGCAATTCCAGCCCCTGCCCCAACAGCCGGGAAACCGTTTGGGGAGGGCTGTACTTCGCCTTCCAGCTGTTTCTGCTGCCTCAGCTGTTGCAGCTGGGGAATGCCGCGCTGGGCAGTCCCCTTTCCGCCGGGGAGCTGAACTTTACCTTTTTTCTCATCAACTTTCTGGCGGTTCTGTTCCTTTTCCACGACTTTCTCGGCAGATCTGCCAGCCAGGTTTTCCGCCACCCCGGGTTATTTTGCGAGGGCGTGATTCTGGGCTATGTTGCCTACTCCGCCTGCTCGGTTGTAATTAACTGGCTGATCGGCCAGCTGGCCCCCGGCTTTTCCAACGCCAACGATGCCTCCATTGCCGCCATGGGACGGCAGAACGGGTATCTGGTATTCATCGGCACCGTGATTCTGGTGCCCCCGGTGGAGGAGTGTCTGTTCCGGGGTGTGATCTTTCGCAACCTCTACAGCAAATCCCCCTGGGCGGCCTACCTGATTTCCATGCTGGCCTTTGCTTTGATTCACATCGTCGGCTTTCTGGGCAGCTACTCCCCTGTGGATATTCTGCTGTGTATGCTGCAATATCTGCCTGCCGGACTGTGTCTGGCATGGAGCTGCATCCGGGGAGAGACCATCTTTGCCCCTATCGTCATTCACGCCCTGGTCAATGCCGTGGGCATCTACAGACTGAGGTAACGCCATGTCCAAAATCATTCAGCTTTCCCCTCATATCGCCAATCTCATTGCCGCCGGTGAGGTGGTGGAGCGGCCTGCCTCCGTGGCCAAGGAGCTGCTGGAAAACGCTGTGGACGCCGGAGCCTCCAAGGTCACTCTGGAAATCCGGGACGGAGGCATGACCTTCCTCCGGGTCACCGACAACGGCTGCGGAATGTCCCGGGAGGATGCCCGGACGGCCTTTCTCCGCCACGCCACCTCCAAGCTCCGCACCGCGGAGGATCTGGCGGCCATTGCCACCATGGGCTTCCGGGGGGAGGCTCTGGCGGCGATTTCCTCCGTCAGCCGCATTGAGCTGATGACCAAAACCGCTGGGAGTCTCAGTGGCACCAGTCTGATGCTGGAGGCTGGAAACATTGTCGAGGAATCCGAGGTGGGATGCCCCGAGGGCACCACCATTGTGATCCGGGATCTCTTTTTCAACACCCCTGCCCGGATGAAATTCATGAAGGCCGATACCGTGGAGGGCAGCCGGGTTGCCTCCGCCGTGCAGCTGCAGGCGCTGGCTCATCCGGAGGTGGCCTTCCGTTTTCTGAAGGATGGAAAGGAAGTGCTGTCCACCCCGGGAAACGGAGGATTGCAGGCCGCCATGTACTGCATTTACGGCCGGGACTGCGCCAAGATGGTGGCCGTGGAGAGCCGCTGGGAGGAATACTCCCTGTCCGGCTTTGTCACTCGCCCTACGGATGCCCGGCCCAGCCGGAGTATGCAGACCTTCTTTGTCAACGACCGGCCGGTGAAATCCCGGCTGCTGATGTCCGCTCTGGAGGAGGCCTACCGCAATCAGATCATGGTGGGCAAGTTCCCCGGCTGCGTTCTGCATCTGACACTGCCTGCTCATGCCGTGGATGTGAATGTCCATCCGGCCAAGACAGAGGTCAAATTCTTAAATGAGAAGGCCGTGTTTGACTGCATTCACTACGGTGTTCTGGGGGCGCTGAACAAGACCCCCGACAGACCCCAGATGCACTTCCGGCAGGAAACCCCGGCACCAAAGCAGGCAGTTCCGGCGGCAAAGACGGAAATTGCCGCAGCATCGGCCATGCCTGCCAAAAAGGACTTCTACCGCACCATGTCTGCGGAGGAATATAAGGCCTTCTCCTCCGCTCTGAAGGAGGCTCCCCAGCCCAGTCCTGCGGCAGCTGCCGCCACCCTGCAGAAAATGGAACGCTCCCCTTCCCTCCCCCTTCGGGAGCCGGTGACCATTCCCCGTCCTGCCAATGCTGCTCCCGTCCCATCACCCAAGCCCATAGAGAAACGCCCCCCTGAAAAGCAGGTTCCCCCTGAAACACCGGAAGAGCCGGAGCAGACTGCCCTGCCCATGCCGGAAGAAATCCCCTGGCGGCTGGTGGGAGAGCTGTATCGCTCCTACATTCTGGTGGAACAGGGTGAGGATGCCTTCCTCATTGACAAGCATGCCGCCCACGAGCGGATTCTCTTTGAAAAGCTGAAGGCCAATCAGGAGGCCATCTCCTCTCAGGCGCTTCTGGCTCCCATCCCTGTCAATCTGAATCCCACTGCCGCCGCAGAGCTGCTGGCAAACCGGCAGATGCTGGATGAGGTGGGCTTTGAAATCGAGGAATTCGGAGAAAACACGGTTCTGCTCCGTCAAATTCCCATGGATCTCAGCCCCGATATGGCAGCAGAGGCTCTGGAAACCATGGCCGACAACCTGCTGTCCGGCCGCAGGGAACGGGCGGATTCCGTCCGGGACGAAATCCTGCACACCGTGGCCTGCAAGGCTGCCATCAAGGCGGGCTGGAACAACGACCCTCAGGAGCTTCTGGCTCTGGCTCAGCAGGTAATGGCAAGAGAGGATCTGAAATACTGCCCCCACGGCAGACCCATCTGCATCAGTCTGAGCAAAAAGCAGCTGGAAAAACAATTCAAACGAAGCTGATGAAGGAGCCGCCTATGACGGACAACATCATCTGTATCGCAGGCCCCACCGCCTCGGGAAAAACCGCGCTGGCAGTAGAGATTGCCAAGCTGGTAAACGGCGAAGTGGTGAACTGCGACTCCATGCAGATTTATAAATACATGAACATCGGCACCGCCAAGCCCAGTTCAGAGGAGAAGCAGGGAATCGTCCACCACATGATCGATGTGGCAGAGCCTGACGAGGATTTTTCCGTCAGCCGCTACTGCGAAATGGCCACTCCCATTGTGGAGGACATTCTTGCCCGGGGAAAAACCGCCGTCATCGCCGGGGGCACCGGTCTTTACATGGATTCTCTGATCCGGGGCAACGCCTTTGCTCCCTTCCCCTCCACCGGGATGCGGGAAAAGCTGGAGGCGCAGGCAGACCGGGTGGGAATGGAATTCATGCTGGATCAGCTGCGCATCATCGACCCCGATGCCGCCGCCAGGCTGCACCTTTCCGACCGGAAGCGCATCATCCGGGCGTTGGAGGTCTACTATGAAACCGGAGAAACCATCACCGCCCACAACCGGAAGACCCAGGCCATCCCTCCCAGATTCCGGCCGGTCTGGCTGGGTCTGGATTTTGCAGACCGGAAGGATCTGTACCGGCGCATTGACCTTCGGGTAGGGCTGATGCTGGAGCAGGGACTGCTTCAGGAAATCCGGGAGCTTCTGGACAGAGGAATCCCGGAAAAATGCACCGCCATGCAGGCCATTGGCTACAAGGAATTCCTGGATGCCATGGAAGGCCGGTGCACCATCGACGAAGCGGCGGATCTGGTGCGTCAGTCCAGCCGCCATTATGCCAAGCGGCAGCTGACCTGGTTCCGCCGGAACAAGGACATCCACTGGCTGATCCGCACCCCCGGTGACGGAGCAGAAGAAATTCTTCAAAGAGCCCGACAGGTTCTTCAGGAAACCGACAACCGGAATATGATAGACTGAGGATACCAAAACAAAAGAAAAGAGGTATACTTATGTCTGAACAACTGAATTTACAGGATGCCATTTTGAAGGAATGCCGCCGGGATCATGTGCCGGTGACGCTGTTCCTGATGAACGGCTTCCAGCTCCGGGGAGTAATCACCGGATTTGACAGCTTCGTGGTGCTGCTGGTCTCTGAGGGGAATAAGCAGCAGATGATCTACAAGCACGCCATATCCACCTTGGCACCCATGAAGCCCCTGAAAGCCGCAGCCACCCCTGCATAATCCGGATGAAGGCGACGGTAGCGAACCGTCGCCTTTATTCGACGAAAAATCCCTTCGGGCTTTTCCGTCGGGTTCTTGCAGTCTGCTGCGCGCAGGTTTCGTTTCCCTTTGGAAAACGAAACCCACACTTGCAGCCTGAGATGAATTTTCGGTCAGGTACACGCCCTGACCGAAAATAATTGAAACTTTATTTGCCGCAAAAGCGGCAAACTCTGCGAGGCTTTTCGACACGGTGAGGCAGTGGATACGAACCATCGCCTTTCCCCGTTTTCTCATTTCACATCTTCCCAATTACAGAGAAAGAAGGAAATTCTATGAGCATTGCCGAAAATGTTGCCGCCATCCGTCGGGAGCTGGAAAAAGCCGCCCTGGCCGCAGGCCGGGATCCCAAGGAAATTCAGCTGTGCGCCGCCACGAAAATGAACGATGCCGAGGCCGTCCGACAGGCTATCGCCGCCGGGGTGGACTGCTGCGGTGAAAACCGGGTGCAGGAGCTGACCCAGAAGCTGGCTCAGCACGCCTACGACGGTGCACCTGTTCATTTCATCGGTCACCTGCAGACCAACAAGGTAAAGCAGGTGGTGGGAAAGGTGGCGCTGATTCAGAGCGTGGACAGCCTCCGCCTGCTCTGCGCCATCGACGCCGAAGCCCGGAAGCAGGGCATCGTGCAGGACATTCTGCTGGAAATCAACATCGGTCAGGAGGAAAGCAAGTCCGGGTTCCGGGAGGAGGAAATTCTTCCCCTGCTGGAAAAAATCGGTGATTTTCCAAACATTTGTGTGAAAGGTCTCATGGCAATTCCTCCAATTTCCCAAAATTCCGGAGATAATCTGAAATATTTTCAAAAAATCTCCCACTTATCTGTTGACATTAAGGCCAAAAAGTACGATAATGTGACGGTAAAGTGTCTATCTATGGGCATGTCCGGCGATTATCAGGATGCGATCCGGTGCGGCAGCACCATGATCCGCATCGGCACCGCAATCTTCGGTGCCAGGGACTACGCCAAGATTCATCAAAGATGATGTGATTGTACTTAGGAGGATATACAGAAATGAGTTTATGGGATAATGTGAAGAAATTTGCGCAGCCCTATGCAGACGATGAATATGATGACTACGACGAGGACGAGTTCGAGGATGATTACGACGAGCCTGCACAGCCTGCCCGCCGCAGCCCCCGCCGCAGCGCTGCTCCCGCCCCTGCCAGCACCCCTGTGATGGAGGATGAGGAAGAAGAGGAGGAGGATTCCTTCGGCTTCAGCAATCTGTCTGCCGGCCCTGCCGTTTCTTCCGCACCCGCCACCGGCTTCACCGGCACAGTTCTGAACCGGGGTGCTGCCAACAAGCAGGAGGTTGTCCTGTTCCGTCCCGGCAGCTTCAACGATACCTCCAAGGCTGCCGATGATCTTCGCAACCGGAAGGCTGTCATCGTCAACATGGAGAATGTGGACAAGGCCATGGCTCGCCGGGTGGTGGATTTCCTGTCCGGCTGTGTCTACGCACTGGACGGCGATGTGAAAAAGATTGCTCAGTCCGCTTACCTGTTCTGCCCCCACAACATGGATATCGTGGGGGATCTGGAAACCCTGCAGGCAGAAGTGGAAAGCTATATCTAAAATACAATAAGGGGGAACATTATTATGTTTACACCGCAGCAGATCGATCAGATTTCCTTTTCCAGAGCCAAGTTCGGCGGCTACGATATGCAGCAGGTCGATGAGTTCCTGGAGCCCCTGACCGAGGACTATGTTACACTGTACAAGGAGAACGGCCTGCTCAAGAGCAAGATGCGTGTTCTGGTGGGCAAGCTGGAGGAGTACCGCAAGAATGAGGCAGCCATGAAGGATGCCGTTCTCAACGCCCAGAAGACCTGCGACAAGATGGTTCGCGAGGCTGAGATGAAGTGCGCTCAGATGATGAACAACGCCAGCACGCTGGCCGCTGAGAATACCCGCAACAGCGATGCTCTGGTGGCTGCCGAGAACGCCCGGGTGGAGGAAGCCCGGAGAACTGCCGCCGCCAAGATCAATGAGCTGCAGGAGCAGCTGCGCACCTGCATTCAGGCTCTGGATCGGATCAAGGTGGCCAACGCTCCCGCTCCCAGCGCTCCCAAGGCTGCACCCGCACCCAAGACCGCTCCCGCAGCCGAGAGCGTCAACCCCAGCGATGTGGCTGATGAGATCGCCATGAATCTGGAGGCTCTGGTGGGCACCACCAACGACGAGGCTCCCAAGGCACCTCCCAAGCCCCCTGTCACCGATGCCGCCACCAGCAAGTTCTCCAGCCTGAACCTGCAGTTCGGCCGGAACTACGACCTGGGCAAATAACAAAATACCCTCAATGCTATGATGGGGACACGCAGAGATTCCACCACCTTCAGAGAGCTGCCGGCAGGTGCAAGGCAGCAGGCAGGGTTTCTTCTGTATCACCCCGGAGCAGCGCACCGAAGGAATCATCTGTAGGCTGCGCCGTCTGGCACCCGATACCGTGCCTTTGAGTGTCGGCGCAAGCCGGAACAAGAGTGGTACCGCAGAGGTCAACAGCCTTTGTCTCTTATCTAAGGGACAAAGGCTTTTTATTTACCCCAAATACTTTATGGAAGGATCGAAATCCAATGGAATACAAAAATACCATTATCACCCCCAAGACCGACTTCCCCATGAAGGCCGGTCTGCCCGCCCGGGAGCCGGGTATGCTGAAGAGCTGGGAAGATCAGGATCTTTATAACGCCATGCTGGAAAAGAATAAGGCTCTGCCCCCCTTTGTTCTGCATGACGGCCCTCCCTTCTCCAACGGCTATATCCACATGGGTCATGCCCTGAACAAGACCCTGAAGGACTTCATCGTCCGCAGCCATGCCATGATGGGCTATTACACCCCCTATGTCCCCGGCTGGGACAACCACGGCCTGCCTATCGAGCGTGCCATTGAAACCTCCAAGAAGAAGCTGAACAAGGATATGTCCGTACCCGAATTCCGGAAGGCCTGCTCCGAGTTTGCGGAGGATTTCATCCAGAAGCAGATGGGCGGCTTCAAGCGGCTGGGCGTCGTGGGCGACTGGGAGCATCCCTATCGCACCATGGACAAGCATTTCGAGGCGCAGGAGGTCAAGGTCTTCGGCCGGATGTTTGACAAGGGCTACATCTACAAGGGTCTGAAGCCCGTGACCTGGTGCCCCTTCTGCGCCACCGCCGTGGCCGAGGCCGACATTGAGTATCAGGACGATCCCTGTACCTCCGTCTATGTCAAGTTCCCCATCCATGACGATCTGGGCAAGCTGGCAGGTTTCGATCTGAGCAAGACCTTCTTCGTCATCTGGACCACCACCATCTGGACTCTCCCCGGCAACCTGGCCATCTGCCTGCACCCCCGGGACAGCTATGTTCTGGTGAAGGCCGAAAACGGTGAAACCTATATCATGGCAGAGGCTCTGATGGACAAGACCATGCACATGGGCGGCTTTGAAAACTATCAGGTGGTTGCCACCTATCCCGGCGCCTTCTTTGAGAATATGCTGGCAAAGCATCCCTTCATGGACAAGACCTCCCGGCTGGTAAACGCCGAGTATGTCACCATGGATTCCGGTACCGGCTGTGTCCACACCGCTCCCGGCTTCGGTGCCGATGACTACCAGACCTGTATGCGCTACGGCATGGAGCTGGTGGTGCCTGTGGACGACTATGGCCGCCACACCGACTACGCCGGCAAGTATGCCGGAATGAAGACCGAGGAATCCAACCCCGTCATTCTGGAAGACATGAAGCAGAGCGGCGTGCTGTTCGCCTCTGAGCAGATTGTCCACTCCTACCCCCACCACGACCGCTGCAAGAAGCCCGTGATTTTCCGGGCCACCCCCCAGTGGTTCTGCTCCGTGGAATCCTTCAAGGACAAGGCCATCGAGGCCATCGAGAATGTCCAGTGGTTCCCCGGCTGGGGCGGCGACCGTATGGTCAGCATGATCCGGGAGCGCGCCGACTGGTGCATTTCCCGTCAGCGCCGTTGGGGTCTGCCCATCCCTGTGTTCTACTGCGCAGACTGCGGCAAGCCCGTCTCTACTGCCGAATCCATCGAAAAGATCTCCAGGCTGTTTGATGAGTTTGGCTCCAACATCTGGTTTGAAAAAGAGGCCATGGAGCTGATTCCCGATGGCTTCACCTGCCCCCATTGCGGCGGCAAGACCTTCAGCAAGGAAACAGACACCCTGGACTGCTGGTTTGACTCCGGCTCCACTCACTACGCCTCTCTGATGCACCGCACTCCGGAGCTGTGGCCTGCGGATGTGTATCTGGAAGGCGCCGACCAGTATCGGGGCTGGTTCCAGTCCTCTCTGCTGACCTCCGTGGGCGCACTGGATCAGGGTGCTCCCTTCAAGCAGGTTCTCACCCACGGCTGGACCGTGGACGGTCAGGGTCGCGCCATGCACAAGTCTCTGGGCAACGGTGTGGATCCTGCCGACCTCATTAAGGAATTCGGTGCAGACATCGTCCGCCTGTGGGCAGCCTCCTCCGACTATCACGCCGATGTCCGCTGCTCCAAGGAGATCTTCAAGCAGATCGCCCAGAACTACCTGAAATTCCGCAACACCGCCCGGTACTGCCTGGGCAACCTGAACGAGTTTGATCCCAACCAGCTGGTTCCTGCCTCTGACATGGAGGAGCTGGATCGCTGGGCTCTGACCAAGCTGGACGCTCTGGTGAAGTACTGCCGGAAGGCCTACAACAACTATGAGTTCCATCTGGTCACCCATGCCATCAACGATTTCTGCGTGGTGGAGCTGTCCAGCTTCTATCTGGATATTCTCAAAGACCGTCTGTACTGTGAGGAGAAGGACGGCCTGCGCCGCCGCTCCGCCCAGACCGCCCTGTTCCTGATTCTGGACGCTATGGCCAAGCTCTTTGCTCCCATTCTGGCCTTCACCTGCGACGAAATCTGGCAGTCCATGCCCCACCGTGAAGGTGACGACAGCCGGAATATCCTGCTAAACCAGATGCCCGAGGGCTTTGAGGCCTACGCCCTGGATGCCGATGCCATGGAGAACTGGGCTGTGGTTATGAAGCTGCGTCAGGATGTCAACGGCGTTCTGGAAAAGGCTCGTGCCGACAAGCGCATCGGCAAGGCTCTGGAAGCCCATGTCACCCTGTCTTCCGAGGATGAGACTCTGAAGAAGGCCTGTGAAGGCAAGAATCTTGCCGAGCTGTTAATAGTCTCCGACTGCGCTTGGGGCGCCGCCGAAGAGGGTGCCGAGGTGGGCTGCGGCGTCAACTTCCCCGGTTTGACCATCGGTGTGTCCGAGGCCAAGGGCGAGAAGTGCCCTCGCTGCTGGATGCATTCTCAGAACGCCAACGCCGAAGGTCTGTGCCCCCGCTGTGCCGCTGTTATCTCCAAAATGGATATCCAGCTGTAATTTTCATGCAGCCCCGGTGCACTGCCGGGGCTGCCGTCTGTCAGAACTGTACAAAAAGACTTTTTGCTTTCTTTCAATCTTCCCTTGACTTTCTCATTGTCTTGGAGTACACTCTGAATACAGATTGATTTTCGTAAGGAGGAATGACTGTGAAAAAGAATATGGTTCGGATTCTGGCCTTCGCGCTGGTGGTAATTATGGCTCTGTCCATTCTGCCTCTGGCTTCTTTTGCAGACTCTTATTTGGCCGGCGTGACGACAACAAAAAGAAATCCGTCTTTGAGCGATGTTGACCAGTTTTTAGGGTCTGTGGAAGTTTCCAATGGCACGACCATCAAAACCAGTGACTACGACAGCCTGATTCATCTGGACGGAGAAAAATACGATCTGCAGGGAATCGCAAATTTGGGAGCCATTACAAATCCTGACGCTGCGCTGAAGTTCTCCAGCTCCATAAAAGTATATAACTCTTACTATGCACTTGTCTATACCCCCCACGCCCACAGGCTGTACGGCTGGTATGGCGATGCCACCAACCACTGGAAGTACTGCCCTGTCTGCAAGGAGAATTTTGTGGCCATCAACTGGCACTATGACGGCGACCGGGATCGCTACTGCGATGTCTGCGGAGATGTCATTGTATACTATGACATCACTGTAAAGGACAGCGAAGGCGGCAAAGTCATCATCAAAGAGGAGACTGCCCCCTACCGGGATAAGATCAATGTGGAAATTGAGCCTGCCAGCGGCTACAGACTGGGTCAGGTACACTTCTACAAGGTGCGTCCCGATGGCAGCCGCAGCGAGCTGACCCGTCACAAGAGAGTCACCGGACAGAGCTACTGGTTTGAAATGCCCTCCTTCAAGGTTGAAATTGAAGCCGATTTCATCAAATATTAATTCCACAATCCCCGGGCTAAAGCCCGGGGATTTCCTGCATAATCCGTGGTTTTTATAATATAATATCCTGTTTTCAAAATTTATCTCTGTTTTTTGAAATTAACGCTTGACAAATGCCGTTGTCATGCTATAATAAGTGTGTTCTGTTTGAGCCGCCGGTATAGCTCAGTCGGTAGAGCAACTGATTTGTAATCAGTAGGTCGGGGGTTCAAGTCCGTCTACCGGCTCCAAGCAGAGCCTGTAACAGAAAAATGTATATGGGGGAGTTCCCGAGTGGCCAAAGGGGACAGACTGTAAATCTGCTGCGTTTCGCTTCGATGGTTCGAATCCGTCCTCCCCCACCACAAAAGTTCCAACACCATTTGGTGTTGGAATTTTTGTATTTAAGGACGGATTCGAACCATATATTGCCATCGTCCGGTGGACGATGGCTCATGCCCGGCTGGACGGGCATGACACATTATGTCTCTCCCATCGGGAGAGACAGCACCGAATCCGTCCTCCCCCACCACAAAGATTCCAACACCGTTTGGTGTTGGAATTTTTGTATTTAAGGACGGATTCGAACCAGAAATTGCCATCGTCCGGTGGACGATGGCTCATGCCCGGCTGGACGGGCATGACACATTATGTCTCTCCCATCGGGAGAGACAGCACCGAATCCGTCCTCCCCCACCACAAAGATTCCAACACCGTTTGGTGTTGGAATTTTTGTATTTAAGGACGGATTCGAACCAGAAATTGCCATCGTCCGGTGGACGATGGCTCATGCCCGGCTGGACGGGCATGACACATTATGTCTCTCCCATCGGGAGAGACAGCACCGAATCCGTCCTCCCCCACCACAAAAGTTCCAACACCATTTGGTGTTCGACAATCTCATCGGTCCCTGTCGTAAGCAGGTCAACTTGTTAGATATCAGATGCCTCTGTTTTAATACGCCATGTTATGCTGATATGTCTCCGGTGCGTGGACATTGTTTATGCATCGCCTGTGGGCATCCGGAGCAAGCAAAAGAACACCGTTCTCTCAATTGGATAATATCATTTTCCGTATTTCAAAAAATGGCAGATATCCGTCATTAGACGGCATATTCTCCTGCAAAAATGAAAGACGCGTCTGTGTTCAATTTCATTATAATCGTAATATATACATTTTTTACTATCAATATTGCCGTTATATCTTCTTTTTCCCCCAGAAAATCAAATTATCTTTATAAAGTTCCGTTTTTTTAGCTTTTGATTCCCACGGGTTCAATCCCTTTTCCCGGAAATCCATAAGACTGCAGTCCCCTTTGTCATTACAATCTATGTTTTTACCGGAATATCGATTCTGTTTTTGGATAATACTACAAAGTCAAAAATTTTTTGAAAAATGTTTGCTTTTTTATGAATTATGTGTTACAATACCACCAAGTTCTTCCGATAGGGATATCTGTTTTTATCGTGGAGACAATCAAGGAGGTTTGAATTATGAAAAAGATGATTAGCTTGCTGCTGGTCCTCGCTCTGGCTCTGGGCCTGTTCGGCTGCGGCGCCAAGACTGAGGCTCCCGCTGCACCCGCCGCCACCGAGGCTCCCGCTGCTGCCCCCGTTGAGAGCACCGCTGCCGCTGTTGCTGAGGCCGCCGGCTCCGACAACTGGAAGGTCGCCATTCTGACCGGCACCGTCTCTCAGGGCGAGGAGGAGTTCCGCGCTGCTGAGAAGGCTCTGGCCACCTACGGCCCCGAGCACATTGTCACTGCTACCTACCCCGACAACTTCATGTCCGAGATGGAGACCACCGTTTCCCAGATCGTCTCCTTCGCTTCCGACCCCGATGTTAAGGCCATTGTCATGTGCCAGGCTGTTCCCGGCGCAAAGGCTGGCTTCGACAAGGTTCGTGAGATGGGCCGCGACGACATCCTGCTGATCGCCGGCACTCCTCAGGAAGATCCCGCCGTTATCTCCGCCGCTGCTGACATTGTCATGTACGCTGACGAAGTCGCTCAGGGCGACACCATCATGGAGACCTGCGCAAAGTGGGGCATTGATGTGTTCATCCACTACTCCTTCCCCCGTCACATGGCTATGGAGCTGATCGTTGGCCGTCACAACCTGCTGCAGGAGAACGCTGACGCTCTGGGCATCCAGCTGGTTGATGTCACCGCTCCCGACCCCACCGCTGAGGCTGGCCTGTCCGCTTCCCAGCAGTTCATTCTGGAGGATGTCCCCCAGCAGCTGGCCAAGTATGAGGGCAAGAAGGTTGCCTTCTTCACCACCAACTGTGGTATGCAGCCCTCTCTGCAGGCTGCCTGCCTGGATGAGCCCAACGCTTACTATCCCCAGCCCTGCTGCCCCAGCCCCTACCATGCCTTCCCCGCTACTCTGGGTCTCGAGCTGGAGCTGGGCGGTGACGACACCGAGGCTCTGAAGCAGATCGCTGCCAAGCTGAATGAGCATGGCGCTGTCGGCCGCTTCTCCACCTGGGCTTCCCCCGTTGCTATGACCATCATCGAGGTGGGTGTTGAGTACGCCAAGGCCTACGCTGAGGGCACCATCACCGAGAGAAACGACTCTGCCAAGCTGGCCGAAATGCTGAATGCCAAGGTTGAAGGTGCCAAGATCGCCAACTTCACCAACAGCGAAGGCACCACCTTCGACAACTACTACACCATCCTGCTGGCTCCTGTCGACTTCAACGACTATCTGGGCTAATAGCTGGATTCCTCGATCCCAAGAGGGTTCTCTTACAAGTCCCGTTGAGATGAACCGGTGATTTGAGGCAAAAACAATATCCGTAAACGGGTCCACCCGATTTTTCGGGCGGACCCGCTTACCAGTTATAAAAGGAGGAACACAAGGAATGCAGAGCGAATATGTGCTGGAAATGAAACACATTACCAAGCGGTATGGCAACAATACAGTTCTGAGTGATGTTTCTCTTGCAGTGAAGCCCGGTGAGATTCATGCCCTGCTCGGCGAAAACGGCGCAGGCAAATCCACCCTGATGAACACCCTGTTCGGTATGCCCGTGATTCACAGCACCGGCGGCTTTGAGGGTGAAGTCTTCATAAACGGCAGCAAAGTGAACATCGCCTCCCCTCAGGACGCCATGACCAAGGGCATCGGCATGGTTCACCAGGAGTTTATGCTGCTGCCCGGCTTTACAATTACAGAGAACATCAAGCTGAACCGTGAAATCACCAAGGCAAATCCCGTCAGCCGCATTCTGGGCAAGAATCTGGAGACACTGGATATGCCCAGTATGTCCGCCGACTCCCGGAAGGCACTGGACAGCGTCGGCATGAGCATCAGCGAGGACACTTTGGTTAAGGGTCTCCCCGTTGGCTATATGCAGTTCGTGGAAATCGCCCGGGAAATTGACAAAACCGGTATGAAGCTGCTGGTTTTTGACGAGCCTACCGCAGTTCTGACCGAGTCTGAAGCTACTCAGCTGATCTCCGTCATGAAGTCCATTGCGGAAAGCGGCATTGCAATCATCTTTATCACCCACCGTCTGGATGAGGTTATGGCCGCATCCAACAGCATCACCATTCTCCGGGACGGCAAGCTGGCCGCTACTCGGTCTGCCAAGGATACCTCCATCGTGGAGCTGGCAGAACTGATGATCGGCAGAAAGGGTGAGTCCGTGGTTCACGCCGAACCCCGGTCTGCACATTTTGATACCGTTGCCATGCACCTGCAGGATCTGAAGGTGAACATGCCCGGCGAACAGGTTCGTGGAATTACCATGGACATCTACGAGGGCGAGATTCTGGGCATTGGCGGCCTGGCCGGTCAGGGCAAGCTGGGTATTCCCAACGGTGTCCTCGGCCTATATGATATGGAAGGCTCTGTGGAGCTGTTCGGGCAGCCGCTGAAGGCAGGCGATACCAAGGAGGCACTGAACGCCGGTATTGCCATGGTCTCCGAAGACCGGAAAGCTGTGGGTCTGCTGCTGGATCAGTCCATTGAAGATAATATCGTGTTCAATGCCATGCAGGTGAAGGGAAACTATCTGAACAAGATCGGCCCCTTTACCCTGAAGAACAGCAGTCAGATCCGCAAAACCGCAGAAGAAATGATTCAGGAGCTGGATATCCGCTGCACCGGTCCTACTCAGGCTTCCGGCACTCTGTCCGGCGGCAATCAGCAGAAGGTCTGTATCGCCCGGGCCCTGTGTATGTCCCCCCGGTTCCTGTTTGTCTCTGAGCCCACCCGCGGCATCGATATCGGCGCAAAAAAGCTGGTGCTGGAGACTCTGGTAAAGCTGAACCGGGAGCAGGGCATGACCATTGTCATTGTTTCCTCCGAGCTGCAGGAGCTGCGCAGTATCTCCGACAGAATTGCCATTGTTTCTGAAGGAAAGCTGGTGGACATCCTTGCCCCCAGTGCTTCTGATGCGGACTTTGGTCTTGCCATGTCCGGCATCAAGCCCTCCGACCACAACAAGAAAGAAGGTTAAGCAGTATGACGACGAATAAAACCAGACGAATCATTGCTGCCGTGCTGTGCCTTGCCTGTGTTGTGCTTCTGGTGCTTGGCGCTGTGAATCTTCCCAAAAAGAACAACGCCTCCGGCGATGCTATTCTTGGGGATCTTCGTGTGCGTACCCTGCTCAACGCCACCGGCGACGGTGTGGTGGAGAGCTATGTGAACATTGCCAAGAAAGAGGCTCAGGCCAAGGCCAAGGCTGAAGGCGGCGGAATGTCCGCTATCCGGGATGCCGTCAAGAAGGCCGAAGAGGACACCCGGGCAAAGTATGAAAACGCCGAGTTCTCTCAGGGCGTGGTGGCTACCCCCGAGCTTCTGACTGCTATTGACAATTACACCGCTGCTCTGGCTGCCCACGGTGCGCTGGAGGAGGCCGCAAAGCAGGCCTATATCGACGCCCACTATGAGGAAGCCAAGGCCAAGATGGAGGCCGAGCGGGAAGCCCTGCTGGCCGCCGGTAAGGATGTCCCCGAGGAGGAAACCGTTGAGGTGGACATGAGCGGCTTTGTTCCCACCCAGGAAATGCTGGATGCCGAGGCCGTTGTGGATGGTGCCTACATCGGCATGGGCGAAGCCCTGAAGGTGATTTATCCCGTTCTGGATGACGAGGCTCTAGCATCTTTGCAGGAAACCATTGACGCCATCGTCTATCAGCCCGGTGACAGCTTCGATACCCAGTACGACCGATATCTGGAGCAGTTGGGTACAAAGTCCTCTTCAGGCGGCTATCTCATCCGCCACTCCGATGATCTGATCTACACCGCTCTGGCTCTTCTGGTTGTGGCAGCACTGACAGTGTTCTACGAAGTGCTGGTCGCCAAGCTGGGTATTCCCCGTGTTATCATCGGTGTGTTCTTCATCCTGCTGTGCTTCATGACCCTGTGGTACGATCTGTCCCTGTCCACGCTGCTGAGCAATACCGTTGTGCGTATGGGCATGAACGCCGTCATGGTTCTGGCCATGGTTCCCGGCATCCAGTGCGGCATCAGCCTGAACCTGGGTCTTCCCATCGGTCTGGTGGCCGGTCTCATCGGCGGCCTGCTGACCATCGAGCTGGGTATCCCCGGCTGGGGCGGCTTCCTGTTCGCCATTGTGGTGGGCAGTGTCATTGCTGCCGTGTGTGGTTATCTGTACGCGCTGATGCTGAACCGCCTGAAGGGTGAGGAAATGTCCGTCACCACCTATGTGGGCTTCTCCATCGTCTCTCTGATGTGTATTGCATGGCTGGTTCTCCCCTTCCAGTCTCTGAAGCTGCGCTGGCCTCTGGGCACCGGTCTTCGGAACACCATCGGTCTGGATTCCACCAACTTCAAGCACATCCTCAATAACTTCCTGGCCTTCAAGATCGGCGGCTTTGAGGTTCCCACGGGTCTGCTGCTGTTCGTGGCACTGTGCTGCGGCATCGTGTGGCTGTTCTCCCGGAGCAAGACCGGCATTGCCATGCAGGCCGTGGGCAATAACCCCCGGTTTGCGCAGGCTTCCGGCATCGATGTAGACAAGATGCGCATTGTGGGCACCGTGTTCTCCACGGTTCTGGGCGCCGTCAGTATTCTGGTTTACTCCCAGAGCTATGGCTTTATGCAGCTGTACACCGCTCCCCGGCAGATGGCCTTCGTGGCCGCTTCCGCCATCCTCATCGGCGGTGCCT
Organism: uncultured Clostridia bacterium; assembly: GCA_945877365.1. Classification (GTDB taxonomy): domain Bacteria; phylum Bacillota; class Clostridia; order Oscillospirales; family Oscillospiraceae; genus Faecousia. The sequence continues at coordinate 14,984 of CAMCRV010000002.1, read as the reverse complement.
CTACCACCCGCTGCAAAATCAGCCATGTTCTCATCGGTACTTTCCTGTTCCAGGGTGTTCTGACGCTGGGTATGCCTGTTGCAAATGTGCTGGTTCCCGGTTCCACCATTTCCGAGACCCTGCGTATTTTGATTTCCAACGGCATCATCCTGTATGCCCTGACCAAGTCCGGAGGTGATTCTCGTGCATGATCTGCGTAAAAAAATCAATCTTGCAGAGGTTCTGAGAGCCAATGCCGTTACCATCATGTTCGTCATCCTGTGTATCGTCGGCCTGGCTTTCAGCGGCCAGACGGTGTCCTATGTGATGTACGAGCTGTTTAGCCGTCTGAGCCGGAACGCCTTCATCGTTCTTGCCCTGATCCTGCCCATCGTCGCCGGCATGGGTATCAACTTCGCCATTACCATCGGCGCCATGGCTGCCCAGATCTCCGCTCTGTGGGTCATTGAGTGGGGCATCAGCGGCCTGCCCGGCTTCCTGACTGCCATGCTGATGACCGTCCCCATTGCCGGTTTCTTCGGCTACCTCATCGGCAACCTGCTGAACAAGATGAAGGGTCAGGAAATGATCGGCGGCCTGATTCTGGGCTATTTCGCCAACGGTCTTTATCAGCTGCTGTTCCTGTTCATTTTCGGCAACCTCATTCCCCTGAAGGCTCCCGGTCTGGTGATCAAGGGTTCCACCGGTGTGGCAAACACCATCGACCTGTCCACTGACCGCGGCTTCAAATACGCTCTGGACGGCCTGGTCCGGGTGGATTTCGGAACCGGCCTGTATATCTTCTGCGCCCTGTTTGTGGTGTATGCCCTGGTTCAGCTGGTTCTGAAGCGTTCCAGCAAAAAGCAGTCCCTCACTACGGTCGCAGTTTGCGCCGGTGTCTGCCTGGTGTATCAGATTCCCTTTGTTGCCCAGATGTTCTCCATGGTCACCGTGCCTGTGGTCACCTTCCTGGTGGTTGTTCTGCTGTGCCTGTTCAACAATGCCCTGATGAAGACCCGTCTGGGTCAGCAGTTCCGGGCTGTTGGTCAGAGCCGGACGGTTGCCAATGTCTCCGGTATCAATGTGGATCGTGTTCGTATCATCGCCATCATGATCTCCACGGTTCTGGCAGGCTGGGGTCAGCTGATCTTTGTGCAGAACATGGGCTCCTTCCAGACCTACGGCGCTCACGAGCAGGTGGGTCTGTATGCCGGTGCTGCCATTCTGGTGGGCGGTGCTTCCATCCGGAAGGCCACCAACGGTCAGGCTCTGCTGGGCTGTATCCTGTTCCATCTGCTGTTTATCGTGGCTCCCTCCGCCGGTAAAAACCTCTTCGGCGATGCCGCCATCGGTGAATACTTCCGTGTGTTTATCTCCTATGGTGTTATCGCACTGGCACTGGTGATGCACGCATGGAGCGGTGTTCAGGCCAAAAAGAAAAAGGATTAAAACGCCAAAACCGGAGCAGCGAAAGCTGCTCCGGTTTTCTCTTATTCAATGTCGTCAAAAGAGATGATTGTCGTTTTCGGTATTGAAGGCGCCCTCGAATCCTACAATCAGGCCACCTTCTTCGGCATAGTAGCTGCAAAGGGCGGTGGTAGGCTCGATGATGACAGGACTGGCCGGATACTTTGCACAAATCTGCTCCTTCAGTACCCCGGCAATCTCCTCCTGGAAGCACTGGGAGATCCGCACCAGTGCACCGTCGTAGAAGCCCCGCTCCTCCATCATTCGGAGGATGGTTTCCACGGCCTTCTTGTCGCCTCGGGGCTTGTGAGCCATTTCCAGCTTGCCGCCCTTGGCATAGCCGATGACCCGCATATTCAGCGCTGCCACGATTTTTCCTGCCACATGGCTTACCCGGCCATTGTGCACCAGATTATTCACGGACTTCAGGCTGAAGACGGTATGGGTATGATTCTGGTAGTCCAGAATACGCTCCTTGATCTGCTCAAACTCCAGTCCCTGAGAAATCAGCTCCCTGAGCTTTTCCGCAATCATGGCCATGCCGGGTCCTGCGGTCAGGCTGTCCACCACAAAGACCTTACTGCCGGGATTTTCCTCCATATACTCCCGGGCTGCGGAGGCTGCGGCGTTATAGCTGCCGGAGCAGTTCTTGGAAATGGTAATTGCAAAAACGGCATCTGCCCCTTCAAAGGCCTCCAGCCACTCACCGGCGTTGGGGCAGGAGGAACCGGACTTTCCCTTGAACACCTTCAGGTCGTCAACCATCTGGCGGGTGCTGATTCCCGGCTTGTCCACATATTCCGTCTGTCCTGCCAGAATCTTCATGGGGACGGTTATGTAGTCAAAACCGTCAGCACGGAACAAATTGGAAGAGGAATCTGATACCACTCTGATTTTCATACTTTTCTCCTTATTTGCCACCGAAACCATCGGATTTGATGGTATTATTTTATCCCTTTTTCCGCTTTTCGTCAATACGACCCTCCCGAGAACCCGCCGCTGTAGAGAATTCTACCGTCAGGAGAGAAATTCTACTTCCTGATTTTTCCATTTTTCTTTGGTATTGACGGGAGTTTGCTTTCATGTTACACTCAAAACGGAGGTGGAACTATGCAGACTATGCGTGTATGGACAAAACAACATCAAAGCGTCTGGCAGACCCTGCAGACGGAAGGGGTTTACCACGCCACAGGCGACCGGATCTTTCGGAATGAGGATTCCCAGCTGATGAAGGATGCCTACAACTGGCTGGCTTCCAATATCCCCAATTCCGGAAGCAAACCCCATGGCGCTGCCTATCCTATCTGGCTGTCATCCTCCCACGCAGGCACCATGCTGCTGACGCCGGACACCCTCCTTCTGGAACTGGAGATCCCTGTGGAACTGGTCACGCCCATCAACATCGCCAAGTGGGGAACGATTTTGAACTGCTCCTATATTCCCAAAGATGACGCCGATGCCCTGCGGCACCGCAGGCTGCTGACTGACTACAACACCACCGATGTCAGAGCCTGCACTACGGAATTCTTCCCGCAGATCCGGCGGGAAATACACGACAGTTGGCTTCGCCTGTTTGATCCCGATATTCAGGTTGGCAGTCCGGAGTGCTACAATACCATCTGGGAGGTAAAAAAAGAATGGGTACGAAATGTGGAAACACCGTGAGGCTCTATGCCTCCCAGACGGAGGCCGTATGGAACGCCATCTGCCGGGATGGTGTCGCCTTCTGCAAAGAGGACTATATTGTAAAGAAATATGATGCTGCTGCGCCTGTTTTCCTCACCGCGTATCGCTGGTTCGTGGAAAAAGCTCAGGCCATAGTACCCAGACCCGAGGGGGCAGCTTTCCCCTACTGGGTTTTTGCCGACCCGATGATGATGGAAACCGGGAAATCCTCCTATGTGCTTGCGCTGGATGTTCCGGTGGAGGAAGCCCTGTTTTTTGATATGTTTGACTGGAATCAGATTCTGCAATTTCATCTTCTCAGTAAAGACCCCATGGAGGAACGCAGGTTTCTGGAAGAGCTGAATGCCAGAGGCATCCGGGCAAACGACATCATGCTCACCGGGTTCTATCCCGACCTGCGGCAGCGAGTTCTGGACAGCTGGGAGCTTCTGTTCCGGCATCACAAGGCTGCCCGGGTGGGAAATACGGAAGGAATCGGCAAACTACAGGCCGCTCTGTGGCAGATTCGCCGGGATTGGGTGGTCAGCGTCAACGGAAAACCAATGCAATAGAAATTGTCCCAGCTGCAAAGCAGCTGGGACAAAATATTTTATACAGTTATTCGCCGTAGCCCATGGGGTTCTTGGACTGCCAGTTCCAGGAGTCCCGGCACATATCCACCAGGGTCTTCTCGGCCTTCCAGCCCAGCTTCTCCAGGCTCTTGGCGGGGTCTGCATAGCAGGTGGCCAGATCGCCGGGGCGGCGATCCACGATCTGATAGGGAACCTTCACACCGTTGGCCTCCTCAAAGGCCTTGACCATATCCAGCACGCTGTAGCCAGTGCCGGTGCCCAGATTGAACACCTCACAGCCCAGATTTTCCACGGCGTACTTCACGGCAGCCACATGACCCTTGGCCAGATCCACCACATGGATGTAATCCCGGACGCCGGTGCCGTCGTGGGTGTCGTAGTCGTTGCCAAAGACGCTGAGCTTCTCCCGACGGCCCACAGCCACCTGAGAAATGAAGGGCATCAGGTTGTTGGGAATGCCTCTGGGATCCTCGCCGATCAAGCCGCTGGCATGGGCACCCACGGGGTTGAAGTAGCGCAGCAGAACGATGCTCCACTCCTTATCGGCGTGAGCCATGCCGGAGAGAATCTGCTCGGTCATGTACTTGGTCCAACCATAGGGGTTGGTGCAGTTGCCGGTGCGGCTGGTCTCCCGCAGGGGCATCTCGTTGTCGCCGGAATAGACGGTTGCGGAGGAAGAGAAGATAATCCGCTTGCACCCTGCCTCCTCCATGGCCTTGGTCAGCACCAGCGTGGAATTCAGGTTGTTGTCATAGTAACGCCAGGGCTGGGCAACGGACTCCCCCACGGCCTTCAGGCCGGCGAAGTGAATCACGGCAGAGATCTCATTTTCCGCGAAGATCTTCCGCATGAGAGCCTCATCCCGGACATCGCCCTCGTAGAACTTGGGCTTCTTTCCGGCAAGCTGCTCCACCCGGTCAAGGCTCTTGGGGTTGGAGTTGCACAGATTGTCCACCACGATGACATCATAGCCGTTTGCCATCAGCTCGATGCAGGTGTGAGATCCGATATACCCGGCGCCGCCGGTAACAAGAATGTTCATTGGAATTACCTCCTAGCTAAGTATTTGATATCACAGCCCCAGGCTGTTGAAAACGGATTATCTGGCGTACTTTGCCACCACGGCAGCCATGGCGTCGAACTGCTCCTCCATGTCCCGAACCAGCTTGAACTGGGTGCGGCAGCGATCCAGGTTGTGCTCAGGCCGATGGATACGGAAGTAGTGGTCGCCGTCCAGATAGTCGGTGAGGAAACGGATGCCGCACTCCAGCGTCATCAGCCGGGCACCCCAGGGCAGGTATTCCAGCTCTGCCGGGGTCAGGCTCCCCTGAGCCCCCTCCAGGAAGCCCCGGGTGTAGACTTCATACAGGTCAATATCAAAGTTGACCTTGCTCAGATCCTTCTCGTCCTCCTTGGCGTGGTTGGCGCCGAAGCGGATGGAGTCGCCGAAGTCGTTGATGGACAGGCCGGGCATGGTGGTATCCAGATCGATGACGCAGATGCCCTTGCCGGTGGCGCGGTCAATGAGGATGTTGTTCAGCTTGGTGTCGTTGTGGGTGACCCGGAGGGGCAGCTTGCCGCTGCGCAGAGCGTCCAGAGCCACGGAGCAGTCTGCCTTGCGATCCTGCACAAACTGGATTTCCTCCGCGATCCCGGCGGCACGGCCCAGCTTATCGGCAGCCAGAGCGGCCTCAAATTTGGCATAGCGATCCTCGGTGTTATGAAAGTTCACAATGGTCTCATGCAGCGTCTCGGCAGGATAATTCTGAAGCATATGCTGGAAATTGCCGAAGGAACGGGCGGAAGCCTCAAACAGCTCCGGGGTTGCAGACTGGAAACAGTCGGTATTTTCAATGAAGGGAGTGAGCCGCCAGACCTTGCCGGTGCCGTCGGTGTAGTAGTCCTTTCCGTCCCGGGTTTTCACCAGACTCAGGGCCTCCCGCATGGGATCGCCCCCCTGCTGGGTGATGATTTCCCGGAGGTAGGAGGTGATGCCGATGAAGTTCTCCATCAGCTCCTCCGGATGGGGGAAGGCTGCCAGAGACAGACCCTGCAGGATAAAACGGATGCAGTCGCCCTCCTGAGGCTGGCACAGAACACAAAAGGTGTCATTGATGTGCCCCTGACCATAGCGGACGGCACCCATCAGCGTTGCCGGAAAATCATAGGCCGCCAGAACCTCTTCCAGAACAGCATCCTTTTCGGGGTAGTAAAAATTAGCCACTTGCGGATCATTCCCTTCCAATTTGGGGTCATATGGTGGAAAAATTCGATTTTTGATACTCTTAGAATCGAAATATATAAACCATGCCGAAATAACCCCATATTTTTCCCAATTATATCATAGGAAATCCACCGTTGCAACTGTTTTTCAGCATTTTTCCAACATTTTATCATAATTGGAAAAGTTAAAAGTGCACAATTTGGAATCGTTTTCATTGTATAATGATACAATTTTGTGCGATTCGACCAAAATAACTCGATTTTTATGGAATTTATTATTGACTTCTTTCGCGAACCTAGTATACTTATAAGTGATGTGAGTCCTTGTTGAAAAATATAAAGACTCGCACAACTACTTTTAGGAGGAAACACAAATGAAGAAGATCATTGCAATGCTGCTGGTGCTCTCCATGGCTCTGGCTCTGGCTGCCTGCGGCGGCTCTGCTGCCCCCGCTGCTACCGAGGCCCCCAAGGCTGACGCTCCCGCAGCAACTTCCGCTCCCGCAGCTCCTGCTGCCGACGGTAAGGTCACCGTTACCATGATCGCTGCTCAGTACGGCCCCAAGACCGGCGACTGGTGGGTTGACTTCGAGCAGAAGTTCGAGGCTGCCAACGACGGTATCGACCTGGTTGTTGACTGCGTCTCCTGGAACGACATCTACACCGTCGTCAACACCCGTATCGCCAACGGTCAGGCTCCCGACCTGCTGAACATCGATGTCTTCGCCGACTATCAGGCTGACGGCCTGCTGCTGCCTGCTGAGGATTGGTGCTCTGCCGAGACCTACGCCAAGTTCTATCAGGCTTTCCTGGATCAGTCCGTAGTTGACGGTGTTGTCTGGGCCGTTCCCGACCTGGCTTCTGCCCGTGCTATGTACTACAACAAGGACATCCTGGCCGAGGCCGGCGTGGAAGTTCCCACCACCTGGGAAGAGCTGACCGCTGCCTGCAAGACCATCAAGGAGAAGTGCCCTGACATCTACCCCTGGGGCATTGATATGACCACCGACGAAGGCCAGGCTGCATTTGCTTACTACACCTGGGGCAACGGCGGCGGCTTCGTGGACGACAATGGCGAGTGGATTCTGAACTGCGCTGAGAATGTGGCTGCTGTTGAGTACGCTGTGGGTCTGGTCAAGGACGGCCTGACCAACTCCGATCCCGCCAACAACACCCGCTACGACCTGCAGGATCTGTTCTGCGCAGGCAAGCTGGCTATGATGATCGCTCCCAACGCCCTGTCCGCTCAGGCCGGTGAGGCTGGTGTCAACTATGGCTTCGCTGCTATCCCCAACAACTCCGGCACCTCCGTCTCCGCCGGCGTTATGGACCGCATCATGTGCTTCGACAACGGCCAGTCCGCTGAGCAGATGGCTGCCATCACCGCTGTTGTTGACGCTTTCTACGATGACGAGCCCTACTCCGAGTGGGTTCTGATGGAAGGCTTCCTGCCCGCTACCTCCGCTGGCGGCGAGGCTTGCGCCGCTGCTGATCCCGCCATGGGCGCATGGATCGACATCGTTGGCTCCGCTAAGTTCTACCCCACTGCCAAGGCTGAGTGGGCTGATGTGAAGCAGGGCGTTATCGATGTGGAGCAGCAGGCTCTGCTGGGCGAAGATGTTCAGACCCTGCTGGACAACCTGCAGGCTGAAATCGCTGGCTAATTTCCTACATATCCCTGAAGGTATCCCCGCATAAGAGATGGGCCGGGTCTGATTGGCCCGGCCCATTTTGATTGCAGCCATTTTCAAAGTGCTGCAACCGCCGCATTTTGAAAGTGGCTGCATTTTCGCCACTTGTTACCCCACGAATGAAAGATAGGGAGGTACACCCTGTGAAACAACACAAGCCTTATAATCTTCTGAATAAGGCAGAGCCCTACCTGTGGATTCTGCCCAGTGTCATCCTGATGGCAATTTTCATCATTGTTCCCATCGGATTTGTGTTCCGTATGGCCTTCAGTCAGGTCACAAAGGCCGGCCTCGTGAAAGGCTTCTGCGGATTTGCCAACTTCTCCAAGGTTCTTCAGGGTGCCAAATTCGGCATGGTTCTGAAGAACACCATCATCTGGACCATTCTGGTTGTGGTGCTGTCCACGGTTCTGGGCTTCATTCTGGCTCTCCTGCTGAACAACGAGTTCAAAGGCCGCAAGATCGCCCGTGCTATCGTGGTCTTCCCCTGGGCCACCACTCTGGTCATTCAGGCCAGCGTGTGGAAGTTCATCATCAACACCGACTACGGCGCACTGAACACCCTGCTGAAATCTCTCGGCATTATTCAGCAGAATGTGAACTGGACCCCCACCCCCGAGGCCTTCTTCGGCTGGGAGATCGCCTGTGGTATCTTCGTTACCATTCCCTTCGTCTGCTTCACCGCCCTGTCGGGTCTGCAGAGCATCGACGCCTCCTACTATGAGGCCGCCACTGTGGACGGCGCCAGCTACTTCCAGAAGCTGTGGAACATCACCCTGCCTCTGGTCAAGCCCAGCCTCACCGTTGCCACGGTGCTGAACATCATCTATGTCTTCAACTCCTTCCCCATCGTCTGGACCATCACCAAGGGTGACCCTGCCAGCCGCACCGACACGCTGGTCACCTACCTGTATAAACTGGCCTTCTACAACGGCAAGCAGGGCGAGGCCGCCGCTGTTTCCGTCATCGGCTTCCTGATCCTTCTGGTCTGCGCCAGCGTGTACATGGTTTCCACCCTTAAGAAAGGAGACGAATAAATATGGATAGCAGATATATCAACTGGAAAAAAGCGATTCTGCGGGTTCTTCTTTACTTTGTGGTGATTAATGTCTGTCTTGTCATCCTGTATCCCTACTTCGTCATGGTCTGTACCGCTCTGAAAAGCCGGTCTGAGATCTTCGCCATGGAGGGCACCATCCTGCCCATTAAGGCCATGTGGTCCAACTTTGTGGACATCTGGTACAGAGCACCCATGGCAAAGTATATGCTGAACTCCATCATCATCGCCAGCGGCTCCACCGCCATCGCCATGGTCTGCGGCATTCCTGCCGCCTATGCTCTGGCCCGTATGAAGTTCAAGGGCCAGACCGCATTCCTGGGCTTCATCATCGTCTCCCAGATGTTCGCCCCCGTGGTGCTGCTGATCGGTATCTACAAGGTCATGCAGATCATGAGCCTGACCAACAGCCTGCTGGGTCTGATCTTCATCAACGCTGCCTTCAATCAGGCCTTTACCATCTGGCTGCTGCGCGGCACCTTCATGAGCATTTCCGCCGAAATGGAGCAGGCCGCCACCATCGACGGCTGCAACCGGGTGCAGGCCATGTTTAAGATTCTGCTGCCTGTGGCAGCTCCTGGCATCGTCACCACCCTGATCTTCATCTTCATCAATGCATGGAATGAATTCACCGTGGCTCTGTGCCTCATCTCCACCGACACCATCAAGCCGCTGACTGTAGGTATCAACATCTTCAACGGCTACAACATGATCGAGTGGCAGTACCTGTTCGCCGCTTCCATCTTCGCCATCATCCCCGTTGTGATCCTGTTCATGTCCATCGAAAAGAACCTGACCAGCGGTCTGACTGCCGGCGGCGTCAAGGGCTAATTTCCCATCTTCTTCCCGGGATGCATCTGCATCCCGGGATTTTTTCTGTTGACGCATCTTTGTGCAGAGCCTATAATAAAAGAAAAAGGAGGTTGATCCTATGAATTTTCTGGAAATCGCGCAGACCCGGCAGTCCTGCCGCAGCTATGATGCAAACCGTCCTGTGGAGCAGGAGAAGCTGGATGCCATTTTGAAGGCAGCACAGCTGGCTCCCTCGGCCTGCAACGCCCAGCCCTATCACATCACCCTTTGCCGGGGCAAAGCCGCTGCCGAGGTTGCCGCCGCCACCATGGGGCTTGGAATGAATAAATTCACCGCTCAGGCTCCGGTGTTGCTGGTGATCTCCGAAACTGCCTACAACAAAACCGCCGCCATGGGTTCCCGAGTGAAGAACAACGACTATCGCTCCATCGACATCGGCATTGCCGTGGCTTATCTCACCGCGGAAGCCACCGCTCAGGGGCTTTCCACCTGTATTCTGGGTTGGTTTGACGATGCCAAAATCCGGAAGATCTGTAATCTGGACAGCCCTGTCCGTCTGGTGGTCACGCTGGGCTATGCCAGCGAAGGAGATTCCCTCCGTCCCAAAAAGCGCAAGGAGCTGTCCGAGCTGGTCAGCGTTCAGGAGTAAGCGATGGACACTGTCATTACTTCCTCCGGCGCGATGCGCTGCCATTGTGTCCGGCTCCACCGGGGCGAGGATCTGCTCCTCTCCATCCGGCAGCTGGCGCAGCAGGCCGGTATCCGGGCAGGTGTAGTGCTGTCTGCCGTGGGGTGTATCTCCCAGGGAAGGGTTCGGGATGCCAGCGGTGTCAGCCTTCAGGATATCCCAGAGCACTGTGAGATTGTCAGTCTCAACGGCACTGTCAGCGCCGCCAGATGCCACCTCCACATTGCCCTCTCCCGGGAGGATTTGAGCACCATCGGCGGCCACCTGACGGAAGGGTGCATCATCAACACCACCTGCGAGCTGGTGATTGCCGAACTTCCCGGGCTCTCCTTCGGGGTGGAGCAGGATGCCGAAACCGGGTATGATGAACTGATATTTGCACACAACGCCTGAATTTCCGGGGACACTTCCGTCCCCGGAAATTCATTTTACTTTTTTGTTAAATGTATCTTGACAATTCCTCTATGTTGTGGTATCTTATATTTAACAATTAAGTTAATTGTTAAAGGAGGAATGCAAATGGGGTTGCAGCAAACCCTGAAAGCTCTGGCTGACCCCACCCGCCGGGAGATTTTAAATCTTCTCAAGGAAGGAAAAAAGTCCGCCGGGGAGATCTCAGACCAATTCGAGATCACTGCCGCTGCCGTGTCCCGGCACCTTTCGGTTCTGAAGGACGCGGATCTGATTCAGGATTCCCGGGAGGGAAAATTCATCTTCTACCAGCTGAACACCTCCGTGCTGGAGGAGATCATGCTCTGGATCACCGATTTGAAAGGAGAGCCTGAAAATGATTCCTAATACCACCATTCTGAGCTGCATCGTTACCCTGTTCATCAGCCTGATCCTGCCTTTGATTGTTCTGCTGGTTTTCGCCCTGCGCAACCGGAAACAGGGCATCGTCTCCGCATGGATCATCGGCGCACTGGGCTTCTTCATTCCCCAGATGCTGATTCGTCTGCCCACCCTGGCTCTGCTGTCCCCACAGCTGACCCGGTTCGCAGAGTTTTCTCCCCTGCTCTACGCCTTCAGCCTTGCGGCAACCGCCGGACTGTTTGAGCTGGCCGGGCGAATCCTGGCGGCCAGAGTCATGGGCAGCCGCCTGACCCCCAAGCGGGCATTGGCCGCCGGTCTGGGTCACGGTGGAATTGAGGCCATGGTGATTATCGGTATTTCTTATATCAATAACCTTGTTTACATCGTGATGATTCAAGCCGGAACCTTCGATGCATTGCTTGCACAGAATGCAGCCACCCCGGAGGTTGTTGCCCAGCTGGAACAGGTGCGTACCGCCCTGCTGACCACCTCCCCTGCCATGTTCCTGCTGGCGGGCTACGAGCGGCTGCTGACCATGGTCTGTCAGGCCGCCATGAGCGTGATGGTCTGCTACGGCATGGCATCCGGAAAGCCGGGTAAATACATTCTTCTTTGCCTTGGCCTGCACACCCTGCTGGACTGCACCGCAGGCATCAGCCTCTACATCGGCAAGGGACTGACTCTGGCTACCGGCTATTGTATTATCTATACCATTCTCACTGCCACTGCAATTCTCTCAATGGTCATTCTGAGAACAATCCTTCGCCGGTGGGCTGAGGTATCCAAACAGGAGGTAGCTTATGATCCGCAAGCATAAAGGTGCATTGATTCTGTCCTCGTTGGCGGTTCTTTTCCCTACTCTGGTGGGGCTGATCCTGCGCAGCTGCCTGCCTGAAGCACGCTGGGGTGTCGTCGGTCAGGGGGATGGGTTCGTGATATTCGCTCTGCCCCTGAGCCTGCTGGCAGCCCACTGGCTCTGCATTCTGATTACAGCAAAGGATCCCCACAATCAGGATCAGAACTGGAAGCCCATCCGTCTTGTGCTCTGGATTATGCCGGTGCTGTCCAACATCTGTGCCGCCATGCTCTATGCCCTTGCACTGGGGGTTGGGGTCAGTGTCAGCGGTATTATGGTAGCTGCCATCGGTCTGATGTTTGTTGCCATCGGTAACTACCTGCCCAAATGTCGGCAGAACTACACCATCGGCATCAAAGTCCCCTGGACCTATGCCAGCGAGGAAAACTGGAACGCCACCCACCGCTTCGGCGGCCGGGTTTGGGTGGCCGGGGGCATTCTGATTCTACTGTCTGCATTCCTCCCCGCCGGTTGGAACGCCGGTGTAATGGTGGTTGGCATTGTGATCCTTGCCATCGTCCCAATCCTGTACTCCTACCTCTACTACCGCAAGCAGGTCAGAGAGGGCGCCGAGCTGAAGCCCATCCCCAAGCTGAGTACCCGCATGGGGAAAATCGGCACTGCCGCCGGTCTGGCGATTTTGGCATTCGTTCTGGTGATGCTGTTTACCGGAACCGTGAAAACGGAATTTTCCGACAACTATTTCACCATCAAGGCCAGCTACTACGATGACCTCACCGTGTTCTATGACCGCATCGAGTCCGTGGAATACCGGGATGGGAATGTAAATGGCAGCCGGGTCTTTGGTGTGGGCAGCTTCCGCCTTCTGCTGGGCAGCTTTGAGAACCAGGAGTTCGGAAACTACACCCGATACACCTACTACAATCCGGAGGCCTGCGTGGTACTGCAAGTGAACGGCAACACGCTGGTGCTCAGCGGAAAGGATGCCGCTGAAACCAGAGAAATCTACGAGACTCTCCTGCAAAAGACGAAGTAATCCATTTTCCTCCGGGGCAGAGCTTCTGCCCCGGATTTTCTTCTGCAAACTCCCGATTTTGCGAAATTTACCTTGACTGTTCCAGAATAATCCACTATAATGTTTGGGACTATGAGAGTAACCTATATGAAAGGATTTTGAATATGGCTAAGGAATTTAAGATTACAAGCCTGCGTCTGGCAGATCTGGAAAAGGAACTGAACTACCTGAAGACCACCCGGGAGCGCGAGGTCGCCGCTATGATCGCAGAGGCTCGCTCCTACGGCGACCTTTCCGAAAACTCCGAGTACGATGCCGCCAAGAATGAGCAGGCCAAGCTCTACGGCCGCATTGCCGAAATCGAGGACATCCTGTCCCATGCCGTGATTATTGAGGACGAGAACGAGGCCACCGGCCGGGTTGGTCTGGGCTGCACCGTCACCGTGGAGGATGCCAACGGCAAGCGCACCGAGTACCGCATCACCGGCTCTCAGGAGGCAAACCCCATGGAATTCAAGCTCTCCGACGACTCCCCCTTCGGCCGCGCAGTGGTGGGTAAGGCTGCCGGTGAGACCTTCATTGTCAACGCTCCCGCCGGTTCCTTCACCATGAAGGTAATCAGCGTCTCTCGCGAGGGATAAGCCATGGCAAAGTTTGTACCCCAGAATGAGCTGTCCCTGTCCGAGCAGATGGTGGTTCGCCGGGAGAAGCTGGAAGCTCTCCGCTCTGAGGGGCTGGACCCCTTTGTCCAGACCAAGTTTGAACTTTCCCACGACTCCGCCGCCATCAAGGAAAACTTCGATGCGCTGGAGGGGCAGACCGTTCGTGTTGCCGGCCGTCTTATGAGCAAGCGTGGCATGGGCAAGGCCTCCTTCTGCGACCTGCAGGACAACACCGGCCGCATCCAGCTGTTTGCCAAGATTGACGAGCTGGGCGAGGAGGCTTTCAACCGATTCAAGAAGTATGACATCGGCGATATCGTGGGTGTTGTGGGCGAGCCCTTCCGTACCAAGACCGGGGAGATGTCCGTCCGCGCCAAGCAGATCACCCTGCTGAGCAAGTCCCTGATTCCCCTGCCCGAGAAGTTCCATGGCCTGACGGATCTGGAAACCCGTTACCGCCAGCGCTATGTGGATCTCATCGTGAATCCCGAGGTCAAGGACACCTTTGTCAAGCGTAGCCGCATTCTGCAGGAGCTGCGCCGCTTCCTGGATTCCAAGGGCTTCCTGGAGGTGGACACCCCCATCCTGACCCCCTTTGAGATCGGTGCCTCCGCCCGTCCCTTCTATACCCACCACAACACCCTGGATATCGACATGGTGCTGCGGATTGAAACCGAGCTGTATCTGAAGCGACTGATTGTGGGCGGTATGGATCGGGTCTATGAGGTGGGTCGGATTTTCCGCAATGAGGGCATGGATGCCACTCACAACCCCGAATTCACCTCCATTGAGCTGTATCAGGCCTACACCGATTTTCGCGGCATGATGGATCTGGTGGAGGAGATGATGAAAACCGTGACACAGAATGTCTGCGGCACCCTGCAGATCACCTATCAGGGCAAGGACATTGATCTGGGTCACTGGGAGCGGATGACCATGGTGGAGGCTGTCAAAAAGTACTCCGGTGTGGACTTCGCTGCCATCTCCTCTGACGAGGAGGCCATTGCCATTGCAAAGGAAAAGAATGTGGAGCTGCCGGAGATTCCCACCAAGGGTGCCATTCTGGCGGAGTTCTTCGATGCTTTTGTAGAGGAGAATCTGATCCAGCCTACCTTTATCTACGACTACCCCGTGGAGATCTCTCCCCTTGCCAAGCGCAAGCCCACCGATCCTGCCTTTACCGAGCGGTTTGAATATTTCATCAACGCCACCGAGTTCGGCAATGCCTTCTCCGAGCTGAATGACCCCATCGATCAGCGGGAGCGGTTTGAAAAGCAGGTTGCCGCCCGCCGGGCACTGGATCCCAACACCGGCGCGCAGGTGGACTACGACTATGTCACCGCTCTGGAATACGGCCTGCCTCCCACGGGCGGTCTGGGCTTCGGCGTTGACCGTCTGGTGATGCTGCTCACCGACTCCGCCACCATCCGGGATGTGCTGCTGTTTCCGACAATGAAGTCCTTACCGAACGACAAGTAAGAAAACCCCAGTATTTATGCGG
>CAMCRV010000001.1 GCA_945877365.1 uncultured Clostridia bacterium | reverse complement strand
ATGCAGTTCGGCGGCAACGACCAGTGGAGCAATATGCTGGGCGGCACCGAGCTGATCCGCCGGAAGCTGGGTAAGGATGCCCACGCCATGACCATCACTCTGCTGCTGAACTCCGAGGGCAAGAAGATGGGCAAGACCGCCTCCGGCGCTGTGTGGCTTGACCCGAATAAGACTTCGCCCTTTGAGTTCTACCAGTACTGGCGCAATGTGGAGGACGCCGATGTCCTGAAGTGTATCCGGATGCTCACCTTCCTGCCGCTGGAGGAAATCGATGCCATGTCCGACTGGAAGGATGCCCAGCTGAACACTGCCAAGGAGATTCTGGCCTACGAGCTGACCAAGCTGGTGCACGGTGAGGAGGAGGCAGAGAAGGCCAAGGCTGCTGCCAGAGCCCTGTTTGTGGGCGGCGGCGACGATGCCAATATGCCCACCACCGAGATCACCGCTGACAAGCTGACTGACGGTAAAATTGGCATTTTGAATCTGATGGTTGCCTGTGGTCTGGCTCCCTCCAACAAGCAGGCGCGCCAGCTGGTGGAGCAGGGCGGCGTTCTGGTGAACGATGAAAAGGTTCCCTCTGCCCAGTTCGCTGTCACCGAGGAAATGCTGAAGGAAGGCGTTCGCATCCGCAAGGGTAAGAAGGTCTTCCACAAGGCTGTTCTGGCTTGATATGTCTGCACCCCTGACTTGCGTCAGGGGTGCTCAGACTGTCGAAAATCCCCTTCGAGGCTTTTCGACAGGTTTTTGCAGTCTGCTGCGCGCAGAATGTGTTCGCCATAGGCGAACACATTCCACACTTGCAGCCTGAGATGTGTTTTGTGTCAGGTACACGCCCTGACACAAAACGACTTTAGACCTTGTTTGCCGCGTACGCGGCAAACTCTGCGAGGCTTTTTTGACGAGCTGGGCACCCCTGACTTGCGTCAGGGGTGCTTTTGCGCTTATTGCAGGGAAAGAACCTGCTTGAGTTTTTTCAGGTTGCCGGATGAAAGGGGAGTCAGAGGCATACGGCAGCTTCCGCAGTCCAGTCCCAGCAGCTCCATGGCTGCCTTCACGGGGATGGGATTGGGCTCGGAGAACAGCAGATCGATCAGGGGTGTCAGTTGAATCTGCAATGCGGCGGCGGTGTCAAAATCCCCGTCCAGGGCAGCCTGCGCCATGGCCTGGGTCTCCACCGGCAGAAGGTTGGACAGGACGGAGATAACTCCCTGACCGCCCAAGGCCATCACCGGAACAATCATGCTGTCATTGCCGCTCCATACGGAGAAATCCCCGGGGCAGGCGGCGCGAATCCGGTTGATTTTGGTAATGTCAGAGCTGGCCTCCTTGACCCCTGCAATATTGGGAATCTCCGCCAGCTGGGCATAAACCTCCACG
Organism: uncultured Clostridia bacterium; assembly: GCA_945877365.1. GTDB lineage: Bacteria > Bacillota > Clostridia > Oscillospirales > Oscillospiraceae > Faecousia. The sequence goes on along the minus strand of CAMCRV010000001.1, from coordinate 154,456 downwards.
GGAATGTCCACGCCGGTTCTCCCCGGTACATTGTAGGCTATCACCGGAATATGTACCGCGCCGGCGACGGCGGTATAATGAGCCAGCAGCCCTTCTGCGGTTGCCTTGTTGTAGTAGGGGCTGACCACCAGAAGGGCATCTGCTCCCACTTCTTCCGCCGCACGGCTCAGAGTCAGCGCGTGCTGTGTGCTGTTGGAACCCGTGCCTGCAATGATGGTGCAGTCGTCTCCAGTGAATTCCTTTGCCTGCTGAAATATGGTGAGTTTTTCTTCATCCGTCAGGGTGGGCGCCTCTCCGGTGGTTCCGCAGAGGACAACGGCGTGGATTCCTGCGGCCATCTGCCGGTGCAGCAGCTTGCGGAGCATGGAATAATCCACTTTTCCATTGGAAAATGGGGTAACCAGAGCCGTACAGGCTCCGGTGAAAACAGGTTTTTTCATAAGCTGATACCTCCATGCCAATATATGCCGGGGAAAGGTATTTTGTCTGTTGCAAAAATACGCGGTTTGGGCTATACTAGGACAAGTATAAAGGAGAGTATGCAAAAAACTGAAAGAATTGAGGAATCCGCTTGAAAACCCATGATTTTTACTATGACCTTCCGGAGGAGCTGATTGCTCAGACACCTCTGGAAAAACGGGATACCTCCCGTCTGCTGTGCCTGAACCGGGAAACAGGGGAGTGGGAGCATAAGCATTTTTATGATATCATCGACTACCTGAACCCCGGCGACTGTCTGGTGATGAACGATTCCCGGGTTTTGCCTGCCCGGCTTCTGGGTCATCGTCCCACCGGCGGCGCCGTGGAGGTGCTGCTGCTTCGGGATCTGGGAGACCGCTGCTGGGAGTGCCTTTGCAAGCCCGGACGGAAAATGCAGGTGGGCAGCGAAGTGATTTTTGGAAATGGTGAGCTGACTGCCACCGTCAGAGCCGTACAGGAGGATGGAAACCGGGTGGTGGAATTCCACTATACCGGAATTTTTCTGGAAGTGCTGGAGCGGCTGGGAAAAATGCCTTTGCCGCCCTACATCAAGGCAGAACTGGAGGATCAGGAGCGGTATCAGACCGTCTATTCCCGGGAGGTTGGCTCCGCCGCGGCCCCCACTGCCGGTTTGCACTTTACCCAGGAGCTGCTGGATGCCATCCGGGCAAAGGGCGTGAATACGGCCTTTGTCACCCTCCATGTTGGGCTTGGCACCTTCCGCCCGGTGAAGACGGAGGAGGTTCTGGAACACCATATGCACAGCGAGCTGTGCATGATGAATGACGAGACAGCTGCCATCCTCAACAAAACCAGAGCAGCCGGGGGACGGATTGTCTGTGTGGGAACCACCTCCTGCCGGACGCTGGAATCCCTTGTCAACGAGGACGGAACCTTTGCAGCCAAGTCCAGATGGACGGATATCTTCATCTATCCGGGCTATCGGTTCAAGGCCATGGATGCCCTGATTACCAATTTCCATCTGCCGGAGAGTACATTGGTGATGCTGGTGTCCGCCTTTGCCGGACGGGAGACCGTGCTGGCAGCTTATGCAGAAGCTGTGAAGGAGCGTTACCGCTTCTTCTCCTTCGGGGATGCCATGTACATCTATGGAGGACGCCGTGATTGATATCTCCAAAACCAGAATTGAGACACCGCGGCTGATTCTGCGACCCTGGCAGGACAGCGATCTGGAGGATTTCTATACCTATGCTTCTGTTGAGGGCGTGGGGGAAATGGCCGGGTGGGCACACCATCAATCCATGGAAGAGTCCCGGAAAATCCTGAACCTGTTTATGGAGGGTAAGCATACTTTTGCATTGGAACTGCGGGAAAACGGTCATGCCATTGGCTCTCTTGGGCTGGAGGGACGGGACGAAAACCTTAACCTTCCGAAAGAGTTGGAAGGTTATGAGATCGGCTATGCTCTGAGCAAAGCGTACTGGGGCAGGGGACTGATGCCGGAGGCTGTGCAGGCCGTGATTGACTACAGCTTTCGGGAGCTGAAGCTGGACTATCTCACCTGCGGACACTTTCTCCGCAACAGCCAGTCAGCCAGGGTCATCGAAAAATGTGGCTTCCGCTATCTGAAGGACATTCTCTATCAGACACGGATGGACACCATAGAACCCACAAAGCTGTATATCCTCTATAACCCCGAGAAGGAGAAGTAAGGAATGTTTGAACTCAAGAAAACAGAGGGCAAGGCGCGTCGCGGCGTTTTTACCTGTGCCCATGGCACTGTGCAAACCCCTGTCTTTATGAATGTTGGCACACAGGGAGCGATTAAGGGTGCTCTGAGTGCGGAGGATCTGAAGAATATCGGCTGTCAGGTGGAGCTGAGCAATACCTACCATCTGCATCTGCGGCCTACAGATCAGGTTGTCCGGCAAATGGGTGGACTGCATAAGTTCATGACTTGGGATGGGCCAATTCTGACGGATTCCGGTGGATTTCAGGTGTTCAGTCTGGCATCTCTGCGGAAGATCAAAGAGGAGGGCGTCACCTTCGCCTCCCATATTGACGGCCATAAGATCTTCATGGGGCCGGAGGAGAGTATGCAGATCCAGTCCAATCTGGGCAGCGACATCTGCATGGCCTTTGACGAGTGTATCGAGAATCCGTCCCCGCGGGACTATGTTCAGAAGAGCGTAGACCGCACTTATCGCTGGCTGGTGCGGTGCAAGGCGGAAAATGCCCGGCTCAACGCCCTTCCGGATACGGTCAACCAGAATCAGATGCTATGGGGCATCAATCAGGGCGGAACCTATGCCGATATCCGGGTGGATCACATGAAGCGCATCGCGGATCTGGATCTGCCGGGCTACGCCATCGGCGGTCTGGCAGTGGGAGAGACCGCGGAGGAGATGTACGACATCATCGAGGCCGTGGAGCCTTATATGCCTGCGGACAAGACCCGTTACCTCATGGGCGTGGGCACACCCACCAACATTATTGAGGCGGTTGCCCGGGGTGTGGACTTTTTCGACTGCGTGATGCCTGCCAGAAATGCCCGCCATGCCCGGCTGTTCACTTGGGAGGGGGCCATCAACCTGAAAAACGCCAAATATCAGCTGGATGAGCGTCCCATAGACCCTCAGTGCGATTGCCCCGTATGCCGCCGATATTCCCGAGCCTATATCCGGCATCTGTTTATTGCCGAGGAAATGCTGGCTATGCGGCTTTGCGTCATGCACAACCTGTATTTCTACAATAAGCTCATGGAGCGGATCCGGACGGCTCTGGACGAGGGCAGCTTCGCGGCTTTCCGCGCCGAATACTCGGAAAAGCTGTCCAGAAGAATTTAAGGGGCACAAATTTTCCTTGCATTTTATTGGAATAATGCTATAATAACTGGGATGATTACACATAAAGGAGTTTTTTCAATGGTTCATTTTCTGACAAGCACTGGCGCTGCCGGCATGGGTAGCTCCATCATCATGCTGGTTGCCATGCTGGCAATCTTCTACTTCATGCTGATCCGTCCCGAGAACAAGCGCAAGAAGGAAGCTGAGCAGATGCGCGCCTCCGTCAAGACCGGTGACAAGATCACCACCATCGGCGGCATCATCGGAACTGTGGTCAATGTCAAGGAAGATAAGATCGTCATTGAGACCAGCGCAGATCAGGTTCGCATTGAGTTTGCCAAGTGGGCAATCTCCAGCAACGAGACTGCTGCAGAGGCTGCCAAGGCTCAGGCTCAGAAGGATCAGGAGGCCAAAGCCAAGGCTAAGGCCGCCAAGAAGGCTGAGAAGAATCAGTAAGGTAAAATCCCCTGTTTTCTGCGGAAGACAGGGGATTTTACCTGTCGAAAATCCCCTTTTGGAGATTTTCGACAGAGTATTGCAGTCTGCTGCGCGCAGATTATGTTTTCTAGATAGAAAACATAATCCACACTTGCAGCCTGATATGTATTTTCTGTCAGGTACACGCCCTGACAGAAAATGATTTAGATCCTCTTTGCCGCATACGCGGCAAACTCTGCGAGGCCTCTGACAATCTCAATTCCCTGTTTTCTGCGGAAGACAGGGGATTCTTCCTGCTGTTGCCTGGGAAAAAACCTTTACATTTCTGAGAATATTTAGTATGATAAGAAAAAACGGGAGGAAATACCATGACTGAGTTTGAGAAGAAATACTATGAAAAACGCGGGCAGATTCTGGTGAAGAACCTTCGCAGCCGCCATTTTGATGCTTATTACTGCGAGAATTCCACCTCCGCGCTGTCCAAGGCACTGGAGCTGATTCCCGAGGGTTCCACCGTGGGCTGGGGCGGCAGCCTGACTGCCGAGCAGATCGGCCTCATCGATGCCATCCGAAAGGGCAATTATCAGGCACTGGATCGCGCCGCCTGCAGGACTCCGGAGGAGAGAACGGCTCTTTTCAAAAAGTCCCTGCTGGCAGATGTGTTCCTCACCGGTGCCAACGCTCTGAGCATGGACGGCGAGATGGTGAATATTGACGGAACCGGCAACCGGGTTGCTGCTATTGTCTACGGCCCCGAAAGCGTAATTGTGGTTGCCGGAATGAACAAGGTGGCCGATACGCTGGAGAATGCCGTGACCCGGGCCAGAACCATTGCCGCCCCCATGAACAAGCAGCGCTTTCCCAACCAGACGCCCTGTGAAGTCACTGGCTCCTGCGCAGACTGCAAAAGCCCGGAGTGTATCTGCAACCAGATTCTGATTACGAGAAACTGCCGCCCTGCCGGGAGAATCAAGTTTATCCTTGTGGGGGAGGAACTGGGTCTGTAATGACAGAGAAAATCAGAGCGTTGGTGGTAAAACACTGGGAGGTTTTTTCCTACCTTTTTTTCGGTGTCCTTACCACAGTGGTGAACTATGTGGTGTTTGCCATCGCCGCGCAGGTGTTTCCGGATTCAGCCACGGTTTGCAATGTGATTGCGTGGGTGGTGGCAGTGGCCTTTGCCTATCTGACCAACAAGCCTTTTGTATTCCGCAGCCATGACTGGTCGGCAAAGACCGTGGTGCCGGAGCTGGGCAAATTCTTAAGCTGCCGGATTGGCTCCGGGGTGATGGAGACGGTCATCATTCTGGTTTCCGTGGACATTCTCGGCGGCAATAAGTACCTGTGGAAGCTGCTGACAAATGTGCTGGTTGTCATTGTGAATTACATCGGCAGCAAGCTGCTTGTGTTCCGAAAAAAATGAGATAAGCCCATTGCAGACGGCAATGGGCTTTTTTCACAATCGTTCACAAAATGTTTTTACAATATCTGTGTATTGTGTTATAATCCAAAGATAAAGAAAAATGAGGTGATGCTATGGCCTTTGTGGAATTTGAAAATGTGGCGAAAACCTATCATATGGGTGAGGTGGAGATCAATGCCCTCCATGATGCGTCCTTTACTGTGGAAAAGGGTGAGCTGGTGGTGATTGTTGGCCCCTCCGGCGCCGGAAAAACCACGCTGCTGAATATTCTGGGCGGCATGGACACGCTTACCAGCGGAAAGATCATGCTGGATGGACGGGAGATCTCCAAACTCACCCGGAAGCAGCTGACAGAGTACCGCCGCCATGATGTGGGCTTTGTGTTTCAGTTCTATAATCTCATCGGAAATCTGACGGCACTGGAAAATGTGGAGCTTGCCAATCAGATCTGCAGGAATCCTCTGGATGCAGCCACGGTTCTTCAGGAGGTTGGTCTGGGGAACCGTCAGAAGAATTTTCCCAGTCAGCTCTCCGGCGGTGAACAGCAGCGGGTAGCCATTGCCCGGGCTCTGGCCAAGAATCCCAAGCTGCTGCTCTGTGATGAACCTACCGGTGCTCTGGACTATCAGACTGGCAAGGCAATTTTGCAGCTGCTGCAATCTACCGGAAGAAAGACCGGCATGACCATAATCATTATTACCCATAACAGCGCTTTGACGGCAATGGCAGACCGGGTGATCCGGGTGAAAAACGGAACCATCCAGTCCATTGAGACCAATGCCCATCCTCAGGATATATCGGAGATTGAATGGTAATGAAAAGAAATGCCATGCGCAAAAATCTGCGCCAGTCCATACTGAACTCCTTTGGACGGTATGTGGCAATTGTGTCCATTATTGCGCTGGGCGCTGCTCTGTTTTCGGGTCTGCTGATGACCAAAACGGATATGGTTGCCACAGGTCAGGACTTTGTGGACAAACAGAATATGTTTGACATCCGGCTGGTGAACTCCTATGGCTGGGCTCAGCAGCAGCTGGATCGCGCAGAAAAGCTGGAAGGAATTGCAGATGCCGAGGGCGTCGTGTATCAGGATTACATCGTGACCTGTCAGGACGAAAGCAAGGTGTACCGCTTCTATACCATCCCGGAGCGGATCAACCTGTTGTCGCTGCGGGGTGGGCGTATGCCGGAGAAGCCCGATGAATGCGTCCTTGACGGCTTTAAGGTCAAGGACTCCGTGCTGGGTACCACCATCCGGATTGCCGAAAGCAACGACGCAGATGCACTGGAAAGCATCCGCTATCGGGAATTCACCGTGGTAGGCTATGTGGCATCTCCGCTGTATATGGATATGAACCGGGGCACCACCTCCGTGGGCACCGGCTCTCTGAATAATATCGTTTTTGTCCCCAGGGAAGCCATGGATGTGGATTACTATACGGAGATCCATCTGACTTTGCCCGGGGTGCATGAGATTTATTCCGATGAATATAACGATGTTTTGAGCGATGCAGTAGAGATGCTGGAGCCTAAGACGGAGTTTTTGTCCAAGCAGCGGTTTTCTGCCATGAAACGGGAGGCAGAGCAGGAGTACAGCGACGGCGTGAAGGAGTATGAGGACGGCCTTCAGGAGCTGGCGGATGCCAAGGTGGAATTTGAACAGGAGCTTGCGGATGCCTATCAGGAGCTGGTGGACGGTCAGCAGGAAATTGACGACAACCGGAAAAAGCTGGCTGAGGCAGAGGTGCAGCTTTATGAAACCAGCGTTGAGCTGCAAAAGAAGATGGCACAGGTTGTCAGTGGTCAGCAGCAGCTGGAGGCCAACAGACCCTCTCAGGCACAGAGAGACGCCTTGAATCAGGCAAAGGCAGATCTGGAAGGTACCACGGGGAAATCTCTGTCAGAGCTGTCCGGGCTCATTGCACAGGGGGAAGCGCTTCAGACTCAGATTGCCGCACTGGAAACCGAGCTGGCCGATCCGGGGACATCAGATGATCGTAAGGCTGTTATCAATGCGATGCTGCCGGAGATGAAAGCGCAGATGGCCGCGTTAACTCCGCTTCTGGCCAGCAAAGCACAGGTTGCAGCCGTCACCGATGGGCTGGCCGGAATTGCTCAGTTTGATGCCAATGAGGCTCAACTGAAAGCCGCCGAAAAACAGATTCTCTCCGGTCAGGAGGAAGTCAAGAAAAAGATCACCGAGGTCTATGACAACTACAAAAAGCTGGACGACGCCCAGCAGGAGATTGACGACGGTTGGGTGGAATACGAAGACGGCAAGGCAGAAGGGGAGCAGGAGATCGCCGACGCTGAGCAGGAGCTGGCGGATGCCAAAGTTGAGCTGGCGGATGCCCGTCAGGAGATCGATGATCTGAAGAGCCCCCAGTCCTTCGTCATGGACAGAAATTCCAACATAGGCTACAATTCTCTGGACAGCAGCTCGGATATTGTGGCCGGTGTCTCCCGGGTATTCCCGGTGTTCTTCCTGCTGGTGGCCTCTTTGGTGTGTATCACCACCATGACCCGTATGATTGAAGAGGAGCGCACCCAGATCGGAACCCTGAAGGCACTGGGCTACAGCAATGGAGCCATCATCAGCAAATACATGATCTATGCCGGCAGCGGTGCTGTGCTGGGCTGCGGACTGGGACTGGTGATCGGCAGCACCTTTTTCCCAATCCTGCTGTGGACGGTTTATAAAATCATGCTGCACATCCAGCCCCATGTGGTTCTCACCATCGACTGGCCCCTGTGCATCGCTGTGGTTGTGGTCTACGCCGGTGTCATGCTGTTTGTGACCTGGTATTGCTGCCGCCGAACTCTGCGTGAGGAACCGGCAGAGCTCATCCGTCCCAAGGCACCGGAGCTGGGCAAGAAGATTCTGCTGGAGCGGCTGCCGATTTGGAAGCATATCAGCTTTCTCAACAAGGTCACCATCCGGAATATCTTCCGCTATCGTCAGCGCCTTGCCATGATGCTGGTGGGAATCGGCGGCTGTACGGCACTGCTGGTGACGGGCTTCGGCCTCCGGGATTCCATTGTCAATGTGGTGGATTACCAGTTCCGGGATGTGAGCCCCTATGATTTGCAGGTGTATTTCCAGAAGGAGCCTACGCAGGAGGAGTATCAGAAGTTCTGCGAGGAAATCAAGGACCTGTCCGACAGCACTTTGCTCTACCATCAGAGCAGCGTTGAGATCTCCGCAGAGAATCAGACCCGGGAAATTTACATGATTACAGCGGAGGATGGTATTGAAAACTTCCAGTATTTCCGGCGAAACGGCGAGGATTTGCCGCTGCCGGGGGAAGACGAGGTGCTTCTTTCCATAGGCGTGGCAGAGGCCATGGGGATTCAGGAAGGGGACACCATCCGCATCAAAAATGCGAATATGCAGGTGTTGAATCTCCGGGTCAGCGGAATCTATGAAAACTATGTGTATAACTACGCGGTTGTGGCTCCCAGAACCATCGAGAACCAGTGGGGCGCAGCTCCGGAACGGCTAATGGCCTATGTCAACATTCCCGAGGGGCAGGATCCTCATCTGACCACTGCCCAGATCATGAATCTGGACTCCGTTATGAATGTGACGGTGAGCGAGGATATGGCAGAAATGGTGAAGGCTATGATGCAGGCCATGGATCTTCTGAATGTGGTGATTGTGACCTGCGCAGGCCTGTTGGCGGTGATTGTCATCTACAATCTGACCAATATCAACATCAAGGAGCGGATCCGGGAGATTGCCACCATCAAGGTGCTGGGCTTCAATGCATCGGAGACAGCTGCCTATGTCTTCAAGGAAAACATGATCCTGACGGTTGCCGGTACGGCGCTTGGATTGGTGCTGGGCAATCTGCTTCTGAATTTTGTGATGAGTCAGGTGAAGATCGACATGGTGTGGTTTAAGGCGGTGGTTCTGCCGCTTTCCTACCTGTGGTCTGTTCTGCTGACCTTCCTGTCCTCCTGTGCGGTGAATTTCATTTTCTACTTCAAGCTGGACAAAATCAATATGGCAGAAGCCCTGAAATCTGTAGAATAACGAAACTGGCTGTCGGTTTTTATCCGGCAGCCAGCTTTTTTATTGAAGTATTTGAAACAGGTAGACAATAGCCTCCCGATAGCCTTCCAAACCATGCCCCTTGATGGTTTTGCAGCAGGCCAGACCGGCGTAGGAAATTTGCCGGAAGGATTCCCGGGCATCCACATCGGAGATATGAACCTCCACAGCCGGGATGCTGACAGCCTTCAGGGCGTCCAGAATGGCAACGGAGGTGTGGGTGTAGGCTGCGGGATTGATGACAATGCCGTCTACCTTCCCGTAAGCCCATTGGATTTTATCCACCAGATCTCCCTCGTGGTTGGACTGGTACTGCTCAACCTCAATGCCCAGCTCCCGGGCGGTGGCTTCCAACAGGTTGAGAAGGTCGGCAAAGGAGCTTTTTCCATAGATTCCCGGTTCCCGAATCCCCAGCATATTGAGATTCGGGCCGTTGATAACCAGAATTTTCATTTCGTTTCCTCCAGAATTTGCAGAATATGCCCGGCGGTTTCCTCGGCAGCGCCATCATTGCATACAATGCTGTCGGAAAAAGCCTGATACAGAGGCTTTCGGGCTTCATACATCACAGCAAGGTTGGATTTCTGAGACAGGGGCCGTCCGTCCGTGGGAAGAAGCCCAATATCCCGCTGAAGCCAGAAGATGGTGCCGTTCTGGTGCAGCAGGGGGTAGTTTTCTGCCCGTGTGACACATCCGCCGCCTGTGGCAATCACTGCGCCGGAGAGCTTGCCAAGCTGAAGCAGAGCCTCTGTTTCCCGTCTGCGGAAGCCGTCCTCGCCTTCTGCCTGAAAAATTTCCGGAATGGAGCGCCCGGCAAGCTGACATACCACCGTGTCAGTGTCATAAAACACTTTTTCGGTCTTTTGCGCCAGAATTGTTCCGATCGTGGATTTGCCGCAGCCCGGCATACCAATCAGGATGATATTCTGCATCTGTTGGGAGAGGATACGGTGTATTTCTCCAATTTTGGAATCGGGGACAGAACATCCTGTAAAATACTCAGCTACCTCCTTTGCCTGGGCAACCAGCATCCAAAGGCCGTTCTCTGTGGGAATCCCCAGCTTCTGGGCATCCAGAAGCAGCCGGGTTCTGGCCGGATTATAGATCAGATCCAGAACACCTTCCAGCTTTGGAAACAGAGAAAGATCTACGGGGGAAACACCATTGTTGGGGTACATTCCCACCGGTGTGGCGTTGACAATCACGGAGGCATCCGCGTGCTTGTCAAGCGTCTCATAGTTGTCGTCCCCCGTCCGGGAAATAAGGATGGGACAGCCGCCTTTTTCCTCCACTACAGCTTTTGCCATAACGGCGGCACCCCCGGTACCCAGAATCAGAACCTTTTTTCCGAAAAACGATACACCGGAACGCTCTGCCATGGATTGAAATCCGAAATAGTCGGTATTGTGCCCAAGAAGTCGTCCGTCCGGCCTGCGGACAATGGTGTTCACGGCTCCAAGGCGCTCCGCTACCGGTGTCAGTTCATCCAGAAAAGGAATTACGGCTTTTTTGTAGGGAACCGTTACATTCAGGCCGGAAAAGTCTCCGTGTTTCAGGAAATCCTCCAGCTCCTCCGGCTCCTTTTCAAAGAGGCTGTACCGGTAAGTACCCAGCTGGGCGTGAATTTGGGGGGAGTAGCTGTGTCCCAGTTTCCGGCCTAGCAGTCCGCAGATCATCAAACCACCTCGGTATAGCTGCCCAGATATTTAAACTCTTCGCACAGTTCATCCAGTTCACACATGAGCTGAACAAATTCCTCAGAGTAAATGGAGGTTTCCAGATCGAAGTAGAACATGAACTCGAAATCCCGGTCGGGGATAGGACGGGATTCCAGCTTGGTCACATTGATGCCAAGGGTGTAGAGCCGTGCCAGAACCTTGTACAGAGCGCCGGGACGGTGATTCAGAATCATCATAATGCTGGTCTTGTCAGAGCCGGGGTAAATCTCCAGATTTTTGCTGATACAGATAAATCTGGTGCGGTTGTTTCCCTTGTCCTGCACGGAGGAACGCAGGCATTCCAGATTGTACAGCTGCGCGCAGTTGCGGCTGCTGAGGCAGGCCACATCCTTCCGGCCGGAAGAGGCCACCATTTCCGAGGCAATGGCAGTATTGCCCACGGGAATCACATTGACACCGGGCAGGGTTTGCAGAAAATCGGCACACTGGTTCAGAGCCTGCTCGTGGGAATAGATCTCCCGGATATCCTCCAGCTTCGTGCCGGGATTCACCAGCAGATTGTGATCCACCTTCAGCCGGAAGGTTCGCACAATGGAGAAGTTGTGCTGGATCATCAGGTCATATACCTTTTTGACGGAGCCGGCGGTGGAGTTTTCAATGGGGAGAATGCCGTATTGGCACAGCCCCTGCTCAATGGCCTGAAAAATCGCCTCAAAGGTCTTGAAATACATAATAAAGGGATTCTTGAATATTTTTTCGCAGGCAATCTGGGAATAAGCTCCCTCAACGCCCTGACAGGCCACCATGGGGGACTGGGGGAAGAGCTTGGGAGTTTTGGCAATGGCATGGGTGATCTCATGGTACAGAGGGCTCAGCTCTCCGCTGCGCTTGCTCTGGTAGCTGCGGCTCAGCTCAAAGAGCATGGAATACAGAACCCGGGTATAGTTCTCCATGCCGGGTGCTGCTTTCTCAGAGACATCCTGCAATTTTTCCCGCTCTCTGGCAGGGTGATAGATGGGGAGATTGTGTTCTTTTTTATAATCGGCGATCTGTGCGGCAACATCCATCCGCTTACCGAACAGTGCCACAAGCTCATCGTCAATTACATCAATCTGGGAACGAAGCTCCTGAAGATCCATGGTTTATTTCCTCCTGTCTGTCTGGGTGTTGCCCAAAATAAGGTCAAAAATCGCGATGGCAGCTGCAGCCTCCACCACAGGTACCGCTCTGGGAACGATGCACGGATCGTGCCGCCCTTTGATTTGCAGGGATTGTTCCTCCATCCGGCTGAGGGAAATGCTCTGCTGAACGGCGGAAATGGAGGGAGTGGGCTTGATGGCAGTCTGGAAAATCACCGGCATACCGTTGGTAATGCCGCCGAGAATTCCACCGGCTCGATTGGTGCAGGTTCTGACAATACCGTCCTGAACAGTAAAGGCATCGTTGCACTGGCTGCCCCGGAGGTATCCGACAGAATAACCGGCACCGAAATCCACAGACTTTACGGCGGGAATTCCGTAGACAATCTGTGCAATTCGGCTTTCCACACCGCCGAACATGGGTTCCCCCAGTCCGGCAGGCAGGCCGGTGATATAACACTCGATGATTCCGCCAACGCTGTCGCCCTCGGCTCTGGCCTCGGCGATTTTCTGCTGCATACGAACACCGGCCTCCGAAGAAAACACCGGAAAATCTGAACCAATTCTGTCCACCTGAGGATTCACAGGATCAACCGGGAATTCATCCACTTCTCCGCCAATCACGGTGATCCTGGCAGCAATGCGAATACCCCGCCCGGCAAGCCACTGCTTGCACAATCCCCCTGCAATGCACAGGGGGGCGGTGAGCCGTCCGGAAAAATGCCCACCTCCGGCGGCATCCTGGAAGCCGCCGTATTTGACCTGTGCGGTGAAGTCAGCATGGCCGGGGCGGGGACAGTCCTTCAGGTTTTCGTAGTCCCCGGATCGGGTGTTGTTGTTGCGTATGATGGCCGCAATGGGAGCGCCGCAGGTAAAGCCGTCCAGAATACCGGACAAGAACTCCGGCCTGTCCCCCTCCTTCCGGGGGGTGGACCAGCTGTTCTGCCCGGGTGCCCGGCGGTTGAGAAAGATCTGAAGTGCTTCCAGATCCATAGGCAGACCGGCCGGAATCCCGTCCAGGGTCATGCCGATGGCAGCCCCGTGGGACTGACCGAAAATGGAGAGCTTCAGGTTTTCACCGTAGGTACTGCTCATAGTTTCCTCCTAACCGACAGTATTCCGTCCAGAAGTTGGGGTAGGACTTCTCTACACATTCCGCCCCCAGAATAACCACATCCCCGGTACAGGCTGTGGCTGCAATGGCAGCGGCCATGGCGATGCGGTGATCGTTTACAGAGTCCACGGTTCCGCCGTACAGCTTTGCAGGGTAGACGGTAAGGGTATCCTGACTGGCCTCTGCCTGTCCGCCCAGAGCTTCCAGCATGGCGATGGTAGAGGCAATCCGGTCGGATTCCTTCAGCCGCAGACGGGCAATGTCCGTAAAGACAGCACCATGCCCAAAGGCAGCAGCAACAGACAGGATAGGCACCAGATCGGGAATGTCCGCAGCGCTGATGGTGCATTTTTCCTGAGTCAGTTCATGAATCCATTTCGCTGCGGCCCGGTCGCCCTGCACGGAAGTTTCGGAAAGCCCTGAGACTGTTAAATTGCTGCCCAGAGACTGGGCAGCCAGCCAGAAAGCACCATTGCTCCAGTCTCCCTCTACCGTTACCGTTCCGGGAGAGTGGTAACGGGGCGCCTGGAATAAATCCATGGCAGCTTTGGTCAAATCCACATAGGGCTTGGATTCCAGCTTTCCGGTGATTTCCAGGGAGGTTTTCCCGGCAATTAAAGACTGGGCAAACAGCAATCCGGTGATAAACTGGCTGGATACATTTCCGGCGATGGAATACGCACCCGGCTTCAGCTTTCCCTGACAGCGGATGGTTTCGGGGGTGGGACGGCTGAGGGTGCAGCCCATCCGCTCCATCTCCTCCCACAGGGGAGACAGGGGACGCTGGGGCAGACGGCCTTCCAGCCGGAACAGGGTGTCAACGCCAAGGGCACCGGCGATGGGGAGCAGAAACCGCAGGGTGGAGCCGCTGTCATGGCAGTCCAGAACAGCCTTTTGAGGTGTTTGCGCAATGGGCTGAATATGATAACCTTCCGCTGTTTTGTCGATTGTGGCGCCAAGGGCGCACAGGCATTGAGCCGTTGCATCCATATCCCGGCTGGTCTGTGGGCAGATCAGGGTTGTTGCATTGTCTGCCAGCGCTGCGCAGATCAAAAGCCGGTGCGCCTGAGATTTGGAGGGAATTACCGTTACGGAACCGGAAAGAGGGCAAGGATGAAGAATGATATCCATGGCTACAGACCTGCCTCAAGAAAGGATTGCAAATCAGAAACAGGGGTGGGCAGAGCGCGACAGTCCCCAATGGTATATGGCACGATAAGGTTTACCGTGTCGGCACTGCGTTTTTTGTCGGACAGGGCACTTTGCACCAGTTGATTGGCAGCATACTCTGTGGAGGTTGGAAGACCGAACAGCTTCAAAAGAGAGAGCATCTGCTCTGCATCAGCGGAAGAACAGAGGCCGCGACTGGCAGCAGCCCGTGCCATGATGGCGGTACCGATGGCCACGGCCTTTCCGTGAGATACCGTAAAGCCGCTCTGCGCCTCCACGCCATGACCAAAGGTATGCCCAAGATTCAGAAGCATCCGAAGTCCACGGTCAAATTCATCCTCGGTGACCACATCCCGTTTCAGCTCCACGCACCGGCTGATCACTTCTTCTCTGGGAAAGTCCAGTCCGGTTTGCGCCAGCAGAGTAAACAGCTCCGGGGAGAAGAGAATGGCATATTTGATAATCTCGGCACAGCCGTCCCGGAAGATATCCTCCGGCAGTGTATGCAGGGTGTCGATGTCGCACAGAACAAGGGCAGGTTGGCAGAAGGCACCGGCAAGATTCTTTCCGGCAGGCAGATCGATGGCGGTTTTTCCACCTACGGAGGAGTCCACAGCCGCCAGAAGGGTGGTGGGAACCTGAATAAAATCAATGCCCCGCAGATAGGTGGCTGCGGCAAAGCCGGCCAGATCTCCCACCACACCACCTCCCAGCGCCACAAGCAGGTCACTGCGGGTCAGATGGCTTTCTGCCAGAAAATTCAGAAGGGACAGGTAGGTTTCTCCGTTTTTGGAGGCTTCTCCCGCAGGAAACACATAGGAAACAGGCTGAAAGCCGGCGCATTGAAGGCTTTCCTGAGCTGCCTTACCATACAATGGCCAAACATTGCTGTCGCTGACAATGCAGACCCTGGAGGCCTTGCTGACTGCGGCTGCCTCAGCACCCAGGGTGGAAAGCAGGCCGCTGCCCACCTTCACAAGGTAGGTGCGCGAGGTTGGAACTGTGATGGTTTTCATCCGTCCACTTCCTCCTTTTTCCGCTTGCCTTCCTCCAGAAGGGAGGTCAGAAGCTGCCGATCCTGCTGCTGAAGAGCTTCCCGGTATGCGGAAAGATTCTGAATATAGCAGTCCAGCTCAAACAGCAGATTCTCCCGGTTTTCCAGAAACAGCTCTGCCCACATTTCGGGATTCAGCCAGGCAACCCGGGTCATATCCCGATAGCTGCCTGCGGAAAAGCCCTTGTGCTCCGCAGCAGTGGGGGATTTGATATAGGCATTGCTGGCGATATGCGCCATCTGAGAGGTAAATGCAATGATGGCATCATGTTTTTCTGCGGTGATCACGGAGTAGGAGCCGAAACCGCAGGGGGTCAGAGCATCCTTAACACGCTGCAAAAGATGCACATCATCGAAGACAGGGGGGACAAGAACCATAGGGGCGCCCTGGAACAGGTCGGCCCGGCTGTACTTAAACCCGGAGAATTGAGAGCCTGCCATGGGGTGTCCGCCTACATAGGTGAAGCCGTATTGTTCTGCCAAAGGGAAGCACCGGCGGCAGATACACTGCTTGGTGCCGCAGCAGTCCAACACAAGGCAGCTCTGGCTGATAAAAGCAGCGTTTTCCTCCAGCCATCGGGCGCTGCCCTCCGGATAGATTGCCAAAAGTATCAGGTCGCATCCGGGAATGGTTTCCGGACTCAGGTTTCCGTGGACGGCACCGGCCAGCATGGCGAAGGAGAAAACACTCTGGTCTGCTTCTGCGGCCAGAACCGTGTGCCCATCGACAGAATAAGCCCGAGCCAGAGAACCGCCGATGAGACCCAGACCAAGAATTCCTACGGTCATGCCATGGCCTCCCGAATCCGGTTGACCCGCTGGCACACATCGTCAAATTGCTGAGGGGTAAGGGATTGGGCACCGTCGCACAGGGCGCAGCTGGGATTGTTGTGAACCTCAATCATCAGTCCGTCGGCACCGGCTGCCACGGCAGCGCAGGCCATGGGGCTGACCATCTTTGCCTTGCCGGTAGCGTGGCTGGGATCTACCACAACGGGAAGGTGGCTCAGCTCATGCAGGGCGGCGACGGCGGACAGATCCAGGGTATTTCTGGTGTAGGTTTCAAAGGTGCGGATACCACGCTCGCAGAGAATGATGTTTTCGTTGCCCTCGCTCATGATGTATTCGGCGCTCATCAGAAGCTCCTGCAGGGTGTTGGCAAGACCACGCTTCAGAAGAATGGGCTTTCTGGTCTTGCCCAGCTCCTTCAGCAGATCAAAATTCTGCATATTTCTGGCACCCACCTGAATGATATCCACATCGGCAAACAGATCCAGGGTGGAGATATTCATAATCTCCGTTACAATAGGCAGTCCGGTGGCCTGCTTTGCCTTCAGAAGAAGCTGAATGCCCTCGCCCTTCATGCCCTGAAAGGCGTAGGGAGAGGTACGGGGCTTGAATGCACCGCCCCGGAGAATATTGGCGCCGGAGGCCTTGACTGCCGTGGCAACCTCAATAATCTGCTCCTCGGATTCCACACTGCAGGGCCCGGCGATCATGGCAAAGTAGCCACGGCCAATCCGGACATCCCCGGCATTGATGATGGAGTCATTGGGATGGAATTTCCGGTTGGCCTGCTTGAAGGGCTCGGAAACCCGCTTTACGGTCTCCACCATGTCCAGACTTTTCAGCAGGTCCATGTCAACTCTGCTGGTGTCACCGATGAGACCCAGCACCGTGACCTCTGCGCCCTCGGAAATGTGGACATCCAGACTCATGTTTTTCAGCCATGCTACCAGGTGTTGAACCTGATCCGGGGTAGTGCCGGATTTCAAAACTGCGATCATACTGTCATCTCCTAAAAAAATTACGCCGCACGGGCAATTCGTGCGGCGTCTTTGTAAAACAGACCAGCTTCTGAAAATGCTGCAGCACAAATCGCTATTACTTTTTCCGGGTAAAAAAGTAATAGTAGCTAAAGTAAAACCGTGCGGCAGCGTTCATAGAGATCATAATTTGCCTCCTAGTTCAGCAGCTGCGGACATTATACCATGAGTGGTGGAATATTGCAAGAGGAAAACGAAAAAAAGAGAAAACGGGGTATCCTCCCATACAGCAGCTCCCAAAGGGCGGTGAACAAAAAAGGCTGCAAAAAGAACATAATGAGCAGCACCATAAGACACACCAGAGTGAAGTCACCATGGGAATCCGGCGGTGCCAGCCGGGCAGACACCTTCAGAATGAACCGCCCGATACAGTACCCCACCAGGGTGCCGGAGGTATTTGTCATCAGGTCATTGATATCTGTTGCCCGAAGGGAAAACAGCTGAAGCGTCTCGATAAAAAAGGAGATGCCAAAGCCTGCCAGAAGGGTTTTCCAAAGGGGACGAAAATCTGCCCACAGCAGGGGGAGCATCATCCCAAGGGGAACAAACAGCAGGACATTCAGCCCAGTGCTGCGCCAATCGGAGAACATATACAGAAAGGGCTGAAAGTTGCAATTTGCATCAAAGGAACAGTACAGGATCTGGGGCAGCCCGGCAAGAGAGTAAATGGCAGACAGATAGAAGGCAAGCGTGCCGTATCTTACGGCTTTATGAAGATCGTGAAACCGCTTTCGGTGAAGCCACGCAAGAGCAGGTATAAAAAACACGGCAGAAACGCAGGCCTCAAAAAAGGCTAGCAGGGTACGGTTCATAGGAAACCTCCTTTACAGGGGATATCAAAACAGGAGGCCTGTGTGACGGCACACAGGCCTCTGAAAACATCCTAAAAAACAGAAATCAGTATATCATAAAAATGAGGGGCTATGTATATAAAAGGGGAAAATCTACGAATTTCACAAATTTGACCAACATAATTTCTGGAAAAATTGGAGGCTATAACAAAGCAGCCCCGGATGCCCGGGGCTGCTGAGGAAAATTACTGGATGGTAAAGGTGGTATAGGTAATTGCTGCGTTGTTGAAATAGATGCTCAGAGAGTATTCTCCGGGCTCCTTGGGAACGGAGGGAACATCCAGCTCACCGATCTGATAGTCACCGGCATACCAGATATCCTCCCAGTTTTTCTTGGCCTGGGAGATATAATCGGAGAGCACATTCCCCTCGCCGTCCCGGATCACATAGAGAATTTCCATTTCATCCTTGGGGAGGTAGAACTTTGTGCCAGCCTTCAGAACCACAGAGATACTGTCTCCCGATGCAAAGGTAGAAGTAAATGCGGCAGGATCCACTGTCTCGAAGGTCCACTGGGAATCGGAAGGTGTCTTCAGCAGATCAGCAGTGATATTGTCAGCGGACAGGCCGTGTTTTTCAAAGACCTGAGCATTGGGGGAGGAATAGGCGTGAATTCCATTGAAAACCGTGGTGTTATCTGCGGCCTGAATCTCAATGCGATACTTGGTTCCGGGAATTCTGGGAGAAATCTCTGCGGAATTGCTCTTGGCCTTAACAACACTCTGCTCCTTGGCGTTGTCAAAGGAATAGAGCAGAAGCCAGCCGTCCTTCGGATCGGCGCCGGAGTAATCCCAGGTTACCGTCAACTTCCCGGGGTCACTGGAATCCACATTCAGATTATTCAGCGTGATGGGATTGGCGGTGATGCTGGCTCGGGTGGGCTGGGTCATCCCGCTGGCGGTCACCTCGATGGTGTAACCCCGCGTTGTATCCACATTGGTGAATTCCACCTGGGTCTGCGTGGTTTCCAAACGCTCCTCATAGCCTGCATCGTTGTACATCCGCACATTCCAGCTCTCCACCACCATACCCTCGGGGATATCCCATCGGGCAGTGAGCTTTCCGTTGTCGCAGGAGACAATGGTCAGGTTTTCTGCCATGACCAGCTTCGCGGCTACAAATTTTGCGGAGGTATTGCCCAGCAGTGCGGAACCGTCAGATGCGGAAAGCTGAATGGTGTATTCTTTGCCCAGAGCCAGGCCCTTAACGGTGACATTCCGGCCGGTGAAGGTCTTGACAATATCCTGTTCCCCCTCGGCGGAGCAGGTAACCATCCACTCCCCAGGGTCAGAACCGTCTATTGTGAGATTCAGAATCACGGATCCATCCTCCGGTCCGGTAACGGGGGAAATGGCAACCACATTGGTAATGGCTTCCGTGGTGAAAATCTCGGAAGTGGGTCCGACCAACTGGTGGAAACCCTCAGTGCGCAGCTCAATCCGGTACAGAGAATCCGGGAGCAGTTCCGTAAATTCAGCCTCGCCATTGACAATTTTCTGAGTCAGGACATTTCCGTATGTATCGGTGCAGGTGACATAGAGCCCGGATTCATCTACCTGGGTGTCGACCTTGACAGCCAGCTTTGTCTGACTTCCGGTGACGGAAAAGCCGTCAATCTTTTGCAGGAAGATATTTCGATAGAAATAGAAGCCTCCGCCTGCGATTGCGCCGAGGATCAGCAGGGTCACGAGAATTGCAGCAATCCGGCCTACGGTGCTTCTGCGCTGGCTGACAGCCTCCCGATCCTTGTGAACAATGGGACGGGGCTCCGGGATTTCATCCTCCTGCGAGTCGGCCAGGGGCTGTTCATCAGACAGGAGCGAGAGGAATTCATCCAGATCGGAGAGCTCCGGCTCCATAGGAAATTCATCCGGTGTGCGATCATACACGGCGTACGGATCATCCGATGTATCCATGGCAGAGGGATCCTTTTCCGCAGCGCTTTCCGAATCATCGGAAATGGGGATGCAGGAAGTAGATGTGTATTCCCCGGAAACAGATGGAATCGAATCTGCATCTGCCCAGTCCGCGGCGTGAGAGACGGAAACACCTGCGGCAACGGGCTCTGCTTCGGCTGAGGCTTCCTCTGGGGGGGCGGCTTCCTGCGTGGCGTCATCCCTGGGGATAGAGATATCCTCAGGCTGCTGCTGCAGGGCAGGAACAGGATCCATGACAATGGGAGCAGCGGGGGCAATGGGGGTTCTGTTTACACTGTTGCGCTGCATATAGCCTACCAGTGCCTGTCCCATTTCCATGGGAGTTTTCCAGCGGTCAGCCGGATCCGGCGCAATGGCCTTCATGATGATCTGCGCCAGCTCATAGTCGGCATTTACCGGCGTAATGGGTGTACCCTGAGAATCCGCTGTGGCTTTGGGCAGAACACCGTTATTGTAAATTTCATACAGGATCATGCCGATCCCATAGGTATCCACAGTATCGTTGAGGGTATTCAGGTCATCACGAACCTCGGGAGGAGAGTAGGCACTGCAATATTTCTTGGGAAGGGAGGTGTAGGACAGGGTATTCAAATCCACGAATCCAAGATCGCCCACCCGGAATTCCCGTTTTTGGGTGATGAAGATATTTCCTGGCTTCAGGTTGACATAGAGATAACCGCTGCGGCGGCAGATCGCCATGGCGGTGCACAGATCCAGCGCCAGATTGATGGCATCCAGATGCGTCATTACACTGTGACGGAGGAACCGCTCCAGACAGTGACGATATGGGCTGAGGAGAAATACTTCAAACCCGGTTCTGCCATCCTCCATGGGGACCACCTGCCAGCTCTCA
This sequence comes from uncultured Clostridia bacterium, assembly GCA_945877365.1. Classification (GTDB taxonomy): domain Bacteria; phylum Bacillota; class Clostridia; order Oscillospirales; family Oscillospiraceae; genus Faecousia. Next base: position 133,631 of record CAMCRV010000001.1, on the reverse strand, counting down.
AAGGGCACAAAGCCCTCCAGCTGGGAAAGGGATTTCAAAAACTTTGCTTCTGCCTCCACACCTGCGGCCATATCCCGAAAATAGTCCACAGCATCAGAAGCGGATTTATACGCACCGGTGAGAATCAGCGCATCCAGCTGCACCTGAGAGGCAGGTACAGAGATAATTTTACACACATATTTTTCTTTGGTTTCTTCCTTCAGGACAGGGCAGCTGCGGACACCGTTTCGTTCCCGCATCATTTTACCCGGGACAAAGCCGTCCAGCAAAGGAGAGATCAGTTTCAGCTCAGACATACAACCAGCCTCCTTTAACTTCTATATCATAAAATAAAATTTCTGAAAAAGCAACTGCTTTTCCAGTTGTTTTCTTGTGGAAAGAATGTTATAATATGCCGAAACAAAGAAGTCATTTCCGGATGGAATCAGGAGGAATCGGAATGAATGAAGTGATTTGTGAGTTTTGCGGTACAGTTTTTTCGGAATTTGAAGAAAAATGTCCCGTCTGCGGTGCATCCCGCAGTTTGGCTTTTGCGGAGGATGCCTCGGTTCAGGAGGATGATTTCCTCTGCGAGATGGAAATTCTCAGTCAGCCTCAGGAGGAGCAGATCCCCGAGGAGCCTGTGAAGCGGAATAAGCAGATTTTTGACTTTGACCAATATCAGGATGATGACGAAGAAGAGGAAACAGAAGAGGAAGACAGCTACGATAATGATCCGGATCCGGAGGATGAGGACTACAGCCAGTATTCTGAGGGCCCCCGGACCAACATGGTTCTGGTGGTTGTGCTGGTAATCGTCATCGCGCTTCTGCTTCTGGCAGTGGGATTTTTGTTCTTCCGGTTCCTGCTTCCCAATATGGGCGGTAAGGGGGAGCCGCTGCCGACTCTGGCTGTTACGGAGCCGGTTGAGACTCAGACACCTGTAGTGGAGACCACAGAGCTGTCCATTCCCTGCACGGATCTTTCCATCCCCGGCGGAGAAATTGTCCTGGTTGCTCAGGGCCGTCACCACCTGCTGAATGTCCGTGTATACCCTGAGGATACTACCGATGCCCTTACTTTTGTCTCAGCAGACGAAAGCATTGCCACGGTAGATCACGACGGAAAGATCACAGCCCAGTCAGAGGGTGAGACAATCGTGACCATCTCCTGCGGAACGAAGTCCATGCACTGCAAGGTTCTGGTGGATTATTCCCTCGCCACAGAGCCTACAGAGGCAGAAACGCTGCCGCCGGTACAGAGCGCAGCAGAAACTGCCCCTGCCGGAACGGAAGAATCTGCTGAACCCGACAGCTCCGGGAACGCACAGACCGGGGAAACCACTGCACCCACGGAAAAGAGCAAACTGAAGCTGAAGAAAACGGATGTTACCTTGTTTGCCAGATATGTCAGCTACACGGTGGAAATGGACTGCGACCTCCAGCCTGACCAGTTGGAATGGATTACCATGGATTCCTCTGTCTGTATTGTAATCGATGGGGTGGTTACCGCCACCGGTCCGGGCAGTACCCGCATCATCGGAACCTATGACGGTGAATCTGTGGAATGTGTTATCCGGTGTAATTTCTGATAAAAAGCGGCAGCGTTTTGATATGTACCCCCGTTACTGGATGTCCAGTATTGGGGGTACATATCATTTTGCTGCCGCATTTTACTCGCCGCCAAGAAAGGCGTTTTTCCGAAACAGAAAAGAAATGCACCAAAGACCGGCAAGGCCGACAATGGTGTAAACCAGTCTGCTGAACAGGGAACCCTGTCCGCCAAACAGCCATGCCACAAGATCAAACTGGAAAATCCCCACCAGACCCCAGTTCAGACATCCGATAATGGACAGGATGAGCGCAATGGTATCCACGATATTTCCTCCTTTTCTGAGGGAACTCCGAATTGGCTGTATGCGGATCATGATCCCGCGTTTCAGAGCATCCCTGTTTTGTACAGGGATAGCTTGCCCTGCAAATGAAAAAATATGATACCTTCCACTTGGTAATTGCAAAATACTGCATTTTCCGCTATGATATAAAAAAGTGTTAGGGAGGAATTATTGTGATCACACTCCGGGAAAAGGCATATGCAAAAATCAATCTGTCTTTGGATGTCCTGTCCAGGCGGCCTGACGGCTACCATGATCTGAAAGGCGTCATGCAGTCCGTCTCCCTGGGAGACGATATTGAGCTGGATCTGGGAACCGGAAAAGAATGGGAACTGGTCTGCAGTCAGGAGGGGGTTCCCTGTGACAGCCGGAACCTGGCCTGGAAGGCCGCCGCCCTGTTTTTCCGGTGTGTCAGGATAGACCCGGAAGGAATCACCATCCGCATTACCAAAAATGTTCCCTCCGGTGCCGGAATGGGTGGGGGAAGCGCGGATGCGGCGGCGGTTCTCCGGGCATTGAACCGGCATTATGGCACTCCCTACACGGCAGAAGAACTTGCGGCTCTGGGCGCAGAGGTAGGAAGCGATGTTCCGTTCTGCGTAATGATGGGAACGGCAGTGGCAGAGGGCAGGGGAGAGATCCTGCGCCGATTGCCGGACATTCCTAAGTGTCCCATTGTGCTGTGCAAGCCGGAGTTCTCCATTTCCACGCCTGTTTTGTTCCGACGGCTGGATGCGGAAGAAATCCTGCGCCGCCCTGACCACGAAGCTATGGAAAAGGCAATCTGCGAAGGCAGCCTGACCGGGATTGCTGCACAGGTTCTGAATGTATTCGAGCCTGCCGTCAGCTGTGACCATCCGGAAATTGAGCATATCAAGGGCATCTGCATGGATTGCGGCGCCCTGACGGCACAGATGACCGGCTCCGGCTCCGTAGTCTTTGCCCTGATGCCCGACAGCACCGCTGCAAAGCTGGCCATGGACAGGCTTCTGGAATTCTACCCCCAGACATTCCTTGCGGAACCTGTATAATTCTGGATATTGCCGTCCATACTGAGGATAATCTGGTATGGACGGTGTTTTTCGTGAGAAAACTATTTCAAAGGGTGTACATTTGTATTTTGCTGCTGGTGATGGTCTGGTGCGGGAGCTTTCTGTCGGACAAAAAACAGCTGGCACAGGATCTGATACGATTTCATGTGGTAGCAAATTCCGACGATTCGGAGGATCAACGGCAGAAGCTGCTGGTTAAAGATGCCGTTGTCAACAGCCTTCAGCAGACGATGGGGCAGATGCCGGACAGCACCCAGGCAAGGCAGTATCTTCGGGAGCACCTGCCTGAGATTCAGGAGCTTGCCAATCAGACCCTGCAAATGGCAGGAAGCACCTGCAGTGCGGCGGTGAGCCTGTGCAGGGAGACCTTTGATACGCGCTTCTACGACACCTTTTCTCTCCCGGCAGGAGTCTATGATGCTTTGCGGATTACCATAGGGGAGGGAGAGGGGCACAACTGGTGGTGCGTTGCGTTTCCAACGCTGTGCCTGCCTGCCACCAGCGAAGGCTTTCAGGAGGTCTCGGCAGAGGCTGGTATTTCCGGTACGCTGGAAAAAACGCTGGCTGGGGAGGAGGGTTATGAAGTCCGCTTCTTCCTGCTGGATCAGCTGGGAAAACTGGAAAATCATTTCTTTGAACCCTGAATTGTGCCCTGTTCACAGGACAGAATCTGTGATATGATATACAAAACGCAAAGAAGGGGAGATCGCCATGCTGCATCTGCTATTGGGTCGGGACTGGACGGCCAACCGACAGGAGATTTTGAACCGAATAGCCCGGGATGTCCGGCAGAGGCGGGAGGGACGGATTCTGATGGTTCCGGAGCTTATCAGCCACGAAACGGAACGGAGGCTGGCAGCGGCTGCCGGAGACACCGCCAGCCGCTATGCGGAGGTTCTGTCCTTTACCCGTCTTGCCCGGAGGGTGGCGGATGACCTGGGGAGCGCCACACAGGAATGCCTGGATAACGGCGGCCGACTGGTGGCCATGGCAGCCGCAGCCCGGCAGCTCAGCAGCCGTCTGAAAGCGTATGCCTCCGTCGAGACAAAGCCGGAGTTTCTCACCGGGCTGATTGATGCGGTGGATGAATTCAAACGCTGCTGCATTACCCCGGCAGATCTTGCTTTTGCGGCAAAACAGACGGAGGGCAATCTGGCGCAGAAGCTGGAGGAGCTGTCCCTTCTGATGGAAGGCTACGACGCCCTGTGTGCTCAGGGAAAACGGGACCCCCGGGATCAGATGACCTGGCTGCTGGAGCATCTGGAGATGGGAACCTTTGGGCAGAATCATGTGTTTTACATAGACGGTTTCCCGGATTTTACCCGACAGAATATGGCAATCCTCCAATATCTGATTCAGGTTTCCCCGGATGTCACAGTGAGCCTGAACTGCGACAGGCCGGAAACGGATCGGCTGGCCTTTGAGAAGGCCGCCCAGACTGCCCGGGATCTGATTCGCTGTGCCCGGCGGCAGGATGTTGCTGTGGAGATAGAGTATCTTGACACCCCTGAGCTTGCGGTGAATCCGGTACGGGAGAAGCTGTATCAGGGCGGTATCGAAGAAGGCTGCGCGGGGAATGTCCTGAAGGTTTACCATGCCGAATCTGTCTGGCAGGAGTGTATGGGTGCGGCGCAGCGCGTGATGGAGCTGGTGCGTTCCGGCTGCCGGTATCGGGATATTGCGCTGGTGTGTACAGACATGGCGGAATACGGCTGCCTGGTGGATCTGGTTTTTCAGCGGTTTCACATTCCGGTTTATCAGTCCGGAACAGAGGATATTCTGCAGAAAAGTGTGCTCAACACTGTCCTGACGGCGCTGGATGCGGCGCTGGGTGGCTTTGAGCAGAGAGATACCTTCCGTTATCTCCGCTCTGCCATGAGTCCGCTGAGCCTGGATGCCTGTGATTTGGTGGAGAATTATGCCATTCTCTGGGGCATTCGCGGACAGCGGTGGGAACAGGACTGGCTTTTTCACCCGGATGGGCTGGGCGGCCAGTGGGATGAAGCGTCCAGACAGCGGCTGGAATCCCTGAATGCTGCACGAAGACAGGCGATGGATCCGCTGATTCGGATGAAGCAGGGCTTCCGGAATGCCAAAGATCTCCGGGAGCAGGTCATGGCGCTGTACCGTTTTCTGGAGGAGCTGGATATGGAATCCCAGCTGACAGAGCTTGCAGATCAGCTGGATGATCTGGGGGACAATCGGGAGGCGCAGATTCTGAATCAGCTCTGGGAGATTCTTCTGTCCGCATTGGAGCAGATGTATGATGTTCTGGGGAATACCCACTGGGATGCAGAGCATTTTACCAGACTCCTGCGCCTGTTGCTGAGCCAGTATGATGTGGGAACCATTCCCCCTGTGCTGGATGCCCTTCAGATGGGCCCTGTCACCGCCATGCGCTGCAACCAGCAGAAGCATCTGATTCTTCTGGGAGCCAAGGAAGGCAGCCTGCCGGGCTACAGCGGCTCCAATGGTGTTTTGACGGATCAGGAACGGGTGACGCTGCGAAAGCTGGGCGTTCCCCTGACCGGCGGTGCCATGGAGGGAATTCAGGCGGAGTTTGCGGAGATTTACGGCGTGTTCTGCGGTGCTATGGAAAGCATCCGGGTGTTCTATTCCGGGGATCAGCCCTCCTTTGTGTTCCGGCGTCTGGAAGGACTGGCTGGGGGCGTATCGCAGATTCCGGATGGGCTGGACTTCGCCCAGGCAGATTCCTGGGAGGCAGGAGCCTGGCTGGCACAGTGGCAGGCTCAGAAACCGGCAGAGGAATTGAATGTCATGGACGGCTATCAGGAAGCAGCCGCCAGAAAAAACTACGGCCTTGGCAAAATTGAAAAGGAGAATATCCAAAAGCTGTACGGCTCTACGCTGAACCTGTCGGCATCCCAGATTGACTGTCAGGCAGAGTGCCGCCTGTCCTATTTCCTGAAATATGGGCTCCGAGCCAGGGAACGCAAAGAGGCGGAGATTGACCCTGCGGAGTTTGGTACCTATGTCCACTGGGTGCTGGAGCAAACAGCCCGTCAGATTCGGGAGAACGGAGGCTTTTCCCAGGTTTCTCTGGAGGAAACCCTGGAAATTGCCCACCGGTACAGCGAGGAATATGCCGCACAGCGGTTCAGCCAGATGGAATCGGAACGGATGACCTATCTGTTCCGCCGGAATATCCGGGAGCTGGATATGGTGGTGCAGGAGCTGTGGGAGGAACTGAGCCACTCTTTGTTCCAGCCCCGGGACTTTGAGGTGAATTTCGGCGGTGAGGACGGGCTGCCGCCCATTGCCATTGCAAACCATGCCATGAAGGCCATTCTCCGGGGCTTCGTGGATCGGGTGGATATTTGGCATTGTCATGGGACGGATTACTACCGGGTAGTGGATTATAAAACCGGAAAGAAAGATTTCGATTATTGCGATGTGTTTAACGGCGTGGGTTTGCAGATGCTTTTGTATTTGTTTGCCATGAAGCAGGATGCCCAGAGTCTGCTGGGGGAAAATCCCATTCCGGCGGGAGTTCAGTATTTTCCGGCAAGGGCGCCCTACATACCGGCAGATGGAAAACTGACCCCGGAGGAAGCGGAAGAGGCCCGGCAGAGCCAATGGAAACGAAAGGGTCTTCTCCTTCGGGATGAGGAAGTCCTTCAGGCTATGGAGCCCGGAGACACGCCCCGGAGAATGTGCTATTGTGTCAAAAAGGACGGCAGCCTGTCCGGCGATCTGGCAGACCGGGATCAGCTGAAGCTGTTGGAGGGTTATGTGTTTCACATTCTGGCGAACATGGTTGAGGACATTGCCTCCGGAAATATTTCGCCCAACCCCTATACCCGGGGGGCCAGCCATGATGCCTGTGCCTATTGTCCCTATGGCACCATCTGCCATGAAACAGCAGATCAGGGACGCAGAAATTATAAAGCCATGAAACCGGAGCGGTTCTGGGAGGAGATCAGAAAGGAGATGGAGCCCAATGGCAGATAAACTGACACCCCAACAGCATCAGGCGGTTTATGACAGAGGGGGAAATCTTCTGGTCAGCGCGGCCGCAGGTTCCGGTAAGACCAAGGTTCTGGTGGATCGCCTGCTTTCCTATCTGACGGATCCGCAGAAGCCTGCAAATCTGGACGCGTTTCTGATGATTACCTATACAAAGGCGGCAGCCTCCGAGCTTCGGGGGAAAATTGCCGCCAAGCTCACAGAGCGGATTTCTCAGGAGCCGGAGAATCGCCACCTGCAAAAGCAGATGCAGCGGCTGTATCTGACGAAAATTTCAACGGTGCACGGCTTCTGTGCGGATATTCTTCGGGAATATGCCTACCGTCTGGATTTGGCGGCGGATTTTCGGGTTGCGGATGAAAATGAAACCAGAGAGATCCGGGAAGTTGTGCTGAAGGATCTGCTGGAGCACAGCTATGAGACCATGGCGCAGGATTCGGATTTCATTGCATTTATGGATACACAGGGCTTTGGGCGCACGGATGCCATGGTACCCGAGCTGGTGGAGAAGGTATTTGACAGTTCCAGATGCCATCTGAATCCGGAGCAGTGGCTGGACAGCTGCCTTGAGAGTGCGGAAATCGCCGAGGGAACCGATGCAGCCCAGACAGTGTGGGGCAGATTTCTTTTGGAGGATCTGCATGAATTCCTGAATGGGCAGATTGCGGCCTTCCGGCAGTGCATTTTGATGCTGGATCGCTGCCCCGGGCTGGAAAAGGCATCGGAGAATATGAAGCAGACACTGTATCAGCTTGAGACGCTGTCTGCCTGTGCCGGCTGGGATGAAACCGTGCAGCACTGCCGTGTGGACTTTGGAAGATTGACCTTTCCCACAAAAAAGAACCCGGACCCGGAACTTGCAGAACAGGTAAAGGCAGTCCGAAACGCCTGCAAGGAGCAACTTGCCAAAAAGGCAAAGGCATTCTCCGGCGATTCGGCTCAGGTCTTGCTGGATTTGCAGCAGACTGCTTCTGCAACCCGAGGTCTGATAGCTCTGGTAAGGCAGTTTGAAAGAAGCTTCCGGCAGGCAAAAAAGGTACGCAGAGTGCTGGACTTTGGAGATATGGAGCATCTGACGCTGGATTTGCTTCTGGGAAAGAACAGAACCGGCCCCACGGCTGCCGCCAAAGAGATTGCCTCCCGGTTCCGGGAGGTGATGGTGGATGAATACCAGGACTCCAACGGTGTCCAGGATGCCATTTTCTCGGTTCTGACCCGGATGAATCACAACTGCTTTCTGGTGGGGGATGTAAAGCAGTCTATCTACCAGTTCCGTCTTGCAGACCCGGAAATCTTTCTGAAAAAGTATCAGACCTTTGCCCCGGCCTCTGAGGCAGAGCCCGGCTGTGACAGAAAGGTTTTGCTGAGTCATAATTTCCGTTCCGGGCCTGAGATCGTGGAGGCGGTAAATGATGTGTTTTCCACCTGTATGTCTCCTGCGCTGGGTGGGCTGGACTACACGGAGGCAGAGGCGCTGAGAGAGGGAATCCCCCGGAATCCTCTGCCGGATGCCGCAGTGGAACTCCATGCCATTGAGATTCAGGAGGACAGCTATCGGGAAGAAGCCCGGTTTGTGGCGGACAGAATCCATACGATGCTGCAGGAGGGTATTCTGATTCGTGGGGAAGACCGGCTTCGCCCGGTGCAGGCCGAGGATATTGTCATTCTTCTGCGGTCACCCGGCAGCGTAGGCTGCTACTTTCAGCAGGCTTTGGAGGAACGGGGAATCCGGTGCAGTTCCGGAGGAGGCAACGATCTTTTGCGCACGCAGGAAATCGCATCTGTGCGGAGTTTTTTGCAGGTTATTGTGAATCCCCGGCAGGATATCCCTCTGCTCAGCACCCTGGCCAGCCCCATTTTCGGATTTACAGCGGATGATCTGGCTGCCCTCCGGGGCGCCCATCGAAAGGGCTGCATCTATGATGCACTGTGTCAATGGGATAACCCAAAGGCAAGACATTTTCTGGGACTTTTGGAGTCGCTTCGGCTGGAAGCCAGACGGCAGCCCCTGACCCGTTTGCTGCAAAGCTGTTTTTCCGCCACACGGCTGGACAGCATCTATGGAGCCATGGATAACGGAAAAGCCCGCCGGGAAAATCTCCAGATTTTTTTCCAACTGGCGGCGGAATTTGAAACGGGAACGCTGCGGGATTTGAGCCAGTTTCTGGATTTTCTGGATGCTATGGAGGAGAAGGGACTTCTGTCATCGGCCTCCGGAAACGCCGGAAGCGTGTCCATCATGAGTATTCATAAGTCAAAGGGGCTGGAATTTCCGGTGGTTTTCCTCTGCGGCCTGGGACGGAGCTTCAACCGGGAAAGCCTTCAGGCGCAGATTCTGTGCGACAGGGAACTGGGACTTGGTCTGTCCGTTGCAGATACGGACAGCAGAATCCGCTATCCATCTCTGGCCAAACGCGCCATTGCGTCGAAGCAGGGAGCGCAGAGCCTGTCAGAGGAACTGCGCGTGCTCTATGTGGCCATGACCCGGGCACGGGACAGACTGGTTATGACTTATGCCGACCGATCCCTGCAGAGCCATCTGACGGATTTGGCTCTGCGCATGGATTTTGACGGCGGGAAAGCCCTTTGCCGGGAGGCCTCCTGCCCGGGTCAGTGGGTGCTTCTGACAGCCATGCATCGGCGGGAAGCCGGGGTGCTCCATGCAATTGCAGGCCGGCCGCGAGAGACTGTGCTTTCGGATTGCCCATGGAGAATTACAGTTTCCAAAGCACCGGAGGCAGCTGCCCGGGAAAGCCTTCCCGAAATGGATACGCACACACTTCCGGATGGTGCGCTGGACTTGCTGAAGCAGGCTCTTTCCTTCCATTATCCCCATGAGGAAGCAACCAGAGCACCCTCCAAGCAGACGGCGACCCAGAAGAAGGGACGCCTGAAGGATGAAGAAGCCGCAGAATATGCCTTTATGCCGGAACGGCAGAGCCGACAGTGGCGGAAGCCCGGATTCCAGACAGGCCGGGTGATGGGAAAGCAATTCGGGAATGCTATGCACAAGGCGCTGCAATACATCCGCTATGAAAACTGCGGCAATCCGGATTCCATCCAAAAGGAGGTTCTGCGCCTGACGCAGGAGGGTTTTCTCACCCCGGAAGAAGGCGGTTTGATAAGCCCGGAAAAGCTGCTTGCATTTTTCCGCACAGCCATTGGAGACAAAGTCCGAAGCGGTATACCCTGTCTCAGAGAGTTCAAATTCTCTGTTTTGGACGATGGCTCCAACTACGGCGAAGGGCTGGAGGGAGAGCAGGTGCTGCTGCAGGGTGTTGTTGACTGTGCCATTCTGGAGGAAGACGGCATCACAGTTGTGGATTTCAAGACAGACCATGTCACACCGGAAACATTGGACAATACGGTCAAACGCTACCAGTCTCAGGTGCGAACCTATGGACAGGCGCTGTCCAGAATCTATGAAAAACCGGTTAAGGCCCTGTATCTGTACTTTTTCCATCTGGATCAGCTGATACAGCTGTCATAATTTTTGGGGCATCTCCGCCAGGAGATGCCCCGTTTGCGTTAGTTTCTGTTCTGATTCTGGTTCTGCTGATTCTGATTCTGGTTCTGGTTCTGGTTCTTATTCTGATTCTTGTTCTCCATTTTTCTGTTCCTCCATAGATGTTTTGCGGAGACTTCCGCGACATTAGCATATCCACCTTTTCAAGATTTATCCTTTGCCCGGAAAAGAATGCTTGCCAGCAGGCCGCTGAAAATGGCTGCGGTAATGCCCCCGGCGCTGGCCTTCAGGCCGCCGGTGAAAATCCCAAGGAAACCATCCTCTTCCACAGCTTTTTTAACGCCCTTGGCCAGCGTATTTCCAAAACCTGTCAGGGGAACGGTGGCACCGGCACCGGCGAAATCAGCAAGGGATTGATAGACCCCGATGGCGCCCAGAAACACGCCAATCACCACATAGCTCACCAGAATCCGGGCAGGGGTCAGCTTGGTTTTGTCGATGAGAATCTGTCCAATAAGACAAAGCAGCCCACCAACGAAAAATGCTTTCAGATAGTCCATTATTCTTTTCCTCCCTGAATCCATACAGCATGGCATACACCGGGGATGGGCAAACCCTGCTGGGTAGAGGTAGGGGAGAGCAGTGCGCCGGTGCCGCAGAAGAGAATGTTTTTCAGTTTTCCCGTATTCAGGCGGCTTAGCAGATAGCCGCACAGGACGATGCCGCTGCATCCGCAGCCGGAACCACCTGCATGGACATCCTGTACGGTGTTGTCGAAGACCAGAGTTCCGCAGTCCGTCAGCTTTCCCCCAAGAGCCAGCCCATCCAGCCTGGCCAGTTCAAGAAGCGCCTCCTTTCCCAGCTGTCCCAGATCTCCGGTGACGATCAGATCATAATCCGCAGGCGTTCTGCCGGTATCCTGAAAGTGGGCTTTTATGGTCGCCAGAGCGGCCGGAGCCATGGCACAGCCCATATTGTTGGCATCCTGAATCCCCAAGTCGCAGACTGTCCCTATGGTGCAGCCCCGAATTCGGGGTCCATTTCCGGTTTTGCAGACAAGGGCAGCGCCGGAGCCTGTCACAGTCCACTGGGAAGTGGGGGTTCTCTGACCGCCGTATCCCAGAGGGAACCGATACTGCCGTTCCGAAGAGGCAAAATGGGAGGAGGTCATGGCTACTGCATCCTCCGTAAACCCGCCGCCCACAGCCATGGATGCCAGCAGCAGGCTCTCTGCCATGGTGGAGCAGGCTCCGTACAGCCCCAGATGGGGGATTCCGGTGTTTCGCAGGGAAAAGGAGGAGCCGATGCACTGATTCAGAAGATCTCCGGAGAAAACCAGCGAAAAATCCTGAATTTTTTTGTGGGCTTTCTCTGCCAGCTTGTTCAGAGCCTTTTGCTGCATGGATTTTTCCGCCTGCTCCCATGTTTTCTGCCCAAAGTAAGGGTCCTGACTGGTGAGATCGAAGGTATGGGAGAGCGGCCCCTGGGACTCTTTTTTACCCGCAATACTGGCCCAGTGGGTGATTACCGGCGGCTCGGTCAATAGAAAGCTCTGCCTTCCCCGTTTTTGACTGGTCATATTTTCACCATCCTTTGTTTCCCTAGTATAACCCGGGCTTGCTTCTGTCATTCTCATAAGGTATAATAAATAAAAAACAAAGGAGAAGACCATGAAATATCATATCAGGAAGGCAGACGGAGGGGATCTTGGGAGAATTCTGGAGATCTATGCCCGCGCCAGAGCTTTTATGGCGCAGACCGGAAATCCGACGCAATGGGGAAAAACCCACCCTTCCGAGAAAATGCTTCGGGAGGACATTGCACAGGGGAATCTGTATCTGGTATGCAGTGAGAATGGTATTCATGGGGTATTTGCCCTTTGCTTCGGGGAGGACCCCACATACAAAGTAATTGAAGATGGCGCGTGGAGCAGTGATGCGCCCTACGGAACCATCCACCGCATTGCGTCGGATGGCAGCGGCGGCGTCTTTTCTGCGGCAGTTGCCTATTGCCGGGAACGGGTGGATTACCTGCGCACCGACACGCATCATGACAACAGGGTGATGCAGCATGTTTTGGAAAAAAACGGCTTCACGCCCTGCGGCGTGATTTATGTAGAGGACGGGAGCCCCAGAATTGCCTACGATCGATTATAAAACAGCAAAGCGGACACCCGAAAGGGTGTCCGCTGAGTTTGTTTACTGTGCTACCCGGCGTGCGCCGTAGTAATGCTCGGCCCAGTATCCGCTGGTGAGATCCGAGTAGGAAACCGTGGAACGGGAATTGGGAGAGTGGATAAACTGACCGTTTCCGGCGTAAATGCCCACATGAGAAATGCCGCTGTTATATGTATTGGCAAAGAATACGATATCTCCGACCTGAAGATTTTCCTTCGCCACATAGGTGCCCATGCTGTACTGTCCAGCCGGCGTGCGGTCAGGGGAGTAACCAAAGCACTTCAAAACATAATACACAAAACCGGAGCAGTCAAAACCGGAAGGGGATGCGCCGCCCCAGACATAGGGGGTGCCCAGATACTGCTGAGCCTTGGCAAGAATCTGCTGACCGGTAGCGCTGCCGGAAGAAACAGGGCTGCCGGATACGGCGGAGCTGGGAGCCGCGCCGATGGATTTGCCTCTGCGGTAGTATTGGGGGGAGTTGGGAGATTTCTGATTTTCGTAGGGAATCTCTGTCAGATCCACAAAATCACTGCGGACATAGCAGGTTACAGAATTGTAAATGACTTTGTACCAGCCATTGTTCAGGCCGAGAATGTAGCATTTGCTGCCAACTGAGGCAACTGCCACACTGCTGTAGTTGGTACCGGGGCCGGAGCGGAGATTGACGGAAGAGGAATTGATCATTCCGTATCCCAGCTCTGCGTTCTCGCAGGTCAGAACATCCAGATAATCCTCATGCATATATCCTTCCTGAAGATTATAGTTGACCTTGTACCACTGGCCGGATTTGCTGATGACCGCTACACAATCATTTTGGGGCGCAGTATCCAGAACATTGCCCTCTGTAGAGGGGGTACTGCGCATACGCAGGGCATTGGTATTGACAAAACCAATGCCATACATAATGTCACCGGCGGCAAAGGCAGTGACCGTCAGAGAACTGAAGGTCAGAACCACTGCCAGCACCATACCGGTGATGCTTCGGGTGAATTTCATACGATGCCTCCGTCTTACTTGTCTTTACGGGTTACTTGCCGGCCAGAGCACGCTCCAGCCACACGCAGCCCACATCCAGAGCTGCATACAGCCCATCCTTTTCGCTCTTTTTGACCACACGATCCCGGCTTCTGGCGGCAGGATCGGTAAGCTGAAGCTGAACGGATACACGGGTGGCAACATCCATATCATTGATCTTTTGGGACTCAAGGATCTGGAGCATGACGATGTGGCTGTCAGCCATAGAGCCATAATAAATCAGGTTGTCCTTGCGCATCAGAGGACGGCCTTTATACATCAAAACTGCATTTTCATCAGCCATAGATGATACCTCCTAAACAGAATGTAATGAAATTGTAACACATTGTTACGCGAATGTCAAGTATTTGTTGGGAAACCCGGGGTGAAAGCCAGATTTACATAACAATTTAGCAAAAATTAGGATAAAAGGTAAGACGGAGGGGTGTATGAAATTGACAAGGTACAGATGGGGGTGTTGCTGTTTTGGATTCAGCTGGATAAAAAACAAGAGGCTTTTGCCGTGGCAAAAGCCTCTTGGCTCTGGGTTATTCCTTGGCAAACAGGTACTCCCGAACCAGAACCTGCATCAGCTCATCCCGGTCGATCTTGCAGATCATACTGCGGGCATTATTATAATTGGTGATGTAGGTGGGATCCTCGGTCAAAAGGTAACCCACAATCTGGTTGATGGGATTGTAGCCCTTTTCGGTGAGAGCATCGAACACACTCCGGAGAATCCGGCGCATATTCTCTTTATCGTCGCTGGCTACTGTGAATTTCAAAGTATCTCTTTCCGTCATGGTTCCTGCCTCCTCAGTAAAAGATTATGGTCATTATACCCTAAAAAAACCGGACTGTAAAGGCCTGAGAGGGCAAAAATTGGTTAATTTTCCATTAACGCAGAGTTGCACCCAGTTTTTCCTTCAGCGCAGCAAGAACCTTTGCCACAACGCCCTCGGAATCGGTATCCGTCAGCGTACGGTCATCGGCGCGAAGCTCCAGAGAGAAGGCCATACTCTTCTTGCCCTGGGGAACGCCAGTGCCCCGGTAGATATCGAAGAGCTTCACACCCCGCAGCAGCTTGCCGGCAGAGGAAGTGATAGCATCCTCGATCTGTGCAACGGTCACGGCCTCGTCGCAGATGAGAGCCAGATCGCGGGAAACGCCGGGATACTTGGGCAGGGGGGTATAGGTGGCATCCGGCAGCTGCAGCTCCATCAGCTTGGAGAAGTTGATTTCTGCGCAGTAAATCTCGGAATCAATGCCGTAGTTGGCAGCTACAAGGGGGTGAACCTGTCCCATGACGCCCACATCCACACCGCCGATACAGACGGCAGCACAGCGGCCGGGATGGTAGCTGGGGTTGTCCTTGACAGCGTGGTAGGTTGCCTTTTGCAGGCGAAGCCCGGTGAAGATGGCTTCCAGCTCGCCCTTCAGGGTGAAGAAGCTCTCCTTTGCGCCGTAGCTGCCCAGCATCAACATCTTGGGCTCCTGAGGCAGCTGCTCTCTGGGAACGGTGAGATAGATCTTGGCAAGCTCGTACAGCTTGACGGACTTGTTGTGATAGGAGTTGTTCCGACCCAGAATTTCCAGCATGGAGGGCAGGGCAATGGTGCGCATGATGGAGGTATCCTCGCCCAGGGGATTCTGAATCTGCATGGCATCCCGCAGAGGAGAATCCGCAGGCAGCCGAATCTGGTCAAATACAGCGGGGGAAACGAAGGAATAGGTGATGATCTCGCTGTAGCCCAGACTGCGGCACAGGGTACCGGCCTTTGCTTCCAGCTTCATCTCCGGGGTATAGCCGCCCTGGGTGGCGTTCTTGAAGGCGGTGGTAGGGATTTCGTTGTAGCCGAAGGAACGACCCACCTCCTCTGCAATGTCAGCCATCAGATTCAGGTCGGGACGGAAGGAGGGAACATGGATGGTATCGCCCTCCACCTCAATTTCCAGACGGTTCAGATACTTGACCATATCCTCCTTGGAAATTTCAGTACCCAGCAGACGGTTGATCTTGTCCACTTCAAGCGGCAGATCCTTGGGCTGGGGAACATAGTTTATGATGTCGATGGTGCCGTCCAGCACATCGCCGCATTCCAGAAGCTCCACCAGCTCGCAGGCACGCTGCACAGCCGGAATGGTCATCATGGGATCCAGATTCTTCTCGAACTTGCCGGAGGCCTCGGTGCGCATACCCAGAGCCAGAGCGGTCTGCCGGATGGAGGTGCCGTTGAAGTTGGCGGATTCAAAGACCACCATGGTGGTGTCGTCCTTGATTTCGGAGTTTTCACCGCCCATAATGCCGGCAAGACCAATGGGCTTGGTGTCGTCGGCAATCACCAGCATACCCTTTTTCAGGGGACGGACGGAGCCATCCAGAGTGGTCAGGGTCTCGCCTTCCTCAGCCTCCCGGACAACAATCTTGCCGGAGGCAACATAGCGGTAATCGAAGGCGTGCATGGGCTGGCCGTATTCCAGCATCACATAGTTGGTGATATCCACAATGTTGTTGATGGGACGCACGCCGTTGGCGCGCAGCCGCTGCCGCAGCCACTTGGGGGAGGGGGCAATTTTCACATTGGCCACCATCCGGGAGGAATAACGGTTGCACAGAGCCTCGGCGGGAACTTCCACATCCAGATACTGGAAAATAGAACCGGCATCGCTGCCCTTTACCACAGGTTCATGATGGCGCATGGGCAGGCCGAAGGCAGCGGCGGATTCCCGAGCCAGGCCGATGATGGAGTAGCAGTCGGGACGGTTGTTGGTGATCTCGAAATCCACAATGGTGTCATCATTACCGATGATCTTGTTGATATCGTCACCGGGCTTGCATTCCTCATCATTCAGAATCCAGATGCCGTCGGCATAGGCGTCCGGCAGGTCGTTCTGGGTCAGACCCAGCTCTGCAAAGGAGCAGAGCATACCGTTGGAAACCTCGCCTCTGAGCTTGCCCTTGGTGATATGCACGCCGCCGGGCAGCCAGGAGTTGTGCAGCGCGGCAGGCACCAGATCTCCCTGATGGACATTCTGGGCACCGGTGACGATCTGGATCAGCTCATCGGCTCCCACATCCACCTGGCAGATGAACATATGGTCGGAGTTAGGGTGAGGCACAATGGAAACCACCTTGCCAACCACCACATTTTTAATCTCAGCGTCCATCCGCTCATAGGTTTCCACCTTCTGGCCAAAAACCGTCAGGGTTTCCACATATTCCTTGTCGGAAACATGGCTCAGATCCACGAAGTCCTCATGGAGCCATTTTCTGTTGAGTTTCATTTTATCGTCCTCCTTAGAACTGGTTCAGGAACCGGATGTCATTGTCGAAGATCAGCCGCAGGTCGTTGATCTTCAGACGGCCCATGGCCATACGCTCCAGACCCATGCCGAAGGCAAAGCCGGAGTATTTTTCAGGGTCAATGCCGCAGTTTTCCAGAACCTTGGGGTGCACCATACCGGCGCCCAGCAGCTCGATCCAGCCCTCACCGTGGCAGGTGGAGCAGACCTGACCGTCGATCTCGCCGGTGCCGTGGCACTTGTGGCACTGCATATCCATCTCGCAACTGGGCTCCGTGAAGGGGAAGTGGTGGGGACGGAACCGCATAACGGATTCCTCGCCGTAGATCTTCTGCATCATGGTAATCAGAGCGCCCTTCAGGTTGCCCATGGTGATGTTTTCATCCACCACCAGACCTTCGATCTGATGGAACATGGGGGAGTGGGTGGCATCTGCCTCGTCCTTCCGGAACACCCGGCCGGGAGCCAGCATACAGAAGGGGGGCTTGTGGTTCTCCATGAAGCGGATCTGCATGGGGCTGGTCTGGGTACGCAGCAGAACGCTGTCGTCATCGGTGAAGTAGAAGGTGTCGCTGCGATCCCGGGAGGGATGACCCTCTTCGATATTCAGACGGGTGAAGTTGTAGTCGGCCAGCTCAATCTCGGGGCCGTCCACCACCTGATAGCCCAGACCCACGAAAATCTCCTTGATCTGCTGCAGAACCTGATTCATGGGATGCTGATGGCCGATGGCAACTTCCTCGCCGGGAATGGTCACATCGATGGCTTCGCTGGCCAGCTTGGCCTCCAGAGCGGCGCTGTGGATGGCAGCCTTCCGCTCCTCCAGCTTTGCCTCAATGTCAGCGCGAACCGTATTTGCCAGCTGACCCATAACGGGGCGCTCCTCGGGGCTGAGCTTACCCATCAGCTTCAGGACGGCAGTCAGCTCACCCTTTTTGCCCAGCAGCTTGACCCGCAGCTCCTCCAGCATGGCGGGCGTTTCTGCCTGCTCCAGGGCTGTCAGAGCATTGCGCTTGATTTGCTCCAGTTGTTCTTTCATTTTCTTTCCTCCTAAAGGATAGTATTTGGGTAAAAAAATATGCCTTTCCGCCCATGATCGGGACGAAAGGCATTCCTTCCGCGGTACCACCCGCAATTCGCCGGAACCGGCGCAGCTTAAAAGCGCAGTCACGCTCGCAATCCATAACGGAATTACCCGGCGCACCCTACTTTCTGTTCAGGCGGCAGCTCCTGGGAGAAAGCCCGGCGTTGCACGCAAGCGGATTCCACCATCCCGCTCTCTCTGAATACGCAAACCAACACAAGGCAGCCCAATCACAGCTTTTCAAATATCTTCCTTATACTAGCACATAAAAACGGGGATTGCAAGTGCTTTTTCTTCCTTTTTCCGGAGAATCCACCGCCTTGACGGGAAACCTGGATTGTGATATGGTAGTCTGAAAAAGGGGGGACTGGATCATGGAAATACGAAGATTGGATCCGGACAGTGTGGCTGCCATCCTGCCGGACAGAGATCCCTGGGGACATAAGGGAAATTACGGAAAAATACTGCTTCTGTGCGGCAGCCGGGGCTACACCGGCGCGGCGGCTCTTTCCGCCATGGGCGCCTTGAGAACCGGAGCCGGGCTGGTATTTCTGGGCGTGCCGGAAAGCATCTACGCCATTGAGGCGATGAAGCTGAATGAGCCGGTGGTGTTTCCCCTGCCGGATGAGGAGGGGAAGCTCAGCGAGATTGCCATTGCTGAGATTATAGATCGGCTTTCCCGGATGGATGCGGTTTTGATCGGCTGCGGTCTGGGTCAGAGTCAGGGAACCATGGCGGTGCTGCGAGCCGTTCTGGAAACGGCAGAATGTCCGGTGGTGGTGGATGCGGACGGCATAAATCTGCTGGCGCAGAATATAAGTTTACTGCGTGAAAGAACAGCGCCTACCATTCTCACACCCCATGACGGCGAATTTGCCCGGCTGGGCGGTATTCTTACAGAGGATCGAATGACTTCCGCCCGGGAGTTCGCGAAGCAGACGGGCTGTGTCCTCCTGTTGAAGGGACACAGAACCTGTATTTCCGACGGGGAGGTCTGCTATGAGAATTCCACCGGGAACCCCGGTATGGCGGTGGGCGGCAGCGGAGATGTGCTGGCCGGCATGATCGTCAGCCTGCTGGGACAGGGCATTGCGCCTCTGGAGGCGGCTGCCTGCGGAGCATGGCTTCATGGCGCAGCCGGAGATCTGTGCGCTTCCCAGCTGGGGCAGTATGGTATGCTCCCCACGGATATGCTGAATGTTCTTCCGCGACTACTGAAATAAGGCGGAATGTAATTTGAAACAGGCGTGGGCCATGGTGCTGTGTATCTTGATTCTGTCGGGCTGTTCAGGAGAGCCGAAGGAGATGGGACAGGCGCTGTCCTTTCGCAAAGCGCTTCTGGAAACTCAGAGCTGCACCTTTGACACGGAAATCACGGCAGACTACGGGGACAGCCTGTATACCTTCAGCCTGAGCTGTCAGGCAGACCATCAGGGGAATCTGACATTCACCGTCCAGGCGCCGGAAACCATCTCCGGCGTCTCCGGGAAAATCGCTTCCGGGAGGGCATGGCTGACCTTTGACGATAAGGCGCTGGAATTCTCGCCGCTGGTGGATGGACAGATTACACCCGTGGGGGCGCCATGGCTGCTGCTTCACGCCCTGCGGAGCGGGTATATATCCTCTGCCGGATATGAAGATGACCTGCTGAGGCTGACCATAGAGGATTCCTTCCGGGACAGTCCGCTTCATGTGGATGTATGGCTGGAAAAGGGAAATACCCCCTGCCGGGGAGAAATCCTCTACAAAGGGGTTCGAATTCTATCCCTTGGCGTCGCCAATTATCGGATGCAGTAGAATATCCCCGTAAAGAAGCATAGGATGTTTTACCGACCCTGCTGTATAAATTTCCTCTGTTCGTGGCACAATACCATCAGCCGCGTTACATAGGATTTTGGGAAGTAGCGCGGGAAAAATACACGGAGCGTGAAGCCTATGACGGAAGACACTGTAAAACGGGGAGACATTTTCTATGCGGATTTGTCCCCGGTGGTGGGCAGCGAGCAGGGTGGAACCCGGCCTGTCCTCATCATTCAGAACGATACCGGAAACCGCCATTCACCCACGGTGATTGCCGCAGCCATCACCAGCCAGACGGGAAAGGCTCGCCTGCCAACCCACATCGACATTGCAGGCGGCAGCGTTGGCCTGAGCAAGGACTCCATTGTGCTGCTGGAGCAGGTTCGCACCATTGACAAGCGCCGGCTTCGGGAGCATATGGGACATCTGAGCGATACCCAGATGGCACAGGTGGACAATGCCATAGCTGTCAGCTTTGGCCTGCATTAGATTGACCTGCACTGGAATAGTTTACCTCCCTGAAGCATAAACTGCATCAGGGAGGCTTGCTTTATGGATGAAAATTATGCTGTCATGTACCGGAACGAACAGGTTGGAAAGCTGCAGATGCAAAGGCAGGGTCTGTACTGCCGGATGCAATGCCGCTGCCAGCTTCCCGGGGATGATATTTACAGGCTGAAGATGGTTCAGGGGAAGGACAGCACCCATATCGGTGTTCTGGTTCCGGAAGGGGACGGGTTCCTCCTGGATAAAAGGATTCCGGCCAAGAGAATTCCGGCCGGAGAACTTCATTTTGTTGTCCGGGGGAGCAGGGAGCCGGAAGAACCGGAAGAGAAGCCGGAAGAGAAGCCGGAGGAAAAACCGGAGCAAATACAGGAGCAAACACAGGAACAAACACAGGAGAGTATTCCTGAGGAACAAGAGTTTGTCCCCATCTGCGAGGAGGAGCCGTTCCCGGCATTGGAGCAGGTTCGGGATAGTATCCTGGCATGGCAGGACGGACAGCCGGGTATTTATGTTCAAAAGGACGATGGGACGGAGTAACTCCGCCCCATTTTTTCTGGTATTACAGGTCAATTTCCAGACCCACCGGGCAGTGGTCAGAGCCGGTTACCTCCGCATAGATTGGCGCGGCAGTGATCCGGTCTGCGATCCGGTTGGAAACCAGAAAATAGTCGATGCGCCAGCCTGCGTTGTTCTTTCTGGCGTTGAAGCGGTAGCTCCACCAGCTGTACGCCCCGGTGGTGTCCGGAAACAGGTACCGGAAGCTGTCCGTAAAACCGGCTTTCAGAAGTGCGGAAAAACTCTCCCGTTCCTGATCGGAAAAACCTGCGTTTCCCCGGTTGGAGGCAGGATTCTTCAGATCAATCTCCTGATGGGCTACATTCAGGTCGCCGCAAAGGATGACCGGCTTCCGGGCATCCAGCTGAGAAACCTTCTCCCGGAATGCACTGTCCCATTTCATCCGGTGATCGATGCGAGCCAACTCCGGCTGGGCATTGGGGGTATAGCAGGTAATCAGATAAAAATCGGGGTACTCCAGAGTGATCATACGGCCTTCCGTATCCAGCTCAGGGATCCCAACACCATAGCTGACAGAAAGGGGCTCTTCTTTGGAAAACACAGCAGTGCCGGAATAGCCTTTTTTCTCGGCATAGTTCCAGAACTGATGGTAACCGTCCGTTTGGAGCCGGATCTGTCCGGATTGCAGCTTTGTTTCCTGAAGGCAGAATATATCTGCATCCGCCTGATGAAAGAAGTCCTCAAAGCCTTTACCGACGCAGGCCCGCAGACCGTTGACATTCCATGAGATCAGTTTCATTTGGTTTCCTCCGTTGTCGTGCTGCTGTAGGATGGCTGGTCATACAGCAGAAGATTCTCTGCATTCAGGGTGATGGTGTTCTCGCCGCTGGCGACTGTGACCTGGTCTACATTGGAAAAGTACAGGAAAGTCAGAGCCAGACAGCTGCTGGACAGCGTAAAATCTGCGGAAGAGGTGCCGCTGCCCGGGGGCGTCAGTTCAACAAACAGGGTGTTGTCCTGCGTATAGAGGCTTACAAGTCTTGTGCCCCGGGGAAAGGGAGAGGACAGCCCTTCATCCAGCGGCCCGGAAAGATACAGCGCCATCAGATAGGGAAGATCCTGCGCATGGCCGGTGACATCCCGGCTCTCCGGGCAGATAACACCCTGCGGCTGCCCGTACTGGTAATGATTCCGCACATAATAAAACTCCATGGAATCGGATTTATGAAAACGGCAGCCAGCCAGCCCCGGGAGAAGACACAGAAGCAGCCCCAGCGCCATACATTTTTTTCTCATTTGTCCACCTCCGTGTCAAAAACAGGGAATGTGACGGTGAAAACGGTGCCTTTGCCCTCCTGACTGGATACCTGAATATCGCCGCGGTTTCGCTGTACAATGGCGCGGACAATGGCAAGTCCCAGTCCGCTGCCGCCGGTGGCTCGGGATCTGGCCTTGTCCACCCGGTAAAACCGCTCAAACAGATGTCCGATGGCATCCTCCGGAATTCCCATGCCGGAGTCCGAAACCTGCAGAAGCGCATTGTCTTCCTGCCTTGTCAGGGAGATTTTCAGGGTTCCCCCGGGAATATTGTACTTAATACCGTTCTCCATGAGATTGAAAACAACCTGATACAGATCGTCTTCCAGAATCAGAACAGGGCAGTCTCCGGTCAGATCTGTTTGGATCGTCACATTTTGCTGCCCGGCCAGAGGTGTCAGCATCCGAACCACCCGTTCCACGGTGGGGGTCATGTAAATGATTTCAGACTCCTCATTCTGAACGCCGTCAATTTTGGTCAGGGAGAGCATTTTTTCGGTCATCCGGTTCAGGCGTTCCGCCTCATTTCCAATGTCACCCACAAACTCCCGAATGGTTTCCAAATCCATATCGTTTTGCAGGATGGAGTCCGTCAGGAGCTTGATAGATGCCAGCGGTGTTTTCAGTTCGTGGGAAGCGTCGGAGATAAAGCGGTGACGCTTCTGCTCGGAGGTTTGGAGCCGTTCGGTCAAATCGTTGAATTCATTGCCCAGCAGAGTCAGCTCGTCATTTCCGCCGATGTTCACTTTGTGGGAGTAATCCCCCTCCTGAATAATCCGCATGGAGGTCATAATGCGCTTCAATCGCCGGGAAAAGGTGGCGGCGAAGGCCAGCGAAAAGACCGTAACAATGATTTCCAGAATCAGAGTAATCTGCAGAATATTGTTTTGCAGGGATCGGATCAGAATTCCCTGAGACGGGTCATACTCTGTTACATATACACATCCGATGATACTGCCATAATAGACAACAGGAGCGGCAGCCCGGGAGTTTACAGCACCGTTATGAAAATTTCCGGAGAAAACATTGTAGCCCTTCATGGCCTGCAACACCTCGGGAAAGAGGACATACCGGCCTGTGGCTGTTTCCTGGCTGTCATATAGGGCAAGGCCTGTATGGTCTGTGACGATGAGCCGGGAGGAGGTTGTGCTGTCCATCTGGCTGATCACACCGGCGATGGTGGAGGTGTTCATGACCTCCAGCTGCGAGATCTCATCGGCAGCCATATGACACTTTTCCAGCATGGATGCCTCTTTGCTCTGATAAAACAGCTTCTGGCTGGCATTGGAGCAGTAGATGTTCAAAATCAGAAGCACCACAAAGGTTATGGCAATATAGGTAATGGCATAATAGTACTGGGTGTTGCCATAGCCGCCCAGAGAGGTTTTTCTATTTTTTGAAGTAATAACCAACGCCCCACTTTGTCATAATATACTGCGGCTGAGCAGGATTCTCTTCCAGCTTTTCCCGAAGTCTGCGGATGTGGACATCTACAGTCCGGATGTCGCTGCGGTATTCGTAAGCCCAGATGGTATCCAGCAGAGCTTCCCGGGAGTATACCCGGTTGGGATTTCGCATCAAAAATTCGATGACATCGAATTCCTTGGCTGTCAGATCGGCCAATTCGCCGCTGCGGTATGCGTTGCGCCCGTCGAGATCCAGGGAAATGGAACCAATGGTCAGGGTATTGTCTGTCTCCTTTTTCCCGGAAGCGCCGGCGCGGCGAAGCAGAGCCCGGATCCGTGCTTTCAGCTCCAGAATGTTAAAGGGCTTTGTCAGATAGTCATCCGCTCCATGGTCAAAGCCCATGAGCTTATCCATATCATCGGCCTTGGCAGTGAGAAGAATGACGGGAATGTTGGAAAACTCCCGGATTTTGCTGCATGCTGTCATGCCGTCCATATTGGGCATCATCACATCGAGAACCAGAAGATCCGGCTTTTCCTCCTGAACCAGTCTGACGGCTTCCAGACCGTCAGAGCCGGTGATCACCTCGTAGCCCTCATTCTGCAGATTGAAACGGATGCCCTTGACCAGAAGGGCTTCATCGTCTACGACCAGTATTTTCATGGTATTATCCTCCTGTGGTAATGAGATCCAGTATCTCTTCCAGCTTTTTTGTTCCGATGCCCTCCACATTCAGCAGCTCCTCCACGCAGGGGAAGCTGCCGTGGGCATCCCGATAGGCAAGAATCCTGTCAGCCAGGACTTCTCCGATTCCGGGAAGGAGAGCAAGCTGATGTCGATCAGCCGTATTGATATCAATGGGATACACCGGATCTGCCGCCTGACTGGGAGTGGATGATGGAGCTGCTGCGACGGCTTGCGGACTGCGTGTAATACTGACAGAAACCTCCGGGCGGCAGGCATTACGGCCCAGGAAGAATCCTACCAGCAGCGCTAAAAATACAGCGGTCATCAGAAGAAGAACAGAGGAAAGCTGTTTTTTCATGGGAATCCCCCTCCCACATTGACTAGAAAGAGAAATGCTGTTATAATAACAGTCATTATACATGATTTTTCTCTGCCGGACAAGTCCGGCAATGACTTCTTGAGGGATAAATATGAAAAAATTTGCACACCTTTCCATTTTTCTCTGCGCAGGGATGCTGCTCCAGTGTCTTGGCGTGGCTGCTTCTGCTGCACCGCTGGAAACCGTACCGGTTGCCACCACGGAGGAAACCGCTGCACCGCTGGAGGTGGGGGCTGCAGCCGCAGCAGCCAAGCTGCCCTTCGGCACAGTGTCCATTCAGAATGGCTGCCGAACCATAGAGGGTATGGTGCCGCTGGGAGGATCTGAGCGGCGGCTGGATACGGCACAGTCTGCCTTCGTTTTTGAAATGACAACGGGTACTGTGGTCTATGCCTACAATCCGGATACAAAGGTCTCTCCTGGTACACTGACAAAGCTGATTGGCGCTCTGGTAGTGGCGGAAAGCGCGGATCTTGACGAGGTGGTTACCTGTTCGGAAGGTATCCAGTCCAAGGTTCCCGGCGGCGCTCAGATTGTCAAGCTGAAAAGTGGTGAGCAGCTGACGGTGGGGGATTTGCTTCACTGCCTGCTGCTGCACTCCGCCAACGATGCCGCTGTGGCTCTTGCCGAGCATGTGGCGGGCACCCGGGATGCCTTTGTGGAGCTAATCAATGCCAAAGCACAGCAGCTGGGCTGCACCAACACCTCCTTCGGCAACCTCTCCGGTCTGGATACGGCGGTGTCCTATACCACCGCCCGGGATATTACCCGGATTATGACCGAGGTCTATAAAAATGAGGAGCTCAAGACAATTCTGGGGACAACCAAATATAAGGTTCCGGCTACCAATATGTCAGAAGAACGGGATCTTGTTACCACCAACTACATGATCGACCAGACCATCATTCCCCAGTTCCTGGATGCCAAGGTCAAGGCCGGTCTGGCCAGCTATTCCGAAAAATCCTTTGCGAATCTTGTATGCGTGTCAGAATCCAAAAATATGACCATTGTCAGCGTTGTCATGGGCTGTATGCGTGTCTATGAGGAAAACGGCTGGACGGTTAAGACCTATGGTAACTTCAACGAGATGCAGGAGCTGATTGCCTACACCTATGACAACTACAAGGTAAACCGGGTTATGTATGACGGTCAGGCGCTGAATCAGTTCTCCGTGATTGACGGAGAGAGTGATGTGGTAGGCCAGCCCCATGTGAACTATGACAGCGTGCTGCCGGTGGACTGCAAAATGGACAATCTGATTATGGAGTATGCCGTTGTGGGAGGCAGTGTGACAGCACCGGTGAAAAAAGATCAGATGATTGCCACGGTTGCTATGAAATACCGGAATTCCTATATTGCTGAGGCAGAGATCTTTGCCATGGGAGATGTTGTCAGCGCCAGTAAAAACGATGTTAAGATCCATGTTACTGCCGTTCCCAAGGATGACGGACAAGGCGGTATTCTGAGCTTCTTCGGCGTGGTGGGTGTGCTGGCTCTGGGCGGGTTCGGTCTTTATCTTGCCTCCAACACCATTCGCCGGGTACGGCGCAGGGCCCAGATTCGTCGCCGCAGAGCAAATCGGAGAAGGAACTACTAGACTATGGAATGGAAGGAACTGCAATCACAATGTATGGCCTGCACCCGCTGCGGCCTCTGCCAGACACGGCACCATGTGGTGTTTGGTGTCGGCAACCCGGATGCGGATGTCATGTTCATTGGGGAAGGCCCGGGAGAACAGGAGGATCTTCGTGGAGAGCCCTTTGTTGGACCGGCAGGAATGCTGCTGGATGATATGCTCTCCATCATTGATCTGGACAGAAAAACGAATTGCTATATTGCAAATATTGTAAAATGCCGCCCGCCCCACAATCGGGATCCTGAGGAAGCAGAGCAGGAGGCCTGCATCGGGTATCTGCGCAGTCAGGTTGCGCTGGTGAATCCGAAGATCATCGTATGCCTGGGGCGTATTGCCGCCAAGCGGTTGATTGACAGAGACTTCCGGATTACCCGACAGCATGGACAGTGGATCCAGAAGGATGGTATCTGGATGATGGCGATTTATCATCCCTCTGCGTTGCTTCGGGATGTGGGCAAGCGTCCGGAAACCTTTGACGATTTGATATCCCTCCGGGAAAAAATTCGTCAGCTTGGCGCCCGAGTTTAAAAAGATGTTGACTTTTAGCCTGATTCCATATATAATGATCAGGCTAAACAGCTGCTAGTGTAGCACAGTCGGTAGTGCATCTCACTCGTAATGAGAAGGTCGCCTGTTCGAGTCAGGTCACTAGCTCCAAAAATGAACCCCGAAACCGTGATGGTTTCGGGGTTTTTACTGTGTTTTCCGAACATTTTGAGAAGTCCGATTTTTGCGTTTTTGCCCAATGTTCAACAAATGTTCAACAAATCTGAAATTATGCCTGTTTTGCTATCATTTCTTCGACACGGTTCACGGCTTCCTTCTCTGCCGTCTGAAGGTTGTGGGCGTTGTGGGCGTAAATATTCATCGTGGTGGAAGTCTCCCGGTGTCCGATGATGGATGACACCGTCCGCACATCCGTACCCGCTGCAATCTGTAGCGTAGTGGTGTGCCGCAATCCAAAGGGAATCATGGATTATTTTTGAATGTATGATATTTATAGATTGACGGGAGGTCTGGTTTATGATATGGTGACAGAGATTAGTGCGAAAGCGCTTGTTGAAATAGCAGAGCTAGCAGCATCTTATGTTAGCAACATGGCATCTAAGTGGACGCACTTTCAGATGAAAGAACCCAGCATTTTATCAAAAATGAGCGGTAAGTGAGTTTATTAAGAAGTAGAAAATAGCTCATCTACAGATTCTGTTATTACCGTTCTGCAATAGGAGAAGAGGATATGATTAATATTTGTTTATTCGTGATTGGTTTGATTGCTCTTTTCTTAGGAATCAAGAATAAACTCAAGTATCTGATTGTAATCGGTGCTGTTCTCATGGCATTAGGATTTTTCTCTGCTTATGTTGATTATAGAACCTTTGGAACATGGAGTATCGATAACCATAGAATACCGTTCACAATTGATCACATGATTCGATGATTTATAGTATCCGTGCGCCTGAAGTAATGACTCTTCAGGCGCATTTATCTTTTTGGTGAGGTTTGAGATTTCTGAGCGGAAATAAAATGCACAAAAATGAGATAAAGAAGGAGGAAATTAATGAAGAATAGTTAGTAAAATGCAACAACAAACCGCCTACAGTGGCTACTGTAGGCGGTTTGTTCTGGCGGAGATGGAGGGATTTGAACCCCCGCACGCCTTGCGGCGCCTAGCGGATTTCGAATCCGCACCCTTCAGCCACTTGGGTACATCTCCGTTTGCGCCGTTATTATAACAACCGCCGGAGAAAAAATCAAGTTCTTTTCGGAAGGTTCAGACGGATGTCCAGGGGTAGACAACCGGCGGCTCCTGAGAAAAAGTCATCCACTGGCCTGTAGCGGGGTGAGAAAAGGCTATCCTGTGGGACCATAGGGCGATCTCACAGCCATCCTCAAGCAGGCTGTATTTCCGGTCGCCTACCAGGGGAAGGTTCCGGCTGGAAAACTGTGCCCGAATCTGGTGAGTTCGCCCTGTTACCAGATGAACAGCCACTCTGCTCAGGCCATTTGCCTGATTGAGAACATGGTAATTGAGAATGGCCTCCTGCACACCCTTTTCCATGTGATCCACCACATAGGTTTTGCGCTCCTGTTTGCAGCGCAGCAGAAGATCCCGCAGTGTGCCCTGAGAGATTTCCGGGCATCCATGGAGAACAGCCAGGTATTCTTTTTGAAAATCACCCTCCCGAATCTGACGGGAAAGCTCGGATGCGGCGGAGGCGTTCCGCGCAAGAACCATGAGCCCGCTGACGACACGATCCAGACGATGCACTGTGCGGATATCCGCAGAAGGATCTCCGAGGGCATCCCGAATCAGCTCCGGCAGTCCGCCGGGCTCGTCCGTAGAAAGCACTCTGGGCGGCTTGATGCAGACCAGAATTTGAGAATCCTGATAGAGTATTTCCATAAAATTATCCTTTGCAGCAGAGTGTATAATACCGGGAGCTTACCGAACCATCCAGAAATACAGCATGGTGGGATTCCACTGTGAAGCCGCATTTCTTGTGAACTTTCAGGGATGGAAGATTGCTTTTCGCAACATGGGAATACAGCACAGTAGCAGGCAGCTCTTTTTGAACGGCAGAAATCAGAGCTTTGGCGTTTCCTTTGCACCGCTCCTCCGGCAGAGTTTCCAGGGCTTCCAGCAGCAGACCATCCCGGTATGGCTCCAGCCGCAGGACAGATACCGGATGATTTCCCTCTATCCAGAAGGCGTACAGTCCGTGATGGGGAAAAAAGTCTGTCTGAAGGTATTCCCACAGATCCAGCTCTGCCTGAACCAGAGACTGTCCCTCCGGGACAGAGGGGTAGTCTCTGCGGGCCTGCTCCAGCAGTGATTCCTGACAGACGGAGAAAAGTGCGGCTTTTGGCATTTCCGAGCAGCGGTTCACAATTTTCAGCACAGGCATCACCTCACCCGGATAGGATAGCCTGAATGGAAGAGAATGTCAATAAAAATGATTTGTGCGTCCTTCCAGTAAGTTTTACTGGAAATTGCATCACAGCTGTGATACAATGCAAAAAGAAAATTTTCAGGAATCCGAGGAAAACAGATGAAAAAGATAACTCGTATAATCTGCTGCATTTGCATGCTGGTTCTTCTCCTCTGCGCCGCTGCTCCGGCCTTTGCGGACAGCGGTGATCGACTGGCTACAGTGCTCTTTACGCACGATCTTCACTCCCACATTTTGCCTGCAACCAATGAGGAAGGGGAGAGCTATGGCGGTTATTCCCGGTTGATGACTGCCATCGATGCGCAGAAAAAGAAATTCCCGGACGCTATTCTGGTGGATGCAGGTGACTTTTCCATGGGCTCTTTGTTCCAGACTGCTTATGCATCTGAGGCTATTGAGCTGCGGATGATGGGCGCCATGGGGTACGATGCAACCACCTTTGGTAACCATGAATACGACTATCTGCCTGCGGGGCTTGCATCCATGCTGAATTCCGCAGTGGAGAGTGGGGATCCGCTTCCTGCCATTGTGGAGTGCAACTATCTTCCTCCGGAGTCCGGGGAGCCGGGTTATTCTCAGGATTCCATCCTTGTTCGTCAGGCTTTTGACAACTACGGCGTGCAGGACTATATCCTTTTGGAACGGGGCGGGATCTACTATGTGATTTTCGGCCTGATGGGAATTGACTCCGATGCCTGTGCCCCCAACTCCGGACAGATCCTTTGGGACTGTGCAGAAAGTGCCCAGCGGGTTGTGGATGAGGCGACAGCCCTTTGCCGGGAGAAGTATCATGCAGAGCCGTTGGTTATCTGCCTTTCTCACAGCGGAACCGAAAATGGAAAAGAAGAGGACTATCAGCTGGCGCAGAAGGTCAACGGTATTGACCTGATTGTATCCGGACACACCCATACTGCGCTGGAAGAGCCGATTCAGGTCAATGGCACCTATATCGTGTCTGCCGGTGAATACAGCAAATACTTGGGCATGGCTCAGCTGAGGTATTCTGCCGACGGCAGCGTTGCTATGGAGGATTATTCCCTGATTCCCATTGATGACACTCTGGAGGAGGATCTGCGGATTCAGTCCATGACAGAGGACTTTAAGCAGGCCGTAGAGGAGAGCTATCTTTCCAGGTATGGCTTCGGCTTTGATGAGGTTCTTGTCCAGAACCCCTATCCCTTTGAATCTGCCAGGGATATCATGACACCCCAGCACGATTCTGCTCTGGGCAGCCTGCTGACGGATGCTTATCGCTGGGCGGCAGAGAAGACGCTTGGCGTACCGGTGGATCTGGCTTTGACGGCATCCGGCGTTATCCGGGAGAGCATTCCCATGGGCGATGTAACGGTCTCGGATGTATTCAATATTGCATCTTTGGGAGTCGGGACAGAAGGAGAGCTGATTTGTGCGTATCTGACCGGCCGGGATCTGAAGACGGTACTGGAAGTGGATGCCTCTGTTCAGCCCATTATGAATACTGCCCATCTGTTTTGTTCCGGCGTGGAATATTCCTACAACACCAGAAGAATGATTTTCAACAAAGTGGATTCCGCCATGCTGCGCCGTGAGGATGGAACGCTGGCTGAGATTCAGGATGACCAGCTCTACCGGATTGTCACCGGAAGGTATGTTGGTGGAATGCTGGGTTCCGTGGAAAGCAGCTCTATGGGGCTTTTACAGATTGTTCCGAGAGATGAAACCGGAGAGCCTATCCCAGTGGAACGGCTTTCTGAATATGTCATCCGGGACGAGAACGGAGTGCCGGTGAAGGAGTGGTTTGCGATTGCCTCTTATCTGAAGCAGATGGGTGGCACCATAGATTCCAAATATGCCGCTCCTGACGGAAGAAAGCTGGTCTATTCCAGCTGGAGCCCCATAAGTCTGTATTCCAACCCCAATGTATTTACCTGTGTCCTTCTGGGGGCGGAGGTGGCTGCGGCTTTGCTGCTTGCCGTTCTTCTGCGCTGCATATACCGGAAGCAAAAGCTAAAAAAGATACAGAAAGAGAAATGAACCCCATGATTGTGAATAATCGTTTTTTTCACAGATTCTGTGCTCTTGTGTTGTCGGCGGCACTGCTCTGCACCGGCTGTTCCTTCGGTAAAAAGAAAAATCCCAATGAAATTGAAAAAATGGTGCTGGGTGTTGATGTTGCCAAATATCAGGGGACTATTGACTGGCAGAAGGTTTCCAACGCCGGCGTATCCTTTGCCATGGTTCGTCTTGGGTACCGAGGGAAGCTGGATGGCGTAATCGTGGAGGATTCCAATGCCCGTTACAATCTTCAGGAGGCCGGGAAACAGAACATTCTGCTGGGCGGATACTTCTTTTCCACAGCAGTTTCTGAGGAAGAGGCCATTGAAGAGGCACGATGGGTGGCTGATCTGGTGGCCGGATACCCTATTACCTATCCCATTGCCTATGACTGTGAGCGTTTTCGGGATGAGGACAGCCGGCAGTATTCCCTCAGCAAGGCAGAGCGTACCAAAATCGCAATGGCATTCCTGAAGGAAATTGAAAAGCTGGGCTATGAGGGGATGTTCTATGCCTCCAAAAACGACATGGAAGGGAACAGCCAGTGGGATGTTTCCAAAATCCAGAAAAAATACAAAATCTGGGTCGCGCAATATCCGGAAACACCCTATCCCGGGACTCCGGAGTCCAGCTACTCCGGCAAGCATCAGATGTGGCAGTATACCCATATTGGCACCGTACCGGGGGTAGAACAGGCGGTGGATCTGAATGTGGCGTATTTCAGCTATTCCGAAGTCACACCGCCCAAATCCGACATAACGCCGGAGGAAGTGGGACCCGATGTGGAGGCACTGATGGAGTTCCATGCAGTACAGGAGACGGTTACAGCCAAAGAGGAGACACGGCTCCGGGATCGCCCCAGTCAGGATGAGGACAGTGTGATTCTTTACACCCTGAAAAACGGGGAACTGGCGCAGCGCATTGCCGTCAGCGACAGCGGCTGGTCCAAGGTTCTGTTCAACGGGATGACCTGCTATGCCGTCACCAGCTATTTGACAACGGATATGAATTATACACCCCCACCCCAGTATGAGCCGGAAACCGATGACGGTGTGGAAACCCGGTTTGAGGCCGTGAATGAGAAGGTGACCGCCAAGGAGAAGGTAAACCTGCGTGCGCTGCCCAGTGTGGAGCATGAGGATGCCAAGGTGGTTGCGGTGCTGAAAAATGGGGATATTGCCGTGAGAACCGGCATTAATCGGGATCTGGGCTGGTCCAGAGTGGAGTATCAGGGAAAGGTGCTTTACTGTGTCAGTTCTATGATCAAAACGGTCGAGTAAGAGCAGGCCTGAGTATCCGCTTTGAGGATATTCAGGCCTTCTTGCCGTTTTCTGTGGAAAGAAGAGGATGGACTTTTCTGCATCGTTGTGCTAAAATACATCCAGATTTTGACAGGAGGAAAAATGGATGGAAGCTGTAAAACTGGCCGGGCTGGAACCCGGTGCCGTATTCGGATATTTTGAAAAGTTGTGCTCGATTCCCCATGGCTCCGGAAATACCAAAATGATCAGTGATTATCTGGTTTCTTTTGCCAGGGAGCAGGGGCTGAAGTACATTCAGGACGAGCTGAACAATGTGATTCTGTTTGGCGACGGCACCTGCGGAATGGAAAATCACCCGCCGGTGATCCTTCAGGGGCACATGGATATGGTCTGCGACCAGAATCCGGACTGCAAGATTGATATGTCCGCCGAGGGGCTGGATGTCACGCATGATGGGGTGTCCGTTTTTGCAAAGGGTACAACTCTGGGCGGTGATGATGGTATTGCCGTTGCTTTTGCCATGGCACTGCTGGCAGATCCTACCATTGCGCACCCTCCGCTGGAAGTGATCATTACCGTGGATGAGGAAGTGGGAATGCTGGGAGCCAACGGCATCGATGTTTCCATGCTCAAGGGCAGAACCATGATCAATCTGGACTCCGAAGACGAAGGGGTCTTCATCGTTTCCTGTGCCGGCGGCGCCCGTGCAACACTCAGTCTGGAGGCTCCCCGCCGCGCAGTTTACGGTCCCTGCATCCGATTGAGCGTTGACAGCCTGCGCGGTGGCCATTCCGGTGCGGAAATCCATAAGAATCGCGGTAATGCCAACAAGATTATGGGTGAGTTTATGCGCCGTATTCAGCAGAAGATGCCCCTTTGCATGACCTCCTTTACCGGAGGCGTGAAGGACAACGCCATTCCTCATTCCTGTCAGGCAACCTTTGTTGCCATGGGCACAGAGATGGAAAGAATCAATGAAATTGCACAGGAGCTTCAGGCAGAAATCCGCCGGGATTATGATGAGCCCAATGCCCAGATTCAGGCCTTCCATGTGGATGCATTGGGCGGCAACAGCCTGAGCACGGAGGACACAGCGAGAATTACGGACTTGCTTTGCAGAGCGCCCAACGCCATCCAGTCCATGAGTCAGCAGATTCCGGGACTGGTGCAGACCAGTCTGAATATGGGTGTTGTGAGACTGGGCGAGCGCTTTACCATTACCTTCTCCGTCCGCAGTTCTGTCAATCAGGAGAAGAATGAGCTGCTGCAAAAGCTCCGTTCTCTGGCAGAGGAATTCCACGCGGATTACACCCAGTGCGGAGAATATCCGGCATGGGAGTTTAAGGAAGATTCCGCTCTGCGGCAGACCATGGTGCGGATTTTTACGGAGCAGTACGGAAAGGAGCCTCAGGTGCTGGCTCTCCATGCCGGTTTGGAATGCGGTCTGCTGGGGGAGAAGCTCCCCGGGCTGGATTGTGTATCCATTGGCCCTCAGATGCATGATATCCATACCAGCAGAGAAAAGCTGGAAATTGCATCTACGGAACGCACATGGAAGTTCCTGTTGGAAGTTCTGAAAGCACTTTAATTCTTCTGGAAGCAGGCCGGTCTCGGCCTGCTTCTTGCTGTTGACCGCAATGCCGTATCCATGCTATAATAAAACAAGGGTGATTCTGGATGGATAAAAAAACTCTGCTCAGAAGCAAAAAGCTGTTTCTGTTTGATATGGACGGCACATTGTATCTGGGAGACCGGCTTTTCGATTTTACCCAGGAGCTGCTGGACTGCCTCCGCAGAAGCGGCAGAAACTATCTGTTTCTGACCAATAATTCCTCCAAAAGTGTGGAGGATTATATTCTGAAGCTGGGAAAACTTGGAATTGAGGCCAAAAGAGAGGACTTCATGACCTCTTCTCAGGCCACTTCCTATTATCTGAAACAGAAGCATCCCGGGAAAACCCTCTATGTGTGCGGCACGGTTTCCCTAAGGAGGGAGCTGGAGCAGGCCGGATTCTGCGTTACGGAGTCTGTGGAGGATGCCCAGTGCATTGTCATGGGCTTTGATACGGAACTTACCTTCCGGAAGCTGTGGGATGTCAGCTATCTTCTGACCACCCGGGAAGACATTCCCTACATCGCCACCAATCCGGACTATGTATGCCCCACAGAGTTTGGCTTTGTGCCGGACTGCGGAAGTGTCTGCGATATGATCTTCAACGCCACCGGAAAACGCCCGGTTGTCATCGGCAAGCCCTCTGCGCTGATGCCGCGGCTGGCAATGGAGCAGTTGGACATCGCCCCGGAGGAGACGGCAGTGGTGGGAGATCGGATTTACACCGATGTGAAGTGCGGCCTGAATGCCGGAATTACAGGAATTCTGGTGATGAGCGGCGAGACGACTCCGGAGATTTTAGAGCGTTCCGACGATAAGCCGGATCTGGTCTTGCAGGATGCCGGAGAGATTCTGGATGCCCTGCGGCAGGAAGGCAAATGTTAATTCCGGTTGCTTGCGCCGTGGAAGAATTTGTTTTATAATGGCACACGGACAAAAGGAGGAGCCAGATGTTCAGAAAAAACCTCGTCAGATTGCGCAAGGGCAGCGGCCTTTCCCAGGAAGAGCTTGCCGTAAAGCTGTGTGTTGTCAGGCAGACGGTTTCCAAATGGGAGAAGGGGCTTTCTGTTCCGGATGTCCAAATGCTGTTGAATATCGCCCGGGTTTTGAATGTTTCCGTAACGGAGCTGCTGTCAGAGCAGGGCGGTGCAGGAAAGGGAAGAAAAACAATGAAGTATGATGTCATTATTATCGGTGCAGGCCCCGGTGGAATCTTTGCGGCCTATGAGCTGATGCAGCGCCGGCCGGAGCTGAAGGTGGCTGTTTTTGAGGCGGGCCATCCTCTGAACAAGCGGCGCTGCCCCATCGACGGGGAGAAGGTAAAAACCTGTATCGGCTGCAAAAGCTGCAGCATTATGAGCGGATTTGGCGGCGCAGGCGCTTTTTCCGACGGAAAATACAACATCACCAATGATTTTGGCGGAACACTGTTTGAATATATCGGAAAAAAACAGGCTCTGGATTTGATGCGTTATGTGGACGAGATTAATCTTCGCTATGGCGGCGAAGGGACAAAGCTCTACTCCACTGCCGGCAGCAGATTCAAAACCCTCTGCATTCAGAATGACCTGCATCTGCTGGATGCTTCTGTCCGGCATCTGGGTACGGATATCAACTATGTGGTTCTGGCAAACCTCTATGATTATCTCAAGGATAAAGTGGCGTTTTTCTTTGACACGGCAGTGTTGTCCGTTGCCGTCGCGGAGGACGGCTATGAAATTCTGTGTCAGGATGTGTCCTATTTCTGCAAGGACTGCATCATTTCCGTTGGCCGCAGCGGCAGCAAATGGATGGAATCCGTCTGCCGTGACCTGAGCATCCCCACAAAATCCAACCGGGTGGATATCGGCGTCCGGGTGGAGCTGCCCGCCGAGGTTTTCTCTCACCTGACGGACGAGCTTTACGAAAGCAAAATCGTCTACCGCACCAAGCAGTATGGCGACCGGGTGCGAACCTTCTGCATGAACCCCAAGGGAGCTGTGGTCAACGAGAATACCAATGGCATCATCACCGTAAATGGACACAGCTATGAAGACCCGGCCAGACAGACGGAAAATACCAATTTTGCCCTGCTGGTGGCCAAACACTTCTCCGAGCCCTTTAAGGATTCCAATGGCTACGGCGAGTCCATTGCCCGGCTGAGCAATATGCTGGGCGGCGGTGTGATTGTCCAGAGATTTGGGGATCTGATCCGGGGTCGGCGCTCCACCCCCAACAGAATTGAGGAGGCCTTTATTACGCCGACGCTGAATGCCACTCCCGGTGATTTGAGTCTGGTTCTGCCCAAACGAATTCTGGATGGCATCATTGAGATGATCTACGCTCTGGACAAGGTTGCCCCCGGCACGGCAAATGACGATACCCTTCTGTATGGCGTTGAGGTGAAATTCTACAACATGGAAGTGGAAGTGGATGAGCATCTGGAATCCCGGCATAAGGGACTGTTCATCATTGGTGACGGCAGCGGAATTACCCATTCTCTGTCCCATGCCTCTGCCAGCGGTGTCCATGTCGCCAGAAGCATTACGCAGAGAATTTGAGTATTTGACAGAAGAAACTCCCCTGATGCACCTTGCATCAGGGGAGTCCTCTTTTTATGGATTGAGCCAATTTTGCAGATCCCGGATCAGCTGCTCGGTTCTCAGACGGGCACCCACCTCGTTGAGGTGGTATTTTGTATCAAAGAAACAGTTGTACGGGAAAAAGTAGTCGTCAATGTCTGAAATAACCGGACAATCCAGCCGGGACTCCAGTTCTGCGGCAAAGGCGTGATAGGCTTCCCGGTCTGGTGTAAATTCTCCGTCTGCGATGGGGGAGTAGGAAACAACCATCCGTGCGCCTTTATCACAGATGTATTTGTTCAGCTTATTCATGCGTGTCATACAGGCATCACCCACCTGGGGGACGGTGAGTTCTCCGGCACGAAACTGGTAGGTGGAGGTCTCCTGCCCGGTGCGCATGACGAAATCACCGTAGGTGTTGACACCCTCACGAATGTAGAGGGTACCGGCGGGGATGGTGTTCCAGCCGCGCTGCCAGCGAACGAAACAGTTGAATGCGTAGTTGGGATATGCCCGTAGCATGGGGAGCCAGTCCTTCGGGCGAAGGATCTGAAGCAGCCGGGGATTTTTTTCCACTGTGATCCAGGCAAGCTCCGGGTCATTCAGCTTGTCGTCATCGGCGTAGTCGATGTGAGAAACAACCACAATGTCGCCGGGCTGGATATTCAATTTGGCGATTTCCTCGTGAAATGCGTTGCCTAAACCGCCCTGCAGGCCGAGGTTCACCACTGGCATTCCCATGGCATCCTCCAGCAGGGCGGAGTCCATGCCAAAGCTGACATTGGAGTTGCCAACAAGAATGATCTTCGGCTCTGTGATGGAGCAAAGACGATCCACCTTATCCATTAACGAGGCCGTATAAAAATGAGAATATTGATTGCCCACAACAGTGAAATCAAAGACTGCTGCCATACACAGGAGCATCGCGGTGAGCAGAAGGAGAAGAAATAGTTTTTTGAAATAGAGCTTCATAGAGGGTCCACCTCAGAACTGAAAATACAAAAACTGGGAACTGCTGATAAGTGGTGTGAAGAAAATAATCAGCAGCAAAAGCAGAAGATAGATTCCCCAGCGAAGGAAAACCGGTAGATTTGAAATCTGCTCCATTCCGTTCCAGCGGAAACAGCAGAAATCCAGCAAAAACAGAATCATACAGTTTCCGCAGATAACCAGCAAATCCACATTGGAAAGCCCCAGAATGCGATAGCCCTGCACAATGTAGCCAGTGGGATCCCCAATCCCGGTCAGCAGATGAGAAAAAACATAGAAAGCATCCGAAAGTGTATTGGCCCGGAAAAAGACCCAGGCAAAGCTGACAACCAGCATGGTGAGAATCCACCGGAAAAAGGATGCCGCTTTGGTTTTGGCTTTCGGCAGGAGAGATTCCAAGACCTGTGCGCCGCCGTGGATTCCGCCCCATAGGATAAAGTTCCAGCTTGCCCCATGCCACAGTCCGCTGACCAGAAAGGTAGTCATCAGGTTGAGCTTATGACGCAGCGGGCTGACCCGGTTGCCCCCCAGCGGAATATAAACATAGTCCCGGAACCAGGTAGACAAAGAGATGTGCCAGCGACCCCAGAAATCCTTGATGGAGGCTGCAAAATAAGGCTGGCGGAAGTTCGGCCTCAGCTGGATACCCAGAAGACGGGAGACGCCTATGGCAATATCGCTGTAGCCGGAGAAATCACAGTATATCTGAATGGTGTAAAACAGGATGGCAAGCATCAGGGTGAAGCCGCTGTAGCTGCGGACGCTGCCAAATACCATATTCACATAGATAGCCAGCGTATCGGCTATCACCATTTTTTTGAACAGGCCGAACAAAATTTCCCGGCTGCCCAGTACGGCCTGACCATAGTGAAAGCTATGCTCCTGTCGAATCTGAGCCAGCAGATTATCCGCCCGTTCGATGGGACCGGAGAGCAGAGTGGGGAAGAAGGAGATAAAGGCGGCATATTTTCCGAAATGGTGTTCCGCAGGGGTTTTTCCCTTGAAGACATCCACAACATAGCCTATCACGGTAAAGGTGTAGAAGGAGAGACCCACAGGCAGCAGAACCCGTATCAGAAAAGGATCTGCTTCAACAGAGAATACCTGAAGGATCCGGCAGACACTTTCCGACAGGAAATTGAAGTATTTGAAGAAGAAAAGGAAGGCCAGAATAAACAGACAGGTAAAAGCAAGGCACCGCCGGGAGGCCTTTGCATTGTTCCGGTTTTTTTCCAGATACAGCGCGGAAAGGTAAGAAACTGCGGTGATCAGGAGAATCAGAAGCAGATATTCAGCGCTGCAGATGCCGTAGAAGAGATAGCCGGACGCCAAAAGAACACACCACTGGAATTTCTTTGGAACAGACCAGTAGAGAGCAAATACAGCTATAAAGAAGAAAAGAAAGGAAAGGGAATTAAAAACCATAAAAACATCTATCCTGTACCAAAAAATACCCGTTTATTATAGGACACAGTGTGGGAAATTGTCAAGAAAAAGGAGGCATATGCCTCCTTTTTGCTTACCGTATGGAGTATTCAACCGGTGTGTCCGCGGGTTGATCCAGCAGCTCAGGCTGGGAGAGCAGCTTCTTTACCAGAGCAACAGTACCGGAATAGTAATAGCCGTCTGCGATGCGTTCATCCAGGGTGATACCCAGAGGAATCACCTCATGCAGATCGGAGCTGCCATCCGGGAGATAATCCATCTTCCTGTATTTTTTACCCAGAACTACAAAGCAGGAATTGGTGCCCCAGTTAACCAGATGGTGATATCCGCCCTCCAGACCGATGGAGCCCAGGTTGCTCAGGAAAATGGAAGCGTGGTTCGGATCGGTTCCGATCAGGGCTTGAGGAGCCAAGCCATGCCGATCCAGCAGCAGAGTGGTCTTGCAGATCAGATTGATGACCCATTGGGGCAGCCTGGAAATCACATCCATAGCACCGGAGGAGGTATCCAGCTCCTTTTCGGATCGTGTCTGATGAATGCAGGACATGATCTTCTCATGGTAGGAATCCATAGTATCCTCAGCATCGTAGGTGATAAAGGCCAGTCCCTCCTGAGCCTTATCACTGAACTGCTTTTTCACCACAAAAGCCAGGGAGATACCGTTCCGCTGATAAACCCGGTTGTTGCAGATGAATCGGTTCATTCTGGGGCGCAGAACGAAAGCACGGCCAATTGCCGCACTGATCACATGAAAGTAGGTATATTTATCCGAGGTTCTGCCCTCGTTCTTCCCGGCAAGATATGCATCCAGGGGACGAAGATCCACATCTACGGTGATGTAAGCCTCATTGTCGCAGCGGTTGGGCATAATGCAGGGCATAATGCGGTTCATAGGGGGCAGATCCTTCAGCCATACGGCATCCCGGCGGTCACCCGGTTTTCTTTTCTGCTTTTCCATTGTAATACCTCCGTAAAAGGTTTTGCTCATCATAACAAAAATCGCCGGGAATTGCAATCTGCTTTTTTGACAGCATCCTTGCTGTGCCTATGCTACCATAACACCGGGAGGGGATAAAATGGAATCCTGGTGGAGGGGTATTTTGGACAGTCTGGTTATGGGCATGGTTATTCCGGGTCTGATGCTCTGCGTTGGGATAAAATGGAATGACGCAAATCCAAATCCGGATATGTTGCTGCAGCCTACGGAAGAAACCGTGGAGGAAGCTGCACCGCAGACAATGAGGCTGCTTTCCCCAGACGGGAATCCGGAGGAAATGGATATGGAAACATATGTGACATCCGTGCTTCTGGGAGAGGTTCCGGGATCTTTTGAGATGGAGGCACTGAAGGCGCAGGCAGTAGTTGCCCGAACAGTTGCCTGCCGGGCAATGAGCACCGGTGGGAAGCACGGGAATGGGTCTGTATGTACGGAAAGCAGCTGCTGTCAGGCGTTTCTTACTGCGGAGGAATACCTGCGGAAGGGAGGAGCCGAGGAAACCGTGGAAAAAATGACGGCTGCCGCGCGTCAGACTGCGGGACAGATTCTGACCTA
Organism: uncultured Clostridia bacterium; assembly: GCA_945877365.1. Classification (GTDB taxonomy): domain Bacteria; phylum Bacillota; class Clostridia; order Oscillospirales; family Oscillospiraceae; genus Faecousia. Next base: position 93,016 of record CAMCRV010000001.1, on the reverse strand, counting down.
TGAGGGTCTGCCTATTGAAGCAACCTATTTTTCCTGCAGCGGAGGACGAACGGAGGATGCCGTAGCAGTATGGGGGACGGATCTGCCCTATCTGAGAAGTGTGGAAAGCCCCGGGGAGGAGGACGCAGCACACTACCGGGATGAACAGTGTTTCTCCGGGACGGTTTTTCTGGACAAGCTGGGGCTGCAGCTGACCGGAGATCCCGCGGGATGGATTGGTAAGACAAGCTATACAGCCGGGGGCGGCGTGGACACCATGCAGATCGGGGGTGTCAGCTTTCGGGGAAAAGATCTACGGTCTCGGTTGGGACTGCGCTCCACGGCCTTTTCCATAGATGTACGGAACGGAGAAATTGTAATTACAACGAGGGGGTTTGGCCATCGCGTTGGCATGAGCCAGTACGGCGCCGAGGCAATGGCATTGGAAGGAAATCACTATCAGCAGATTCTGGAGCATTATTATTCCGGCACAATTCTAAGCCAATGGGAAGGATAGGGAAAAGAGAATTGCATATCGGGCTGCATTGTGGTATAATAAACCGAAATAATCAAAGGAAAAGCAGGGGGTGTCAATATGTATTTGACGATGGAAGGTAAGGGTATTTCTGCGCAGCCCGGGCAGTCCCTTCTGGATCTTGTCAGGGAACTGGATCTGGATCAGAAACAGCTGAGCCTGCGGCCTCTGGCGGCCAAACTTGCCGGCGAGGTTTTTACGCTGAACTATGTCCCCGTCCGACAGAAGGATCTGGAAGGCGAAGGGCATCCCATCCGTCGTGCTGTGGCAGCCTCCCGGGGAATGGTTACCCTTCTTCGCTACAAGGATGCCCTGGGGCGTGAGGTATACACCAGAACCGCGCAGTTTGTGGTATTTCTGGCGCTAAGCCAGCTTTGGCCGGAAGCTACGGCAAAAGCCAGCTGTACACTGGGATCCAGTGTTTTCATCTCCGTGGAAGGGGCAGATACATTCTCCACAGACGCCCTGAAGGAAAGGATGCAGGAGCTGATTTCCCAGGCAATCCCTCTGACCCGCAGCAGTATGCCGCTTCAGGAGGCGATTGACTACTTCGTGAAGTGTGGACAGAATGATAAAGCCAGGGTTCTTCGCTGGCGGAGCGAGGAACAGTTTCATGTCTATTCCTATGGGAACTTTGCGGACTATTATTATGGAGAAATGCTCCCCGGAACCGACTATCTCACTGTCTGGGATGTCATTCCGGCGGACGGGGGCTTTATTCTGGTTTATCCCGACCCCAATCAGCCGGAAAAATGCGCGCAGGTGCCCTCCATGCCCCGGTTTTTCAGTGTTTTCAACGAAGGGGAACGCTGGTGCAGTCTTATGGAATGCGCAACGGTTGCCGACCTGAACGATCTGACAGTTTCCGGAAGAATCCGGGAACTGGTTCGGGTGAACGAAGCCCTGCATGAGAAGCGGTATTCTCAGATTGCGGATATGGTCTGCCAGCGCGGCGCCAAGGCTGTGATGCTGGCCGGGCCAAGTTCCTCCGGAAAAACCACCTCTGCCAACAGATTGGCAACCCAACTCCGGGTGTACGGGAAAAAGCCGGTTCTGATGAGTCTGGATGATTACTATTATGACAGAGACAAGATTCCTGCCGGGCCGGATGGACAGAAGGATCTGGAGCATATCAATACTCTGGATACGGAGTTGTTTCGTCAGGATCTTGCCAAACTGCTGCAGGGAGAAGAAGTGGAGCTGCCCAGCTTCAACTTCCTGACAGGAAAGCGGGAGTGGCGCGGACACAAGCTGACGCTGCATCCCGACTCGGTGATCATTGTGGAGGGCTTGCATGGGCTGAATCCCTGTATGCTTCCGGAACATGTGGACAGTCATCTGATTTTCCGTATGTATGTCAGTCCGCTACTGCCGCTGAATCTGGACAATCACAACCGGATTCCCACCAGCTACCTTCGGGTGCTGCGGAGGATTGTCCGGGACTATGAGACCCGGGGCGCTTCCGTTCAAAGAACGCTCTCCATGTGGGACAGTGTGCGGCGGGGTGAGGAGCGCTGGATTTTCCCGTATCAGGAAAATGCAGATGTCATCTTCAACAGCTCAACTTTGTATGAGCTGGCGGTGCTGAAGAAGCATATCTTCCCCCTGTTGACGGCTGTTGGACCGGAGGAGGACTGCTACAGTGATGTCCGGGGAATCGTAAAGATTCTCAACTATGTCCAGCAGGCAGATATCGACGACGAGATTCCGCCCACAAGTCTTGTTCGGGAGTTTATCGGCGGAAATACTTTCTACAGATAAAACAAAAGAGGTGACCGTTTCCGGTCACCTCAAATTATTTTCCAATCAGCCCACAAGGGATGCGCAGGGGAAATTCAGCAGAAGGGAGATTACGGTGCATACGGCGATGCATGCCAGCGCGGTAATCATCCAAAGACTGCGGCGACGGGGAAATTCACCCGTGAGAAACAGCCACCCAAGGCATAAAAAAGAGCCAAAAATGGTAATAATGGCGGTAATCACCTTAAGTACAGTCCAACCCATGGAAGCACACACCAGATATAAAACAAATACAACCAGATCCACCAAAATGATCTTGGTCATCAGATTCTCCATCTGACGAAACCGACTCCGCTTTGCCACGGCATATACCTCCAAACAATCCTTGTTTTGTAAATCATACCACAACAAAAATCAAAATGCAATCACTTCTGTAAGAAAACGCAAAATTTTCAGAAATACTTGCACACATGGGAAAACGATGATATAATATTTCATAATTCATTCAGGCAAGGAGCCGCTATGGGAGAACCACAGTACCGTCTGGAGGGCATCGTCCACACCCGAAGCGAGGGAATGGAGGACTTTGAAGGACCTCTGGATGTTATTTTCCTGCTGCTGAGCAAAAACAAAATTGAAATTCAGGATGTGTCCATCACCGCCATACTGGAACAGTACCTTCAGTATCTGGAGGAAATGAAGCGCATGGATATGGAGATTGCCAGTGAGTTCATCACCATGGCATCTCACCTGATGCTGATTAAAACAAAAATGCTGCTCTCCGCCGCTGAGGCAGCAGAGGCGGAGAACGAGCTGGATCTTCTGCGTCAGAGCCTTGTGGAGCGGAAACGCAAGGAGGCTATGGAGCAGATTCGGATAGCTGTTTCGGAGCTGGAACCCAGAAACGAGATCGGCAGGTGCCTGTTCACCAAGGAGCCGGAGCCGTTGCGACGGGAGCAGGGATACCGATATCAGCATGATGTTATGGATCTTCTGCGGGCGCTGGATATCATTGCCGAGCGCAGTCAGCGGCAGCTGCCGCCGCCCACGGCAAACTTCAGGGGTATTGTCGGAAAAGAGCCCTATCCCATCGGCAGAAAGACCGGGGAAGTTCTCCGGGTATTACTGCTTCGGGGTGTAGAACGACTGAAGAACCTTTTTAAGGGGAACCGGAGCCGCTCAGAAATTGTGGCTACCTTTCTTGCAGTGCTGGACCTGTGTAAATCCAACTCCGTGACCCTTGAGGACGATGTGAACGGAGAAAATCCCAACATTCGCCTGCTGGAGCAGAAAGACGGAAAGGAGATGACCTGATGGATACGGAACAGCTGCAGCGTGCCATTGAGGCCATCCTGTTTGCTGCGGGCGAGCGTATTGAAATACCCCGGCTCTGCGCCGCATTGGAAGCCGATGAGGACGAGGTTCGTTCGGCGGCAGATGCTCTGGCAGACCTTTACGCCTTTGAACGCAGGGGTATCCGAATTTTAAAGCTGGAAAACGGTTATCAGATGGTATCCTCCGGAGAGATGGCGGACTATGTGACGAAGGCGCTGGAAACCAGAAAGCCCCCCAAGCTGTCCGCTTCTCAGCTGGAAACCCTGACCATTATTGCCTACTACCAGCCGGCTACCAAGGCCATGGTGGAGCAGATTCGCGGGGTAGACAGCGCATATTCCGTGGCAGCGCTGCTGAATAAAAAGCTGATCGAGGAGGCTGGACGGCTGAATGTTCCCGGCAGACCGATTCAGTATAAAACCACACCGGATTTTCTGCGTACCTTTGGCCTTTCGTCCCTGGAGGAGCTGCCCCCCATTGAAAAGATTACCTTTGGGGAACCGGTAGAGGTTTCTGAGACCGCAGCCGATGCAGCGGAGGAAGCCTGATGGGATGGGTAATTTTTTTCACGGTTGTGCTGCTTCTGGCGATTCTGCCTCTGGGTGTTTTTGTTTCCTACGATGAAGACGGCGTTCTCGTGAAAATTGTAGCCGGCCCGGTGAAAATTACGCTGTTTCCCAGACCAAAAAAGGAAAAGAAATCTGAAAAGAAGTCCAAAAAGAAAACATCGGCATCCCCGGCAGAGCAGCTGCCTAAGCCGCCCCAGCCCCCCAAGCAGGCTCCGGAGAAGAAAAAGGGCGGAAGCTGGACGGACTTTCTTCCGCTGGTTCAGGTGGCGCTGGATTTTCTGGGCAGCTTCCGCCGGAAACTGCGGATCAACCGGCTGGATCTGAAGCTGACCATGGCTGGGGACGACCCCTGTGATCTGGCAGTCAATTACGGTCGCGCATGGGCTGCGGTGGGAAACCTGATGCCCCAGCTGGAGCGACTGTTTGTCATTAAGAAGCGCAACATTGAGGTTGCCTGTGACTTTACCGCTTCACAAACCCTTGTGAAGTTCCGATCAGAGGCGACCATTACCCTCGGCAGACTGGTAAGCCTTGCCGTGGTATACGGAATACGCGTATTCCGGAAATTTTGGAAAATCAAAACCAAAAGAAAAGGCGGTGCAGGGGTATGAGTGAAAAACTCCCCAATATGCTGGACAGTACCATTCAGAAGATTAAGGAAATGGTGGATGTCAATTCTGTCATTGGAGAACCTATCTCCACACCGGATGGTGTGACCATTATCCCGGTCAGCAAGGTGAGTGTTGGCTTTGGCGGCGGTGGAAGTGACTTTGTGAATAAAAGCGGCGGAGAGAATCCCTTTGGCGGCGGTGTCGGCGGTGGCGTCAAGGTTACGCCCATATGCTTTCTGATCGTAAAAGATGGGAATGTTCGCATGATGCCGGTGGCTCAGCCTGCCAATACCACTGCGGATCGTATTGTGGAAATGGTTCCCGATACCATTGACAAGCTGACCAGCTATCTGGATTCCAGAAAGGATTCCTGATCTGGGAAAAAACAGATTGATTCCCCACTTTTTGGGCAAGCTAAACCCGGGTGAGGAAACATGAGACGATTGTTCGCCGGAACGGCGGCTGCATTGCTGGCCGCCGTTCTGATTTTACCGGTGGAAGTGAATGGGGTGTCTGCCCGCAGCGCCTGCCTGATGGATGCCGTTACCGGGCAGATTCTGTATCAATGCGACGCAGACAGACGCTCCCTGATTGCCAGCACCACAAAAATTATGACGGCTCTGGTTGTCTGTGAGCAGTGTAATGTACTGGATCGTATGCGGATTCCCAAAGAAGCTGTGGGAATTGAAGGATCTTCCATGTACCTGCAGGAAGGGGAGATTCTGACCATTCAGGAGCTTTTGTATGGTCTGATGCTCTCCTCAGGCAATGATGCCGCTGTTGCGCTGGCGATTTATTGCGGAGGAACCGTGGAGGGGTTTGTGGGGCTGATGAATGACAAGGCTTTTTCTCTGGGTCTGTCCAATACCCAATTTGAAAATCCCAATGGACTGGACAGCCCGGGGCATTTTTCCTCCGCGAAGGATTTGGCTGTCCTGGCAGCATACGCCATGGAAAACCCGGTGTTTGCCAAAACCGTGTCCACAAAAACTGTTCGGGTGGGTGAGAGATACCTCACAAACCACAATAAGCTCCTGTGGCGTGTGCCCGGTGCGGATGGTGTCAAGACCGGGTATACCAGATCGGCGGGGAGAACCCTGGTTTCCAGCGCGGTCAGGGAAAACCGCCGTGTCATTGCTGTGACACTGGATGACGGAAACGATTGGCAGGATCACAAGGTGCTTCTGGAACAGGGCTTGTCCCGGTTTCAGCCGAAGGATCTTATTGCAGAGGGTGACCTGGTGGGAACCCGGGAGGTTCTGGGCGGTGAAAACAGGCAGGTGGAACTGCTGGCTGCCGAGAATTTCCGGTTTCATCTGGCACAGGGAGAACAGCCGTATATTCTGCTCTCCGGCTCCGAGTTTTCCTATGCTCCGGTGGTTTCCGGGGGGAAAGCCGGCTTTGCCTATGTGATGCTGGGCGATAAGGCAGTAGGCAGGGTGCCGCTGGTATACGGGCAGACCATCGAGCAGAAGCAGGAAGAAAGGACCCTGTGGGACAAGTTGTTTGGAGGAGGGAAACATGGTTCAGCGGCTTCAGAAACTGTTGTCGGAACGGGCAGTTGCATCCCGTAGAAAGGCGGAAGAAATGATCCGCCAGGGGCGAGTTTCCGTAAATGGCCTCACAGCGCAGATCGGAATGTCGGCGGACCCCCAGACGGATGAAATATTGGTGGATGGACAGCCGCTCCCCTCGGAAGAAGCCCCGGTGTATATCCTCCTGAATAAACCCCGGGGCTATGTTACCACCCTCTCGGATGAAAAGGGCAGGCAAAACGCGGCTCAGCTGGTGGCTGACTGCGGAACGAGAGTGTACCCGGTTGGGCGGCTGGATATGGATTCTGAGGGACTTCTGCTGTTTACCAATGACGGCGATTTTGCCAATGCCCTGATGCACCCCAGCCATGAGGTGAAAAAAACCTATCATGTCTGGGTTCAGGGATACTATACGGGGGCGGAGGTTCGTCTGTCCAAGCCCATTACGCTGGATGGATATGCCATACGCCCTCCGCACATTGAACGCCTTTGGGAAAAAGGGAATCGGGCCAAGTTCTGCGTTACGATTCATGAGGGGAGGAACCGTCAGATTCGGCGTATGTGCGAAGCCGCCGGGATGCAGGTTACGAGACTCTTGCGTATCCGGGAAGGAAATCTTTCACTGGGGGAGCTTCCATCCGGTGCATGGCGTTACCTGACACCGGAAGAGGTTCAGAAACTGCGATAAGCGCGGAAAGTCAAGCAATTTTACTTGCAAATTCCCTCGGATTTTGATACTATAGGATTGATAGAACAGAGCAAACGCAGAACAGGAGAGAAATGCTATGAGTCATGATATTTTGTCCGTTTTGCAGGAAAAATCCCCAACCTTCTCCAAAGGTCAGCGCAGAATCGCCAAGTACATCACAGAAGCATATGACAAAGCTGCCTTTATGACCGCCAACAAGCTGGGGAAAACCGTGGGCGTCTCTGAATCCACAGTGGTTCGGTTTGCAGTGGATCTGGGCTTCGATGGGTATCCCAGTATGCAGAAGGCCATGCAGGAAATGGTTCTGAACCGCCTGACCTCCGTCCAGCGAATTGGTGTTGCCAATGACAGGCTTGGAGACCGGGATGTGATTTCCACGGTGATTCATTCGGATATTGAAAAGCTGCGTCAGACAGAAGAGACTTTGGATCGTCAGGCATTCTCCGAGGCGGTCAATACGGTTCTGAAGGCGAAGCGGGTCTATATCCTCGGTGTCCGTTCCGTGGCGCCTCTGGCAAATTTTCTCGGGTATTACCTGAATTATATGTTCAATAATGTCCATGTTGTTTCCGGTGTCAGCGTGGGGGAGATGTTTGAAAAAATCGTGGGAATTACCTCGGAAGATGTGGTGATTGCGTTTTCTTTCCCCCGGTATTCCGCATCTACCACCAAGGGTGCCAGATACTGCAGAAGTATGGGCGCGACGGTAATCGGCATTACCGATACCGTTATGTCCCCTCTGGGGCAGTGCAGTGATCATGTTCTTGTGGCAAAGAGTGACATGGTGAGCCTGGTGGACAGCCTTGTGGCGCCGCTGAGCATTGTCAATGCGCTGATTGTTTCCATTGCCTCCAAGCGGGAGGAAGAACTGTCTCGCACCTTTGCCAATCTGGAGCGCATCTGGGATGAATACGAGGTCTATGAAAAGCAGTCAGACGGAAATGCGGTATAACGGGATTGTTATCGGAGGCGGTCCTGCCGGAATGTTTGCGGCCATCACTGCCGCTCAGAGCGGTGCGTCCGTTCTCCTTTTGGAGCGAAATGACCGCCTTGGCAAAAAGCTCCTGATTACCGGAAAAGGCCGGTGTAATGTCACCAACCATTGCGCCAGTCAGGAGATTCTTCAGAATATTCCCAGAAACAGCAGATTTCTGTATAGTGCCATGTCCTCTTTTTCTCCGGAGGATATCATGACCTTTTTGGAGAATAATGGATGCCCACTGAAAACAGAGCGGGGGAATCGGGTATTCCCGATTTCGGATAAGTCTGTATCCGTTCTGGATGCCCTGGAAAAGGCAATGCACCGGGCAGGCGTTGTGGTGAAGAAGGGAAGGGCCCGGGCTGTACTGACGCAGGGCGGTAAAGTCTGTGCTGTCCAAACAGAGCATGACACCATTTCCTGTGACTGGGTGATTCTTGCCACAGGGGGGCTTTCCTACCCAGCCACAGGCTCTACCGGCGACGGGTATGAAATTGCCCGCGCCCTGGGACACACCGTGGTTTCACCGGAGGGCAGTCTGGTACCGCTGGAAGCTGTCGGTGACGACTGCCTGCAGATGCAGGGTCTTTCCCTGCGGAATGTAGCTGTGAAGCTGGTGAACGAAAAGGGGAAGGTACTTTACAAGGACTTTGGAGAGCTGCTGTTCACGCATTTTGGAATATCCGGCCCGACTGTGCTTTCGGCAAGCTGCCACCTGAAGGGTGAGCACTGTCGGATGGTGATAGATTTAAAGCCGGCATTGGATGAGAACAAGCTGAATGACCGCATTCTCCGGGATCTGGAGCTATACCAGAATCGTTCCATGGAAAATGCCCTGACGGATCTTCTGCCCCGTTCCATGATTCCGGTGGTTCTTCGCCGCCTGAGTATTTCTCCCGAAATGCAGGCAAACTCTCTTACGAAACAGAAACGAAGAGCCTTGGTGGAGCTTTTGAAGGGTTTTTCTGTGGAAATCACAGGAAAGCGCCCGGTTGCCGAGGCCATCATTACTTCCGGGGGAATCAAGGTTTCGGAAGTGGATCCGAAAACCATGGAGTCCAAAAAAGTGCCCGGCCTGTTTTTTGCGGGGGAAATTCTGGACTGCGATGCCTATACCGGCGGATTCAATCTGCAAATCGCCTGGTCTACAGCCTGTGCTGCGGGAAAAGCTGCTGCCGGGCAATAAATCGTCATTGACAAACAGAGGTTCCTGTACTAAAATACACAGCAGATAACGCTAAGAAAGAAATTTTTTTGGAGGGACTTATCTATGTTTGAGAAACTTGCTAATTATGCGGCCAGGCAGCTGGAACTGGATGTAACTGAGATTACCCCGGACAGCACCTTTGAGAGCCTGGGCATTGACTCCCTGGATGTGGTTGAGATGATCATGGATCTGGAGAGCGAGCTGGGTGTGGAGCTGGACATGGAGGATCAGAAGATCACCACCTTCCAGGAGCTGGCTGATTTTATTGAGTCCAAGCTGAATTAACAAGTCTTTTGAACCTTGCAAAAGCTGACCGGCTTATAACAAGGTCGCACTAGCCGGGGAGTTCGCGGTGCCCTGTACCTGCAATCCGCTTGGCAGGGGTGAATCCCCACACCCGGACAATTTGAATACTGCCGTATCCGTCTGTGATGTTGATGGAGCGGACTTGCGCAACGAAATGCCGTGAACCATGTCAGGTGGGGAACCAAGCAGCATTAAGCGGATTTTTTCGTGTGCCGCAAGGCGGCCGCTTTGGAGTTGCAGAGCCGGATGCGTCAGAGGTTCAGTTGTACAAATGTGGGTGTGCGATCTTGTTATGAGCCGGTCATTTTGGATTCTGCAATTCCTGTGGAGGAGGCGGATTTTTTTGGGAACCTATCAGGCGCTTTATCGGAAATATCGGCCTCAGACCTTTGATGATGTTTCAGGTCAGATGGCTGTCACCCAGACTTTGAAGACCCAGCTGATGACCGGCAGAATGAGTCATGCATATCTGTTTACCGGATCCCGGGGCACCGGAAAGACCAGCTGCGCCAAAATTCTGGCCAAGGCGGTGAACTGCCTGAAGCCGGATCATGGAAATCCGTGTAATTGCTGTGAGGCGTGCCGTGCTATCGATTCGGGCTCCTGCATGGATGTTCTGGAGATTGATGCCGCCTCCAACAATGGCGTTGACAATGTGCGTGACCTCCGGGATGATGCTGTGTATACGCCTTCTCAGGTAAAGATGCGGGTGTATATCATCGATGAGGTGCATATGCTGTCCATCTCGGCCTTTAACGCTCTGCTGAAAATCATCGAGGAGCCGCCGGAGCATCTGCTGTTTATTCTGGCAACCACGGAGCTTCACAAGGTTCCGGCAACCATTCTTTCCCGCTGTCAGCGGTTTTCTTTCCGAAGGATTTCTCAGGAGGACATTGCGGCACGCCTTCAGTATGTGGCCTATCAGGAAAACATTGATCTGGATGACAGTGCGGCACGGGTCATCGCCAGACTGGCAGACGGTGGTATGCGGGATGGCCTGAGCCTTCTGGATCAGTGTGCTTCGGCAACTGCGGGGGAGTTAACTGCGGAGCGGGTCTATGAGTGTCTCGGCATTGCCGGAGAGCGCAAGTGCGCAGAGCTGATGGGCTATATTGCCTCCCATAATACGGCGAAGGCACTGGAACTGTTCAACCGCCTGTATACCGAGGGCAAAGACCTCTCTGCAATGCTGGATGAGCTGGCCTGCCTTGCCCGGGATCTTCTGGTAATAAAAACAGCCAGAAAAGAGGCGATCTCCATGCTTTCGGGTATTGCAACAGACGAGGAGGCTGTTCAGCTGGCGGCACAGTTGACACCGGCAGAGCTGATTCGGATCATGGGTCGGCTTCAGAAAGCACTTGCCGGTTTTACCAGAAGCGCCAGCCGCCGGATGGACGCCGAGCTGTGCCTTGTGGAGCTGTGCCAGCCGGAGCTGGAACTGGATGCGGAGTCTATGAATGTTCGCCTGACCCGGCTTGAGGAACAGATCAAAACCGGCAGCTTTGTCATGCGGGAGCCGCCTGAAAAGCAGAATGAAGCGCCGGAAGAAGATCGTCCGCCTCTGCCGGAGGATGCGGATGCACCGCCCATGCCCCAGGAGGAGCAAACGCAGTCGGAGCTTCCCACGGGTTTTTGGGTGGATCTGGTTGCCGGTGTACGCAAGGAGTTGAAGCCGCCTGCCCAGGGCTTTTTTGTTGCCACACCCAATGCTCCTGTCCGTGGTGTACTGGTGGGGGACAGGCTGGAGCTTCGGTGTGACGCTGCTTTTATTGCACAAATGCTGGACAAGCCGGAGGTTCTGGAAATTGTATCCCGGAAGGCCGGTGCCATGCTGAGCCGCCCCATTCGGGCGGTGGTGGTGGATCTTCAATCTCAGCCAAAAGATGCGCCAAGGATGGAGCAGCTTCTGAATTTCGGAAGATCCCATGCAGATATTGTCACAATCAAAGAGTAAATTTACCCTCCCGCGAAAAGGGAGAGAACTATCATCAGAACAGGAGAATGTAATATGGCAAAGAGTGGATTCCGGGGTATGCCCGGTGGCATGAATCAGGCGGCTATGATCCGTCAGGCTCAGAAGATGCAGCAGGATATGATTCGGATGCAGCAGGAGCAGGAGGCGAAAACCTTCACCGCAAAATCCGGCGGCGGCATGGTGGCAGCGACGGTCAACGGGAAGCACGAGCTGGTGAGTCTGGAGATCAATCCGGAGGCAGTAGATCCCGAGGATGTGGAAATGCTGCAGGATCTGGTGATGGCAGCAGTCAATGAGGCTATGCGTGCCGCAGATACAGAGGCTGCCAACAATATGTCCCGGCTTACCGGCGGCCTGAATCTGGGCGGACTGTTCTAAGGGGAGATTGTATGCAGTTTTTTCCTGCAGCTCTGCAAAACCTGACGGACGCCTTTGCCCGGCTTCCCGGAATCGGCGGAAAAAGTGCTCAACGGCTGGCATTTCATGTGTTAAGCCTTCCTCTGGATGAGGCACAGGAGTTTGCGGATGCCATTCTGGCTGCCAAACGGGAGATCCACACCTGTCCGGTGTGTCAAAATCTCACAGATCGGGAAGTATGTCCTATCTGCAATGATGAATCCCGGGATCACAGTGTGATTTGCGTGGTGGCTGAACCCAAGGATGTCATTGCCATGGAGCGATCCCGGGAATTTCGTGGCGTGTATCATGTGCTTCATGGTGTGATTTCTCCGCTGAATCATGTCACGCAGGACGATATCAAAATTAAGGAGCTTTTGCTCCGGGTGGGAAACGGGAATATCCGGGAGGTCATTATGGCCACAAACCCCGATACGGAAGGGGAGGCCACTGCAATGTACATCTCCCGACTGCTTCGTCCCATGGAGGTAAAGGTTACAAGACTTGCCTATGGTGTTCCCGTGGGCAGCCAGCTGGAATATGCTGATGAAGTGACCCTGTCCCGTGCACTGGAAGGAAGACAGGAGATGTAAAAAGAAGGGCATCCGGAAGGATGCCCTTTTTGAAAAATCAAGCACTTGCTGTTTCTGCCTTCTGCGTGGGAAGCTGGGACAGGATCACGGCGATAAACACCAGAGCACAACCGGTGAGCTCCAAAATGGTCATCCGTTCCTTCAGAAATGCCCAGCCGCACAGAGCCGCAATCACGGATTCCAGACTCATGATGAGAGAGGCTTCCGTAGGGGGAAGATGCTTCTGACCGATAATTTGCAGAGAATAGGCTACGCCCATGGACATCACGCCGGCATAGCACAGAGGAAGCCAGCAGCTCAGCACATCCTGCGCCACAACCTTTTCTGTTGCAAACATGAAGGGGATGGACAGCACCGTTACGGTAATGGCCTGAACACAGTTCAGACGGAAACCATCGATATCCTTGGCAAACCGGTCTACCAAAGTAATCTGAACTGCGAAGCCAAGAGCACAACCCATGAGGCAGATATCACCAATGTTGATGCCGCTGGCACCGGTACAGCTGAGCAGGTAAAGACCTACAACCGCCAGCGCAACACCGATAAAGTCATTCATCAGGAGTCGTCTCCCCAGAAACAGGCCGATGATGGGAACAAGGACGATATACATGGCTGTGATGAATCCGGCTTTTCCGGCATCTGTGTACACAAGGCCAATCTGCTGCAGGCTCTGGCCGGCAAAGAGAGCAAGACCGCAGATGAACCCAGTTTTCCAGAGAACCGGATCTTTCCACCTTCGAACGGATTCTCCAGGCGAGCATTTTCCTATTTCAAAGAGAAAGGAAACCGGTATCAGAAACAGAATGGCCAGAAGGCATCGGAAGAACTGAAAGGTAAACGGGCCAATCAGATCCATGCCCACACTCTGGGCAATAAAAGCGGAGCCCCAGATCAAGGTTGTCACAAACAGGCAGATACTGCCCTGAATTCTTTCTTTCATAATCATCACCGCCGGCTACTCTACCACAATTTGCCGTGAATTGCAAGCGGCTTCTTACAATTCAATTTGCCTGCAGAAGCTGCATAATCTTTTGTCAGTCAGAAAAGAGGTTACTTTGTATGGAAACCCTGTTTATTCCCACATTGCACACATTTGCCATGAACAATATTTTTACCGGATCCTGCGGCTCTTTCCGGTTCCGCGCTCAGCCCAATGTGGTGATGGCAACGCCAAAGGAGGTTGACTATGCACAAAGCAGCATTGTTGCCGAATGCTGGCATGGTCCATACTGCTATGAAAAAAGCACCATGGAGGATCGCATGGAGTTTCCCATGTCGGAGGAGGGCAGGCTTGCCATGCAGAGGTGGCTGGAAGAGCATATCTGAACTGATTTTTTAGATAGAAATATGAAACAGATCTTGAAATATTGGATAAACTTTGTGTATAATAACAAAGCATGAGGTGATACAGATGATATTTCGGGAACTGCATTCAGAAGAAAAATTGTTCACGCAGGAGGACTCTGCCTGCCTGGAGAACATTTTGTCCGGATTCCTCAAGAGCGGAGAAACGGTTTTGATTTGCTACCCCGAAAAATGGGGAAATGGCGGGGAATTGTTTTCCCATGCGGTTCGGAAATGTCATGGAATTCCCGTGGTGTGGGGTGAGGACGGTCTGTGGAATACGCTGCTGCGTCAGGCATTTTTCTTCCACTGCACTGCAGCGATTGGGGATCCTCTGATCCTGTTGGGATTATCCAAAATCAGGAATGCCACCGGCACTCCCCTTTATATCCGAAATGCTGTTTTATCAGAGGCAATTCACATGGACTGGCTGGAGGAAGGCATCCGAACCAATCTGGACTGTTCCATCAGGGGATTCCTGAGAAACTGTACTGAAGAATTGAATGACGATCCTTTGGATATGCTCTGGCAGGATCTGTCCGGCTGGAACAGCGTTCTGGATTGTCTGGTTTCCCGGGAAGCGGGAGGAGTGAATCTGGAACTGGTGGTGTTCCCGGGGTTGCGCCTTCCGAATCTCCCCAGTTGTGCCAGGTTGACCGTCCGAAACTGGAATCCGGAGGAGGATCATCCTTTCCTTATGAAAAAAACCTTGAAAAGCTATGCTCTGTGAGAGAATTTCCCATTGACATTTTGTCGCTTTATGGTAGAATACAGAGGATATGCAAAGACCATGGAGAAGCCAAGCAGAGAAGGCGTCCATAGAGAGGGGGAGCCGGTGAAAGCCCCTGACTGCGGAATCTGCAAGCCACTTCTTTCGTCGCCCGGGAGGACCGGGACGGGAGCTCCCGTTACAGAGCAGCTAAGATATCCCCCTCCGGGGATGAATTAGGGTGGTACCGCGTATATTTACGCCCCTATCAATGGATAGGGGCGTTTTATTTTTTGAATTGTATTTGGAGGTAGATTTTCCATGAATCCCAAGCCTTATGGCGTAAACGAACTGCGCGAGATGTTCCTGAGTTTCTTTGAGAGCAAGGAGCACCTGCGGCTTCCCAGTTTCTCTCTGATTCCTCAGAACGATGCTTCTCTGCTGCTGATCAACTCCGGCATGGCTCCCATGAAGCCCTATTTTACCGGTGAGGTGACCCCTCCTCGTCGCCGCGTCTGCACCTGCCAGAAGTGTATCCGTACCGGTGATATTGAGAACATTGGTAAGACCGCCCGTCATGGCACCTATTTTGAAATGCTGGGCAACTTCTCCTTCGGCGATTACTTCAAGAGAGAGGCTATCGCATGGAGCTGGGAATTCCTGACCAAGGTGGTCGGTCTGGATGAAAACCGGCTGTATCCTTCTATTTACGAAGAGGATGAAGAAGCCTTCCAGATCTGGAATAAGGAAATTGGTATCCCCGCAGAACGGATCTTCCGCTTTGGCAAGGGGGACAATTTCTGGGAGCACGGCTCCGGCCCCTGCGGCCCCTGCTCTGAGATTTACTACGACCGCGGCGAAAAGTACGGCTGCGGCCATCCCGACTGCACCGTGGGCTGTGAGTGCGACCGGTATATGGAAGTCTGGAACAATGTGTTCTCTCAGTTCAACAACGACGGTAATGGCAACTACACGGAGCTGGCTCAGAAAAACATTGATACCGGTATGGGGCTGGAGCGTCTGGCTGTGGTCTGCCAGGATGTAGACAGCCTGTTCGATGTGGATACGGTTATGAACATCACCAACAAGGTGACTGAGCTGACCGGTGCTTCCTATGGCCGCAGCGTCAAGATGGATGTCAGCCTGCGTGTTATCACCGACCACATCCGTGCATCCACCTTTATGATTGCCGATGGTGTTCTGCCCAGCAATGAGGGACGGGGCTATGTCCTGCGCCGTCTGCTTCGTCGGGCTGCCCGTCACGGCAAGCTGCTGGGTGTCAATACGCCCTTCCTGTATCAGGTGGTGGAGACTGTTGTCCATGAGAACGAGTCCCACTACACCTATCTCCGGGAGCGTGCGGATTATATCACCAAGGTGGTTAAGGTGGAAGAGGAGAACTTCGCCCGTACCATTGACGGCGGTATGCGCATTTTTGCGGAGATGCTGGCGGAGCACAAAGCCAAGGGTGAGACGGAATTCTCCGGTGCGGATGCCTTCAAGCTGTATGACACCTATGGTTTCCCTGTTGATCTGACCATCGAAATGGTTGCCGATGAGGATATGACCCTGAACCAGAAGGAGTTTGCCGACCTGATGCAGGAGCAGAAGGTTCGCGCCCGGGAGGCCAGAAAGGCACTGGGCGATCTGGCATGGGCAGGAATCGATCTGGGTCTGGACAATATGCCCACTACCTTTGTGGGCTACACCGAGAATAACTGCCATGCCAAGGTTCTGGCAGTTGTGGTGGGTGACGAGGTTGCCGGTTCCATTGCCGGCGGCGAGACCGGTATTCTGGTTCTGGACAAGACTCCCTTCTACGCAGAAATGGGCGGTCAGGTGGCAGATCAGGGTGTCATTCTGGTGGGCAACAGCCGCTTCCAGGTTACCAATGTCCAGAAGGACAAGGGTGGAAAGTACCTGCATTACGGCAATATGATCACCGGCTCCATCAAGGTGGAGGATGAGGTGCTGGCATCCATCGATGTGAACCGCCGTAAGGCCATTATGCGTGCCCACTCCGCAACCCACCTGCTCCACAAGGCATTGCAGACAGTTCTGGGTGACCATGTCCATCAGGCTGGTTCCTATGTGGAGCCGGATCATCTGCGCTTTGACTTTACCCACTACTCCGCCATGACCATGGAGGAAATGGCAAAGGTGAATATGCTGGTTCAGGAAGCCATTCTGGAGGGCTACAGCATCGTTACCCGGGAGATGCCCATTGATGAGGCAAAGGCTATGGGCGCCATGGCACTGTTCAGCGAAAAGTACGGCGATACTGTCCGGGTCGTCAACATGGGCAATTACTCCATTGAGCTTTGCGGCGGTACCCATCTGGACAACACCGCGAAGGTTGGCCCCTTCCGTCTGGAAAGCGAATGCTCTGTGGCATCCGGTGTTCGCCGTATTGAGGCAATTACCGGCAAGGCCTTCCTCAGCAAGATGGAGAAGGCTCAGGATATGCTGATGGAGGCCGCAGGGAAGTTCAAAGCAAAGCCGGCAGATCTGGCTGCCCGGATTCAGGCACAGCTGGACGAGGTGAAGGAGCTGAAGCGCACCATCGAGGGCTTTAAGGCTCGTGAAACTGCGGGCGAAATCGACAGAATTCTCTTTGGCTCTCATAATGTGGGCGACCTCCATGTGATCACCGCACTGATTCCCAATGCCGATACCGCTAAGCTGCGCCAGATGGGCGATATGCTCCGGGATAAGGACAGCAGCGTTGTGGCTGTGCTGGCTACGGTGAACGAGGATAAGATCACCTTCCTGGCTGTCTGCGGCAAGGAAGCCAATGCCAAGGGCATCAAGGCAGGCGATCTGGTGAAGCAGGTGTGCTGCTGCTGCGGCGGAAGCGGCGGCGGTAAGCCCGATTCTGCCATGGGCGGCGGCAAGGACATTACCAAGGTGGATAATGCCCTGGCGCTGGTGGATGATTTTGTGGTTTGCAAGCTGAATTGATGGATAAGGGCGCTGCAAAAGGCAGCGCCCTTTTTCAAAGGGAGGGGATACGGTGAGAAAACTGGTATATTTTGCGCTGGGCTTTTGTGCAGGCTGTGCTCTGCTTGCTTACAGAATTCTGTCCGTGTCCATACCGCTTTTCCTTTCCCTGACCTTTTTGTTGGCTGCTGTATGGATTCTGGCCGGACGGCAGGAAAGAATGCAGATTGCGGTATATCCAGTGCTGGGCTTTCTGTCTGTACTCGCCTGGTTTGGCATTTTTGAAAGATGGTATCTGGCAGATCTTGATGCGCTTCAGGGAAAAACGGAATCCATATCCATTGTTCTGTCGGATTTCAGTGAAGCAACAGACTATGGAACAGCGGCCAATGGAATTCTTATGCGGAACGGAAAGCCGTATCCGGTACGCGTGTATTTGGATCGGGAGGATATTCTTCCTCCGGGTACAAGGCTCACCGGTTCATTCCGCCTTCGTGTGACCATTCCTCAGAGCAGGGCAGATTCCCCTTATTATCAGGGTCGGGGAATTTTTCTGCTGGCCTATGAAGAGGAGTGTACAGCCGGGCAGCCGGAATTTCACTGGTGGTGTGTCCCGGCGCGGCTGAGAAAAAGCATCGGACTCCTTTTGCAATCGAATTTGCCAACCGATGTGCAGCCGTTTGCCAGAGCCCTTTTGCTGGGAGACAGTTCCCAACTGGATTACGCCACCAATACCGCACTGAAGGAAAGCGGTATCCGCCATGTGGTCGCCGTATCCGGCCTCCATGTTACGATCCTGTTCACCATTCTGAATCTGATAACCGGGAAACGAAGATTTCTTACGCCGCTGCTGGGCATACCGCTTCTGGTTCTTTTTGCAGCAGTAGCAGGATTTTCCCCCTCTGTAAATCGCGCTGCCATTATGATCGGGCTGATGCTTCTGTCGCGGCTGTTCGACAGGGAGTATGATCCGCCGACGGCGCTGGCCTTTGCGTGTCTGGTGATATTGACGGTGAATCCGCTGGCTGTCACTTCTGTCAGTTTCCAGCTTTCCTTTGCCTGTGTTGCCGGCATCTTGCTGTTTCAGAAGAGAATGGATGCCTATATCCAAGCAAAAGTCCCCGAAGGAAGATTGCTCCGAAAGCTGTCTGCCTCTGTTTCCATAACCCTCAGCGCCATGAGTCTGACAGCACCTCTGACGGCTCTTTACTTCGGAACCATCAGTCTGGTGAGTATCGCAACCAATCTTCTGACCCTGCCGGTTGTTACGCTTACTTTTGTGGGATTGGTGATTCTATGCTGCACAGGTGTGGTGCTCCCGGCAGCGGCGACATTTCTGGGATGGATACTCGCGTGGCCTGTACGATATGTACTGCTGATTGCTGAAAGTATGGCAAAACTTCCGCTTGCCTGTGTCTATACGGTCAGTCCGTATATCTGTCTCTGGCTGATCTATGTGTACGCTCTTCTGGCAGTATTCCTGCTTATGCCCCGGAAAAAACCGCTTGTGCTGATATGCTGCGCAGGTCTTGCATTGAGCTGCGCTCTGGCACTGTCCTGGCTGGAGCCAATGCTGGACTCCGTCCGGTTGACGGTATTGGATGTGGGGCAAGGGCAGTCCATTCTCCTGCAAAGTGAGGGAAAAACATTTCTCATCGACTGCGGGGGAGATGATGCGGAAGACTCTGCAGATCTTGCCGCACAATGGGTGCTCAGCCAGGGGATTTCCCATCTGGACGGTGTTATTGTAACGCATTACGATGAAGACCATTTCGGAGGAGTAGAGCACCTTTTAACCCGGTTGGATGCGGATTTGCTGCTTACTCCGTATTCTGTCCCAATACCTCCGCTGCCGGTGATTTCCGGTAAACAGCTGTTTGTCCGGGAACCGGTTCAAATCAATCTGACACAGGGGCGTATTACCGTATTCGGCCCAATCTACTCCGGACATGATAACGAAAACAGTTTATGTATCTTGTTTGAATCTGAGGAATGTGATATACTGATTACCGGTGACAGAGGCAGCTTTGGTGAGCGAATGCTTCTGCGTAAATATGAAGTTCCTCATGTGGATGTTCTGGTTGCCGGACATCACGGAGCGTCCGATGCGGTATGTCAGGAACTGCTCCAGGCAGTGACGCCGGATACTGTGATGATTTCCGTAGGAGAAGGCAACCGATATGGACATCCGGCGCAGGATACCCTGCAGCGGCTGGAGAGTTTCGGATGCCAAATTCTGCGGACGGATCTCCAGGGAACGATTCTATACAGGAGGTAAAGCCCCATGGCAAAAAAGCAGGACAATACCGGCTTTGCACAACTGAAACAGGGACTGAAAGACAAAAGTCCGGATCGACTGTATTTTTTTTATGGGGATGAAGTATTCCTGCTGCACCATTATCTGGATCAGCTGCGCAAGCTCTTGCTGGATCCCCTGACGGAATCTTTCAATTATCATCGCCTGAACAGTGAAACCTTCAATTTGCAATCCTTTGCCGACAGCGTGGAGAATCTTCCCATGATGGCGGAAAAAACCATGGTTCTTGTGGAGGATATTGATATTTTCAAACTCCCGGAGGCCGACAGAGGGAAGATGACGGAGCTTCTGTCGGATATTCCGGAGTATTGTACGGTGGTGTTTTCCTATATCACCGCAGCCTGGAAGCCGGATAAACGATTCAAAAAACTGTGGGCTGCCGTGGAAGAGAACGGAACCATTGTTGAATTTAAAAAGCAGGATCAGAAGGATCTGGTTGCCTGGGTAAGCCGGCATTTTGCATCCAGGGGAAAAAGAATATCTACGGAACTGTGCACACATCTGATCGACATTACGGATGGAACTATGACCTCTCTTAGCAGTGAGATTGAGAAAATCTGTGCATATTCCGGAGCAGAAGCCATTTGCCGCGAGGATATTGACGCTGTGACGGAGCCGGTGTTGGATGCCGTGGTGTTTCAGATGACGGATCTGCTCAGCTCCGGTAACTATATTCAGGCATTTCAAAAGCTGCAGCAGCTTCTGAAAATGCAGCAGGAGCCCATTTCCATTCTGGGCGCCGTGGGCGGAAATCTTCGCCGCATTGCCACGGCCCGAACCCTTCTGGATCACGGAAAATCTGCCGCTGAATTGCAGAAGCTCTACGGAATTCCGGATTATCCCGCCAGAAAAACCATGGATGCTGCCAGAGGCTTTTCCGCTTCCTTCTGTGCCAGAGCGGCAGAGCTTGTGATGGAAACGGATTACCGCATGAAAACCTCTTATGATGACAGCGAGCGCCTTCTGGAAGTGTTGATTCTGCAGCTGGCGCAGGAGGTCGGCAATGGTTAAAATCAAGGAAGCCATTGTGGTGGAAGGCCGCTACGACAAGAACACCCTGAGCCAGATTGTGGATGCTCCGATTCTGGAGACAGACGGCTTTGGCATCTTCAGGGATAAGCAGAAGCTGGCGCTTTTGCGGCGTGCAGCGCAGACCAGAGGACTGATTGTGTTTACGGATTCGGATGGAGCAGGCTTTGTGATCCGCAATCATCTTAAAAGCGCAATTCCGGCAAACTATCTGAAGCACGCCTATATTCCGGACATCCCGGGAAAGGAACGGAGAAAGGCCGCTCCGGGAAAAGAGGGCAAGCTGGGCGTTGAGGGGATGTCCCCGGACATTATTCTTCAGGCACTGCGGCGCGCCGGTGCCACCATAGAAGGGGAGGACTGCGGTGTTTCCCCGGGAATCACGAAGCAGGATCTGATGGAGCTGGGGCTTTCCGGCGGCGCAAATTCCTCCCTTCTGCGCGGCAGATTGCTGAAAAAGCTGGAGTTTCCGGAACACATGAGTCCGAATGCCATGCTGCAGGCGCTGAATCTGCTTTACAATTTAGAAGAACTGACCGGAATTGTGTCGGATTTGGAGAAAAACGATGGTTGATATACAGGTTAAGAACTTGACAAAATTTTTTGTCATCGGGGAAAATCTGCTGGATAATCTCTCCTTTGAAATTCAGGAAGGGGAGCGTGTGGCCATCCTGGGCAGAAATGGCTGCGGGAAAACCACACTGTTTAATATCCTCACCGGGCAGATGGACTATGACAGCGGAGAGGTTTATGTCAATCCCAGCAAGCGTTTGGGGCTGATTTCCCAGATTCCCCGGTTCCCGGAAGGGTTTACGGTGGAGGATGTCCTCCGCAGCGCTTATGGGGCGATTCTGAAGGCAAAGCAGAAGATGGAACTTCTGGAGTGCCAGATGACGGACGGTGCCTCGGAGGAGCAGCTTCGGGAGTATGACACTCTGGCCAACCGATTTCAGGCCGGGGGCGGCTATGAGATGGATGTGGAAGTGGATAAGATCTGCAATGGTCTTGCCATCACAGCGGAACAAAGACAGCAGGAGTTTTCCAGCCTCTCCGGCGGTGAAAAGACCCGGGTGAATCTTGCCAGACTGCTTCTGGAAAAGACGGATATCCTGCTTCTGGACGAGCCCACCAACCATCTGGATTTAAACAGTGTGGAATGGTTGGAGCAGTATATTAAGGCGTTCAAGGGTACTGTACTGGCAATCTCCCACGACCGGTATTTCATCGATCAGATTGCTCAGCGTGTAATTGAAATTTTCGATGGTCATGCCGAGTTTTATTCCGGCAATTATTCCTTCTACATGGATGAAAAACAGGCTCGCTTTGACTTGCAGATGAAGCAATACCAGCAGGAGCAGGCTAAGCTGAAGCAGCTGGGCTACACAGTGGAACGGATGAAGGGCTGGGGCATCAACAATCGAACCCTGTACCGTCGTGCTATGTCCATCCAGCACAGAATGGAGCGCATCGAGAAAACCAAACGCCCCCAGAAGGAGAAGACCATGCGTGCCACCTTCGGAGAAAAGGAGTTCTCCGGGGATGTGGTATTCAAGATGAAAAATGTCTCCAAGGCCTTTGGAGACAGAGTTTTGTTCTCGGATGTCAACCTGAATGTGGAAGGTGGCGAGCGTATCGCCCTGCTGGGTGACAATGGAACCGGAAAATCCACATTTATCAAGTGCCTGCTGGGGGAGGAGGACTGCGCCGGAAAAATCCAGTTCGGTCCTACCGTGAAATGGGGGTATCTGCCCCAGATCATCCACTTTGACCACCCGGAGCGCAGCTTGTATGACACCATGCTTTACGAAAAGAATTGCACCCCCCAGGCGGCACGGGATAGACTGGGCGCATTCCTGTTTCAGGGTGAAGATGTGTTCAAGACCGTAGGAAACCTCTCAGGCGGAGAACAGTCCCGGCTGCGTCTGTGCATGCTGATGGACGAAAAAATCAACCTGCTGATTCTGGACGAGCCTACAAACCATCTGGATATTGCCTCCCGGGAATGGGTGGAGGCAGCCATTGAGGAATTTGAGGGTGTACTGCTGTTCGTTTCCCATGACCGGTATTTTATAGAGAAATTCGCAGAGCGGATCTGGCTTCTGGAAGACGGATCCATTCGGGATTTCCCCTGCGGCTATCAGAAATACCGTTCCATCCTGGAACACGAAAAGAGTGCAAAGCCTGCGATTGCAGAGGCGCCAAAGCCTAAGAAGGAAAAGCCAAAAGGCGGCACGAAGGAACAGGAGAAGCTGATCCGCCGGCTGGAACGGGAGATTGAAAAGCAGGAGGCTGTTGTGGCAGAGTACGACGGCAAGATCGAAGCGGCTGCTGCGGACTACCAGGAATTGACCCGTCTGCTGCAGGAACGGGAGACTGCGGAAACGCTTCTGATGGATTTGATGGAGCAGTGGGAGTCCGCACAAAATGAAACCGTGTGAATGGTCTGAATAAACAGTCACAAAATACTATCATATAAAAGCAAAAGGAGAGAATCGATATGAGTTCGTGTAATGGAAATTGCTCCAGCTGCGGTTCCAACTGCTCAGAGCGCAAGGCTGAGAGCCTTTTGGCGCAGTTGAATCCCAAGGCCAGTGTCAAAAAGGTGATTGCCGTTGTGTCCGGTAAGGGCGGCGTGGGAAAGTCCACCGTAACCTCCATGCTGGCTGTCGCCATGGCTCGACAGGGCAAGCGGGTGGGCGTGCTGGATGCGGATATCACTGGTCCTTCCATCCCCACAGCCTTCGGCGTCACCAAGTGTCAGGGCGCCGATGAGAGCGGCCTGTACCCGGGATTAAGCCGGACGGGAATTCAGGTGATGTCCATCAATCTGCTGCTGGATAATCCTGCTGATCCTGTGGTCTGGCGGGGGCCGGTCATTGCCGGGGCGGTGAAGCAGTTCTGGACAGATGTCATCTGGGAGGATGTGGACTATCTGTTTGTAGATATGCCTCCCGGAACCGGAGATGTGCCGCTGACTGTGTTCCAGAGCCTGCCGGTGGATGGAATTGTGATTGTGACCAGTCCTCAGGATCTGGTGGCCATGATTGTTGGCAAGGCAGTTCGCATGGCCAATATGATGAAGATTCCTGTCCTTGGCATGGTAGAGAATTACAGCTATCTGCGCTGTCCGGACTGCGGTAAGGAAATCCAGGTTTTTGGAAAGAGCCACATTGCGGAGGTTGCGGCCGAATATGCCCTTCCAGTTCTGGCCAAGCTCCCCATTGACCCCGCAGTGGCCGAGGCCTTTGACGGCGGGCAGATGGAAACCCTGGATGTGGAAATCCTGAATGAAGCACTGGATGCTATCCTGAAACTGTAACAAAAAAGACCGGCGAAAGCCGGTCTTTTGCCTTCTATAAAAAGAATCCGATAAAGAACCAGAGAAGTAAGGACACCAAAGCCAAAGGCAAATAAGCAGCAAGAGAATCCGCGGAGATTACGATAACCAGGAATCCGAAATACTCGAGACAATACACAACTGCACAGAGTATGGCCGAGGTAAATACCGCCTTGGTAATCTGCTTTCCAATCAGATTTGAGAAAAAGAAAGAATAGATTCCGCCAATCACGGGGTTCACAATGGTCAAAATCAGCCCCAGAACAGCATTGACAAACCCCAGAACAATCATACCGATCAAAATGCTCAGCAGAGCAACAGGCGCATAGGATACAATCAGGTCTGGTATATACAGATTGATGACAAGATTCAGAATCAGGTGGAGCATCATGGATAGAACTACGGTAATCCCTCTGAAAATGAACCAGGTAAGAATGGTATCGCCGTGGGGCATCAGGGTGTCAATCAGATTGACCAAAAATGCCAGCATAATCAGGGATAACAGATTCTGGCAGATTGCGGACATTCCAGCATTGGCGATGGGTAGCAGAATGAGATAGTCTTTTACAAAGCTGACAAAGGGCAGGGGAGACAGATATGCATTCAGATCCCAGGGCTTATAGACATAAACAAGGATCGTAACGGCATAGATAAACAGAATACCCATTGCGGAGGAAAGACTATGGTTGAGGCTGGATCGTTTTCCCAGAGCAAAACGGCCGAGGGTTGCCAGGATCATGGAACCTGCGGCATACAGCAGCAGGAATTGAACCATATTTCCGAAATCGACCTGCACCGGAATATAGGAAGTAATTCCGGACAGGATCTCCTTCACGGGTAGATCCTGCGGCAGGTATTCGGCAATGGTTTCCAAAGTAGCTTCGATGGTCATAGGGGAATCCTTTCGGGGAGTCTGAAAAAAGCCGCCGCAAAATTCTGCGGCGGCTTCAATTTCGCAAGAGATAAATTACTTGATCTCAGCAACAGCGCCGGCTTCCTTCAGCTCAGCGACCAGCTTCTCAGCGTCTTCCTTGGAGATAGCTTCCTTCAGGGTCTTGGGGCAGTTGTCAACCAGATCCTTAGCGTCCTTCAGGCCCAGGCCGGTAGCAGCGCGGACAACCTTGATGACATTCAGCTTGGAAGCGCCAGCCTCCTTCAGGATGACATCGAACTCGGTCTTCTCCTCAACCTCAACAGCGGCAGCAGCGGGAGCAGCAACAGCGGCAGCGGCAGCGGAAACACCGAAAACTTCCTCCAGGGTGTGAACGAGCTCGGACAGCTCCAGAACAGTCAGTTCCTTAACCTGCTCAACCAGAGCAGTGATCTTCTCAGATGCCATGATAAAATCCTCCTAAATTAATAATGAGTGTGTTGATTGCGTTACGAACAAATTAGGCTTCTGCTTCTGCAGCAGGAGCGCTGCCGTCCTTCTGCATCCGGATCTGATCCAGAACGAAGGCCAGGCTGGAGATAGGAGCCAGGAAGGTACCCAGAACAGAAGCAACCAGTGCATTCTTGCTGGGCAGCTCACCGAAGCCATTCAGAGCATCGGCGGACAGGACAGAACCCTCAACGATACCACCCTTGATGGAGATCTTGCAGGTCTTGTTCTTCTTGGCGAAGTCGCAGACGATACGAGCAGGGGCGATGGGGTCGCCGGTGGTGGAAGCCATAGCGGTAGTACCGTTCAGAACCTCGGAGAAATCGTAGCCAGCCTTCTGGGCGGCGAAATTGGTCAGAGTGTTCTTAACAACGGAGTAGTCAACACCGGCTTCACGGAACTGCTTACGCAGCTCGGTATCCTGAGCAACAGTGATGCCCTTGTAGTCGACGAAAACCACGGAAGTAGCTTCCTGGATTTTGCCGGTCAGGGTCTCAACAACTGCCTTCTTGCTCTCAAGAACCTTAGCGTTGGGCATAATTTTCACCTCCGAAAATAAAAATGTCTTCCTGCCAGAAGACAGAAAGACACGCAACAAATCACAATTATGTCGGCGTACCTCGGCAGGATTTACTCTTTTCAGAACCTGCTGTCTTTGGCAACTTTGACAGTATAACAGATAGACTGTTATTTGTCAAGTATTTTTTACGGTTTTCCGTAATTTCACCCACGGGTTTCCCCGTGGGTGAAAAAATTCATTACAGATACTTGGCAGTGGAGACCTTGACGCCGGGGCCCATGGTGGAGGCCACGGTGCAGGACTTGATATACTGACCCTTGGAAGCTGCGGGCTTAGCCTTGACAACAGCCTTGACCAGAGTGTCCATGTTCTCCTGCAGCTTCTCAGAACCGAAGGAAACCTTGCCGATGGGGCAGTGGATGATGTTGGTCTTGTCCAGACGGTACTCAACCTTACCAGCCTTGATTTCCTTGACAGCAGCAGCCACATTGGGGGTCACGGTGCCAGCCTTGGGGGAGGGCATCAGACCCTTGGGGCCCAGGACCTTACCGAGACGGCCGACAATGCCCATCATGTCGGGGGAAGCGACGACCACATCGAACTCGAACCAGTTCTCCTTGGTGATCTTCTCCACCAGATCCATGCCGCCGACATAGTCAGCGCCGGCCTCCTTGGCCTCGTCCATCTTGGCGTCCTTGGCGAAGACCAGAACACGACGGGTCTTACCGGTGCCGTTGGGCAGAACCACGGCGCCACGAACCTGCTGGTCAGCGTGACGGGAGTCAACACCCAGCTTGATATGCAGCTCGACGGTCTCGTCGAACTTTGCGGAAGCACCCTTCACAACCAGATCCAGAGCTTCGTTGGGATCATACTGAACAGAGCGGTCAATCAGCTTTGCGCTCTCCTGATACTTTTTGCCTCTAAACAATTTATTTTCCTCCTATATAGTGGTGATGCGGAATAATCCTCCCACATTTCCGGGCGGTTAGAACCCGGACAGCAAATATCAATCGACGATGGTAACGCCCATGGAACGGCAGGTACCGGCGACCTGGCTCTCAGCAGCCTCCAGAGTGGCGCAGTTCAGGTCGGGCATCTTGGTCTTTGCGATCTCAGTAACCTGAGCCTTGGTCAGGGAGCCAACCTTGGTCTTGTTGGGAACGCCGGAGCCCTTCTCCAGACCTGCAGCCTTTGCAACCAGCAGGGGAGTAGGAGGAGTCTTGGTGATAAAGGTAAAGGAACGGTCAGCGTAAACAGTGATGACCACGGGAATCTTGTAGCCTTCCTGATCCTTGGTGCGAGCGTTGAATTCCTTGATAAATGCAGCGATGTTAACGCCGTGCTGACCCAGAGCGGGGCCGACAGGGGGAGAAGCGGTTGCCTTTGCGGCGTTAATCTGAAGCTTGATAATGCCAGTAACTTTCTGTGCCATGATAAGCACCTCCTGAATAAAATGTGGTAATATGCGCTTTGCGCATTTCTTGCGGGGCGTTAACCCCTCCCACGGTCCGACCGGTTATCCGGCCCGATGCGTTTATTGGGATACGACCTCAATCATGTCAAGCTCAAACTCGACAGGGGTCTCACGGCCAAACATGGAAACAATCACGGTGACCGAGTTCTGATCCACATCCACGCGCTCAACCGTACCGGTAAAGGAGCTTAAAGGACCATCCAGAATCCGGACGGTGTCGCCAACGGTGTAGTTGACGATGATTTCCTTCTTCTCCACGCCCATGGCGTAGACTTCTTCATCGGTGAGGGGGGTGGGATCATTGCTGGAAGTGCCGACGAAGCCGGTCACTCCGCGGATATTCCGGATAACATGCCAGGTGTCATCGCTGTAGACCATTTTCACCAGCACATAACCGGGGTAGACCTTGCGGTCATAGGTCTTGCTGGCGCCGCTTTCCGTAATCTCAGTGACAGTCTCCAGAGGGATGGAGGTTGCCAGAATCTGATCCTGCAGGCCGCGGGATTCCACTGTTTTTTCAATGGTGGCCTTTACAGTGTTTTCATAACCGGAGTAGGTATGCACTACATACCATTTTGCGGTATCTGCCATTGTCAGTACCTATTAGTGGAAGACGCTGATCAGGGCATCAATGCCGACCTGAGCAACGAAATCGAACAGCCAGATGAACACGCCGACGCAAATGACGCAGGCCACGACGATCAGGGCGTTCTTCAGCACCTGCTTGGGGGTAGGCCAAACGACCTTCTTCAGTTCGCTCTTCAGCTCACGGAAGTACTTGCAGACCTTGCCCCAGGTTCTTTTGAACCAGTTTTCCTTTTTGACTTCTGCCATGACGGGGCGACCTCCTTACTTGGTCTCGTTGTGAGTGGTGTGCTTTCTGCAGAATCTGCAGTACTTCTTCATCTCGAGACGGTCGGGGTCGTTCTTCTTGTTCTTCATGGTGTTGTAGTTTCTCTGCTTGCACTCAGAGCATCTCAAAGTGACTTTCACGCGCATAAACGGCACCTCCTTAAATAATTGCCTCCCTGTATCACTCAGGTCTAGTAAAATTTAGCCAGCGGACACTACAAATCCCGCTCCTGAGCTGAAAAAGAGCGCATAAAAAAAGCCCTTTTTCACAGGTAGAAACATCATAGCATGGGAGGGGTGGAAAGTCAACAAATTTTTTCTTTATTTTTTGGGAAATTTGTTGTATGATGATCCAAACCAATGAGGAGGGCTCGTATGAAAAGAATTATGGGAATTGACTATGGGAATGCCCGTACAGGGGTGGCTCTGTCCGATCTGCTTTGCAGCATTGTTGGCTCTGCGCAGGTGGTTCCCAGCCGAAACACCCAGAAGGCCATTGCGGATATCGTGAGGATTGCAAAGGAAAATGAGGTAGGGGAGATTGTTGTGGGTCTGCCCCGAAATATGGATGGTTCGGAGGGTTCCCGGGCACAGCTGTGCCGGGAATTTGCGGAGCTTCTCAAGGATGCCACCGGTCTTCCTGTTGCCATGTGGGATGAGCGGAGAACCACCGTGGAAGCCCACAACATCCTCTCCCAGCACAATTACCATGGACAGAAACGGAAAAACACCGTGGATGCTGTGGCTGCTTCTCTGATTCTGGAGGGGTATCTGGCATTCCGGAAGGCCAATCCCTGATCATTTCTGCTTCGGCTTGTAAAACAGCTCGCGCAGACCAGCAAACAGCAGCAGAACACCAAAGCCCTTTTTCAGAAGGGCTATATCCCACCCGGATGAAATCAGGCTGATGCCCCAGGCAAAGAGACATCCAGCTGTAATTGCCGGAAACAGAGTACGCCATGGAATCTGTGTCTTTCTGCTGCGGATCAGGCAGGCCGGAATGGCGCAGAAAAAGAAGAAAAGCAGGTTGATGCTTCGGGCCTGACTTTGTTCCAGACCCAGCACAAGTGTCAACCACAAAATCAGAAGGCTGCCGCCTCCTACGCCCAATCCGGACAGAAATCCCAGGGCGGCGCCAATGGCAGCAGAAACAGGAAAACTGTTTACCATAAAAAACGGATTCCTCCCCAGAGGATCAGCAGACCCAACCCTTTGTGCAGCCAGAGGGAGGGAATTCTGTCACCGTATTTTCCGGCAAGGATGCCCCCCAGACATCCGCCCAGAAAGAAGGGCAGGGGGAATAACCAGTTCTGCCCGGAGCCCAATCCCTGAGTCATCAGGGAAACCAGACAGATTGGGACAATCACGGACAGGGAAGAAGGGAACAGCACATCATCCGGAAGCTGCCCTGATGCCCGGAGCATAGGCACCAACACCATCCCGCCGCCTGCACCAAACAGACCGGTGACAATTCCGGCACTGGCACCGGCGAAAAGCAGTTTACATTTCTCCATATCCTGCAAAACACCTCCTGTGGAAAGCATTTCCACAGGAGGTGTCTTTTATTCTACAGATTAGTTTGCACTGAGAATGATATCCTTCCGGATATAGCTGGTATCCCCATCGGTAGCGGTGTTGGAAGCCAGCAGATCGCTGTACCAGCTGGTCATGTCCTCCTGACGGAGCTGTGTGGTGATCTGGTAATCCCGGTAGGTGAGGTCGCTGTCGCCAACGAAGTACATGACATGGTAGCCGTACTCGGTTTCCACGATGCCGGTATCGCCGCTCTTGCGTGCGGAATCATAGCACCAGCTCTCAAAGGCGGAAACCATCTGACCGGGGTAAACATCCTCGTACAGTCCGCCGTTCTCGGCAGAAGCGGTGTCGTCGGTCTTCTCGGCTGCCAGCTGGGCGAAGGAATCTTCGGTAGCTTCTCCGCTCTTCCACTGGTTCAGAAGCTCCTCAGCCTCTGCCTTTGCAGCGGCCTTTTCCTCGTCAGAATAAACCGTAGCACCGGTCTCATTGGCGGTGCCGCCTTCAAACTTTGCCAGGATGTGACGGACATTCCGCAGGGCAAAGGTGTTGTCGTTGGTGCCCAGATAATAAACTACATAATAGCCATAGATTTCCTCACTGCCGTCGTCTGCAGTTCCGGTGGAAGCAAAGTAAGCCTTGTCGCCGGTCTTGCGGGAGGCGTCGGAAACCCACTCCTGATAGTTGACATTGACGGAGCTGTAGCGAAGATCCGTGTTCAGGGTGCTTGCAGCAGTGGTATCCTTGTTGATTTCCAGAGCGGCAATGGCCGCATCCAGAGCCTCGGGGCTGGTGATGCTGCTGTCTGTCAGAGACTTTGCAGCAGCCAGAGCAGCCTTCTCGGCGCTCGTCTGCTCCTCGTCGCTGTAGGTGGTCTTTCCGTCAGCATCGGTGGTTCCGCCGGTGAGGAAGCTGTTTACGGGCAGATAATAGCTGTGGAAGGTGAAAGAAGAGTATGCGTTGTAATTGTCCTTTTCAGCTGCACGCAGATCTGCATCGGTGTAGGTCAGGCTTTCGCTGTGCGCGTTGTAGAAGGAATCGGCCAGAACGGACTTTTCCACATAGCTGCGATAGCCTTCTTCGGTGGCGCCATTTCCGTAGATGGCCTTGAGGTACTTCTCAGTGCTGGGGTAGCCGGAGATCTTGGCATAAAGAGTCTGCTGCTGTACAGTATTCTCCACAGTGACCTGATCGGCTTCGGACAGCGTATAGCCTTCCTGTGCTGCAGCATCGCAGAGGGCATAGGTGGATACGGCTGCATCCTTGGCGGAATTCAGGAAGTAGTCTGCCCAGGTATCACCGGTTGCCTGGTCTGCAATCTGCTGATCCAGAGGCTTGCTGACATCCAAACCAAAGATGGATGCATAGGCGCCGCTCTGAGAATAGAAATTGTTGACAGTGTCCATATAGTAGTAGTTCAGCTCTGCATTGCTCAGATTATTTCCGCCAATGGACATGGCAACCGTGTTCTTCTCACGGACACCGGAGGCAGAAATGGTTTTGGTAACGCCGACAGAAACAGCGGTCACTACCATAACCGCCAGAGCAATAACAAAAAGAATGGTGTACAGTCTGATCTGCCTGGCTTCCTTCTGCTCGGCCAGCTGCCGTTCGGTCATTTTGGAAGCGTCAGCCTGGCTGCGCTGCTTTTTCTTGCTGGATGCACTCATGTGATCAAATCCTCTCATTTTATCCTAGTGGTAAATCTGGCACTTCGGCGCAGACTTGGCTATTATAAACGATTATTCCGGCTGTTTCAAGGGGGAAACAGCGTGTTTCCGAAAAAATCGGGAAAATTTACATTTTATTATAAAATCCCTTCGCCTGTTGTTTTCACGGATAGGATGGGGAAAATAAAAAAGTCTGGGGAGAAAATCTCCCCAGACACCCCGCTTCGGCCGTAACGCATCTGATTATGACCTGCACGAAATGGCAGGTGGGTTGCCGCTCGCAGCCTTTTCTGCTCCCAACATCCATCCGTCGTCAGAGCGCGGACGGGAGGTCTGCAAACCAGCTGTGAAGTCTAACTTCCCGATAAAAAAATGTGGGTCCAAAAAGACACGCTACGCACCAAGCAGGAAGAAAACAGGATTACTCCTCTTCTTCTTCGTAAAGTGCATCCATGATAAGGTCGTAGACAGACTGCAATTCCGCTTCGTCTTCGATGGCGCAAAGCAGAAGCTCGCCATCTTCCTCCACGGATTTGAGAATGCTTACCTCAAGCTGCAGCTGCTCTAAACTGTCTCCGGCAGGGACAACAGCCAGATATGTGCTTCCGTTGTACTCCAGCGTACTGAGCACCTCCAGCTCATATTCCGTGCCATCCTCATCGGAGATGGTGATAAAGTCGGAACCAAATTGATCTTCCACAGGCGTCTCCCTTCAGAGGATTTTTTACATTGCTATTCTACAGCCTGAAGGAAGGAAAATCAATTAGTAATTTTATACAGAAACAGATTCGATTTTTTAGGAAAGAAAATCCTCCAAAATCTGGTCAAGTGCCTCCTGTGTCCGGATCTGAATCCCCTCGGACAGTTCCAGCTGATCCGTTTCCGGCAGATTTTCCACAGGACAGGGGTAGATCTGACACGGTTCCGGGGCGCTGTCCCTGAATAGGGCGAGATACCCTTTATAGCATCCCAGAGTCCAGGCCAGAGCCAGCAGCGGACAGATCAAATGCTTTGTCATGGACATCGTCCTCCTTCCGTGCTCTAGTTTCCCCTGGAAATTTCATTTTTATTAACAAATAAGTACTTTCGTTTTTGAGAAGAATATGCTATAGTGATATGAATAAAGTTGTGCCAAAATTACCGTTGGCAGTTTTAATATACCCATTGGCTGCCCCCCTGGGGGCGTTGGAGGTTATTTCCTATGGAACAAGAACGCAAGAAAAGACGCAGAGCGAAGAAGCCCCGTCAGGACTGGAATCCTCACTGGTCAATCAAGCTCTTGTATACACTGGGCTCTGTGGCCCTCTCCGCTGTCAAAATTGCTCTGGGAGCCGCTGCCACCGTGCTGATGATCCTGATCGTCTGCGGCGTGGTCTTTGCGGGCATTCTCGGGGATTACCTGCAGCAGGATATTCTGACAGAGGCATCCAACTGGTCCATTGATGACTATGGCATGGACGAGACCTCCTTTATGTATTATGTGGATGGTGCCGGAAATATTCAGCAGCTCCAGCAGATCTATACCACCACAGACCGGCAGGTGGCAACCCTGTCGGAAATTCCCCAGGCATTGATCGATGCTACGGTTGCCATTGAGGATAAGCGGTTTTACGAGCATCAGGGCGTTGACTGGATCACTACGGTGAAGGCCTGTCTGAATATGTTCTTCGGCGGCGATTCCCAGTTCGGCGGCTCCACCATTACCCAGCAGCTGATTAAAAATGTCTCTGAGCAGAAGAGCGTCACCGTTCAGAGAAAGGTGATGGAGATTTTCCGGGCACAGGTTTTTGAGCGGGAGTACGACAAGGACAAGATCATGGAGGAATACCTGAACCGGATTTATCTGGGTCGGGGCTGCTACGGTGTGAAAAGTGCCGCAGCGGAGTATTTCGGAAAAGAGCTTCAAAGCCTTACCATTGCAGAGTGCGCAAGTCTGATCAGCATTACCAACAACCCGTCTCTGTTTAATCCCTATTCCCAGAGCGTGTATATGTACAAGGGTGAGGAGCGTGACGGTGCCCAGAGAAACCGCTACCGGCAGATGAATGTTCTCAGCGAGATGCTGAATCAGGGGTATCTGACTCAGGAGGAGTACGACGAGGCGGTTGCTCAGGAAATGGTGTTCAAGTCCGGAATTGCCCCCGAGGATAAGTGGGCAGTGTGTGAAAATACACGCTGCGGCTATCAGGGGACAGTCAGCACCTTTAACACCCAGGACGGTGTCTACTATTGCCCGGAGTGCGGTACCCTGACAAGTGTGAAAACGGATGCGTCCCGCCATGTGTACTCCTGGTATGTGGATGCGGTTCTTGTGGATGTGGCTTCTGCATTGGCCGAAAAGGATGGCTACGAGTGGGACAGCCTGGATGATATCCGCCGGGATATCTACCTGGAGCGTATTCAGAAGGGCGGCTACCATATCTATACGCCGCTGGATATGCGGGTTCAGCAGGCCGTGGATGCCGTGTATACCGATCTGTCTCAGATTCCGGATACCAGAAGCCAGCAGCAGCTTCAGTCTGCCATCGTGGTCATTGACAACAGAACCGGTGATGTGGTGGCGTTGTCCGGCGGTGTGGGCGAGAAGGATACCTTCTACGCCTACAACAAGGCAACGCAGGCAAAGCTCCAGACTGGTTCCTCTCAGAAGCCTGTTTCCGTGTATGCCCCCGCCTTTGAGCTGGGGGGTGTCAGCCCGGCTACGGTGCTGAAGGATCTGCCGGTAATTTATCAGGATGGTACGGCATGGCCCAAGAACGATAACCGGAAGTATCAGGCCGGCAGAACTGTTTTTAATGGAATTGTTTATTCCGTCAATACCATGTCCGTCCGGACGCTGGATCTGATTGGGCATGAATATGCCTTCAGCTTCGCCAAGTACAATCTGGGTCAGAGCCACCTGACGGAATCCTATGAGCTGGAAAACGGCAAAAGCCTTTCCGATATTGACCGTTCTCCTCTGGCGCTGGGCGCATTGACTGTCGGCTCCACCGTTCAGGAGATGAGCGCCGCATACGCCACCTTTGCCAACAACGGCGTGTACCGGGAGCCCCGTCTGTACACCAAGGTGTATAACAGCGCCGGCGAGCTGATTCTGGATAATGTTCAGGAATCCAGAAAGGTGCTCAGCGACAAGACGGTAAATTATATCAACTATTGCCTGTATAACGCCGCCAATAACGGCACCGGCGGCGCCGCTATCTTCAATGGCCAGATCATTGCCGGCAAGACCGGCACCACCTCCTCCAACCGGGATCGCTGGTTCTGCGGCTACACCAGCCACTACACTGCGGCAGTCTGGTGCGGATATAACCTCCCGGAGGAGATCCATCTGACCAATACCACGGCCAACCCTGCGGCAACCCTGTGGCGCAAGGTGATGCAGCCCATCCATCAGGGACTGCCATCTCAGGGATTGTACAACGCCAATGCCATGCGGAGTGTGGATATCTGTCTGGACTCCGGACTTCTGGCCACCGAGGCCTGTTATGCGGATGCACGGCAGATGGGACGGGTCAACACAGTGCTGTGCTACCCGGAGGATGCTCCCACACAATACTGTGACAAGCATGTTCTGGTTCCCTACTGTCTGGAGGGCGGCGGTGTTGCAGGGGAATACTGCAGCCTGTTTCCGGATGCCGCCGTTGGATACTACTCCCTGGTAAAAATGACCCCTGAAGAAGTGGAAGAACTGAAGCGGGCAAGTCAGTTTGGCCTTCTGGATGCTTTTACGGATGATGGCTATGTTTATCTTGTGGATGAAAACGGTGAGGATGCCGGCTGGACGGGCTTTTACGGCGGCCTGTCCGGAAACCTGCCGTATAAGACTTGTCCCATTCACAGTGAATACACGGTTGCCGTTCCGGAAGAAACCATTCCCGGGGATGGTTTGGATGGGATCATTGTTCCCGGCGAAGGCGGCATATGGTATCCCGATGCAGACAGTATCCTTTGGTAATTCCAAGAAAGAGAGAGAAGGAGGTATTTCCATGCTTTGGATCTCCAACGAATGGAAAGAATACGAAGTTTTAGATACTTCTGACGGTGAGCGTCTGGAGCGATGGGGAAAGTATATTCTGGTGCGCCCGGATCCCCAGGTTATCTGGAATACCCCCCGCAATGCACCGCAGTGGAAGCACTTTGATGCCAGGTATATCCGCTCAAATACAGGCGGCGGTCGCTGGTCCGACCATGACCTGCCGGATCGGTGGCAGATTCACTACAAGGATTATCTGACCTTTCATGTGAAGCCTATGAACTTCAAGCACACCGGCGTGTTTCCGGAGCAGGCAGCCAACTGGGATTTTATTCGGGAAAAGGTCTCTGACGCTGCATCCCACCGCCCCGTAAGAGTGCTGAATCTCTTCGCCTATTCCGGGGGCGCTACGCTGGCAGCTGCTGCCGGCGGTGCAGAGGTGTATCATGTGGATGCCTCCAAGGGAATGGTTCAGTGGGCCAAGGAAAATGCGCAGGTCTCCGGTCTGGCTGACAGACCTATCCACTGGATCGTCGATGATTGCGGTAAGTTCATCCAGCGGGAGATCCGCCGGGGACGCCGCTATGACGGCATCATCATGGATCCTCCCAGCTATGGTCGGGGGCCCAGTGGTGAAATCTGGAAGATGGAAACCAGCTTTTATCCCTTCCTGCAGGAAACGGTAAAGCTGCTGAGCGATGATCCGCTGTTTGTGATCATCAACTCCTATACCACAGGCCTGGCTCCCTCTGCGGTTTCCTATGCCGCGGATGTGGTATACGGAAAGAAATTCGGCGGCAAAACAGCAGCGGGTGAACTGGGTTTGCCGGTTACGGCATCCGGCCTGGTTTTACCCTGCGGCGCCACGGGAAGATGGACACCCTGATGGAGGAATCTATTTGAAAGAGATCATTTCAGCACAACATCTGGCATACAGCTATCCGGGCGTGGACGACACGCCCGGCATTGCCGTATTTGAGGATTTGAATCTGATGGTGGAGGAAGGCAGCTTTGTTGCCATTCTTGGCACAAACGGCTGTGGAAAATCCACGCTTGCCAAGCATTTTAACTCCATTTTGCTGCCTACCGGCGGTAAAGTATATGTCTGCGGAATTGACACCTCGCTGGAGGAGCGGATTATGTCCGTCCGGAGAAATGTGGGCATGGTATTTCAGAATCCGGACAACCAGATTGTGGCCAATGTAGTGGAAGAGGATGTGGCCTTTGGCCCCGAAAATCTGGGAATTGCCAGTCCGGAGATCCGGCAGCGTGTGGACAGGGCACTGAAACAGGTTGGAATGTATGAATATCGAAACCATGCACCCCACCTTCTGTCCGGCGGACAGAAGCAGCGGGTGGCCATTGCCGGGGTCATTGCCATGGAACCCAGATGTATCGTTCTGGACGAGCCCACCGCCATGCTGGATCCCCGAGGACGGCAGGAAGTGATGGACACGATTCTCGCCCTTAACCGGGAAAAGGGGATTACTGTGGTTCTGATCACCCATCACATGGATGAGGCCGCCAGATGCGGCCGTGTTGTGGTGCTGCACAAAGGAAAAATTGCGGCTGACGGAACACCTGAGGTGGTTTTTTCTCAGGTGGAAATGCTGCACGGCATTGGTTTGGAAGCCCCTGAGACGGTAGAGCTGTGTTGGAAATTGAACCAATGCGGCTTTCACCTGCCTCTGGACAAGCTGTCCTGTGAAGACTGTGCCCGGGCAATTTTTGATGCGGTCGGGGGCGGAACTGCAACCTGATCCGTAGGAGGAAGAGAGATGGAACCGATTCTTTCCGTGAAGAATCTGAAATATGTATACAGTGCAGGAACGCCTTTTGAGCACACCGCTCTGGAGGATGTTTCCTTTTCTGTAAATCGTGGGGAATTTATTGGAATTATCGGACACACCGGCTCCGGAAAATCCACCCTGATGCAGCAGCTCAACGGACTGCTGAAGCCCACCTCCGGCAGTGTGATTCTGGATGGACAGGATATCTGGTCGGACAAAAAGCTGACGCGGCAGGCGCGGTTTCGGGTAGGTCTGGTATTTCAGTACCCGGAATACCAGCTGTTCGAGGAAACCGTCTACCGGGATATTGCCTTTGGCCCCAAAAATATGGGACTTCCCGCCGGGGAAGTGGATCGCCGGGTACGGGAGGCTGCCGGCTTTGTGGGCATTACGGATGCACAGCTTCAGGCGTCTCCGTTTGACCTCTCCGGCGGTCAGAAGCGACGGGTAGCCATTGCCGGTGTGATAGCCATGGAGCCGGAAATCCTGATTCTGGATGAGCCAACTGCCGGGCTGGATCCTTCCGGACGCAGGGAGATCCTCTCCAACATCGCGGCCTACCGAAAGTCCAAAAACGCTACGATCATGATGGTAAGTCATTCCATGGAGGATGTGGCGCGCCTGACAGACCGGCTTTTGGTTTTAAGCGGCTCCCGGCTCGCCATGGACGGAACGCCGGATGAAATCTTTGCCCATACGGATGAGCTTGTGAACATGGGCTTAAATATTCCACAGGTTACTCAGGTTTTTCTGCATCTGCGGCAGATGGGTCTGGATGTCCCCGGGGTGTATACCATCGAGCAGGCCGTCAGTGCGCTAAAGAACCGGAAGGAGGCTGTCCATGCTTAAGGATATCACGCTGGGGCAGTATTTCCCCGGCAATTCACCTGTTCACAGGCTGGATCCCAGAACGAAGCTGCTGGCATTGCTGGCCTATATCATTGCGCTGTTCTGCGCAAGAAGCTGGATTGGCTATGGCCTTCTGCTGCTTCTGCTGTTGACAGCCATTCGGGTTTCTCAAATTCCCGGGAAGGCCATTGTCCGGGGAATGAAGCCCCTTGCCATGATCCTGGTATTTACCGGCATTCTGAACCTGTTTTTCAACCGGGAAGGGAAGATCCTGTTTCAGGTTCTGGGAATTGTAATCACCTCCGGCGGTGTACAGCGGGCTGCGTTTATGGTTGTGCGGATTCTGATGCTGGTCAGCGGCACCTTTCTGCTGACTTACACCACTTCTCCCATTTCTCTGACCGATGGACTGGAATCTCTGATGAGCCCACTGAAGAGACTGCATATGCCGGTGCATGAGCTTTCCATGATGATGTGTATTGCCCTTCGGTTTATTCCCACTCTGATTGAGGAAACGGACAAAATTATGTCTGCTCAGAAGGCGAGGGGGGCGGATTTTGAAAACGGCAGCCTGATGGATCGGGCCAGAGCCCTGATTCCCATTCTGGTACCCCTGTTTATCAGTGCCTTCCGCCGCGCGGATGAGCTGGCCACTGCCATGGAGTGCCGCTGCTATCAGGGCGGAGAGGGCAGAACAAAGATGAAGCTGCTGCATTTTCATCGGGGTGATCTGGTTACCTTTGCCCTGATGGCTGCGTTGGTCGCTGCAGTTCTGGCTCTCGGCAGTTTCGGAATGTGAGGTATCTATGCGTAATATCGCCTTGATTTTAACCTATCTGGGTACGGATTATCACGGGTGGCAGGTTCAGAAAAATCTGTCAACGGTTGCCCAGACTTTGGAAAAAGCAGCGCAGATGGTGGTGGGGCATCCTGTGCACATGACCGGCTGCGGCCGCACCGATGCCGGGGTCCACGCCCGGGTCTATGTGGCGAATTTCCGCACCGAGTCCACCATTCCGGCCGAGCGTCTGCCCTATGCTCTGAATACCCATCTTCCCTGCGATATTGTGGTGACGAAGGCCTTTGAAGTCCATGACAGGTTCAATGCCATCGGCTCCTGTGTTCGCAAGGAATATACTTACCAGATCTATAATTCCAGACTGAAGGATCCCTTCTATGTGAACCGCGCCTGGTTTTACCCCAGACATCTGGACGAAAAGATTATGCAGGCTGCCGCAGATCAGTTTGTGGGCACCCATGACTTTGCCGCAGTGAGAAGCGTGGGGACGGATGTGAAATCCACCGTCCGCACGGTGTATTATTTCCGCGTGGAGCGAATGGGGGAGATTATCCGGCTGAAGGTATGCGCCAACGGTTTCCTGTATAATATGGCCCGAGCCATGGCAGGAACTGTGGTATATGCTGCGGAGGGGAAGATTCTCCCGGAGCAGATCGGGAGAATTTTGGAATCCGGTAACCGAACAGCCGCCGGCCCCACCGTGCCTGCCGGGGGACTCTATATGACCCATCTGTGGTATGATGACGGCGTTGAATCCTTTGAGTGCAGCAGCGACTGGACGCGGTAAGTCATACCGTTTACAATTTGTTTTCTCATTTTTGCTTCCTTTGTGCTATACTTCAGCCCAAAGGAATACTTCCTGAGTAGAGGAGTGACGAGTCATGCAACCGAAAATGTGCACCAAGTGCAAAAAGAATATTGCTGTGGTATTTCTGACCAAAATGGAAAACGGTGTAACCATGAACGAGGGCTACTGCCTGAAGTGCGCCCGGAGTCTGGGAATTCCCCAGATTGACGAAGCAGTCAAACAGATGGGGATTTCCGAGGATGATCTGGATCTCATCAGTGATGAAATGAGCAGCATGTTTGGCCAGATTACCCCCGGAGAGGATTCTGACGACGATGAT
The DNA here is from genome assembly GCA_945877365.1 of uncultured Clostridia bacterium. Lineage (GTDB taxonomy): Bacteria > Bacillota > Clostridia > Oscillospirales > Oscillospiraceae > Faecousia. The sequence continues at coordinate 52,897 of CAMCRV010000001.1, read as the reverse complement.
ATGGACAGCCAGACGGCAACTTTTCCGCTGCTGAACCAGCTGTTTGGCGGTTCCTCCAACAATATGCCCATGCCTCCCGTGCCCGGCAGAGAACAGACGGAAGAGGAAAAGCCGGGAAAAGACAAGAAAAAGAAGAACAAGAAACACAAGTTTCTGGACAGCTACTGCATGGATCTCACCGGCAGAGCCAAAGAAGGGAAGCTGGATGCTGTCATTGGTCGGGATGTGGAGACCCAGCGGGTCATCCAGATTCTCAACCGCCGCCAGAAAAACAACCCCTGTCTGATCGGCGAGCCGGGCGTTGGCAAAACTGCCATTGCGGAGGGTCTTGCCCAGAGAATCGCCGCCGGAGATGTTCCCTACAAGCTCCGGGACAAAGAGGTTTTTCTGCTGGATCTGACGGCTTTGGTGGCTGGTACCCAGTTCCGTGGTCAGTTTGAGAGCCGCATGAAGAGCCTGATCGGTGAGATCAAGGAGTGCGGCAATATCATTCTGGTGATTGATGAGGTTCATAATCTGGTGGGTGCCGGTGACGCAGAGGGCAGCATGAATGCGGCAAATATCCTGAAACCCGCCCTTTCCCGAGGAGAAATACAGGTCATCGGCGCCACAACCTTTGCAGAATACCGGAAATATATCGAAAAGGATGCCGCCCTGGAACGCCGCTTTCAGCCGGTTACCGTTGCGGAGCCTACCATTGCAGAGGCAAGCCAGATCGTGCAGGGACTTGCCAAGGCGTATTCCCAGTTCCACGGCGTCTCTATTTCTCCGGAGATTGCCCATCAGTGTGTGGTGCTGTCGGAGCGCTATATCACCGATCGTTTCCTGCCGGATAAGGCCATCGACCTGCTGGATGAGGCCTGCTCGGATGTGAATCTGCACTGTAAGGAGATATCCCAGTTGGCAGAGCTGAAGAAGGAACGGGATGACTATGAGCTGGAGCTTCGTATGCTCAACGAGGATACGGAGAACCAGAACTATGAGCGGCTGGCAATTCTGCGCAGCAAGCTGATGCAGCTGGCCGGGAAGATTGAGGAGCTGGAAAAGCTGCCTGCTCCCGCTGTCACCATGGAGAATCTTGCCAGAATCATTGAGCTTTGGACAAAGATTCCGGCTTCCAAGATCAAGGCACAGGAGTATCAGCAGATCAAGGGGCTGTCTGACCGCCTGAAAACTCACATTGTGGGTCAGGATGAGGCTGTGGATGCGGTGGCCCGGGCTATCCGTCGGAATCGGGTGGGCATCAGCCCCAAGAAAAAGCCGGTTTCCTTCATTTTTGTCGGCCCCACCGGTGTGGGAAAAACAGAGCTGGTCAAGCAGCTGGCCAATGACCTGTTTGACAGTGTGGATAACCTGATCCGTCTGGATATGTCGGAGTATATGGAAAAGCATACGGTCTCCAAGCTCATCGGCTCCCCTCCGGGCTATGTGGGCTATGATGAGGCAGGGCAGCTGACGGAAAAAATCCGCCGCCGCCCCTACAGCGTCGTTCTGTTTGATGAGATTGAGAAGGCACACCCGGATGTGCTGAATGTACTGCTGCAGGTTCTGGATGACGGCCGCATTACGGATGCTCAGGGCAGGGTGGTCAATTTTGAAAACACCGTGATTGTTATGACCTCCAATGCCGGGTCGGAAGGCCGTGTCGGCGGGCTGGGCTTTGGCCGCACGCAGACCGATATGGTCAAGGAAAAGACCATGAAGGCACTCGGCGAATTCCTGCGTCCGGAGTTCATTAACCGTGTGGATGAGATCATCACCTTCCATCATCTGACGGAAGAAAACTTCCTGGGGATTGCGGACATCATGCTTGCTGAGCTGAGAGACAGTCTCAACGCCCGGGGCCTGAGTCTGACATGGGGGGAAGATCTTCGCCAGCTGTTGGTCAAGAAGGCGTATTCTCTCACCTATGGTGCCCGGAACCTCCGGCGCACCATCCAGAAGGAGCTGGAGGATCCCATTTCGGAGGCAATTATCGACAGCTTTGAAAACCCCATTTCTTCCATTCATATCCGCACATCCGAAGACAAGGTTGTTCTGGATATTCAGTAAGAACAAATCGACCGGGAGGCTTTGCCTCCCGGCTTTTGCTCAGGGAAGCGCTGAATAAATCGTCTTCGGCTTAGCAGCGGATCTTTTACTCCCTCCGTGCAGTTTGGAAAACCGGAAATACATGCAGTATTCCTCGCTTTTCCAAACTTTCTCAGGAAGCAAAATCTCTCGCTGTAGGCTCTCGACGATTTAATCAGTGCTTCCTTAGAAATCCATCTGATCCATTTTGCTGGAAATGGTGTCAGAAACCTTCCAGGCCACATCCTCCATTTTGTTTGCGGCCTTCGCTGCAAGTCTTCTGGTAGGGTTTGTCCGAGGCATCATCAGAACTGCCACGGCACCGGCAGCGGCACCAATTCCCGCCGTGAGTGCCCATCCTTTTGCATTCATTGGATTCCCTCCTTCCAATGCTAGTATGCCCAGCACGAAAAAATTAAATCTGTCAGCTTTTTGTCGTTGCATTGGTAAAAAAATATGCTATAATGACAAAAAGGAGGGAGCGAAATGTCTGTTGATGTGTTACAGGATAAAATCCGAAAACGAAAGAATCCCATTATTTTGGATCTTACCCTTTCGCCGGATCAGATTCCGCCCCAGCTTCGGGAAGGGCGTTCTGACGCAGAGGCCTATGGCCTGTTTTCCCGGGAGCTGATCGGCTGCATGAAGGGAATTCTTCCCGGTGTGCGCATCGGCTTTGCTGCCTTTGCTTTGATGGGTACGGAAGGAATTTCTCAGCTTCAGCAGACCCTGCAGGCCGCCAAAGAAGCCGGGCTTTATGTGCTTCTGGATGCTCCGGAGATTTTCTCTCCCACTGTGGCTCAGATCGCAGCCAACACGCTCCTGAGCAATCCGTCCGAATTTCCCTGTGATGGTCTGGTCATCTCTGGCTATCTGGGAAGTGATGCCATCCGGCCGTTCCTTCCATGGTGCAAGAACAGTAAAAAGAGTGTTTTTGTTCTGGCAAGAACTGCCAATAAATCGGCACCTGAGCTTCAGGATCTTATTGCGGGAACACGGCTTGTCCATCTTGCCGCGGCGGACTATGCCAACCGTCAGGGGGTAAGCCTGATTGGAAAGAGCGGATATTCTCTGGTGGGCTGTGTCGCGGCGGCTACTGCACCCCAGAGCCTGCAGACCCTTCGGGGGAAGTATCCATCCCAGTTTCTGCTGGTGGAGGGGTTGGACTATCCCGGCGGCAATGCGAAAAACTGTTCTTTTGCCTTTGACAAATTCGGCCATGGCTGTGCGGTTTGCGTGGGGGCTTCGATCTGCTGTGCATGGCAGCAGGAAGATGCATCTCAGGACTATCTGAAAGCCGCCATGGATGCCCAAACCCGGATTCTGAAAAATATTTTGCGTTATATTGCAATACTGTAGGAGAAACGATTATGTTAAAGGTTTACGGAAGTATGCTCTGCAAGGACTGCGTCCAGTGCCGCAAGGCTTTTGATAAGCTGGGGGTTGAATATGTCTATCTGGATTTTGCAGACAGTCTGCAAAATTTGAAGGACTTTCTCAAGCTGCGGGAGGATCCTGCGTTTGACGAAATCAAAAGAAACGGCGCAATAGGCATCCCCTGTATTCAAAGGGAAGACGGCAGCTTTGGCTTTCGCTGGCAGGAATTTGTTCAGAAGTAGAATTATGTAGCGCAGGGAAAAGCCCCTGCGCTGCTTCAGCCTGTGACGCTTCCTGTAATCCCGTTGCCGGTACCCTGGCCATTTGATCCGGAACGCTCCATAGATTCCGTGGAATCGGTGGAGATTGGGCCGTTGCCGTCCTCAATCGTCGGGACGGTTGCCTGAGTGGTTTCCGGTGCCGGCATTGTAGTGGGCGCCGTGGTCTCCTGCGTGGTTGCAATGGTGGGCATGGTGGTGGGCTGAGTCGTGGCAGCCGGAGCCACATTTCTGCAACCGCAGCCGGTCAAAACCACCGCGGTAAGCAGAAGCATCGTCACAGATAAATACAGCTTTTTCATTTGATACCTCCAAATAAACTGGTTTCGGTGATAGTATCTCCCGGAATATAAGAATTACCCCAATCAAACGCAAATAAACTTTTCAAATGGCAACTTTTTGCAGATAAAATAATATCTTGTATTCTTATGTTCTTTATGATATAGTTATGTGAGCTTAAATAAAAACCCAGGAGGTAGCGTATGGCTAAGGGTGGAAAATATTTGAGACAGGAGTCCCCACGGGGCAGCCGCCAGGCGCCTCGCCGTGATTATCAGGAGCCTGTGCAGAAGAAAAAGAAAAAAATGGGTGTTCTTCCCATCATCTTAATTGTGATTGCTCTGCTTCTGGTTACCATAATCGGTGTTGGTTACTGGTATGTTACCAATATGCTTGGGCTTGTCAGTAAACCCGGACAGGTTACAACCCCCAGTATGTCAGCCGAGGATGAAGCCAATATGCTGGGTACTCTGCCCACACAGCCTATGACAGCGCCTGTGGAGGAAACGGAAACCACTTCTCCGGAGGATACATGGCCTGAAATCCATTCGGATCAGAATATCACAAATATTATGGTTGTCGGACAGGCTGCCCGGGAAAATGAGGAATACCGTCTGGCAGACAGCATGATTCTCTGCTCCATCAATCGGGAGACCAAGACGCTGACCATGACCTCCTTTATGCGGGATCTGCGCGTGGTCATTCCTGCCTATGCAGGCCACACCCAGGGCTTCAACCGGATTAACAATATCTACCATCTGGGCAGCCACTGGACCGGGGAAGTCAGCGGAAGTATGGAGATGCTGGCGCTGGCCATTGAGCAGAACTTCGGTGTCCATGTTGACCATACCGTGGAAATCGGCTTCTACTCCTTCATGGATATCGTTGATCTGGTTGGCGGCATCGATGCAGAGCTGAACCAGGAGGAATGTGAGCAGATGTGGATTGACGGCACCGGCGCCAATGTGGATATCAAGCCCGGTCTCAACCATCTGAACGGCTATCAGGCTTTGATGTATGCCCGCATGAGAAAGGTGGGACATGGCGACTTTGACCGCACAGCCCGTCAGAGACATGTCATTACAGAAATCCTGAAGAAATGTAAGGAAATGAGCCTTCTGGAGGTCAACGATCTCTTCCGCACGGTGATGCCCATGATCGTAACGGATATGACAACGCAGGAGATGACCAATTATGCCTTTGAGCTCATCCCCATGCTGAAGGGACTGAATATTGTATCGCAGTCCATTCCCTTTGAAGGAACCTACTGGAGCACCAATCAGGGCTCGGAAGCCGTGCCTGACTGGGTTCTGGATGCCAACCTCAAGAAGAACGGCGAAATGCTGAGAGAATCCATCGGTATGGTGGAGGCAACTGAATAACCTTCCGTCCCCTCTGCCGAAGCTGGCGGAGGGGACTTTTCCGTGGAGAAAAATCACGCAATGATAATTGCAAACCTCAGCAGAATATGATATACTGTAACCAATCATACACCCGGAGGCGTTTATGTCGGAATTATCTGTTTTTCAGCGGAATATTTCCGCTTTTTTTCCTGAAATTGAGCTTAGGTTTGATGAATTACTCGCCAGACACACATCCTTTCGGATCGGCGGAGGGGCTGAGGTGATGGCATTTCCCCAAAATGCGAATGAGTTGTCCGCACTTTTAAAAAAGTCCGCTTTATTGGACTGGAAATTTGCTATTCTTGGCGCAGGAACCAATGTTCTGGCACCGGACGAAGGTGTCCAGGGTCTTGTTATCTGCCTGAAGGACTGCCTGGACGGCATGAGGCAGACAGATGAAACCCATATTCAAGTGATGGCAGGCGTCACCATGTCCCGCGCAGCCGTCTTTGCAGCCAATCTGGGATTGGCCGGAATGGAGTTTGCACACGGCATTCCCGGCACCGTCGGCGGCGGCGTTTATATGAATGCCGGCGCATACGGTGGGGAGATTTCCGACATCTGTGAAAGTGTTCAGGTTATGGACTATTCCGGGGAGGTCAAAACCCTTTCCCGGGATCAGATGGACTTCTCCTATCGCCACAGCTGTCTGGAGGGGCAAAACGCCGTGGTTGTCAGCGCTGTCTTTGGATTGATCCCCGGCAGCAGTGATGAGATTCGCAGAAAAATGAAGGACTTCCAGCAGCGTCGCATGGCATCCCAGCCACTGGATCTGCCTTCTGCCGGATCGGCATTCAAACGCCCATCGGGTGGGTATGCTGCTGCACTTATCGATCAGGCCGGACTAAAGGGGTATCGGATTGGCGGTGCGGCCATTTCCGAAAAGCACGCTGGGTTTGCCGTAAATCTCGGCGGTGCCACCGCGGCAGATGTGAAGGCGCTTCTGGATCGGGTTTCTGAAACTGTGCACAATTCCACCGGAATACTTCTGGAACCGGAGATCAGAATCTGGTAATACAGAAAGAGAGGGGAGATTCCTTTGGTAATGTCGTTTTCCGCCTCCGCAAAGGCAGAGGCTTGCCATGCCGTTCCCGGCAAGCATTGCTGTGCACTGGCAGAGTGCTTCGGAATTTTGCTGTTTTGCAATCATTTTTCCGCCGATTGCATTAAGATTATTACGGAAAGCAGAGAATTTGCCTATATTATCCCCAAACTGTTTAAAAAAGCATTTGATCTGACCTTTGATTCCTTCCCGAGTATGGAATCTCCCGGTAAGCTGGTGTTTCAAATCATGCAGCCGGATAAGATTGCCCATATCATGTCCGCTTTTGGCTTTTCGCCCCAGGATACTCTGGCGCTGCACATCAATCTGCCTGTTGTTGAAGAGGATTGCTGCAAAGCTGCATTTCTTCGGGGGGCTTTCCTGGCAGGTGGCAGTGTTACAGACCCGGCGAAAGCCTATCACATGGAGCTGACAACTACCCACCAGAGTGTCGCCCGGGAGTGCAACCTCATTGTCCATGAGGTACTGGGTTTTTCTCCGAAAAATGCCGTCCGGGGTGGAGGGCAGGTGCTGTATTTAAAAAACAGTGAGATGATTTCCGATTTCCTGACCTTTCTGGGGGCTCCGGTCGCTGCCATGGGAATCATGGAAACCCGTTTGGAAAAGGAACTGAACAACAAGGTCAACCGCCGCTGCAACTGCGACGATGCAAACCTGTCAAAGGTGGTGGATGCTGCGCAGGAGCAGCTTGCAGCCATCCGGGTTTTAAAGAAGCAGGGGATTCTGGAAACCCTGCCGGCAAAGCTTCAGCAGGCAGCAGCGGCAAGAGAGGAGAATCCAGAGGCTGCGCTGGCTGAGTTGGCAGCCATGATGGATCCGCCCATTACCAAGCCAGCCATGAATCATCGGTTGAAAAAGCTGGTTCAACTGTCCCGGGAGGTCACCGTATGAGTTTCGCTCACCTTCATGTTCATACTGAATACAGCCTTTTGGACGGCGCCTGCCGAATCGATTCCATTATGGATCGGGTGAAGGAACTGGGGCAGGAGGCCATTGCCATTACAGACCATGGCGTCATGTATGGCTGTATCGATTTTTATAAGGCTGCCAAGGCTGCCGGGATCAAGCCCATCATTGGCTGCGAGGTTTATGTAGCCCGGAGAAAAATGGAAGATCGTGTCCATGGCATCGACAATGATCCATATCATCTTGTTCTGCTGTGTGAAAACCGCAAAGGCTATGAAAACCTGTGCCTGATGGTCTCTGAGGCCTTTATCCAGGGCTTTTATGGCAAGCCCAGAGTGGATCTTGCGCTTCTGGAGAAATATCACGAGGGTCTGATAGCGCTTTCTGCCTGCCTGGCCGGCGGTGTTGCACAGGCGCTCATGATGGAAGATTACAGCGGCGCAAGAGACTATGCGCAGAAAATGTCCGCCATATTCGGGGAAGATCACTTCTACCTGGAACTTCAGGATCACGGGATTCCGGAACAGCGCCCTGTCAATCAGGGGATTCAGCGGCTCTCCCGGGAATTGGGCATTCCCATGGTCATTACCAATGATGCCCATTATCTGCGCAAAGAGGATGCCGCCATGCAGGATGTTCTGCTGTGCGTCCAGACTGGTAAAACCATAGAAGACGCAAACCGGATGCGTTTTCCTTCCGATGAATTCTATTTGAAAAGTGAAGAGGAGCTGAGGGAGCTTTTCCCCGGCTGTGACGACGCACTGGCCAATACCGGAAAGATTGCCCAGCGCTGCAATTTGGAGTTTACTTTTCACGAGTATCATTTGCCCTCGTTTCCGGTTCCGGAGGGATTTACCAATGAGGAATACTTCCGGGAGCTCTGTGTCGATGGCTTTCATCAGCGCTATCCTGATGCACCCCAAAGCTATTGGGATCGTCTGGAATATGAGATTGATGTTATCAGCCGTATGGGCTATGTAAACTACTATCTGATCGTCTGGGACTTTATCCGCTATGCCAAAGAGCAGGGAATCCCTGTGGGACCCGGCCGTGGTTCCGGTGCGGCTTCTATCGCCGCGTACTGTCTGCACATCACGGAAATTGACCCCATGAAGTATTCGCTGATTTTTGAGCGTTTTTTGAATCCTGAGCGGGTCAGTATGCCGGACTTCGATACAGATTTCTGTCAGGAACGGCGGCAGGAGGTTATCGATTATGTCATGCGGAAATATGGCTCAGACCATGTTGCCCAGATTGTCACCTTTGGAACCATGGCTGCCCGGGGCGCCATCCGGGATGTGGGTCGTGCGCTGAACTTCAGCTATCCGGAAACCGATGTGGTGGCAAAGCTGGTGCCTGCCACACCCCACATAACCCTGGAAGAGGCGCTTCAGATGTCCCCTCAGCTGAAGGAGCTGTATGAGGGGGATGATCGGGTTAAAAAGCTCATTGATACAGCCAGAAGTCTGGAAGGTATGCCCCGGAACACATCTACCCATGCGGCCGGTGTGGTTATCACGGCAGATCCGGTGAGCACCTACCTGCCGCTTTCCCGAAATGACGATACCATCGTGACCCAGTATACCATGACCACCATTGAAGAGCTGGGCCTTTTGAAGATGGACTTTCTCGGGCTGCGGAACCTGACGGTGATTGATGACGCCCAGCGGGAAATCCGAAAGATCCGGCCGGAATTCAGCATCGCCGCAATCGATGACGATGACGCTGAGACTTTTGCCATGCTGGCTGAGGGAAAAACGCAGGGTGTTTTTCAGCTGGAGTCCACAGGTATGACCAATGTGTGCGTCAACATGAAAGCCAGCTCCATTGAGGATATTACAGCTATTGTTGCGCTGTACAGACCCGGCCCTATGGATTCCATTCCGCGCTTTATCGCCAATAAACTGGATTCCAGAAAAGTGACCTATAAGACGCCCCTTCTGGAGCCGATTCTGAAGGTTACCTATGGTTGCATCGTTTATCAGGAACAGGTCATTGAAATTTTCCGTTCCCTGGGCGGCTATACCATGGGACAGGCAGATAATATCCGCCGGGCCATTTCCAAGAAAAAGATGAAGGTCATTGAGTCTGAGCGCAAGGTCTTTGTCTATGGCGATCCGGAGCAAAATATCTCCGGTGCAATTTCCCACGGTGTCCCGGAATCCGTCGCACAGTCGATTTACGACGAGATCGTTGATTTTGCCAACTATGCTTTCAACAAGGCACACGCCGTCTGCTATGCTGTCGTTGCATACCAGACAGCCTACCTGAAGTGCCATTATCCCCGGCAGTATATGGCTGCTCTGATGACCTCGGTTCTGGATTCCGCCACGAAAATCTCCGGTTATATTGCCGAGTGCAGGGAGATGGAAATACCTGTTCTGCCCCCGGATATCAACCATTCCGATGATCCCTTTACAGTTGAGGGAAATGCGATCCGATTCGGTCTTGGGGCGGTGCGGAATGTGGGGCGGGGGCTGATCCGCACCATGGTTCGCAAACGCACCGAGGGCGGCTCCTTTAAATCTCTGGAGGATTTCGTTGAGCGCATGGGAGAGGGGGAGCTGAACAAGCGTGCTGTGGAGAATCTGATCAAGTGCGGCGCCATGGATTGCTTTGGTTATCACAGAAGCGAGCTTCTCGGCTCCTATGAGCAGATTATGGACAGCATCTCATCATCCCGCAAGAAGAATCTGATTGGCCAGATGGGGCTGTTTTCCATGCTGGATGATGAAGATACCGCTGCAAAGTTTCCCATCAAGCCCCTTCCGGAGCTGAGCCGTCAGGAGCTGATGGCCATGGAAAAGGCCACAACGGGCATCTATCTTTCCGGTCATCCCATGGACGATTACCGGAAGTTTCTGAAAAACACCCATGTGCTCCCCATCGGCGCATTGATGGAGGAGGGAAATCGCTTTCAGGATGATCAGGTTGTGTCGGTGGCCGGCATTGTTCAGAGCCTGAAGATGAAAACCACCCGGAATAACGCTATGATGGCCTATGTTGTCATGGAGGATGATACTGCATCCATTGAAATGCTGGCGTTTTCCAATGTTTTGAGCCAATGTGGCAGCTATATTTACGAGAATGCTCCTGTTGTTGTCACCGGGCGGCTCTCTCTCCGGGACGATAAGGAGCCCCAGATCGTGATTAACCGCGCCCGTCCCATTTCGGACTTTGAAAAACCACAGGAGATTCCGATGGACAGGAAACCCTCCTGCCTGTCCGGTACGCTGTATCTTCGTCTGCCAACCCAGGAGGATCGGCTGTATCCCAAAATCAAGGCAATTCTCAATATGTTCCCGGGGCAGAGCAATGTGGTTCTCTATTTTTCAGATACCAAGCAGCGCAGAGGAACCCGCTGCGTTCTGATGGAATCCATGCTTTGCGAACTGAAAAATGTGTTGGGCGAGGCAAATGTTGTTTTGAAATAGCTTTCCTTTTATGACAGGATATGCTATAATACCAGTTTGAAAGGAGTGGATGCCGTGAAAAAAGGTCATATTGTGTCCGTTCTGGTTTTGCTTTCGGCACTGCTCTTAGGCGGCTGCGCCGTTCGGACTGTGGACGAGCTGTACAGTATTCCGAAGCGCTCCAAAGAATTCCAGTCGCTGCAAGCCTCTATCGATATTGCCATGGCGGGGTTGGAGTACTCGGCTCCCATCAGCGGTGAAAACCAGCAGACGCTGCAGATTGCCGACCTGAACGGCGATGGTACCAATGAATATCTGGTTTTTGCCAAAGGATCCGCTGAAAAGCCGCTGCAGATCCTGATCTTCCGGGAGGATTCCTCCGGAACCGTACAGATTTCCGAGATTATCTCCGGCAGTGGTTCCACCTTTGATATGGTGGAGTATGTGGAGATTGACGGTAAACCCGGATGTGAACTGGTGGTAGGGTATCGGGTCAGCGATCAGCTTTTAAAGACGGTAAGTGTGTATTCCTTTGCCGCCGGACGGGCAGAATTGCTGATGACTACAGGTTATTCCAGATTCCTGTCCTGTGACCTTGGCAGCAGCGATCAGATGGAACTGCTGATTCTTCAGCGCGGAGAATCCGATGAAGATAATGCCATCGCAACACTTTATCGCTACCAGGCAAAAACCATGGTTCGCACCGTAGAAGTCCGGCTTTCCAATCCCATCCAGCAGGTTAACAGACTTACAACAGGCAGCCTGCCTTCCGGTATCCCGGCGGTTTTCATTTCCAGCGCAGTAGATGACACCCTGCTGTTTACGGATATTCTGGCACTGGACGACGGAAAGCTGGTCAGTGTGCCTCTGGATGCAGGAGCCAGAAACGGTATTCCGACTTTGAACAATTATTTCGTTTATCCGGATGATGCAGATAGGGATGGCATTCTTGAGCTTCCCAGACTAATCCCTTTGAAGCCGATTTCCAATTCCTGGACTACGGAAGATCAATATCTGATTCAATGGTATACCGTAGATCTGGATGGCTCGATGATCAACAAATGTTACACCTTCCACAATTTTGCAGGGGGGTGGTATCTGGATATCCCGGACGATATTGCCGAACGCCTTTCGGTCTATCAGGTCGGTAAGAATTACGCATTTTTCCTTTGGGATGAGGATTTCCAGGCGGCTTCGACGCTGTACACAATTTATGCGCTTACCGGCAGCGACAGGGAGAACCAGTCCTGTGAAGACGGTCGATTCCCCCTGCATAAAGAGGAAAGCGTTATCTATGCAGCCAGGATTGAATCGGAGGGAAGTACAATAACACAGGAAACGCTTCTGGACAACTTCCATTTACTTTACAGAGAATGGGCTAATTAAGAGGTGGAAATATGAAAAAAGTTTTGATTATGGAAGACGAACTGAATATCCGGAGCTTTGTGGTGATTAACCTGAAGCGCGCCGGCTATGATGTCATTGAGGCAGGAAACGGACAGGAGGCATTGGATGCCATTGCTGCCAACCCCGATGTCGGCGTTGCCATTCTGGATATCATGGTTCCGGGAGATTTTGACGGTTTTGAAGTATGCCGCAGAATCCGTGCCACCAATAAGCAGATGGGCATCATCATGCTCACCGCCAGGACACAGGAAATGGACAAGGTCACAGGCCTGATGACCGGTGCGGATGACTATGTTACCAAGCCTTTCTCTCCTGCGGAGCTCACCGCCCGAATTGATGCGCTTTACCGGCGCATCGGCGGAGATACCTCCGCCAGCTCTGAGCTGCTTACTCAGGGACCCTTCGTAATGAACACCAGAAATCACACTCTGGAAAAAGCCGGAAACCGGATCCGTCTGACCCAGGTGGAGTATGCAATTCTCAAGCTGTTTATGCAGAATCCGGGGCGTGCGCTGTCCCGGGAGGATATCATGGCTGCCGTGTGGGGCAGGGACTATGAAGGGGAATTAAAGATTGTAGATGTCAATATTCGCCGTCTGCGTATCAAGATAGAGGATGATACCGCCAATCCCACCTACATCACAACCGTGTGGGGTCTGGGCTATAAGTGGGGCGCATAATCCCCATGGAGATAACAAAGAAGGTTAATCTTGGCGGATTAAAAAAGCGATGGCTGCTGAATACAGTGGGCGTGGTCTTCATTCTGGGTCTGGTCTGCGTTCTGGCAGTGACGGCAACCTTCGCCACCAGTTACTACTCCAATATGGAGGCCGATCTCAATAACCGTGCCAGCACCACAACAGATTTTTTTGCAGACTATGTTGGTCAGGGATATAATGAATTTTACCGTTCCTGCATCACCTATGCCAAGACCTTTGAAGATAAGGACAAAATAGAGCTCCAGTTTATCAATAAGAATGGTGTGCTGGTCGCCAGCTCCTATGGCCAATGGGCAGGTGACTCCCCATCCACGCCGGAGATTCAGAAAGCCATGAGCACACGGTGTGTGGAGCCATACCTGGGAAAAGATCCCCAGACAGGGGAGAGAGTTCTCGCCATGTCTACCCCCATGATATACAGCAATGGCGAAGTAATCGGCGTTCTGCGGTTTATCTCCTCCACGCATCTTCTGGATTTGCAGATTGCGTTGATCGCGCTGGTGTGCTTTCTTGTGTTTGCAGTGGTGCTTGCCGTGGTGCTGCTCAGCAGCGGATACTATATTCGCTCCATTCTGGTTCCCGTGGCAGAAATTACCGAGAAGGCCAAACGCATTTCCGGCGGCAGCTATGGAACGCAGATTCAGACCCGTTATCACGACGAAATCGGGGAGCTGGCAGAGACCATCAATGAGATGTCTGCAAAAATCAGTCAGAATGAAAAAATGCAGGCGGAATTTATTTCCCAGCTGTCCCATGAACTTCGCACACCGCTGACCGTCATCAACGGCTGGAGTGAAACGCTGATGGCGGACGAAAACATGGATTCCGATACCCGGCAGGGACTCAAAATCATCTCCAGCGAGGCTAAACGGCTGACTGAGATGGTTATGGATCTTCTGGATTTCACCCGGATGCAGGATGGCAGAATGACGCTTACCGTAGAACCGACAGATCTGCGAAGTGAATTTGAGGACACTGTGTTTATGTACGGCAGCCGGCTGTCTCAGGACGGCATTCAGCTGATCTATGAGGAAAACGACGAGGATATCCCGGAAATATCCTGCGATCCCCAGCGGCTGCGTCAGGTGTTTCTGAATATTCTGGACAATGCCGCCAAGCACGGCGGAGAGGGAAAACGCATTGAAGCCTCCATCTCCTGTGATGGCGATTGGGTAATTGTCCGCATTCGGGACTACGGTCCCGGTATACCCGAGGATGAAATTCCTCTGGTTAAGAAAAAATTCTACAAGGGAAGTTCCAAGGCCCGTGGTACCGGCATTGGTCTGGCGGTCTGTGATGAGATCGTAGAGATGCACGGCGGTACTTTGACTTTGGAGAATGCACCGGGAGGCGGCACTCTGGTTACGGTTCGCCTGCCTGTTTCCCAATGAAGCGAGGATACTATGCAGAGTAAGGAAAATCAGCAGTGCTGTGAAAAATTCAAGACTATGATCGGCGGACAGGCCCTGATTGAGGGTATTATGATGCGCGGCCCCGAGAAGGATGCCGTGGTGATCCGGGGAAAGGACGGCCTTTCCATTGAGGTCAGTGACAGAAAACGCAATCCTCCCGGCTCCTTCAAGACATGGCCCTTTTTCCGCGGTGTGTTTAACTTTTTTGATGCACAGGTTGTGGGTGTCAAGGCTCTGATGCGTTCTGCGGAGCTTGCTCCGGAGGAATACCAGGAGGAACCCGGCAAGCTGGATTTGTGGCTGGAAAAGCACCTGAATAACGAGAAATTCCAAAAGCTGTTTATCGGCCTGTCGGTGGCACTGGGCATTGGTTTGTCGGTAGCTCTGTTTTTCCTGCTGCCCATGGTGGTAAGCAGCGCTTTTGACCGCTGGATCACGGACACTCTGGGATTGAATCTGCTGGAAGGCGTCGTGCGCATGGTTATTTTTATGGGCTATATGCTGCTGGTTTCCAGAATGGAGGACATGAAGCGGGTATTTGCCTACCATGGTGCTGAGCACAAAACTATCCGCTGCTATGAAGCCGGCCTGCCTCTTACGGTGGAAAATGTCCGCGCACAGACCCGTCTGCATCCCAGATGCGGCACCAGCTTTCTGCTGGTGGTCATGGTGATTTCGATTCTTGTGTTTTCCGTGGCATCCTCTGCTTTGCTGAAAGCAGTTCCGTCGCTGGAAGCCATGCGCGGCAGTTTCCCGTACCGCCTGATTATGATTGCCTTCAAGCTTTTGCTGCTGCCGCTGGTGGTGGGTGTTACCTATGAGATCAATCGCTGGGTGGGCCGCAATGACAACTCCTTTACCCGTGCTCTGGCTGCACCGGGGATGTGGATGCAGCACTTTACCACAAACGAACCGGATGATTCCATGATTGAGGTTGGTATAGAAGCAGTGAAGGCAGTTCTTCCCCAGAAGGAGGGTTCCGACCGTTGGTAAAGCAATATGGCGCGCTCTATCTGGACGCCAGACGGGCACTGCTGGAAACCGAGGAGCCGGATATGGCCGGTTTCATGGCCAGGAGCCTCATCTGTCATGTTTCCGGCAAGAATCCGGATCTGTTCCTTGCCGACCGGGATCTTTATGCTACGGAGGAGGTATGCCGGGCAGTTGATGCCGGACTGCGTCGGCTGAAGCAGGGGGAGCCGCTGGCTTATGTTCTGGGCGAATGGGATTTTTACGGACTGAATCTGACAGTGTCACCCGATGTTCTGATTCCAAGAGATGACACCTGTGCAGTCACTTCTCTTGCCATTCAGCAGGCGCTGTTTCTCAATCAGGATCCCAGAGTTCTGGATTTATGCTGCGGAAGCGGCTGCATCGGCCTGGCGATTGCCAGCCGTGTCAAGGATGCCAGAGTGACTCTGGCAGATCTTTCGCCGGAAGCCCTGACCGTGGCAAAACGAAATATGATGCAAACTAAGCTCAGTGCCCGGGTTCGCTGCGTTCAGGTGAATGCCCTGGAGCCTGCTCCGGCGTTTCTTGGAAAATTTGACCTGATTGTTTCCAATCCACCCTATATCACTGCTGAGGAGATGGAAGCGCTTCCCATCAGTGTTCGCAATTATGAGCCACATATGGCTCTGTATGGCGGGGAGGATGGGCTGGATTTTTACCGTTCCATTGCAAAAAACTTTTCCCGGGCCTTGAAACCGGGCGGATTCCTTTGCTTTGAATTCGGCATGGGGCAGGGTGATGCTGTCTGCCGGATTCTGGAGGACAATGATTACGCTGTTCTGGAACGGGTCAGAGACTATAATGACAGAGAAAGAGCCGTACTGGCACAGTACGGCAGGAAGGAAGATTGAAATGGCAACAAAAAAGACCTCCTATGAAGCCCCTACTCCCGCATCCGATAAGAAAAAAGCACTGGATACAGTCCTTGCACAGATTGACAAGAATTTCGGCAAGGGTACTGTCATGCGCCTTGGCGACCGCCCGGAGATGAATGTGGAAGCAATCCCCACGGGCTCTCTGGCGCTGGATGCCGCACTGGGCATTGGCGGCGTCCCCAAGGGAAGAATTATTGAGATTTATGGTCCCGAATCCTCCGGCAAGACCACTTTGGCTCTGCACATTCTGGCAGAAGCCCAAAAGCGGGGCGGCGAGGTTGCTTTCGTGGATGCAGAGCATGCGCTGGATCCTGTTTATGCGGCAGCACTGGGTGTGGATACCGACAATCTTCTGGTCTCCCAGCCGGACACCGGCGAGCAGGCTCTGGAGATCACGGATGCCCTGGTTCGCAGCGGCGCCATTGATGCTGTTGTTGTGGACT
The DNA here is from genome assembly GCA_945877365.1 of uncultured Clostridia bacterium. Lineage (GTDB taxonomy): Bacteria > Bacillota > Clostridia > Oscillospirales > Oscillospiraceae > Faecousia. The sequence goes on along the minus strand of CAMCRV010000001.1, from coordinate 36,241 downwards.
CTGTGGCAGCCCTTGTGCCCAAGCAGGAAATTGAGGGCGAAATGGGCGATACTTTCGTGGGTCTTCAGGCGCGGCTTATGTCTCAGGCTCTTCGGAAGCTGGCCGGCAACATTGCCAAAACCAACTGTGTCGTTATCTTCATCAACCAGCTGCGTATGAAGATTGGCGTTATGTATGGAAATCCAGAAACCACTACCGGTGGTAATGCGCTGAAGTTCTATGCCTCTGTTCGTCTGGATGTCCGCCGCGTGGAGTCCATCAAGGAAGGCGGCAATGTCATCGGCAACAAGACACGGGTAAAGGTGGTCAAAAACAAGGTGGCGCCTCCGTTCCGTGAGGCTGTGTTTGAAATCATGTACGGACAGGGCATTTCCAAGTGGGGCGAGCTGGTGGATCTTGCGGTTCAGATGGATATCGTCCAGAAGAGCGGAAGCTGGTTCAGCATGGGTGATGAGCGGATTGGTCAGGGCGCCAACTCCGTGAAGGAATACCTGATCAGCCATCCGGATATTGCCGAGAAGGTGGAAGCTCAGGTTCGGGAGAATCTCTGGAAGCTGAACGGCAGCGCTGCCAAGGCTCCTGCAAAGGCTGCTGAACGCGCTGTAGCCGTCAGTGCCGACGATTTTAACGATGAGGATTGATTCTCTGAAAACCGCTCCCGACCGGGCAGGACGATACTGGATACAGCTCTCAGACGGCAGCAGATTGGGACTTTACCGCCAGACCGTGGAGGACTTCGCCCTCTATCCCGGTATGGAGCTGTCTGATGAGGAGTGGGGCAGACTCCAAACCGCAGCCGGGGAGATGTCAGCAAAAATGCGGGCTGTCCGGATTGTCTCTGCTTCCAGTGTTTCCAGGAAGGATTTGGAGCAGCGGCTTGTCCGCAAAGGAGAAGATCCGCAGCAGGCCAGAGATGCCGTTGCCTGGATGGAGGAGCTCCATCTTGTGGATGACAGAAGTACGGCTGAACAGGTTGTACACAGCTGCATCGCAAAAGGATACGGCCCGGAACGGACGAAGCAGGCGCTCTATGAGAAACGGATTCCCAAGGAGCTTTGGGAGGATGTTCTGGCAGACTATCCTGACCAGATCGACTGGATTCAGGCCTTTCTCCGCTCCCGATTGGATGCAGATTCAGATGAAAAGCAGGTGAAGCGGGCAGTGGATTCTCTGCTGCGCCGCGGTCACCATTACAGCCGTATCCGGGAGGCACTGAACAGTCTGTCCTTTGATACGGATGAATTCCCGGAGGAATAGTATGGCAAATATTGGATTTATCTCTCTTGGCTGTGCCAAGAATCAGGTGGACTGTGAGCGGATGATGTACCGCGTGCAGGAGGCCGGGCATACCGTAAAGGCGGATATCCTCGGCAGCGATGTGGTGGTTATCAACACCTGTGGTTTTATCGACTCCGCCAAGGCTGAAGCTATTGACTACATTTTGCAGACTGCCGCACTGAAGGCGGAGGGGCAGGTTGGCAAAATTCTGGTAACCGGGTGTCTGGCTCAGCGGTATCAGGAGGAAATTCTGAAGGAAATGCCGGAGGTAGACGGGATTCTGGGCACCGGAAGCTATACGGAAATCGTTCCTGCCATTGAAAAGCTGCTGGCACAGGAGTCGATTTCTGATTTTGGTTCCATTGATGCCCCCGAACAGGAAACCGGCCGTATCGTCACCACACCGGAGCACTATGCCTATATTAAAATTGCGGAAGGGTGCGATAACCGCTGTTCCTACTGCATTATTCCCTATCTTCGGGGAAGGTTCCGGAGCCGCCAGCTGGACGATGTTCTGTATGAGGCTCGGATGCTGGCTGCAAGCGGTGTAAAAGAGCTGATTGTTGTGGCGCAGGATACCAGCCGTTACGGAACGGATCTGCCGGGGCACAAGCGTCTGCTGCCGGAGCTTCTGCGGCAGCTGTGTAAGATCGAAGAGCTGAAATGGATCCGTGTGCACTATGTCTATCCGGATGAAATTGACGATGAGCTGATGGATGTCATGGCGCAGGAGCCAAAAATTGTCAAGTATCTGGACATTCCCATTCAGCACTGCAACAGCAAGATTCTGAAGCTGATGAACCGTCGGGGAGACGGAGAATTTCTGCGCAGTCTGTTCGCCAAGCTCCGCAGCCGGATTCCCGGACTGGTAATCCGCACCAGCATCATTACCGGTCTTCCCGGCGAGGGTGAGGAGGAGTTCGAGGAGCTCTGTCAGTTCCTGCGGGAGCTGAGGCTGGAACGGGTCGGTGCCTTTGCCTTTTCCCCGGAAGAGGGAACCCCTGCCGCCCAGATGGAGTATCCGGACGCAGAGGTTGCCCAGAAACGGGCTGAGATTGTCGAGATGATTCAGTCCGGTATCATGGATGATTATAACGCGTCCATGCTGGGAAAAACCATGGAAATTCTGGTAGACGGCTACGATGAGGAAATGGAGCAGTTCTTTGGCCGTACTTATGCCGACTCTCCGGAAATCGATGGTAAGGTTTGGATTGCATCGGAAGAACCCCTGCAGGAAGGGCAATTTGTTGTGGTAAAGATTGACGGCTGTGTGGACGGCGATCTTTCCGGATATGTTTGGGAGGAAGAAGCGTGACGACTGCAAGCAAGATTACAATGGTTCGGGTTGCCATGATTCCCATGTATATGGCAGCCATGTACATGAGCCATGGTCAGGCAGGAATGTGGATGTATATTTCCCTGGGGATTTTTATCATCGCCAGCCTGACGGATTTTGTGGATGGATACATAGCCCGTCACTACAATCAGACCACGGATTTCGGGAAATTTCTGGATCCGCTGGCCGATAAACTCCTGACCATCGCTGCCATGGCCATGTTCTGTGAGTGGAAAGTTTTTCCTGCCTGGGCGCTGATGATCGTTCTGACCCGGGAGTTCGCTGTTACCGGTCTGCGGCTGGTGGCAGTCCAGAAGGGGAATGTGATCGCCGCCGGGTGGAGCGGAAAGGTAAAGACCGCCAGCACCATGGTGGGCCTTTGCGCCATGATGGCCCTTCCCGGTATCCCGGTACTGAACTGGATTGTCATTGCTGTGATTGTGATTACAACCGTGTATTCCGGCGGGGAATACTTTGTCCAGAATTGGAGATGCCTGCTGGATTGACTTTCCAAAGCTCCTGAAAATCTTTTCAGGAGCTTTTTCCTTTTCTGCAACATTTTGACTTTCTCAATCGTTTCTAAAGTGAGAGGAGGCGACAGCAATGCCCTTGACCCAAACAGGGACAAAGAATTTTATAGAGACCTATAACCGCCATGTGGATATGGTTTACCGGGTGTGCTATTCCTTTATGAAAAATCAGACAGATACAGAGGATATGGTGCAGGAGACCTTTCTTCGGCTGCTGTCCAATCAAAAGAAATTTGCGGACGAACGCCATGAAAAGGCGTGGCTGATTGTAACGGCATCCAATCTCTGCAAGGATACCCTGAAAAAATGGTGGAGAACCAACGAAAACATCGAGGATTACCCGGATCTTCCGCAAAAAACAAATGGCAGCAGTGCTGTTATGGAGGCAATTCTGTCCCTCTCCGACGACTACAAGACAGCAGTCTATATGTACTATTATGAGGGCTATTCCACCGCTGAAATTGCGCAGTTTCTGGGATGCCCGGATGCAACCGTACGCAGCAGACTCGCCCGGGCAAGAAAACAGCTGCAAGCCATGTTAGGAGGTGCGGACGAATGAGAAGCAAGATCATTGTGAAGGCTTTTGACTCCATCAATCCCTCCCAGATGCAAAAGGACAGAATGCTTCAGGAGATCCTCCGGCAAATGCCGGAGCAGGCACAGCCGACAAAGCGAACGAACAGAAATACCTATGTTACGGAACCGGTAAAGCACAGCCGCCGCAGCCTTATCCCGGCCATTGCCGCCTGCCTTGCTGTATGTGTACTTGGCGGCTTGGGAATTGGTATGCTGAAGAACAGGCAGACCATGTCTCCTTCTTCTGCGGAACCATCCTTCTCCGCAGTGCCTGCACCACAGACCCAAGATTCTTCGGAAACCGCCTTGAGCGGCTCCAATGCTTACTATGGAACGATTCTGAATAAGTATGCCACCGCACTGCGGGATAACTGGGATGTTGCCCAGTGCCATAATGCCGATATCAGCCCCCAGATTATTCAGGAGGATGTCAGGGATAAGCTGGGCTTCTGTCTCCGGGATTTGGACGGAAACGGCATTGAAGAGCTGATCATCAGCGATGGCGAACAGGTGTACGATGTGTTCACCATCCTGCCCAATGACGGTGCGGGGCACCTTTTCTGCGCTTCGGAAAATGTGTTCCTGAATCTCTGTGAGGGGAATGTGATCAAGCGGCAGGAAACGGTTGATGGGGCAACCTATTGGCAATTTTACACTCTGGTCAATGACTTTGATTTCTCTATTCAGGAGGCAGTTGTCCTTCGGGATGGACAGTATTTCTCCGGCCCTTCCGATGCCAATGTGCAGCCCATCTCCAAAGATGAAGCCGGGGATATCATTGTGTCAAAGTATCCGAAGGTAAAACTGGATGTTACGCCGCTGCCCAGTCCGATAGGGGAGAACAGCTACCAGGAAACAACCCCCACCACACAGGCTTACGAGGATATTCTTTCGGTGTTTGACCGGGCAATCTCGGAGAAGTGGAATATGCAGCAGTGCAGTGATGCAGGTATCAGCATCATGATCGCCAATCTGACAGAGTATGGCGTGGATTTTGGCTATGCCCTGATGGATCTGGATGGAAACGGAAATCAGGAGCTTCTCATCACCGACGGAAGCATTGTTTATAATGTGTATACCCTTACCGACGAGGGTGTCAGCCTTGTTCTCACCGGCTGGGAGCGAAGTTCCTACCGTCTGTGCAACGACAATATCCTCTATCAGCAAGGCTCCGGCGGTGCTGCCCTTTCTTATGATACCTTTTACCGTCTGGTAAACGGTGTTCTGGTGGTGGACGATGCAGTCATCTTTGATGCCGACACTGACCCGGAAAGCCCCTGGTTCCGCAGCGCCGATGGGGAGACCCCCACAGATCCTATTTCTGAGGATCAGGCACAAGCTATCATCAATTCCTACACGCCGGTGGAAATCCCATTCCGGGCAATTTCAGACAGGCCATAAACTGCAAATGGGAGGGGCAACGCCCCTCCCACACTTTTTACTGGATTTTTAACCCGCACTGTGCTATAATACCCCGGCACTATTATTCATAAGCGAGGGATCACCATGAACGAAAAGGAAATTGGCGAGCTGCGCCGCAGACAGCGCCGGGATCGCAGCAATATTACGGCCATTTATGGCTGCTATGTCAATGACAATAAAGAGATTATCACCCAGTTCCGGCAGTCCACCGGCATCATGCCGGAGAACGAGTCCGACAAGTATTTTGCCCTACTGCGCCGGGTTTTCTCCGGTGGAATTGGCAAAAATCTCATTGATATTACCTTCAAAACCAGTCAGGTAGCCAGCTCCCCGGAGCACGCTCTGCTGATGGAGCTGCGCAAGAGCGGCCTGAAGGACGAGGAAAAGCTGCAGGAGCTGTATCAGAAGATCATCGATAACATCCAGCTGGAGGGCAGCTATGTGATTCTGCTGGGCTGTGACAGCTACGATGTGCCCTTTAAGAGCAAGGATGATGCCTTGCAGAAGGATGCTTCCGAGGAGAACTATACCTACCTTGTGTGTGCCATCTGCCCGGTCAAGCAGACCAAGGCAAACCTGCACTATGTCCCGGAAGAAAAGCTGTTCCACGACGGGGCTATCCAGAATCTGGTCTCTGCCCCGGCGCTGGGTTTCCTTTTTCCGGCCTTTGACAACCGATCCACCAATATTTACAATGCACTGTTCTATACCCGGGATATCAAGGCCGGACAGGATCAGCTGATTGAGGCCCTGTTCAACACCCCGGTTCCCAAGCCTGCTGCAGAGCAGAAGAAGTCCTTTGAAGCCCTTCTCAGTACCTGCCTGGGTGAGGAGTGCAGTCTGGATGTGGTTCAGACGGTGCACGATCAGCTGTCTCAGCGGATTGAGCTGCACAAGGAGTCCAAGGTTCCGGAGCCCCTGATGATCACCAAGGAGGATGTCAAGGAGGTTCTAGCCTCCTGCGGCGTCTCCGATGAACATATGGCAAAGTTCAGCGTGGACTATGATGAAGCCTTTGGCTTTGAAGCAGAGCTTCACCCCAAAAACATCATCGACAACAAGCACTTTGAGGTAAAGACCCCGGATGTGGTAATCAAGGTAGATCCTACCCGGGCTGATCTGGTGGAAACCCGGATCATTGGCGGGGTCAAGTACATTCTGATCTGCGCGGATGAAAATGTGGAAGTCAACGGCGTCAACATCCATATCGGAGATCCGGAACCTGCAACGGTATAAAATTTGCCCTGCACCATTGCGGTGCAGGGCAATTCGTTATTTTCTGGAGTTTTCCACAATACCCACAACAATATCAGCGCACTGTTCAATGCCAAGGACACCGGTGTTGAAGCAAAGGTCGTAGTTCTGGGACTGGCCCCAGGTTCTGCCTGTGTAGTGCTGGTAATTTACCCGGCGGCGCTTGTCCTTCTCCTGCAATCTTGCCTCCGGGCTCTTCTCGGACTCGCCATAACGGGACACAATTCGCTCTGCCCGGAACGCCACATCCGCATGGGTAAAAATGTGAAGGGCATCGGGACGATCTTTCAGGATGTAGTCGGCATTTCTGCCAACGATGACACAGGGGCCTTTTTCTGCCAGCTGCAAAATTACATTGCACTGAATATTCCAAAGAAAATCGGCTGTAGACAGGCCATTCATAATGCCGGGAACGCCCTGCGGTGCAAAGGCGTAGGAAAACAGGCTGCTGCTGGGGGAGTGTTCGCCGTGTTCTTCCACAAATTTAGGGGCAAAGCCGGATTCTACGGCAACCTGATCAACCAGCTCCTTGTCATAGAAGGGGATATTCAGCTTATCCGCAATCAGGCGTCCCAGTGTCCGTCCACCGGAACCAAACTCACGGCTGATGGTAATAATTTTCTTTTCCATGAAAAAACCTCCTTCCCGAGGAACGGGATGATAGGGGATGGTGCGGCAATCTCAAAGGTCGCAGCACAGACCTCCCTGCACTTCTATTATAGTGAAATTGCTGGCAGTTGTCAATAAAAGGAAGGGTTTTTATGGCGTTATAGACAGAATACCTGCCGGTTACAGCGGCGGACGGCTGCCATATTTCCTTTTGATTTCCTCCAGAATATCGGTATCAGCCGGGCAGAAGTCAAAGCTGTCTACCTCGCTGGGATGAATCCATCTCATGTCATTGTGTTCCAGCAGCTTCGGTATCCCCTGTGCTATGGTACAGTGAAACAAAGTCAGGCGAATCAGGATGTCCGGATACCGGTGAACAACCTGCATAAACTGCTCGCCCACATCCAGGGTAATGGCAAGCTCCTCCTGACATTCCCGGATCAGCGCTTGTGGGAAGGTCTCTCCCTTTTCCACCTTTCCACCCACGAACTCCCACAAAAGTCCCCTTGCCTTGTGGGCAGGCCGCTGACAAATCAGAAACTTGTCCTTTTCCCAAATCAGTGCAGCTACCACCTCCACCAGCTTTTGCGCCCGTTTTCGGGATAATGCAACAGCAGAAAGGGGAGGAAGGTCGAGTGCTCCGGTAATAGTTTCCAAGCATTTGGTGCCGGCACGCTTGCCCAGAATGTTGATCTGCCAGTCGCCCTCCGGAAGATCAATGGTTATAGAATCCAAATTTCCGTTGAAGCCGATAATAAGCTCTTCCTCTGAATCTGACACGGAAAACAGGACAGATCGTTCCCCAACACAGGGTAGGGGATGAACTGTGCGGTAGACCTCCTCTGCCGTGGTGCAGCGAAGGCAGGGATGCGCCTTGCGGAATGCAATCAGTCCCCGATAATAGGAAAGAGTTTCCCGATTTTCTCGCTTTGACAGAGAGCTCCACCGGATGGCGTTCACCGAATCCCCGGAACAATAGCTGTTGCCGTCATATTCCCCCTTCCGAATGGCCTTGGAGCGCAGCATTTCTTCTCCACATAGAAAGAAGGGGACTCCCTGAGACAGCAGTACAAATGCACCGGCCAGACGGCTTCTGGCAGCCCGTTCCTCAGCAGATGCCTGAGGAGCCGCGATGCAAATCCGATCATACAGGGTGTGGTTGTCGTGGCAGGATACATAGTTGATGACCTGAGCAGGGGAAGTGGCCCAATAGGGATCCCCCATGAAGCAGGCTTCCAAAGTAGGCTTGTGAAAATATCCGCCTGTGGCAAACCCTGTGGGGCCGTTGTCGAATACCGAGCCCCGGAGCTGGTCCCGAATGGTATCATTGAAGAAAGCAAACTGAGGCAGTAACCCAGCGTTTTCCTGCGTAGCCAGAATGGTATCGGATTTGGTGGGATGGGTGTCCATTTTCCAGCCCTCTCCATAGAACAGGACATTGGGATGGGCTTGATGTACGGTGTCCATTACAGCTTGCAGAGTCTGTGTATCCAGCAGTCCTGCCAGATCGAACCGAAAGCCATCGATGTGGTATTCCTCGACCCAAAACAGAACACAATCTGTGATATACTTTCTCACCATGCTTCGCTCCGATGCGGTATCATTGCCGCAGCAGGAGCCGTTGGACACAAAACCATCGGAAAAGATCCGGCTGAAATATCCGGGTACAATGCGATGAAAGGGAAAGGAATCCAATCTGTGCACATGGTTGAAAACCACATCCATTACAACACTCAGTCCGTTTTGATGCAGCTGATGAATCAGTTCTTTTAATTCCCGGATGCGGACGGCACCGTTTCCCGCATCCGAAGCATAGGAGCCCTCCGGCACAAAGAATTGAGCCGGATCGTAACCCCAGTTGTAGGAATCCGGAAAGTTTTCATCCACGCTGCTAAAATCAAAAACAGGCATCAGCTGAATATGGGTGATACCCAGGCGCTTCAAATGTGACAGGCCTGTAGGTTTCCCGGTTTTTGTTGCCGTGTTTTCCTGACACAGACCTGCATATTTTCCTTTTTCCGGAATACCGGAGGAAGCATGTGCCGAAATATCCCGAATATGCACCTCAGAGATAACAGCATCCGTTATGGGCGAACAGGCATGGGGATCCGAATCGGATACCCACCCATCAGGGTCGGTATCTTCTAAATTGATGACCATGCTCCTGTATCCGTTGATTCCGGATGCTTTGCCATAGGGATCCGCACTCTCCACCCACTGTCCCTCTCGCTCCACCAGATAGGTGTAATAGCAGCCGGACAGGTTGCCCGGGATTTCCGCAAGCCATGTGCCTTGTACATCCGGCTCCATAGCTACTTTGAAAAAGAAGGGATCGTTCTGGGGGGTTCCATTCCGGAACAGGCAGACTTCTGCATGAAATGCGGTAGGCGCCCACAGGCGAAACTGGGTTGCATCCGGGCTCCAGGTGGCCCCCAAATCATTTCCGGTGTAAGTAAACGCCTTTTCAAAGGCCGGGGCAGAGTAAAAATCCAGCATGGCGGATTTCTCCTTTTTCTCATTATCCAGAACAGTATACCATAGATGGGAAAATCTGTAAAGAAGTACTCCCGGCACCGAAGTGCCGGGAGTTCCCAATTTTAGAGATTATTCAAAACATTCCGGATTCTGGCAACGGTACGGTCATAGCCAAGAATCTGCATAACGGAATAGAGATCCGGGGAATTGGTTTTTCCGGTAACCGCCAGACGGATGAAAGTGGAAATGTCGGCAACGGTGCCGGGGTAAGCATCGGGATTTGCCTTATAGGCCTTCATATCTGTGGTGAATCCCATATCCGTGGTAATTTGCTTCACCTTATCAAACCACTGGTTAGCGTCATCCTGAATATCAAAGACCTCCAGGAACCGCTTCAGGGCATCGGTGATCACCTGTCTGTCGAATTTCTCGTCAAAAACAGGTGCCTCCAGATACGCATCGAAGAAGAAGCCCATATACGGCTTGGCATCCTTCCAAACACCCAGATCCTTTCTGGGCTTTTTGCCGCCCCGGCCGATGGCCAGAATTCTGGTGGTGTAGTCAGGATCAGCTGCCAGCAGCTGGCCAAATTCCGGGTCAAATTCCAGCGCCCACTGGGTCAGCAGCTGGCAGACCTGAGCAGCATCCATGGCGGCGATGACATTCTTGGAGACATCCGTCAGTTTGGCATAGTCGAAAAGATTGCCGGCAGGATTCAGCTTCTTGGGGCTGAACTTGAAGTCCGTGGCAGGAGCCGTGGGATTTGCCCTGCGCCAGTCCTCAAAGTTGGAGTTCAGCAGCGTCATCAGGTATTCATAAACCGCCTGAACCGGGAAACCTTCCGCCTTATAGAAGGTCAGAGCCAGCTCCGGATCCTTCCGCTTGGACAGCTTCCGCTTGGAGGTGCCGTCCATCTTCATCAGGGGGCCGATGTGCACATACTTGGGCAGCTTGAAGCCCAGAGCCTTGAAAAGCTGAATATGGAAGGGGAGGCTGGGCAGCCATTCGTCACCCCGCACCACATGGGTGGTCCGCATCAGGTGGTCGTCCACGGCATGGGCAAAGTGATAGGTGGGAATTCCGTCGGATTTCAGCAGAACATGATCCACATTGTTTTCCGTAATGGTCAATTTGCCCTTAACAACATCGTCAAACTTGAACTGGTTTTCAATGGATCCTGTGCTGCGGAAGCGAAGCACCCAGGGATTGCCGGCATCCAGCTGCGCCTGAATTTCCTCCATGCTGCGGTCACGCCACAGGGCATATTTCCCATAGTATCCGGTGGTCTCCTTGGCAGCCTCCTGCTTTTCCCGCATGGCGGTCAGCTCCTCCTCGGTGCAGAAGCAGGGATATGCCTGCCCCTCGGAAACCAGCTTCTTGGCATAGACATGGTAGATGGATGCCCGCTGACGCTGACGGTAAGGCCCATAGATGCCATTGTCGCCGTCAATGGTTGCGCCCTCGTCAAACCGGATTCCATAGTGCTTCAGGGTATCGATGAGAACCTCCACAGCACCGGGAACCTCCCGTTTGGCATCGGTGTCCTCCACCCGGAGGAACAGAACGCCGCCGCTCTGGTGAGCCATTCTCTCAGAGGTTAAACCCTGAACCAGATTGCCAAGGTGAACAAAGCCGGTAGGGGAGGGAGCCATACGGGTCACGACAGCGCCTTCGGGGAGATCACGCTGGGGAAAACGCGCCTCAAGGCTTTCGGGAGTGTCATTTACATCGGGAAAGAGAAGTTCGGCAAGAGCCTGATAATCCATACTAGATACCTCTTTTTCATATTTTCTGTATTGTACAATATACCACTGCATCGGGAAAAAGTCAATTTTAACATTGCCTTTTCTCAGCCGGTATGATAGAATACTCAGGATATGGCGGCGGAATAACCGCATATAAGGAGAATCAGCACTATGGAAGAAAATGCAGTAAAAAAGAGAATGCTATCCGGTATTCAGCCCAGCGGAGACCTGCATCTGGGGAATTATCTGGGAGCCATTAAAAACTGGGGTGCCCGTTCTGAGCAGTTTGACTGCTTCTACTTTATGGCAGACCTTCACACCATCACCGTCCGCCAGACCCCGGCAGATTTGCGCCGCCGCACTCTAGAGCAGCTGGCACAGTATATTGCCTGCGGTCTGGACCCTGAGAAGAACACACTGTTCATTCAGAGCCATGTCCATCAGCACGCGGAGCTTGGGTGGGTTCTGAATTGCTATACCATGTTTGGTGAGCTGAGCCGGATGACACAGTTTAAGGACAAGGCCGCAAAGCACACGGAGAATGTCAACGGCGGTCTGTTCACCTATCCCACACTGATGGCAGCTGACATTCTGCTCTACCAGCCAGACCTCGTCCCCGTGGGTCATGACCAGAAGCAGCACTGTGAGCTGACCAGAGACATCGCCAAGCGTTTCAATGGTATCTACGGCGATGTGTTCAAGATTCCGGAACCCTATATCCCGGAGACCGGTGCCAGAATTATGAGCCTCAATGCTCCGGACAGCAAAATGAGCAAGTCCGTGCCCGAAGGCTGTGTCTTCCTGATGGAAAAGCCGGAGGATATTCAGCGCAAGTTCAAGCGCGCCATCACCGATTCTGATACGGAAAACTGCGTTCGGTTTGACCCGGAGAACAAGCCCGGTGTTGCCAACCTCATGAGCATTTATTCCGCTGTGACGGGGCTGACCTACCAGCAGATTGAGGCTGATTTCGCAGGAAAGGGTTACGGCGCCTTTAAGCCCGTGGTGGGGGATGCTGTGATTGAGCATCTTCGTCCCATCCGGGAGGAGGCTTCCCGCCTGCTGAAGGATAAGGCCTATCTGGAAACCGTCTACCGCAACGGCGCCCAGCGTGCCAGCTATGAGGCGGAGAAAACCCTCCGGAAGGTTTATAAAAAGGTTGGATTTGTGGCCAGATAACATTTCAGGAGCTGTTCGGATGAACAGCTCCTTTCTCAAAGAAGGAAATACAGGGCCAGCGTCAGCAGCAGCATATTTTTGTCTTCCTTGTCATCCACAGACATCAAAAGCAGAAGCAACACCACAATCAGATCACCGGTGTCCAGATTTTGGGGCAGAAGATTCTTTAAAAACCCTTCCGCACTGCAGCGGTCTGATGTGTCGTGGGATATCTTCGGAGGAGCCGAGTCTTTTTTGGTCTCCTGGGGGCAAGGGGAATTCCCAGTTTTCCTCTGCTGAGGTGGGCGGCTCTGCCTGTCTGGTACAGCGCTTCTGCGAAAGCTGCCATCTGATTGGGGAATATACCGGTTATACATAACCTACCTCCCGGTCAGGAGCTGGATGCCTCCGTTCTCCAGAAAAGAGGAGGTCATTTTTGCCAGCTTTGCGGCACGCATGGCTTTTTCCAGCTTTCGAATTCGTTCCTGATTCAGATAAGGGGACAATGCGTTGAGCAGATTTCTCTGCTGGGCATCCATATTGCTCTGGGAAAGCACCCCGGAAATTGCCTGCATTGCAGAAAGATCCGGTACGGAGGGTGGGGCATTCGCACCGGTATTCCCGGACGCCTGCCCCAGACTTTGCGCCAACCCCATAATCTGCTGCATCATCTGGGGATTGCTGAGGATTTCCCCCAGTTTTGTTTCCAGATCATCCATTTTTCTCTCCCAGCTGCTGTAAAAGCGCTTTGGCTTTTGGATCATTCAGTACCGATGAAAGCGCCGCTGCTGCCTGAGCATAGTTCCCTGCCGCAGCCTGATCCATGGCGCTGCGCAAAGATTGCGGGTCCTTTTGCTGCAGCAGTTTGATCAGCTGCTGAGCCTGCTCCGACTGGGCCATGGCCATTGCCTTCTTGACATCCAGGGAAGGGTTTCCGGGTTGCTGCATATCCAATACCTCCAGTCCCCGACAAGCATTCTGAAATATTCTATGTGGATTCCGGCTGAATCGTGCACGACATCTGGAAAAAAATACTTCGGCAGTAGAAATTCTGCCGCCTGTATGGTATAATACCGAAAGGCAATACTATAGGGAAGTGAATTATGAAAATTCTAGTGCTCTCAGACTCCCATTCCTCCCTCCGGTTTATGTTCTCCTGTTTGGAGCAGATTGTGCCGGATGTGGTCATTCACTTGGGAGACTATTTTGATGATGGGGCGGCACTCCGGGAGGCGTTTCCCGGGATACGGCTGTATCAGGTTCCGGGAAACTGCGACCGCTACCGGTGTCCTCCCGGGCAGCCGGAGATTCTGGTGGAGCGCATTCTGGGGGTAAACCTCTATATGACCCACGGCCATTGCCACAATGTTAAGCTCACGCTTACAAGGCTTCTTCAGGATGCCAGGAGCTGCCGGGCAGATGCTGTGCTCTACGGCCACACACACCAGCCGGACTGCCGTCAGGAGCCTGACGGGATGTGGATCCTGAACCCCGGCAGCTGCGGCTATGGCGGCAGGACAGCCGGTCTGATAGAAGTGGAAAGCGGTAAAATAGTATCCTGCCGTATTTTGCGGCAGGAGGACTTGGAGGAAAGACCATGATTCTTTGTGTAGATGTCGGCAATTCCAACATCGTGATCGGCGGCATGGAAGGGGATTGCCTCAGCTTTGTCGCAAGAATCCGTACGGACCCGACAAAAACATCGGACGAATACTGTATCGATATCAAAAGCATTCTGGATGTCAATGGCATTAAGCCAAAAAAGCTGGAGGGCAGTATCATCGCCTCCGTTGTGCCCCAGGTTTTGAACTCCATGAAAACCGCCCTGCGGAAACTCACCGGGAAGGACTGTCTTGTGGTTGGCCCCGGCCTGAAAACGGGTCTGAACATTAAAATTGAGAACCCGGCTCAAACCGGGGCGGATTTGGTAGTAGGCAGTGTAGCTGCCCTGCGGGAGCATAAGCCTCCTTTGATCGTTGTAGATATGGGTACTGCTACCACGATGATTGTGCTGGATGAAACAGGCGCCTTCATCGGCGGCAGTATCAGCCCCGGTGTCAAGATTTCCATGGATGCCCTGACCGGTGGAACTGCACTGCTGCCGGGGCTCCAGCTGGATCAGCCGAAGCGTGCCATCGGAAAGAACACCATCGAGTGTATGCGCAGCGGAATCATGCTGGGAAATGCCTGTATGCTGGATGGGATGATCCAGCGCATGGAGGAGGAACTGGGGCAGAAGGCTACTGTGGTGGCCACCGGCGGCATTGCCAAGTTTGTGGTTCCTCTTTGCAGAACCCCTATGATTTACGATGGAGATCTTCTTCTGAAAGGTCTGGCAGCTCTGTACCACGATAATCACCGTGACTGATCAGCAGATCACAATCAGAAACACCATCGCACACATAAATCCGGCGCCGGAAACAAGAGCTGTCAGGATGTCCAGTGCTTTTCCTGCGAAATAGCGATCATCCGCAGCATTGGGGTAACGCACACCATGGTTCTCGTGGCTTCTATAGATGGTTAGATTTGCATTTCTTCGTTTCATAACGGGTGCCTCCTTTGTTTGATGTGGCCTGAGTATACATCACTATCCGTCCAATAAAACGGATATTAATTGATCCGGGCGGATTTTATAAAGGATTTCATCTGGGTTTCTTCCATGAGAATCGCTTCAAAACAAAACTCCTGGAGGTGGAGTATGGTAAAAGGAAAAAAGATTTCTGCCAGATGGCAGGCGGAGCGTAAGATGCTGGATGAAGCTGTCAATGCTCCTGAAACAGGATATGAGAAATTCAAGAAAATCGTAGGCTATGTTGTGATGCTTCTGTACCGGCTGCGCAAGGTCTTCCTTGCCATCCCGGTGGTGTATCTGGCGCTGAAGCTGGCAGTTTATAATCTGAATCATCTTCCGGAGCAGGTGGGTGTGAATCTTCAGTCCAGCGGCGCATTTGCCAACATGATTAGCCGTCAGGTTGCGGTTATGACGCCTCTTGGTGTCACAGCTGCCTGCCTCGTGCTGATGTTTGCTTCCCGTAAGGCGCTGTATCCCTGGGCAGTCAGCCTGTTCACACTGCTGCTGCCGATTCTGCTGTTGATCAGCAATCTCTACCCGGCTTAAATTATGCACAAAAAGCTGCCGCCGGCAGCTTTTTGATTTATACATATTTTCTTTTCTGTGCGTTCAAAGATTCTTCATGAATTGCACCGGATCTATGGTATACTGTTAGTACAAAGACAGAGTCGGTGAGGGAAGCCGATGCCGCGGAAATATCTGCGGATAAGCCGACGGTGTACCTGTGACACGCCGGGTCTGTGGGAAAGTAATAAACAGAGAATTGGACAGCGGTTCCGCATGGAACCGCTGTAATTTTATTCCTTTTTCAGGTTCATCAGCTTACCAGGGTTCCCAAGGTATGCGAATGCATATTCCAGAAAACTGCCTGTCAGAAAAATGAGATTGGCCGGAACCACAGCTTTCACAACGATATCAGCCATCCGGGGGAGGAAGACCAGCAGCCCAAGGGACACAAAAAGTACCGCCGTACTGGCCTTCCCGGCCAACAGCGCCCCCGGCAAAACCTTATTCTGCCGGAAATAGACCCAGCCCATCATGGCCTGGAAGAATTCCTTAAACGCCAGCATCAGCAAAACGGGGAAAAGCTCCGGATAGCGGATAGACAGACAGGCAGTCACAGCCAGCTGCGTTGCCTTATCCGCCAGCGGATCCAGAAACTTCCCCAGATTGGTCACCATCTGATACCGACGGGCAATCCATCCATCCAGGAAATCCGTGATGCAGGATAATGCAAACAGATTTCTGGCAAGGGCCTGTGCCGCAGGAGTTGTACCGAATAAATACAACGGAAGATACACAGGAATCAGGAACAGACGGGAAAGGCTCAGCAGATTTGGTATGGATCGTATCTCCCGCTTCCAATTCTGAAAAAACATGGGCAATTCCTCCGAGCGTATTAGAACTCACTGTAGTATACACACAATGCACCGACTTTAGTCCGGCACAGACTGTAGTCCTGCAGCCAGAGGATACTGCAGCACCAGGTGTTTCCATGTGTGTTTATCCAGATGTCCTGTCATTGGCAGCCCGGAGAGCAGCTGAAAGGACGCAATTGATTCTGTGGTAGCCTCATCCAGAAGTCCGGACATTGTCGGCTGGGATACGCTGTGATAAATCTCCGCCAGTGTGGTCAGCATTCCCTGCACAAGGTAAAGGTGGCAGTTTCGCTCGCCCTTGCGGATGATCTGGCCGGGATTCAGCACAATCTCCAGCGGATAGGCTGCAACGATATTCACATGCGCAGGATGGTAGATTTCTACGATTGCCTCCCAGGTGTTCTGATCGGTAATTCCGGTAACCGGCAGCGCATGAAGCTGCTGGAATGCAGAAACCGCAGCCACGGTCTCCGGGCCGTAGATGCCATCGGGAATGATGTCCGGATGTGCCGGATCGTGCTGAGCAATAACCCGCAGCATGGTTTGAAGGCTGCGGATTGGCTGACCGACAAAGGATTCCACAGGTCTCATCGAATCACCTCCTGACTGACGGGATCCTGATTTCCGGAGCTGAGGGCATCCCCCGGATAGTGCGTAAGGGTTGTGGAACGATTATATCTGGTTCTGGGAGCAGATCCACTGATTACGGCAGAAGTGTACGGGAAATTCTCCGGATTACGCCAAGCCGTGGTTTCGATTCCGGAGAACTGGTCATAGATCTCCTCCCAGGTATCGAAGTTCACAATACCTGTCTGGGGCAGGCCAAACCTGCGCTGGGCTGCCAGAACAGCGTTTCGGGTGTCATTGCCAAAAATCCCATCGATAGCCAACGGCGGAATTTCCGGAATATAGGCTGACAGAACCGAAAGCATATATTGCAGATGCTCCACCTTGATGCCCCGGTCGCCCTGTTCAATGGGGTTGGACAGTGCCCAGGAGCTGGCGTAAAACCGCTGTCCCTGGCTTCGCAGCTCCGCCAGGGAAGTGACTGCAACATAAATCCGTACAAGCGCATTCCAGGTGGCGCTGCCCACAATTCCGTCAGGTGTCAGATTGAAGATCTCCTGAAATTTCCGAACTGCGGCCTCGGTTTGGGCGCCGAAGATCCCGTCCACGGAGGATATTTTGGGGATAGCCGGATAATTCTGAGAAATCCTGTTTAATTCCACCTGAATGGTGACTACACTTGGCCCCGAAAACCCCCGTCGAAGAGGAATGCCGGGATAGGAGCTGGTAATTCCCCGGATGGGGGCATTCTCCACAATTTCCACATCGCCATAATAGCTTCGCAGAATTTGTACGGAATTATAGCCCTGCTGGGAGAGGTACTCGCTGCCCCACTGACTGAGCCCCTCACAGGTTGCCGTGGTTCCGTTGCAGAATTTTGCCGCCAGCGGCTCCACGAACCCGGGCCGCCGGAGATAGTCATTGAAGAGCTCATCTACCAGCTGGGATATATTTTCAAAAATGCTTCTTCCGTTCACAAAAAACTGATCGTAAGCCGTGGAGTTTGTAATATCGTAGTCGTATCCCCGGCTGCGATAATACTCCGTATAAACCCGATTCAACGCAAAGGATACAATGGCCAGAATATTGGCCCGCAGTGCACTTTCTCCCCAGGTTGGGTAAATTTCACTGGATGCAACATTTTTCACATAGTCCGGAAAACTGACAGTCACATTGGGAGCGTCAGAGTTCGGCGCACCCAAATGGACGGTAATCTGCTGCGGTATGTAGGGAATTACTGTTGCCATAACGCCTCCTAGAGATTCTGAGGGGGTGTGTTAAAGATTTCCGTCCGTCCCCACTGCTCCGGAAATTCAGCCAGCGGAATCATCAGAAGGTTCTGATTCGTGGTGGTATCTGCAAATACCTGAAGATTTTCGGATTCAATCTGTTCATATCCATTTTTTCTGGCGTAGAGATTCACCACGGTATATGGTCTTTCCGGCGGATTGGGGGAGAGACTCTCTGATTTATCCGGAACGGGAATGGGAATCGGGCGTATTTTTCCGTTTCGGTCTGTAACTCGCATGGCAATGGCCGTTCCATCGGTTGCAGTTATGGTGATAGCCACATCCT
The DNA here is from genome assembly GCA_945877365.1 of uncultured Clostridia bacterium. Taxonomy (GTDB): domain Bacteria; phylum Bacillota; class Clostridia; order Oscillospirales; family Oscillospiraceae; genus Faecousia. Next base: position 17,765 of record CAMCRV010000001.1, on the reverse strand, counting down.
CAATAGGTATCTGAGCATTGCTCTCGTATGCGCGAACCTGAATATAGCCGGTAGCTGACAAGCACATCGCTCCTTTCCTGATCTTCTTTTCAGTCTATGCAGCTTTCGGGAATCTGGTGAAAAAAGGGGCGGCAGAAATGCCGCCCTAGAGGAATGTCTGCATCTGTCGGATGTTTGCCGTTTCGCAGTCCAGCAGCTTTTGGGACAGGGTGCTCACCTGATCATCCTGATCCGGGAACTGGTGAATGTTTTTCAGCCCCTTGATCATTCCCTTGGTGTTGCCCTGAATCATCATGTCCGCAATTTTGGAATCTGTATTCCGGCGGTTCAGCTTCACCCGTGTCATCATATCTGAAAAGAACCGAACCCCAGGGTCCAATTCCTTGACCTCCCAGCCGCGCTGGAAGGCAATGGCGTGGGCTTCCGTTTCAATGGAATCATATTCCTGCAGCTGAGATTCCAGCGCCTTTCTCAGACCCGGGCGCATACTGGCATCCAGTACACTGCGAATCCCCACCTGTCCCATCTGGGTGGTTTTCAATACAGAGGAGAGGATCTCTTTACTGGTTTTCATTCTACATCACCGAAGCTAGTTTACCTCTTTTTTCAGGAATCATTCACAATATCCCGGAATTTGCATAGAATAGGGGAGTAGAAGGGGAGGGATGGTTCATGTGTGCCATTTGTGGTGTGCTGAATTTGCCGGTTGGTGAGGAAGTCAGGAAAAAAATGCTGAAAACCATGGAGCGCCGTGGGCCGGATGGGGAGGGAATCTATCAGAAAGGCGACTGCTGCCTGCTGCACAGGCGCTTGGCTATTGTGGATCTACAGGGCGGGGGGCAGCCCATGGAGCTGAACTGGGCAGGAGATCACTATGTTCTTGTTTACAATGGAGAGCTTTATAACACAGATGAGCTTCGTCGCGATCTGCAAAATCTGGGACACCGTTTTCGGAGCCATTCTGATACAGAGGTACTGCTCCACAGCTATGCCCAGTGGGGAAAAAGCTGTCTGGATAAGCTGAATGGTATTTTTGCCTTTGCCGTCTGGGAAGAAGCTGCACAGCGTCTGTTCCTTGCGCGGGACACCATGGGCGTGAAGCCGCTTTTCTTCTGCAGGTATCAGAACGGATTGCTGTTTGCCTCTGAAATCAAAACCATTCTTGCCTACGGGGTACCTGCGCAACTGGATGCTTCAGGTGTCGGACAGCTGGTTATGCTGGGGCCGGGGCGTCTTCCCGGTTCCGGTGTATTCCATGGTATACAGGAATTGGAGCCGGGCTGGTGTGGGATTTGGGAAAAGGGTCGCTGGATGCCGGAGCGTTACTGGCATTTGACCGACAGAGAACACAGAGAATCCTTTGCAGAAACTGCGGAACAGGTTCGATATCTGGTCACAGATGCCATTCGCCGGCAGATGGTTTCAGATGTACCTATCGGTACATTTCTCTCCGGCGGACTGGATTCCAGCATTATCAGCGCAGTCTGTGCATCCCATCAGAAGGAGCCTCTTCACACCTTCTCTGTTGGCTACCAGAACAATGAGCTGTATTTCTCTCCTACCAAATTCCAACCGAATTCCGATGAAAGCTATATACAAAATATGGTGGATTTTCTGCACGCGAACCACCATCAAACTACGCTCACTCCGGAGAATCTGGTGGATACCCTGGAGGATGCCACCGTTGCCAGAGATCTGCCGGGTATGGCAGATGTGGATTTTTCCCTGCTGGCCTTCTGCCGGGAGATCCGAAAAACCTGCAAGGTTGCCCTGTCCGGGGAATGTGCAGATGAAATATTCGGGGGATATCCCTGGTACCGGGATCCGGAGGTTCGGGCAGTGGAGGGATTCCCCTGGGCACAAAACACCACAGACAGATGCCGCCTTCTGATGCCAGAGCTGCAATCAGAGGGGATCACACTGGTGAAGGATGCCTATGCAGACACCTGCAAAAACAGTGATATCCTTCCGGGAACTGATCCGTTGGAGCGCCGCATGAAGGAAATGATGAATCTGAATTTCCGCTGGTTCATGCAGACTTTGCTGGATCGCAAGGACAGAATGAGTATGTACTCCGGTTTGGAGGTGAGAGTTCCCTTCTGCGACCGCCGGATTGCCGAATACCTGTACGGAATTCCATGGGAGTATAAAGACTATCAGGGCAGGGAAAAGGGATTACTGCGGGAGGCCGTCCATGGTATACTTCCGGAGCGTATCCGTATGCGAAAGAAAAGTCCCTATCCCAAAACCTGGGACCCGGAATACAGCCGCCTGATCAGCAGCCGAATGGATGCTTTGCTCGCAGAGAAAAATGCAAAACTATTTCACATGGTGCGCCGGGATGCCCTGCAAAAATATTTGAGTCAGGAATCCAGCTGGCCATGGTATGGACAGCTGATGGGAAAACCCCAAACCATGGCATTCTTCCTGCAGCTGGAGTTCTGGCTGCAAACATACAATGTAGGATTTCTTTTTTAACCGTTTCAGTTGACGGTCTGATATCGGTATGGTAAGATATCCGAAAAGGAGGATTTGATACAAATGCGCAAAACAAAAATTATCTGCACCATTGGCCCCGCCTGTCAGGATGAGGAAACCCTGACCCGGATGTGTCTGGCCGGCATGAATGTAGCTCGCCTGAATTTCTCCCATGGCACCCATGAGGAACAGAAGAAAAAGCTGGAGCTTGTGAAAAAGGTTCGGGAAAAGCTGAATCTTCCTGTTGCCATACTGCTGGATACCAAGGGCCCGGAATATCGAATCAAAACCTTTGAAACCGGAAAGGTAGAGGTAAAGACCGGGGATATCTTCACTTTTACCACGGAGGAGGTTTCGGGAGATGCCACCCGGGTTTCTGTAAATTACAAGGGCCTGATCAACGATCTGTCTGTTGGCGACCGGATTCTGGTGAATAACGGCATGGTGATTTTCGAGGTAGAAAAGCTGGAGGGCTGCAACGCAGTATGCCGGACGGTTGTGGGCGGTGTCCTCAGCGACCGGAAGAGTATGTCCTTTCCCAACAAAGTCATGTCCGGCCCGTACCTTTCGGAACAGGATAAGGCAGATCTGCTTTTCGGTATCGAAAACGGCGTAGATTTTGTTGCCGCCTCATTTGTGTCCACGGCTCAGGATGCCTTGGATATCCGCAATTTTTTGAACGAACACGGCGGTCAGAACATTGGAGTGATTGCGAAAATCGAAAACCGCGCCGGTGTTGACAATGTGGAGGAAATCTGCGCCCATACAGAAGGCATTATGATTGCCCGGGGCGATCTGGGCGTGGAGATTCCCTTTGTGGAGGTTCCCTCTGTACAGAAGGAACTGATCAGCAAATGCCGTGTTCTGGGCGTCCGTGTCATCACGGCAACGGAAATGCTGGAATCCATGATTCAGAATCCCCGTCCCACCCGTGCGGAGATCTCCGATGTGGCAAATGCCGTCTATGATGGAACCTCCGCTGTGATGCTCTCCGGGGAGTCTGCTGCCGGCCGGTATCCTGTGGAATCTGTAAAAAACATGGCGCAGATTTGTGAGTACACCGAGCAGCAGATCAACTATCGCAAGCGTTTTCACCAGTATGAGTTCCGGATTCGCAATACCATGGATGCCATCTCCCACGCAACCTGCTCCATGGCCATGGATGTGGACGCCAAGGGAATCGTGGTGTGCTCTGTTTCCGGGAAAACAGCCCGTATGGTCAGCCGGTTCCGCTGCCCGGTGGATATTGTTGGCATGACCACGGACAAAAATGTCTGGCGGAAGTTGGGCATGAGCTGGGGCGTTACGCCGGTTCTTGCCGAGCAGGTCAGCTCCATGGATGTGATGTTCCATTTCGCAAAGCAGAGCGCCAGAACCGCCCTGAGTCTGAACCCGGGGGACAATGTGGTTCTCACCGGCGGCCCCATCAATGGGCGCACCGGCAACACCAACACAATTAAGATCGAAACCATCTGATTCGTTGCGAAAAAATACCGCCAGAAGCAGGTCAGTCATCTGCTGTCTGGCGGTATCTTTTACTCTTTTTCAATAATGCTCAATAATTCTTCCATATTAGACACAACTGCTTTTGCCCCGGCCTTACGCATTTCCTCCGGGTCGCCATAGCCCCAGGAGACCCCAATAGTCGGAATCCCGTGGGAGGCTGCACCCAGCACATCAAACACGGTGTCGCCAATCATCAGCATATTGTCAGCAGTCCCGTTCTTTTCCAGCAGATAGGCAATGACTTCTTCCTTGTTGGTTCTGCTTTCATCCATGGCGGCTCCGCAGATTCCGGTGAAGAACTTCTCCAGATCAAAGTGGCGCAGAACTGTGATTGCCATCTCCTCCGGCTTGGAGGTCGCCACAAACAGTTTATGCCCCTGCCGATTCAGCGTCTCCAGAAGATTGCGGATGCCGGGATACGGGGTGTTTTCAAAGATACCAACAGGGGTATACCGGCTGCGAAAGACCTTTACCGCTTCGGGAATCTTTTCCTCAGGGATACCAAAGGATCGGAATGTACTGGCCAGGGGAGGGCCTACAAAAACCCGCATTTCCTCCCGGCTGGGGACCGGGATATGGAAATGCTCCAGCGCCAGAGCAGCACAATTCATAATTCCCTCGCCGGAATCCGTCAAGGTGCCATCCAAATCAAACAGAATCGTTTTTTGTGTCATAGCATTCTCCAAACCACTTTATTGAAATCGTCTTGCATAGCCGCATTTTCGGCACAGCTCCTCCGGGGCCTTTCGGCGTTGAAAGCCGTTGTAAATGGCAACAGCCCGTGGGGAATTGAGAATCTGCTCCAAATCTTCCCGAAACAGGTTGCCCAGCGCCAGATCTCCCTCATGATCCAGGCAGCAGGGAACGACTGTCCCATCACACAGAATACCGATCTGATCCCGCAGTCCGTAGCAGAAGACCCGCTCATCTCCCTCGTCGGCAGACAAGTCCGGCCATTCAAACTTGTCTCCGAATTCCAGATAAACCCTGTCTGCCAGCCTGTAGCCCTGCCGGACAGAAGCCCAATCCCCCGGGAAAGCAAGGTGGAGCGAAGCCAGAATCTGCTGATTTCGCTCATCCGCGCCGCCCCGGTTCCACAGACGGTAAACCACCAGTTTTTTTCCGGCAGCAGCCTGTCCAAATTGCAGACATCCATCCAGATATTCTGCGAAGGGAACCCGCAGATCGTTGGCTTCAAAGGCATGGAGCGAAATGTTGATTTTATGAAGTCCCGGAGCATCCAGAAGCATCTGCTGGCTTTTACCCAGCAGCGTTCCATTGGTGGTCAGGATCACCCGCAGTCCATTTTGATTGGCCAGCTGTAAAAACCGTTCCAGCAGGGGATGGCACAGCGGTTCCCCCATCAGGTGAAAATACACATAATCCGTATAGGGCTTTATCCGCTCCAGCAGGAAAGAAAACGCTTCTTCTGTCATGGCGTGGGGCTGCCGCTTTGTCCCGGGGCAGAAAGCACACTTCAGGTTGCAGATATTGGATATCTCCAGATAAACCTTGTTAAACCGCTTCAAGTTTGTTCTCCTTAGATAAAGGGGTTGTAGTAGCGGCTTCCATTTGCCATGGTTAAGCCCAGCGAGACCAGAACCAACAAAATACAGACCCCCATTGCCAGGAAGTCCATAGCGCTGAACTTACGGGCAGAGTACCAGCTGCGCTTGTCCTTCTTTCCGAAGCCCCGAAGCTCCATGGCATTGGAGATGGTCTCAATTCGTTCCATGGAGGACAGAATCAGAGGGATCAGGATAGCGCTGGCAGCCTTCAGCCGGTGAACCAGACTGGCCTTGCTGCTCATTTCCGTACCTCTGGCCTGCTGCGCCAGAGCGATGTCGTGATACTCCCGCTGAATATCCGGAATGTACCGAAGAGCCAGAGCTACCGCATAGCTGATGCGGTAGCTGACACCAATCCGGTTCAGGGATGCCGCGAACTCGGAAGGATTGGTGGTGCATACAAACAGCAGCACAATGGGAACCGTACAGGCATTTTTCAAAATGACATTCAGATGGTAAAAGAGCTGCTCTGCCGTGACTGTGTAGGGGCCGGCGATTTTGAACAGAACGGTTTGCGTTCCGTAAATCTGCGCGCCGTGCCCCGGGCTGAACAGAAAAATCAGCAGATTATTCATCAGGATATAAACCACCATCATTCCCAGCATAAAGGAAATGTCCTTGACCCGAAGTCTTGCCAGCCGGAACAGGGCAAAGGATGCAATGGTCAGCGCCACCAGCAGCGGCGTATAGAAGCTGGTCATGGCGGCGATGCTCCATGCCACAAGGCAGACCAGCTTGGAGGCACCGGTAAGACGGTGAATAGGGGAGAGACGGTCAATGTAATTAAACAGATTGATCATTTCCGTACCTCCCGATCCCGGGCGATGAACCGCCGGGTGAATTCTTCTGCACTTTCGATGCCGCAGGCCATGGAAAGGTGGTAAAGGGATGTCTCCTTCAGATGGGCTGCCTCCACAATCTCCGGACTGTTGAGAACCTCAGCAGCGGACTTATCGGCGATGACCTTTCCGGCATTGAATACGATTGCCCTGGGTGTATATTCCAGCATCAGATGCATATCGTGGGTGATCAAAACCACAGTAACTCCCTGCCGGTTCAGCTGGGAGAGAAAGTCCATAATTTCCGTATAGTGCTTCAGATCCTGGCCGGCTGTGGGCTCGTCCAGAAGGATGATCTCAGGCCGCAGCACCAGAATGGATGCGATGGTAACGCGTTTCTTCTGTCCATAGCTCAGGGCGGAAACCGGCCAGTTCCGGAAGGGATACAGACCGCAGATTTTCAGAGTTTCCTCCACCCTTGGGCGGATTTCCTCCTCACTGACACCACGGTTGCGCAGTCCCAGCGCCACCTCGTCAAAAATCTGAGTTTTGGAAATCATCTGGTTGGGATTTTGCATCACATAGCCGATGTGGTCGGCTCGTTCTTTGATGCTCAGGGTGTTCAGGTCAATTCCTCCCATGGTCAGACTGCCCTTCTGTGCCTTTTCAAAGCCGCAGACCACCTTGGAGAAGGTGGATTTTCCGGCGCCGTTGGTGCCGACAATGCTGAGCATCTCACCCCTATGAATGGATGCCGATATCCCGCGAAGGGCATGATGACCGCCCTCATAGGTAAAGTCCAGATCTTTTGCCTCCAGCAGAACCTCCTGAGAGACTGTGTTTTCCGGCTGTGGCTGGGCAGAGAACCAACTGCGCACCTGCAGTTTCTGTTCCTCGGAAAGCACCAGTTCCGGGAGGTAGGACGGGCGCATTTCCCGGGTGATGGTAACGCCGGCATATTTCAGTGCCGTCACATACAGCGGCTCCCGGATTCCGCTGCGCTGTAAAAGGTCTGTGCAGAGCATGGTGTCAGGATCTCCGTCATACAGGATACGCCCGTCTCCCATCACAACCACCCGATCCACCGGGCGGTAGAGAACATCCTCCAGACGATGCTCTATGATGATAACGGCGCATCCGGTACGCTTCTGGATATCGTCAATCAGGGCAATAGCAGCCTTTCCGGTGGCAGGATCCAGGTTGGCCAGGGGTTCATCAAAGAGCAAAATATCCACTTCATTGACCATTACGCCGCCCAGTCCAACCCGCTGCTTCTGACCGCCGGAAATCTCATGGGGTGCGTGGTGCAGAACGGCTTCCACATCCACCAGTTTTGCAATGCGCTTTACTTCCTCATGAAGCTCCTGCGTGGGAATACAGTCATTTTCCAGTGCAAAAGCAATATCCTCGGCAACCGTCAGTCCAATAAATTGCCCATCAGAATCCTGCAATACGGTGCCTACCATCTTTGACAGACCAAACAGATCCAGCTTGAGGGCATCCTTGCCGCCGATGGTCAGTTTTCCGGTGGCTTTTCCCGGGTAGGAGTTGGGAATCAGACCGTTGATGCAGTGAGCCAGCGTGGATTTTCCGCATCCGGAGGGACCTGCAATCAAAACCTTTTCTCCCCGGCGGATAGTCAGATTGATATTATGGAGCGTAGGCTCGGCCTGAGCTGTGTACTGAAAGCCGAAATCCTCAAATGAAATCACGATGTCATTTTCCACGGGAAACCTCCTAACAGACAAAGGCAGGCTATGAGCCTGCCTTTGCAGAGAATTGGGTATTATTCCTTCGTCAGGCTTCCGGCTTTTACCTTGGTAGCGGCGTATGCAACACACAGCAGAGAGCCCACAATAGCGGTGGTAACGGCATTGGAAACACCGGCAACAAGGCCCTGAGCAAACAGCTTGTCCAGAGGCTCGTTATAAATCAGGATATCCAGCACGGGTGCGACAACGCCCCAGCAGATCAGATGGGAGACCACCTGGATCAGGTTAAACTTGATCAGGCCAGTCTTACCGATCTCGCCCTCTTCCAGCTTCAGAGCTTTGGTGGCAAAGCCTGCCAGAACGCCGAAAACTGCGGATGCAATAACCCAGCTCCACCAGATACCCCAGCCATAGCTGAAGTCAATGAGAGCATGACCGATCAGACCAACCAGTCCGCCGACGACAGGACCATATACCACAGCCAGGAAGGCCAGGAGGCCGTACTGAACGGAGATGTTGGTGTTGGGAACGGGGCTGGGAATGGCAACGAAACGGCCCAGAACAAAGAACAGGGCTGCGCCGATGCCGATGGCAACGATGGATTTCACGGAAAACTTTTTCATGATGATTACCTCCATTTTATTCTTTCCAGGGCGTCCGCCCGAAGAAACAGGGTTTAAAAGCCTTTGAATGGCTCGATGCAGATGCTCCAGGAATTTCCCGTGCCAATGTTATAGGCTCTGGCAAAGCTGCCCTGATTGATAGCCACGGCAACACAGTCCAGACTGTTCACATAGGCGAGGGCTTCTCCTACATAGACATCGGCAAAGCTTCTGGCAAACAGAATGATGTTCCGGTAGACAGTACGGGTCTCGTTTTCAATGGTGATGCTGACCCGGTCGCCATACTGGATTCCGGTTTGCAGAAACAGCTCTCTGGGGATATTGGTCCAGAGGGAACCAAAGCGGACATCCAGAATATCAATGGTGCCATGGACAGCCTTACCCTCAAGATAAGGCTCCACAATGGGCAGAATATTCAGGTCTTTCACATCCAGCTTGGGACCCACCCCCTCAAAATCGATGATTCCGGAGGCCAGCCGGGCGCCGGTATAGGCATACACATCCCGGCCGTGGAAGGTATAACTGTCGCCGGAGCGGGGCAGGCGGTTGATGTGCTCATCAATTTCCCGAACCTCGCAGATGCCTTCCATCCGCAGCACATGGGTAAGGGTGCCATTGTCCGGCGTTACAATATAGCGGCCGGTATTGGTTCTGGCAACAACACTCTTGCGGTCAGAGCCAACGCCGGGATCCACAACCGACACAAACACAGTATTCTCCGGCCAGTATTCCAGAGTCTGAATCAGCCGGTAGCTGGCCTCCCAGATGTTATAGGGGGTAATGTCATGGGTTAAGTCATGGATTTTCAGATCCGGATGAACACAGTAGGCAACGCCGTACATGGCACTGACTGCTCCATCCACCAGGCCGAAATCCGTTTGAAATACCAGAGGATACACGGAATCCGCCTCCTGTTCAAATGATATTAGTATGATACCTTTTTCCCGGAAAAATGTCAATAGAGCAGGGAATAGGAAATGATAATACGGGGGAACAACCATCACTTTCCGGCCAATGTCTGTGCGTAAGACAGACACTGCCGCAGAGCGGACTGCTTTTCCACACCGGCAAGACGCAGCTTGTGGGCATAATCCAGAATTTCGGATAATTCCGCGCCCGGGCTAAGGCCTGCTTCCAGCAAATCCCGTCCACCAACATAGGGGCGCGACATATATTCCCGAAAAATAACCAGTCTCTCCCGGAGAAACGGCTCTGTAGAGGGGGCAGGCTGGGATGTGATCCTGCCCCTGTCATCCGCCAGCGCCAGGCAGATCAGACCCTCCGGGTCAACGGATTGGTCAAAAAGCCGATTTGTAGCCTTGACAGCGGAATTGGCATGCGCCAGCGTGTTCGGCTTCATATGCAGCAGCACCATGTTTTTTACATAGCCTATCAGCCGGGTCTCCCGGGTAAAGCGGCGCAGAAAGGCTTCTGCCAGAGGGATTCCTTTCTGCTCATGATCATAGGAATGAAGAACGCCGTTTTTCTCCTCGGTGCAAATTGCCTTTCCAAAATCATGGGTCAGTGCGGCAAGCATAAACCAGTAGGGGTTCTCTGCGTTTTTTCGCAGCAATGCAGCCTGATCCAATACCATCATCGTGTGGTTCCACACATCCCCTTCGGCATGATAAACAGGATTCTGGGGAACATCGATCAGGGACTTCACCTCCGGAAACCAGATGTCCAGCTGCTGCATTTTGCGGAGAATTTCAAAGAAAATCGACGGACATTCAGACTTTGTAATCGCTTTCTTCAGTTCCCCGGCAATCCGTTCCCCCGGGAGAAACGCAAGCTGCATTCTGCGGCACAGGGCAACCGTCTCCTGTGCCACCGAGAAGCCGAATCTTGCGGCAAATTGTGCAGCCCTCAGCACCCGGAGGGGATCTTCGGGAAAGGAAGTATCGTTTACATGGCGAATCACTCCGGAGGATAAATCTTCCAGACCGCCGAAATGGTCGATAATCTGCCCGGATAAAATATCCTGCATCAGGGCGTTTATGGTAAAATCCCGGCGCATGGCTGCTGACTTTGTTCCGATAAAGGGATCGACCTCAACAGAAAAATCCCGGTGCCCCATACCCCATGCTTTTTCCCTTCGGGGCATGGCAATGTCCAAATTGTATCCTTTCAGATTATAGATGCCAAAGCTCTTTCCGATTTCAATTCGTTGCCCCAAGGTATCCAGGATATGTTCCAGGCAGGCCGGGGCAATCCCATGCACCTCCATATCCATATCCGTGGTATTTCGTCCCAGCAGGGAATCCCGTACATAGCCCCCCACAAAAAAGGCTTGTCCGCCATGCTGGGCAACCAGTTCAGCGATCCTTCTTGCCATCTGCAATTCCTGATTCATGGCAGATCTCCTCTCAATCATCTTCCTATTATTGTAATCTGGCCTGGCAGAATGTCAAGAAGGACATTCTCTCTTGCCAGAGACAGAATTCAGAGTATAATAGAGAAAAGGGTTTTTACGGAGGAATTCCATATGTCAGATTCTGTTTATGCGAGCTGGAATCCCTGGCATGGGTGCACAAGAATCAGCCCGGGATGCAAATACTGCTATGTTTATCGGCAGGACGAGAAGTTTGGCATCGGGGATGCCAGCCGACAATGCAGAAAAAATGCGTCATTCCATCTGCCCATTGAGAAAAAGCGGAACGGCAGCTATAAAATTCCCTCCGGGAAAATTGTTTTTACCTGCTTTACTTCAGACTTTCTTCTGGAGGATGCAGATCCATGGCGGTTGGAATGCTGGAAAATGATCCGTTCCCGCAGCGACTGCCTGTTTTACTTTTTCACGAAACGAATTGACAGGCTGGAAAAATGCCTTCCGCCGGATTGGGGCGACGGATATGAAAATGTGATGATCGGCTGTACCGTGGAGAATCAGGATCGGGCAGATTTTCGGCTCCCCATCTTCCGGGAGCTTCCCATCTGCCATCGTTCCATTATTGCAGCCCCTCTATTGGAACAGATAGATATTTCTCCATATCTTGACAGCAGTATAGAAGAAGTATCTGCCAGCGGCGAATCCGGCCTGGAGGCACGCCCCTGCCACTATGAGTGGATTCTGGATCTGCGAAGACAATGCGTAGAAAAGGAAATCCCGTTTTGCTTTCACCAGACCGGTGCCAGATTCATGAAGGATGGCAAGCTGTACAGAATCCCGCGGCGTTTTCAGATATCACAGGCGGCAAAGGCCGGAATCGATTATCGCATCGGTAAAAACGGAATCCCGGAGACAGCCGGTTTTCCCATTGTATCCATGGAAGAGGAGCCAGAGCAGGTACAGTTTTCCCTTTGATCACTGCCAATACCAAGACTTTTTAAAAATCAAGAGAAAAAGAAAGCCACCGAAACTCCAACGGAATTTCGGTGGCTTTATGGCGGAGAAGGAGGGATTTGAACCCTCGATACCCTTTTGGGGTATACACGATTTCCAATCGTGCGCGCTCGGCCAGCTACGCGACTTCTCCATGCGGATTGCTCATGCCGACTGGGATATGATACATCAAGAAGCCGGATTTGTCAACCCTGAATTTTACATATTTCAAAATATTTTCATCGGTGGGGGACTGGCTTACAGAAGCCGAACCCCCGCCTTTTCACACGCATCCACTGTCTGCCTGTCCCATACGCTGGACTGCACCTCACCGATATGACAGCATCCCATCATCAGCATAGCCAGACGGGACTGTCCGATGCCGCCGCCAATGGTCAGGGGAAGCTCATCCTTCAGGAGCATCTGGTGGAAGGGGAGCTGCCTGCGGTCGTCACAGCCGGACTCCGTCAGCTGACGATCCAGAGCCGCAGCATCCACGCGAATACCCATGGAGGAAATCTCCAAAGCCCGATCCAGCACATCATCCCAGAAAAAGATGTCGCAGTTGAGGTTCCAGTCATCATAGTCCGGAGCACGGCCGTCATGGGGCTTGCCGGATCGAAGTTTTCCGCCAATCTGCATGATGCAGGCCGTTCTGTGTTCCTTTACATAGGCATTCTCCCGCTGGGAACCGGTTTCCAGTTCCGGATACATATCCTCCAGAGCCTGAGAAGTGATAAAAGATACCTCCCGCTGAAGCTGCGTATGAAGCTGGGGGAACCGGACATGAAGCCTGTCGTTGGTATCACAGATAGCCCGGACAATGGCACAGACAATGAGCTTCAGATACTCGGAATTCCTGTTTTCCCGGGTAATGACCTTCTCCCAGTCCCACTGGTCCACATAGATGGAGTGGACATTGTCCAGCTCCTCATCCCGGCGGATTGCATTCATATCAGTGTACAGCCCGTTGCCGATGGTGAAATTGTACCGCTTCAGAGCCAGACGCTTCCATTTTGCCAGAGAGTGTACAACCTGGGCATCCGCGCCCACAGCAGGAATATCAAAGGATACCGGACGCTCATAGCCGTTCAGATTATCATTCAGGCCGGAATTCTCCGTAACAAACAGGGGAGCGGAAACACGCTTCAGATTCAGCGCCCTGGAAAACTCCTGCTGGAAGGTTTCCTTGATATAGGCAATGGCACGCTGGGTGTCATAAGCATCCAGGCTTGCGGTATAGCCATGGGGAATATAAACCTTGTTCATGATTTTATCCTCCAAAATCGGAATGGTACATTAAAGATTTTCAATAAAGGCCATAAGCTGGGAAAAGCTTCCCTGAGGGACATCATGGGTATCCCGTCCATTTCGGTTGATCAGGCAGTCGGTCAGCAGAAAGCAGGAAATACCCACCTCCATCGCTGCCAGATCCTCGGCTGCATCATTGCCCACCATCAGGCACGATTCCGGAGAAAGACTCAGATAATCCAGAATTTCCCGATAATAGGCAGCAGTGGGCTTACAGAAATGAGAATTTTCATAGGTGGTAATATGGAAAAAGTCCTCCGGCTGCAGTCCTGCCCAGCGGACCCGGCTGTGGGTTGCGATAGCCGGAAACAGCGGATTGGTAGCCAGAACCGGCAGGAGTCCCTTCTTCTTCACTGCCTGAAGTACAGAAGATGCCTCCGGTGCGAAGCCGCATTTCTCCTTCACCATCTGAAAGCCCGTGCGGTAATATTCATCAAACACAGGCATATCCTTCCGGCAATCCTGTTGAAACACCTGATTGAATGCATCCCAGAAGCATTCCTCATTTGTTTTCGAGCCGTCATTGCCGTACATTGCCTCTGTGCCCATAGAAAGCGCCTGAATCAGGGCTTTGGACTCATATCCATGGGGCAGCAGATGCGCTGCCATTGTGGAAATATACGCCTTCACAAACAGATCCTGATCCATGGGGAGCAGGGTTCCGTCCAAATCAAATAAAACTGCTTTTATCATGGTTTTCTCCTGGAATAATACTCTCCCGGGAACAACATCCTGCTTCTGCCAGGATGAGAAGAATCCTCGCTCCGCTCCTGCGGGTTTTTCTCAGTCATCTGTCCGGGCTTCGCCTACCGACATAATATCGTAGGGCGTTGTCTGGTATACGAAATAGTTCAGCCAGTTGCTGAACAGAAGGTTCCCGTGGCTTCTCCAGCGAACCAGCGGTTCCCGGGTGTCATCATCATCGGGATAATAGTTCCTGGGGAGCTCAATGGGCAGTCCGGCATTCTTGTCCCTGAGGTACTCTCTGGCCAATGTGTCGCCGTCGTATTCCGAATGGCCTGTAATGAAGATCTGCCGCCCTTTATCCGTCATCATGGCGTAAACACCAGCTTCTTCGGAAGATGCAAGAATCTTCATGCCGGGAATCTTTTCCAGATCCGCCCGGTCTACTGTGGTATGACGGGAGTGGGGAACCCAAAACTGATCGTCAAAGCCCCGCAGCAGGATTGCCCGCTTGTAGTCGGCATGGTGCAAGAATACGCCAAAGAGTTTTTTCGGCAGCAGCCGCTTCTGAATCCCATAGTGGTAATACAGGGCAGCCTGTGCGCCCCAGCAGATGTGAAGGGTGGAATGAACATGGGTTTTGCTCCATTCCATGATCCGGCATAGCTCTTCCCAGTAGTTCACTTCCTCAAACTCCATCAGCTCTACCGGAGCGCCGGTGATGACCATGCCGTCGAATTTCCGATCCTTAAGCTCATCGAAGGTTTTGTAAAAATTCAGCAAATGTTCCTGAGGGGTGTTTTTGGGCTTGTGAGAGGAAACCATCATCAGCTCCAGATGAACCTGAAGTGGTGTGTTCCCCAAAACCCGGCTCAGCTGTGTCTCTGTGACAATTTTTGTGGGCATCAGATTCAGCAGAACGATCTCCAGAGGTCGGATCTCCTGAGATTCCGCCCGTTTCTGGGTCATTACAAAAATATTTTCCTGCTGCAGCACACCTGCTGCCGGCAGATCATTGGGTATCTGAATGGGCAAGACAATCCCCCCAATTATGCGTGATTCAATGCCTGGGCAAGGTCCTCCAGAAGATCCTGCACATTTTCCAGACCGCAGCTGAGGCGGATCAGATCAGAGCCAATTCCCGCAGCGTCCAGTTCAGCATCGGTCATCTGGCGATGTGTCGAGGAGGCAGGATGCAGGCAGCAGGTTCTGGAATCTGCCACATGGGTCTCAATGGAGCCCAGCTTCAGATGCTTCATGAAGACTTCCGCGGCCTTGCGACCGCCGTACAGGCCGAAGGAAACCACGCCGCAGGAACCGTTGGGCAGGTATTTCCGGGCAATCTCATAATGCTTGTCACCCTCAAGGCCGCAATATTTCACCCAGCGAACTTTTTCGTGCCCCTTCAGGAAGCGGGCGATGGTAAGCGCATTGGAGCAGTGCTGCTTCATCCGAAGAGGAAGGCTTTCCAGACCCAGATTCAGCAGATAAGCACTCTGGGGGGACTGAACGCAGCCGAAGTCACGCATCAGCTGTGCAACACATTTGTTGATATAGGCGCCCTGGATTCCGAACCGTTCCGTATAGGTAACACCATGGTAGCTGTCATCCGGTGTGCACAGCCCAGGGAATTTATCGGGGTACTTTGTCCAGTCAAACTTGCCCCCGTCCACAATCACGCCGCCGATAGCGGAAGCATGGCCATCCATATACTTGGTGGTGGAGTGAATGACGATATCCGCGCCCCATTCAAAGGGACGGCAGTTTACAGGAGTAGCAAAGGTATTGTCCACAATCAGCGGAACACCATGTGCGTGAGCGGCTTTGGCAAACTTCTCAATGTCCAGCACCGTAAGAGCAGGGTTGGCAATGGTCTCGCCGAACAGGGCCTTGGTGTTGGAGCGGAATGCGGCATTCAGCTCCGCTTCCGTGCAGTCGGGATCTACAAAGGTGGCTTCCAGGCCCATCCGCTTCATGGTTACAGAGATCAGGTTATAGGTACCGCCGTAAATTGCGGAACTGACCACAATATGGTCGCCGCAGCCTGCAATATTAAACAGAGAAAGAAAGGTTGCAGACTGGCCGGATCCGGTGAGCATGGCAGCCGTTCCGCCCTCCAGCGCGCAGATTTTTGCGGCAACCGCATCGCAGGTAGGATTGGCCAGACGGGAATAAAAATATCCCTCTGCCTCCAGATCGAACAGCTTTCCCATATCCTCAGAGGTACTGTACTTGAATGTTGTGCTCTGATAGATGGGGATTTGCCGGGGTTCGCCGTTTCCGGGGGTATATCCGGCCTGAATACATAAAGTCTCTGTATGCATGGTCTCACCTCATTGTAGAATTCTGGCACCCATTGTATACCAGCTAAAGACATTTGTCAACAAGTACAGCACTTGCAGCATCCCATAGAAGGTATCCGGGGCAGGGAAGTGCTGAGTTATTGCCTGCAATCCCTGCAGGGATCTGTCTGTCTGCGGCGTTTTCTGGCTGCATTGCGTTCCTCGCCCTGACGAAACTGACATTTTTCTTCTTCTGTTTCGCAGATCAGCCCCGGAACTTCAGCCGGGCGCTCATTTTCATCCAGGGCGACCATGATGACATAGGCGCTGTTGATGAGTTTCCTCTCCCCATTTAAAGCCTCGATATAGGTTTTTACACAGATTTCCATGGATGTCCTGCCCACATAGGTAACGGTTCCCACCAGGACAATGGTATCATTGGCATAGGCAGCATCCGTAAATTCCAGAGAGTCAATAGCAGCTGTTGTAACATTCATTCCGCAGTGTCTTCTTGCAGTCACAGCTGCGACAATATCAATCCATTCCATCAGCTTGCCGCCGAACAGGCGCTTGTACCCGTTCAGATTTCCCTGCGTAAGAATCTGAACCTGCTCCGTTCTGGACTGGGAAACCGTTTTCTTATCCATAGCTTACCGCCGCCTTTCAAATGCTTCGTGACTGTATCACAAGAATCGGGAGAAGAAAAACCCCCATCCTTGGGATGGGGGTCTGGCGGAGAGAGTGGGATTCGAACCCACGGCAGGTTGCCCTGTCACCAGTTTTCAAGACTGGCTCCTTAAACCACTCGGACATCTCTCCAAATCTTTCTAAACTATACCATTGAATTTTTCCAAAGTCAAGGGTTTTGGGAAAACCGCTGAAATGATGCTTGACAAAAGATGCACTCTATGCTAGAATACTTTGGCAATCAAATATTGTTTTTATTCGGAGTGATACCCAAGAGGCCGAAGGGGCTCCCCTGCTAAGGGAGTAGGCGGTCAAAAGCCGCGCGAGGGTTCAAATCCCTCTCACTCCGCCAAAAGCCCATCCATCGGATGGGCTTTTTATTCGCATTGCGACAAGCGCAGCCCGGATTCCAAAACAGCTTCAGTTCCAGAAGGCTGTAATTGGCTTTATACAGTGCGATTACCGGAAATATCAGCTTTTCCGTACAGATATGGGAAACGGCTTGCTTCAGGATGCTGCTGACCTCTGCGCTTCTGTTTCCAGCCTGCCTTCCTGTTTATTCTTTTGAAAAAAAGTATTGACAAATTTTGCAGCCCATGCTATTATGTTCAAGCGTTGAGCGGAAGCTCAGCCGGTTAAGAGAATAGAGATGGGCGAGTGGTGGAATTGGTAGACTCGCTAGATTCAGGTTCTAGTGTTCATTGCGGACGTGCGGGTTCAAGTCCCGCCTCGCCCACCAGTCTCTTTTTTCTTACATAATATGGGCGAGTGGTGGAATTGGTAGACTCGCTAGATTCAGGTTCTAGTGTTCAT